>JAKSKH010000009.1 GCA_024401855.1 Bacteroidales bacterium | reverse complement strand
TGTCGGGCGTTTCTGCTCCCTGTCATGCCGTTGCTCAGATCTAACGACGTACCTGTGTGTCGGGATGTTTCAGAATACGCTTTTCTCCGTATGAGTTCAGGATAGAGAAGGAGTAATTCCCGAAAAATGCGGACTTTGGGGCTAAATCATATGTTTTTACACCACATTTGGCCCTGAAGTCTGCATTTTTCGATGGCGATACGTTGGGACAAAGATTACTTTCACGAGAGAAAAATCCGATATAAACTCACTCTCTGTCTATTTTTACATCTTTAGCCCATATCGACACTCTGTCGTAACATTCTATAGGACAGTGCGTTGTATTTGTGGGCACCTTACTGTCATCCGTCTGGACGAATGACAGTAAGGTGCCCATAAATGAACTGTCGGCGTAATGTGAAAATTCTTTTGTGTTTAGAAATTTATTGTAAATTTGCAGTGGATTTCGAATGAACTGTTTTTATGGATGCAATCGTAAAGAGAGACACATACCTTAACCGTTTGATTATAAGGAAGGATAATGGCCAGATTAAAGCTATAACCGGACCCCGCAGGTGCGGCAAGTCTTTCATTCTTGACCCTATCTATAAAAACTATCTCCTTGAACAGGGAGTTCCGGAGGATCATATCATCTGCATCACCTTTGATGTGGAAGACAATGAGACGCCTCAGGAATTGCTCGACAGGGAAAAGCTTAAAGACTACCTTTACTCAAGAATTACAGACATGACCGAGCCCTATTATGTCTTTCTGGATGAAATTCAGGAAGTGGAAGGGTTCGAGAAGATTGTAAACGGACTCAACAAGCGTCCGAACGTGGACGTGTATATCACCGGCAGCAACTCGAAGTTCCTCTCAAGCGAAATCAACACCATCTTCCGTGGTCGTACAGATGAGGTGAACCTGAAGCCATTCACATTCGGGGAATTCTGCCAGGGAAGAACCGAGTCGGAGAACGAGCTCTGGAAAGAGTATTACACGTTCGGAGGCCTGCCTGCACTGAGGAAGATGCCGACAAACGAGCAGAAAATCACGTATCTCCAGAAACTATGGAAGAAAACTTATCTTGACGATGTTGTCGAGCGTCACAACGTGGAGAATCGGGATGCGCTGGAAGCGATAGCAGATGCATTATGTTCTTCCATCGGCTCTCTGACGAATATTACTCGAATAACCAACACACTTGAGAGTATACGCAGAATCAAAATCTCCGATGACACCGTGGCCAAATATATCGGCTATCTTGAAGATGCCTTCCTTTTTTACGAGGCAAGGAGGTACAACATCAAGGGCAACAGGTATTATGAGAATATCAAGAAATACTATTCCGTAGATGTGGGCTTGAGAAACGCCCGTCTGAATTACAGGCAGATGGAACCCACACACCTGATGGAGAATGTCATATATAATGAACTCCTTCATAGGGGGTATACCGTAGATGTCGGGGTGGTGGAACACAGGGTAATGAAAGACGGGAAATCCGAATACAGACAATATGAGGTAGACTTCATTGCTGCGGACGGCAACAACAAGTACTACATTCAGTCAGCCTTTGAGATTTCCGATGAGGAAAAGAGGCAGCAGGAACTGAATTCACTGCTTCGCATTGGTGATTCTTTCCAGAAGATTGTCATCGTCAAGGATGATATAATGCCATATAGGGATAATCACGGCATATATTTTACCGGATTATTCCAGTTTCTTAAAAGTGAGAAGTTCATATAGGTCTCAACCTCTTTTTTTGCCTCTTTGACTCACATTTTTTTGTTTCTGATAAATGTAAACCATATGAATGAGTTAAAATTAGCCCTGCTCCTGTCCGCTTCTGCAATCTTGTTTGCTTCATGCTCGCAATCACAGCCCGAAGGCGCATTGGAAGCAGTTGATTTTACAAAAGTCGAAATTACGGACAGCTTCTGGAATCCTAGAGTAAAAACCAACTCGGAAGTTACGATACCCCATGCCCTCAATAAATGTGAGAGAGAGGGACGTATTGACAACTTCAAATTCGCTGCGGGTATAGAGGATGGCAAGTGGCGCGGTAACTGGGGCTTTGATGACAGCGACGTCTACAAGGTCCTTGAAGGCATGGCTTTCACATACAACGTCAATCACGACGAAGCCCTGCTCAGGCGCATGGATGAAATCATCTCCCTTATCTCGGCGGCTCAGTGTGACGACGGTTATCTTTACACGGCTTATCAGCTTCGTGCCCGCGACTATACATGGGTCAATTGCAGCTATGAAAAGGAACGGTATGACCATCTTGTAGAGAGCCATGAATTTTACAATATGGGTCATATGTACGAGGCTGCCGTTGCCCACTACATTGCGACTGGCAAGGACAATTTCCTCAATGTCGCTATAAAGAGCGCCGATCATATTTATGAAAACTTCGGTCCGGGCAAGACTGTCGCAATTCCCGGTCACGAAGAGATAGAGATTGGGCTGCTGAAACTCGCCCGCGTGACCGGAAACCCGAAATACGCCGAACTGGCCAAGCTCTTCATGGACCGCAGGGGAACTGGCATTTTAAACTATAATGCCTATTATCAGGATGATGAGCCCGTATTGCAGCAGAAATATGCAAGAGGGCATGCAGTACGTGCAAACTATCTCTACACTGCGATGACGGATGCTGCCATCCTCCTGGATGACCCTGCATATGCTGCCGCCGTCGATACGATATGGCAGAATGTGACCTCGCGGAAGATGTACATCACCGGCGGACTTGGTGCCAGATATGCTGGAGAATCATACGGCGACGACTACGAGCTTCCGAATGCTTCATATTGTGAGACCTGTGCTGCGATTGCCGGGGTGTTCTGGAACCAGCGCATGTTCCTTCTTCATGGAGAATCCAAGTATATAGATGTGCTTGAACGCATCCTTTACAATGCGCTGATCGCTGGCATATCGTTGGACGGAACCTATTTCTTCTATCCTAATCCCATGATTTCGGATGGGGTTTCCCCTTTCAACCAGGGGGCATCCGGACGTTCCGAGTGGTTCGGTTGCAGCTGCTGTCCATCCAACGATGTCCGATTCATGTCATCAATCTCCGGATATGTTTATGCGACTTCGGAGAATGTGGTTTACGAGAACCTGTATGTCTCCAACAGCGCGGACATACGCTTGGGTGACAGGGACGTCCGTCTTACCCAGAAAACGGATTATCCTTGGGATGGTACGGTATCCACCACTATCGGACTTGACAGGCCCACGAGTTTCGCGATGCGCCTGCGCCTTCCCCTCTGGGCACAGGGCAGACCTGTCCCCGGGGACCTGTACACCTATATCGATGATTCTGCGGAGAAGATATCCGTTACAGTGAATGGCAATGCTGTCAGTTATGATATTGTTGACGGATATGCGAGCGTTGAGCGGAAATGGAAGGACGGCGATGTCATTGAGATAGAACTTCCGATGCCGGTGCGCGAGGTTGTCGCAAACGGGAAAGTTGAAGCGGACAGAGGATACGTAGCCATCGAGCGAGGTCCGATAGTGTATTGCTTTGAAGAAACCGATAATGGAAAGGTACTCGAACCTCATCCCGACGGATCCGCGCTTGGTGCCAACGCCGCTGAGATTCTGATTAGCAGGACCCGGCCTTTCAAGCCTTCCTTTGATCCGGGGCTCCTTGGCGGTGTCGTGACACTTTCAGACGGTCAGCTTACCGCCGTTCCGTATTGTGTGTGGAATAACAGAGGAGACGGGCAGATGACAGTCTGGCTGAAACAGTGACGCTGACATGCGTGTCTCACTTGCGCTCCTTTCTTAAGATATTCTGGAGTTCAAAAAGTACATCGATGTGTTTTGAAGCGACGTTGTTGCGCTCACCGGTATTTTCCCGCATATCGAACAACTGGGGTGTTGAAAGATAACCGGTCTCGATTTTCGGGCCCCAGTCTATCATCGGTTTGCCGTCGCTGGGTTCAATGTATTTCCAGTCCTTTGTCCTGACGGAAAGAGTCCGGTTGGCAGCCTGTTCTATGACATATTCCCTGTCTGTTCTGTCCTGTCCAAGTATTGTGCTCAGATGATTCCGGCTGTCTGTGGCATTCCCCTTGGGAATCACCGCTCCAGTCAGAGAGGCGAAGGATGCAAAGAGATCAATATGTGATATCAGCGCATCTGACTCCATCTTCTCTCCTACGGTACCGGGCCAGCTTACGATGAAGGGTACGGCCGTCCCTCCCTCGAATGCACTGTATTTGCCTCCTCTCCAGGGTCCGGCCGGACAATGCCCGTTGAGGAGTTCCTCCGCCATGTCGTCATATCCGTCATCCTCCACGGGGCCGTTGTCGCTGGTGAGAATCACTAACGTGTTGTCTGCTATTCCCTGTTCTTCAAGAGTGCGGATCAGTTCTCCGACACACCAGTCGAACTGCACGATGGCATCTCCCCTGAGCCCCATCCCGCTCTGCCCGCGGAATCTCTCGTGTGGGAAACGGGGCACGTGTACGTCATTGGTCGCAAAATACATAAAGAACGGCTTGTTCTTATGGGCTATGATGAAATCGACGGCGTGTACGGTGATGGAGTCTGCAATGTTCTCGTCCTTCCACAGCGCCTTGCCGCCGCCCTTCATAAAGCCTATGCGGCCTATGCCGTTGACTATGGACATATCGTGTCCGTGACTGTGCCTGAGATTGTACAGAAGCTCGGGATTGTCCCTTCCTGTCGGTTCTCCTTCGAAATTCTTCTCATAACTGACGTATATGGGAGCGGACGGGTCATAATTCGCGACCTTGCCGTTCTCCATGAAGACGCAGGGGACCCTGTCAGCCGTTGCCGCCATTATGTAAGAATAGTCAAATCCTATGTCGCCAAGGGCGGATGGAAGCGGCGCGTTCCAGTCCTGCCTGCCGGTAACGTCTCCAAGACCCAGATGCCATTTGCCAATGGCGCAGGTGGCATATCCTGCATTTTTGAACATGTCCGCCAGAGAATACTGTTCCGGGCGTATTATCATAGCGGCATCACCCCTGGCCACGTCTGTGTCGTTCCGCCTCCAGGAATACATTCCGGTAAGGAGGGAATAACGCGAGGGTGTACTGGTTGATGCCACGGCGTGGGCGTTAGTGAACCTTATGCCAGACTCAGCGAGGCGGTCGACGTTGGGCGTCAGGACGTTACGCGCACCATAGCATTGAAGGTCGCCGTAGCCGAGGTCGTCAGCGAGGATGACTATTACATTGGGTTTAGGTGAATTCTTCAAACAAAAAGCTTCACCCTCCGGCGTTTGAGCCATGGAGGGGATGAGGCTGGCTGCAGAAATACCTGAAAGCAATAACAAATCTTTCTTCATATCCTTGTATCAGTGTTTAGTGTCGTGTTTCCTATACTGCAATTGTGGCGAGGATTATTATTTTCAGAGGGACGCCGGATAATTGCCGGGCTAGCGCTGTTCAGGCGCCATCCAGAGTTCGAGTTTTCCGCCCTTGAGAAGCTCGGAGGCGGGAATGTGCGGCTCGGACAGTTCCCTGCCGTTGAGAACGGCCTTCCGGACGTATATGTTGTCGGGAGAGGTGTTGTGGGCCTCTATGACGAAGTCCTGACCACGCCCGTAACGGCCGCCGAGATGGATAGTAGTCCTGGGATAGAGAGGGCTGACAATTTCATATACGGGATCGACACTGCAGCCGCCGTCAATCTGGAAGAGACCCATCGCGGCCATGACGAACCAGGCGCTCATCTGGCCCTGATCCTCGTCGCCCAGCCATGCGTTGGAGACTCCGTAGCCGTAATATCTGTCCAGGATGGCACGGGTCCACTTCTGTGTGAGGTCGGGACGGCCCACACGGTTGAAGAGGAACGCGAGCTGCATGCTCTGCTGATTGCCCTGGACAACGGGATACTCGCTGAAATTGTCGCCGGGAGCGTTGAAGCGGACAGGATAGCTCTGGTTGAAACCCCAGTCGAGCTTCTCGATGAACTTGTCGCGGCCTATGAAGGAGGCCAGTCCCTCGACATCCTGAGGGACGAAGAAACCGATTTGCCAGCCGTTAGACTCGGTATATTCGTTATACTTGCCGAAAGGATCGAAGTCATCGACGAACTTGCCGTTGATATCGCGGAGATGGGCGCATCCGTTGGCGGGGTTGATGCCGTTACGCCACCAGCCGCCGCGGTCGTTGTACTCCCTGTAAATGTCTTCGTGGCCGAGAGCCTTGGCGAACTGTCCCACGGTCCAGTCGTCGTAGGAGTACTCGAAGGTGTTGGAGCAACGGCCTACGGAACAAGGCACATAATGATATTTCAGGTATACTCCGACGTCTTCGTTACCCTCCCAGCCGCCGCAGACCGGCGTCAAAGGAGAGTTGACCTGATGGATCATGGCCTTCAGGGCGAGCTCCGCGTCGAAGTCGCGGATGCCCATCTGCCAGGCGGCGACCATCAGAGGAATCTCGTGCTGAGCCTCCATCACGGGGATATACTCCATGCCGGCAGGCCCCTTGGAGAGGAATCCGCAATACTTGTAGAGATCTATCTGGGAACGGACCCAGCGTGAAGCCCATTCGGGTGTCACGAGGTTCCAGACCTGATTGAGGTTCCACATTGAGTTCCAGAACGCGTCGCAGCCGAGGGCGCGGTCGTTGACTGGGTCATCGACCTTGCGCACCGTCTCAGATGGGTCACGCCATTCGCCGTTGACATCGCTGAAGGTGTTGCGAGTCATCGAGTGGTAGAGATTTGTGTAGAAGCGGACCTTCTCCTTAACATCTGCGGTCTCAATCTCCACGCGTCCGAGGATGTCGTTCCAAGCATCCTTCTGCGCCTGCACCACGGCGGAGAAATCCCAGCCGCAAGGCTTCGTGATTTCTTCCGCGAGGTTCTCACGCGCATTCTCGATGCTCACGAAGGAAATGCCCGTGCGCACCTGTACGACGGGGTGTTCCTTGGTGTCGAACTCCACAAAGAAACCGGCATCTTTGGGGCCATAGGCCAGGAAATCAACGCCGTCATACACATTGTCATCGGTCCAGTGGCCGCCATTCTTGACCGGGGCATCGAACTCCATCGAGAAATAGATGACATAGTCCTGGATGACGAAATCGGAAGAAGTCGGAGAGACCTGGGAGATGAAGCCCTCGATGCAGTTGGCGCTGACCTGGGTTACCTGGGGGCGGGTAAGGTCGTAGCCGTATTCCGCGGGTATCTTGAAGTCCACCATGATGCGGCCGTCCTTGTCCTGGGGATAGGTGTAGCGCATCATTGAGCTATGGGTGGAGGCAGTAGCCTCGAGCCTGATGCCGTAGTCGGTCAGGAACACGCTGTAATACCCCAGGGGAGCGGTCTCCGTGCTCTTGTCGATGCGGGAGCGGTATCCGCTGTCGGGATCATTCTCATCGCCTTCCTTGATGATGAGCGGGCCGTTGACGGGCAGCATGCCCAGGCCCGACATCGTCCATTCGTGGATATGGCTCATGCAGGCTATATTTTCGATAGTCGGCTGATAACCGCCGTTCCAACCGCCGTTCTGGTTGTTGGGGCTGAGCTTGACCATGCTGAACGGCATCCAGGGCCCTGGTGCGAGCATCCAGCGCGAGTGGCCGGAGCCGATGCGGGTGTCCACATAGTCGGCCGGTGTCTCATATGTGCGCTTGGGGCCGCCGTTGAGGTCGTATTCCGCGGAACGAACCTTTGTGAGGCGCTCCGTGGCCTTCTTCGATGCAAGAGTGATACCGCTGCCCTCAAGGCTGACGCTGTCATATTCGACCCAGGAGCCGGAGAGAGGGGCGATGCAGATATGGTTGTCGCCACGGATGAGGTCGGCCGCTGCGAGAGGCATCTCGAGCACGCGGCGGCCGCTGCCGGCCTTGATGTCGTAGTATGAAGGGCGGCCGTTGACGGTAACCTTGAGGTGCACGTCCTCGTCAGGATTGGCGCGGACAAGTGCGATTTTCAGAATGGCGGAAGCGCTCTTGGCGAGCCTGCTGACACCGAAGAGGATATTGGTTTGGGGAGAGACGGTGCTGGAGTTGCCGCAGCCCCCGACGAAGGCATCGGTGATGCCGGCCTGAAGGAAGGGGAAATCCACCTTGGCGTCGGAGTGGCCGACCACGAAGAAGTGATCCTCGAAGAAAAAGTCGTTCTTTTTGAAATCATTGAGTCTGGATGCGTCCAGAGCGAATTCGGCTGAACTGCCGTCCTCGGTTCCGATGGTCCATATGAGAGAGGAGGGCGCGGCCATAGCTGCTACTGAAAGAAGCAGTGCGGCGAACGAAGTGATGGTTGAAATTCTCATACTGCAAAAATAACTATTCAAAATGATTCTTGGAACCAATAGCTCAGAAGTATGCCGTCCAAACATCAATGCCATTGCGATCCGGGAGAAATCAGATTTTGAGACGATATTGATTTACACTATATTCGCGTTGGCTATGTTTATGAAATTCGAACCAATATTCATTCTGAAGGCCGGTGCGCTGATTGCTCTGGCTTCCGGTATTGCAGGCTGCCGACCGAAGCAGGCGGCAACGCCACATAATGGTCTTGCAGTCAAGACGACATTCCAGACAGCACAAGGCTGGAGGCCTACAATGGACAACCGGGCGGATGGAGTGATGATTTACAGCGTCACAGGGAATCCCTCGAACGGCGCCGATGCGGTCAACACCTTCGAGGATAAGGTGAAGTCCTGGCGGGATCATGGCTATGTTGCCCAGTATATGACCGGTATCGCCTGGGGAGCCTACCAGGACTACTTCACAGGGCAGTGGGACGGTGAACGGCACTTGGATGAGGGCCAGGTAGATGCGCAGGGCGACACCATCTGGCACGGCCCCCTCGTACCTTACATTGTCCCCTCGGACAATTATCTCAGATATATAAAGGAAGAGCACGTCAGAAGAGTCATAGACAACGGCATTACGGAACTGTTCTTCGAGGAGCCCGAATTCTGGGCGAAGAGCGGTTACAGCAACGCATTCAAGGCAGAGTGGAAGAAATTCTATGGCTTCGACTGGAGACCTCAGCATGAGACTCCTGAGAACACATATCTCGCCAACAAACTGAAATATCGTATGTACTACCATGCCCTTGACGAAGTCTGTACATATGCAAAGGACTATGGCAGGAGCAAGGGTCTGGATGTCAAATGCTATGTTGCGACACACTCGCTTCTGAACTACTCGCAGTGGCAGATTGTCTCTCCGGAGGCAAGTCTCGCTTCGCTTCCTTGCATCGACGGTTATATCGCGCAGGTCTGGACGGGCACTTCGCGCCAGCGCAACTACTACGACGGCGTGGTGAAGGAGCGCACCTTTGAAACCGCGTATCTCGAATACGGATGTATGGAGAGTATGACTGCGCCCACGGGCCGCAAGATGTACTATCTTACAGACCCCATCGAGGACGGCGACAAGGACTGGATTGACTATAAGCTCAACTATCAGTGCACCTTCACGGCAAAGCTCCTATATCCTGACATTGCCAACTATGAAGTGATGCCTTGGCCGGAGCGCATATATGAAGGTCTTTACCGGGTAAGTATGGAAAGCGACGAGCGGACGACCATTCCCCGCCACTATTCCACCCAGATCCAGCTTATGATCAATGCCCTCAACAAGATGCCGCTTTCTCAAAACAAGGTCAGTGGAACACAGGGAATAACTGTACTTATGGCAAACTCCCTGATGTTCCAGGGCTTCCCCCGGCACCAAGGTTACGAAGATCCTCATTTCTCCAACTTCTACGGTCAGGCCCTTCCTCTCATCAAAGCAGGCATCCCTGTCAGGACCGCACACATCGAGAACCTCGGATTTAAGGAGAGCCTTGCAGGGACCAGAATCCTCATCATGTCATATTCCAACATGAAACCTATGGAGGCAAAGTCGCACAAGTACATTGCAAACTGGGTGAAAAACGGCGGTATCCTCGTTTACACGGGGCGTGATGACGACCCGTTCCAGACCGTTTATGAGTGGTGGAACCGGAAAGGCAACAATTTCGCTGCGCCCTCAGACCATCTGTTCAAACTTATGGACATACCAGCAGGCGCTGCTGAAGGAACATACACATACGGCAAGGGTACCGTCTGTGTTCTCAGACATGACCCCAAAGAATATGTCCTGACCAAAGGGGGTGCGGAGGAATATGTCAATAAAATCGTGGAACTCTATCCCGGAACCGTCGAGTTCAAGAACAGCTTTTATCTTGAGCGCGGCATGTTTGACATAGCCGGTGTTATAGATGAAAGCGTAAGCGGAGCCCCTCTCAGGATAGAAGGCCGGCTCATTGACATTTATGACAGCACGCTTCCTGTATTATCGGCCAAGGAACTCTTCCCCGGGCAGCAAAGCCTGCTGATAGACGTCAACAGGGTCGGGAACCCTTCAACTCCCCAGGTGCTTGCGGCAGCGGCACGCGAATATGACGAGAAGGTAACGGACAACTCATACAGTTTCGTATGCAGGAGCCCCGTCAGGACCACCAATGTTGCACGCATACTTCTTCCAGAGCAGCCTTTGAGCGTGAAAATTGCAGGCAAGGAAGTATTCGACGAATCCGAATGGGATGAGTTCACGCACACTTACAGAATCACCCATGAGAATAATCCCGAGGGCGTTGCTGTGGAGTTTGAGTGGTAGTTGGCTGAATTCTGCTCTGAAGTGCAACTCCTGGAGGTCAAAAGAAATTTCTTCTGATTGCTCAGAATGAGCGGAATACCAGGCGGAGACGGAAGGCAAACCAGTTCCCTCTTATGAAAGGTACATACAGTGAAGCGTTCCCTGGATCCTTTTTTATCAGAGCGCAGCATTTGACCTTGGCTGCGTTACGGATGCGGTTCCTGATCTGCGGGCTGTTCCAGGTATCCCCGAAATAGTGCTTTCCGAAAGCATCGAAGAATTTGCGGTATTGTGACGGGCTCAGATGATAGAGTTTTCTGACAGCCTTTGCGGGCATGCAGTTGGCTATGATATACATGGTGGACATGTCCCAGAAGGGGTCTCCATACATGAATGAGTTTATTCCGATCCAATAGTCATGCCCCTCGAAATTGATGACGTTGCCGGGGTTCATGTCTCCGTGAAGACAGAAAGGTTCGTCCGAAAATTCCTTGAGATATTCCCTGATTCTGTCTGCAACATCCGAAGGGACGAAAGACATATCCCCTAGATATCCGGTAAAGTGTTCCAGGCAGCTTTTCATCCTTGAAGTGTCTGCCTTCGTCTTATGAAGATTCCCGGCCATAGCGGCAAATCTGCCTGCAATCTCCTCCATCCGTCCGAGGTCCTGTGAAAGGATGCGTGCAAATGAGATCTTTCCCTTTACCCGTTCCCCGGTGTAGCCGAATCTGTCTCCGTCCGTGACATATTCGTATACAGGGGGTGTCGGCAAGCCCATTTCGCCGAAAAGTTTGGAGGCCAGGAATTCCTCCCTGGTAAGCTGCTCCGGATATCCGGACTTGTTCAGTTTGAGATAAAGATTCCCGTCCCGTTTGTTGCAGAAACTTGTTGCAGTCCCACCCTCTCCGTAATATCCCCATTCGTTGAGGTCGATTTTTTTTGCTTCCATATTGCAGTGAAATTTCTTATGCCTCTTTCCCGCTGACAGAATCATCCGGCCCTCCGGTGAGCATGCGGACCGCCTTTACATTGCTGATGAACTCCTTGGCAATCTCGCGCAGCACGGTGTATGTCGGGATGGCGGCGAACATGCCGGCCATTCCTGCAATTTCCCCTGCGACAAGGAATACGATGAAAATCTCGAGAGGATGAACTTTTACACTGTTTGAGTAAATGAGGGGCTGGTATACCGAATTATCCACCAGTTGTGTGAATGTGAATATTCCGGCCAGAATAAGTACGAAGGGGAAGAAACCCACGGCGAGTCCGAAAGACGATGCGCACACGTACTTGATGATCAACGACAGGCTCACCCCTATCACTCCTCCCATCAGCGGTCCTATATAAGGGATTATATTCAGGATTCCTGTCATGAACGCTATGCCTATGGAATATTTGAACCCCATTCGCGCAATGACGAGCAGCCCGATGAAATTCAACAGCGACACTCCCAGCACCTCTATGGTCATTCCCACGAAATAGCGCGAAACAAGAATGCCTATCTTGTGCATGGATGCGTGTACGCGCTCTTCATATTTGTCGGGAACGAAAGCCAGTACAATCTTGGTGGCGATTGTCGGGTCCTTTATAAAGAAGAAGGAGATGAAAATCACGGAAAATACAGACACCCCAAGTTTTGCAACGAATGAAGTCACCGACCCGACAACATTCGAGAACGTATTCGGGGCAAAGATTTCCTGAAGTTGTTCAAGCACGACCGATTCTATTCTGAAATTCCTGCCCAGCTGCGGGATGGTCCTGGCAATGGCCGCATTGAAATCCGCCAGCGGCACTGTTACAGCCTTGGCCATATTGTTTATATTGGCTGTGGATATGTCGGCGACAACGCTTCGTATCAGAGGAATGATGGTGATGATAATTCCGGAAATGATGGCGAATACAGTGAGAATGGAAAGGATTGAGCCAAGCCATTGCGGACATCTCCATTCCTTTATTTTTATCCTGCAGATCAGATTGCACAACGGCGTTGACAGGAGGGCTACCAGCGCGGCCAGGATGATGTAGACCAGTACATCCCTTATCATCCAGCATATGGCTCCTGCAATCGCTATGGTTATGAGCACGATGATGTATCGTGCAAGCTTTTCGGAATATGATTTTTGAAACAGCATGGAAAGGAAATTCTATTACATGCAAATATAAATAAAATAGGAGTATCTTTGCAACATCGTGGCTTCCTCAAAAGATTTATTGCTCGGCAAGCTCAGGGAGGGCTCCGGCCTTACGGCAGGGGAGCAGTTCAAGCTCACCCTTCTTCTTGCGGTTCCCGCCATTCTGGCGCAGTTGTCGATGTGCCTTATGAGTTATATCGATGCCGGCATGGTAGGCCGGCTCGGAAGTGCACCGGCGGCAGCAATAGGCATAGTCAGCACCGCTACCTGGGTGTTCGGCAGCCTCTGTGCTGCGAACAGCTCCGGTTTCAGCGTACAGATTGCACATCGCTGCGGCGCCCACGATTTCGAAGGTGCCGGAAGAATCTTCCGGGAGGGGCTTTTCTACACCGGCCTGGCCGGACTGTTCCTTGGCGGCACAGCCTTCGCTATCGGCGGTCCGCTGCCGGTATGGCTCGGAGGCGGAGAGGACATTGCAGGCGATGCATCAGAATATTTCCGCATTTACGCCGCTTTCCTCCCTGTTTATCAGCTGACAGTTTTCTGTCAGGCCAGCCTTATCGCCAGCGGCAATCTGCGTTTTCCAAGCATGGTCAGCATGCTGATGTGCCTGCTTGATGTTGCCTTCAACTACCTTTTCATTTTCATTATGGACATGGGAGTAAGGGGGGCGGCACTGGGTACGGGCCTTTCGGAATTGTGTGCGGCTGTTGCTCTGTTCGTCTATATCCGGAGTTCCAGCAGGGAACTGGGCAGGCGGAAGATTCAGATAAGGCCGTTCCGTGATGGGAAACGTTCCCTTAAACTTGCTCTGAACATTTCTTCACCCCTGTGGGTTCAGAATGTGGTATCCCGTGGAGCGTACGTTGCGGCTACTGTTCTGGTGGCTCCGCTGGGTACGGTTTCCATAGCTGCAAATTCCTTTGCCATAATAGCGGAAGGTTTCTGCTATCTTCCGGGATATGGCATTCAGGATGCGGCGTCATCTCTCGTGGGGCAGAGCCTGGGGGCGGGGAGAAAGGATCTCGCCCGGCATTTCGCCTGGATTTCGATAGGGTCCGCCGCGGCGATGATGACTTTCCTCGCCGTGCTGATGTGGGTGTTCGCTCCCCAGGTCATGGGTTTGCTCAGCCACGATCAGGAGGTTATATCCCTTGGGGCGGAATGCCTGCGTATTGAGGCCTGGGCAGAATTCTTCTTTGCCATCAGCATCGTGGGCAACGGCTGTTGTGTGGGTGCCGGAGATACCCTTGTCCCCTCCGTCATAAATCTTGTTTCCATGTGGGTGGTGCGGATAGGGCTGGCTATGCTGCTCATTCCCCGCTTCGGTCTTCAGGGATACTGGATTGCGATGGCTGTGGAACTGACTTTCAAGGGAATGATTTTTGCAGTCCGTATATGCGGAAGCAGATGGATGAGAACAAAACTTGCTGGAATATGAGACTTATTGCTGATTGCGAATTCGAAGGTGAAAGACCGCTTTATTCAAGCGACGGTATCCGCTTGGAGAGAGTTACGGTCCATGAGGGAGAGTCTGCCCTCAAGGAGAGCCGGAACATAGAGGCCTGTGAATGCAGGTTTGAAGGACGATACCCTTTCTGGTGCTGTAACGGCGCGAAAATAGAGAACTGCGTTTTCACCGAAGATTCCCGTGCGCCTATCTGGTATTCTTCGGACATAGAGATGATCCGATGCAGGGTCGATGCCCCCAAGATTCTCCGTGAGCTGGACGGAATAAGCCTCAGGGACTGCATTTTCCCAAAAGCTGTAGAGACTCTCTGGACCTGCCGTGGCGTAAGGATTGACGGGTGTGAATTCTCCGGTGCGGATTATATCCTCATGCGGAGCAGTGACATTCAGATAAACAATATGCGGCTGAAGGGCAAGTATTCTTTCCAATACTGCCGCAACATAGAGATCCGCAATTCCGTGCTTGACACCAAGGATGCCTTCTGGGAGACTGACAATGTGACAATCTACGATTCTGAAGTGCGGGGTGAATATCTCGGATGGTATTCTCGCGGCCTTAAACTGGTCCGTTGCCGGATAAGCGGTACCCAGCCTCTGTGTTATGCTTCTGACCTCGTCCTGGAAGACTGCACTTTCGCTCCCGATGCCGACCTTGCTTTCGAGTATTCCAGCGTCGAAGCCACCATTACAGGCCCTATTGCATCTGTAAAGAATCCTCTTACCGGGCACATCCGGGCCACCGGAGGATACGGTGAGGTAATTATAGACGAAAATCTCAAGGCCCCCGGCGACTGCATCATAGAGTAGAGCTTTCCGGAAGCGTTTTTATCACCGGCACTTCAATCCGTCCAGGAAACCGGCCCTTTTCATGGATGATTTGCTGAAAATTTTGATTCGTCCATGAAAACGCCTGTTTTTATGGACGAATTTATTTACTTTGCAGTAAAACTATGGAAAACTACACTATACGGGAAAGAAACTGCAAGGCTGTTGTCTTTCCAAACCGGCCCGTATGGCATCTTTTCACCAACGGCAAGACCTCTCAATCTTTTCTCAACTCCGTCGACAATTATAGGTTTGCGATGAACCTGCTGGCTCGATGTGCATTTGAGGTACCGGAGAATGAAATACTTGCTTTTGCTCTCATGAGCAATCATGTTCATATCATCATCTCCGGGCAGAAAAAAGACATTGAAGAATCCTTCAACCTTTTCAAGCGCCGTCTTCACAGATATCTTTGTCTGTGCGGTCATCCCTTCGACCGGATTGAAATGACTATGAAAATAATAGAGTCGGAGACATCGCTGAGGAACAACATCATTTATGTGCATAGGAACGGCTATGTCGTAAATCCGGAACACACACCGTTTTCCTATCCCTGGAGTACAGGGAGGTATTACTTCAACGATATACCGTTAGAAAAGAGAGTATCCGACCTTTCGGTTCTGGAGAAGAGGGAGGTGTTCAAGACCAGGCAGGCAAATATCCCTTCTGACTGGATGATGATAGACGGATATGTTGCACCTCCGTCTTTCTGTAACATAGCTCTTGGAAAGGCCGCCTTCAAGAATGCGCATCAATATTTCACCATGCTCGGAAAAAGTGTGGAAAGCTACAGTGAACTGGCCTGCGACATCGATGACGAGGAGTTCCTTACAGACAGCGAACTTTTCACCCAAATCAGCCGGATAGTGAGAAGCCGGTATAACCTGCAGTCTTTCAGGGATTTGTCCAAAGCCCAAAAATTCGATATCGCAAAAGTTATGAGGTTCACCTACCGCTCTTCAAACGGTCAGATCCGAAGGTTGACAGGACTCTCACAATACGAAGTCGATGCTATTTTTCCGGGACAATAGCGGACATTTTCCGCGCTATTTCCTCGGCTGCAAAGCCTATGATCCTCTCGCATGGGCGGATGGCGTACCATTGCTCATCACGCATGCTCGGGACCGGGGATTCTTTCCTGTCCGCGCGGATACGGAGGATATCCCGGCAGACTATGCTTCCGAATTCCTTTCTGAAAGTTCCGGCGAAGTCCTGGACGAGGGCATAATTGTCCGCGCGTTCTTCCAGGATTCCTGGATGAACAGCCGGACGGATGACTCCGGACATGAAAGTCATAGCCGACATGGCTCCGCATACTTCCCTGAGCCTCCCCATGCCTCCGCCGAAGCCGGAGGCGAGCCGGGCAATATCCTCTTCGGACAGCCCTGCCTCATCCTTGAATGCAAGGAGTACCGACTGGCAGCAGTTGTACCCCTTTCTGAAATAGGCCCTCGCAAGAAGGCCGCGCTCCTTAGGGTCCATAGTGTCTATTTCTGAAAAAGAACGTCGTTCTCGTTGAACAGTTTCTTGTCTGTGAGTCTCTCAACCTTTCCGAACCTGGCAAGATCCTTCACATTTATGTCTTTAGGATTTCCTATGATTCCTATGACGATGGGCTTGCCTTTCACGTTCTTCTCATAGTAGCTGACGATATCGTCAAACCTGAGATTCTCCACCTGCTCAACCCACCTTCTGGAAGGATCCTCACTGTATCCTTCGCGTTCCCATTCGGCGATATTGGCCGTTATGGACCTTACATCAGGCTGCTGTGAGAGCAGAGTTTCCTTGAGGTAAGTCCTGATATTGGCCATTGCCTCCTCGTTGCGAGGCATGTCTGTAAGCAGGGAGGTGAAAAGTTCTACGGCGTTTATTGCCTTGTCGTTCTGTGTTCCTATGTACCCGCTGAAATATTTCCTGCTCCCCGGAAGCTTGCGGCTCCGCACAGACCCGTAGGCTGTATAGGCCATTGAGTTCTTTTCCCTTATCTCCTGCATTACAAGACCGTTGAAACCTCCGCTGAAATACTGGTTGAACGCCATCCTGTAAATTTCGGACTCCCTGTCGAATTCTCCCGCAGGAATGTAGAAATATATCTGAGCCTGCTGGGCATCCGAGTTGGGAATGAAGAACACGGTGTTTTCTTCATATTCCTTCATGTCTCTGATAAGAGGGGAACTGGACGGATTCTCCCCTTCGACAAGAGGCAGACTTGTGCTCAAAATGGAATATACTTCATTGAAAGGCATGTTTCCGGAATAGTGGATATCTGCGGCATAGTTGCTTGCCTTTGTGATGTCGCCCGTAAGCTTGGATATATCCAGATCCACAATCTGCTGGTCTGTCAGTTCTGTGCGGTATATCGACTCATCTCCGTAGAGAATGTACTCGTTAAGGGCGGAAGCCAGAACGTTAACGTTCTTTTTTCTCCGCATTCTGCTCGAAATAAGGGATCCCTTCAGGTTATCCAGCTGCCTGTCATCGAGTGAAGGCATGAGAATAAGTTTCGTGATAAGCAGACATGCGTCCTTCAAGGTGCTTTCATATCCTCTTAAGGTAATGGTGAGATATTCGTCGTTGGCGCTGATGGAAAAAGTGGCTCCAAGCTGACCGAACAGTTCCTTAAGCTGCTGGAAGGAGTATTGTGACATGACTCCTGCGCTGTTCATGAGCTGTGCGGCAACGCTGAGCTGCGGGAACAGCTTTGAATTCGCTCCGTACTTGAGTTGGAGCGTGTATATGTCATTGGCCGGATTCTGGCTGTAATAAAGCTTTGAATATGAATTGATGCACTTCTGCTGTACCTGGCCCCAGTCCACGAAGGCAAGCTCCGGTGCAGGCGCACGCATCAGCTTGAACAATGTTGCATACTCCGAAGACCGTCCGGCAGGGGTCTGCACGGGTTCATATCCCGGTTTTCTGATTTTCTGTTTCCTGTCCGGAGAGCCCAGTTCGTTGTTGATTACTATGAAATTATCCTTAAGGTATTTACCTGCAACGCGAACAATGTCTTCAGAGGTGACAGCGCTGATTTTGTCCTTGTACGTAAGGAGATCCTGCAGGTCCTGACCGCCTGTGAAAATGTCTGCAATGGCCCCAACCTTACCCTCATTGCTTTCCATGATGAGATCATAGTCCCTGCAGAGACCTATCTTTATGGCTTCGACGGTCTCCGGCTTGAACTCTCCCTTGATGATGGAATTGACGGCGTTGAGCAGGTACTTCTCAACTTTCTTGTTGGAGTCATAGCTGCCCTGGGCCTCATCATAATACGGGACGGCCTCAATGATTACCCTTCCCTGTCTGAGGAATCCGGTTGCGGCGGCTGACGCCCCCATGACATCTCCGGCCAGAGTGAGTTGATCCAGAAATCCCGTAGAGGCACTGTTGCTGAGAAGCTGCATGCAGATTTCAAGAGGGTACTCGTCAGGATTCCCTTTCTCCACTCCATTGAACACAAGGCATGTGCTGGGATAATAGGAGAATTTGGTGGAATATGCCACTCTTCCCTTCACATCGAAGTCCTTGAACTGAGCCATCTCGGGTGCGGGCCTGGGCTGCAGGTGACCATATGTGGCCTGAATAATTCTCATTATGCTTTGAAGCTTTACGTTTCCGGCAATTATGAGCGCCATGTTCTCGGGGACGTACCAGTCATTGTAGAACTTTATAAGCTGACTTAATCTGGGATTCTTCAGATGCTCTCCCAGCCCTATGATGTCACGGGAATATGGAGATCCTTCGAAGGCCTTGCTCATCAGGAAGTTTCTGGCAAGGCTCTGGGGATTGTCCTGATACATGTTATATTCTTCGTAAACTGTTTCCAGCTCGCTCTGGAAGGCACGGAAAACGGGATTCATGAACCGCTCCGAAGATAAGGCCAGCCATTTGTTGATCTGGTTTGCCGGAAAACTGTTGTAATAGACTGTGTAGTCATAGCTTGTTCCGGCATTGAGACCGTTTCCGCCGATACTTTCTATCAGGTTGGAATACTCCTGGGAGATACTTATCTCCCCTTCCTTGACGGTCAGCGCATTTATCTCCCTTGAAATTTCTTCACGACGGGCCTCGTCGGCAGTTTCGGCAAGTTCGTCATATTTGGCTATGATTTCTTCATATATGGGTTTTTCAGCATTCCAGTCAAGCGCACCTATCTTTTGAGTACCTTTGAACATGACATGTTCGAGGTAATGGGCAAGCCCTGTGTATTGCTCGGGATCGTTCACGGCCCCGGTGCGTACCACCACCTCTCCAAGCACGTCGTGCTGGGAAGGGTCTTCGCAGACATATACGGTCAGCCCGTTGTTCAGTTTGAAACTGGCAATATTCTGCGCCCCCGCCGTTAATGAGGCCATCAGCGCGAGGATAACAATAAGGATTTGCTTTCTCATAATAATCTTTCAGTGTTTGATAACTGCAAAGTAAATAAATTCGTCCATAAAAACAGGCGTTTTCATGGACGAATCAAAATTTTCAGCAAATCATCCATGAAAAGGGCCGGTTTCCTGGACGGATTGAAACATCAGGGGTGAAAAATTTTTTCCGGAATGCAAATTATAGGAGTATTGAGAATTTATAGTTAAATTCGCAGTTCGAATCAAAAAACAGACTACGATGCCTGAAATCAAGGGACATATTTCTCAGATTATCGGTCCGGTGGTGGACGTTCATTTTCAATTGGATTCCGGAGAGCTTGCGTCAAGGCAACTGCCTTCTATACACGATGCGCTCAAGGTCCTCCGTAAGAACGGGAGCGAGCTTCTGATAGAGGTTCAGCAGCATATCGGAGAAGATACGGTGCGCTGTGTGGCAATGGATTCCACGGACGGCCTCAGCCGCGGACTTGAGGTAGTCGGTACCGGAGCTCCGATCACCATGCCGGTTGGAGCCCAGATACGCGGCCGCGTGATGAATGTGACCGGCGGCAGCATAGACGGACTCGGAGACCTTTCACGCGAGAATATTCTTCCGATACACCGCGAGCCCCCGAAATTCGAGGACCTCACCACTTCCAGGGAAGTGCTTTTCACCGGAATCAAGGTCATCGACCTTCTTGAGCCTTACCTGAAGGGAGGTAAAATCGGTCTGTTCGGAGGAGCCGGTGTGGGCAAGACTGTGCTCATCAAGGAACTCATCAACAATATTGCAAAGAAACATAACGGATTCTCCGTCTTCGCAGGCGTGGGAGAGCGCACGAGGGAAGGCAACGACCTTCTGCGCGAGATGATAGAATCCAACGTCATACGCTATGGCGATGAATTCGCCAAGTCCATGGAAGAGGGCCACTGGGACCTCTCCAAGGTTGACAGGAAACAGCTTGAGCAATCACAGGTCGCAATGGTGTTCGGCCAGATGAACGAACCTCCCGGAGCCCGAAGCAGCGTGGCTCTCAGCGGACTTACGCTGGCGGAGTCTTTCCGTGACAGCAATACCGGGGAGGGCCCCAAGGACATACTTTTCTTCATTGACAACATCTTCCGTTTCACTCAGGCGGGATCCGAAGTGTCAGCGCTTCTCGGCCGTATGCCTTCGGCTGTGGGATATCAGCCTACCCTCGCCACGGAAATGGGACAGATGCAGGAGCGCATCACCTCCACCAAGAACGGCTCCATCACTTCCGTGCAGGCGGTATATGTCCCTGCCGATGACCTTACGGACCCCGCTCCGGCAACTACCTTCTCCCATCTCGATGCTACCACCGTGCTCAGCCGCAAGATAACCGAGCTCGGAATTTATCCGGCCGTCGATCCCTTGGAGTCAACCTCTCGCATCCTCGACCCCAATGTCGTGGGACGTGAGCATTACGATACCGCCCAGCGTGTAAAGCAGATTCTCCAGAGGAACAAGGAACTTCAGGATATCATCGCCATTCTCGGAATGGACGAACTCTCTGAGCAGGACAAGCTTACCGTCAATCGTGCCCGCCGTGTCCAGAGGTTCTTGAGCCAGCCGTTCGCCGTTGCGGAGCAGTTCACCGGAGTCAAGGGCGTCATGGTGGACATAGGCGACACCATCAAGGGTTTCAACATGATTCTTGACGGCGAGTGCGATTATCTTCCCGAGCAGGCTTTCCTCAACGTAGGAACCATCGAGGATGCAATAAAGAAAGGTGAGGCCATACTCGCCGCCGCCAAGTGATGAGCATAAAGATAGACATACTCACTCCGGAATGGTCCCGCAGCGTCGAGGCCGAAGCCGTCTTCCTTCCCGGTGCCGCCGGGGTGTTTGAGGTGCTTGTGAACCATGCTCCCATCATTTCCACGCTTGATGCGGGAAAGATAAGATGGCGTGGTCCGGAAGGAGAGGAAAGCCTTTCCGTCAAGGGTGGGGTTGTCCGTTTGAAGAACAATGTGATGAGCATTTGCGCAGAGGTATGAAAAAGTTTCTATTGATATTGATGACCGTTCTGCTCCCGCTGAGTGCCGGGGCGGCTGACATCGATATGCAGGAGTACCTCTTCGGACACGTCGGCGACAGTTATGAGTGGCACGTCACCACAATAAAGGAAAAACCCGTCTGCGTATATCTCCCTGTCATAGTGCATTCCAAGTCAACGGGCTGGCACTGCTTCAGCTCCCGTCACATAGCCGAGGGAGAGACATACGAAGGCTTCCGTATCGCCCATGCGGACGAGCCCCACGCGGGCAAGATTGTCGAAGTGCAGGGAAGCGAACTCGTGAAGCCTCTTGACATTTCCATTACAAAGAACGTTTTCGGCCTGATGTTCAACAGCGCCGTGGTGCTGCTGATAATACTGCTCGGAGCAAGGTGGTACAGGAAGCATGACGCTGTCGAGGAGGCCCCTAAGGGTTTTGCCGGTCTTGTGGAGATGCTTGTCACTATGGTTGAGGATGATATTATCAAGGAATGCGTGGGGAAGGACTACAAGAGGTACAGCCCGTATCTGCTGACAGCCTTCTTCTTCATCTTCATCAACAATCTGATGGGTATCATCCCGTTCTTCCCTTTCGGGGCGAACATTACCGGGAATATTGCCGTGACTCTGGTGCTTGCACTCTGCACCTCCGTTGCCGTAAATGTGTTCGGTAACAAGCAATACTGGAAGGATATTCTCTGGCCGGACGTACCGATCTTCCTCAAGGCTTTCCCCCTGATGCCGGTTATTGAGATAATTGGAATTTTCACAAAGCCTTTCTCACTGATGATAAGGCTCTTCGCCAATATCCTGGCGGGTCACGTGATGCTTCTCGGGGTTGTGGCCGTGGTATTCCTAACCGCAGAACTCGGCACGGTAATGAACGCCGGCCTGAGCGTGATTGCGGTGGTGTTCGGCGTGTTCATGGATTGCCTCGAACTTCTCGTGGCATTCCTTCAGGCATATGTATTCACAATGCTCTCCTCTGTGTTCATAGGACTCAGCAGGCAGGAGCCGGAAACTGAATGACAATTTAAAATTCTAAAATTATAGGTTATGTTACTTTCAATGATTCTTCAGGCAGCTGCCGGTGCAGCTCTCGGAAAAGCAGGCATCGCAATCGGTGCAGGTGTTGCGGCTCTCGCGGCGGCAATCGGTATCGGCAAGATCGGTAAGGCGTCTCTCGAAGCAGGAGCACGTCAGCCGGAGCAGGCAGGTCACTACCGTATGACCGCCATCATCATCGGTGCGCTCGTGGAGGGTGCATGTCTTTTCGCTATTCTTGTCTGCCTTATCGGCATCAACCAGTAGCCGATGTCACTTATCACACCCGACTTCGGTCTGCTGTTCTGGATGACGCTGATCTTCGGCATCGTCTTCTTCCTTCTTGCAAAGTTCGGTTTTCCGATGATTACCGGCTCGGTCGAGAAGCGCAGCGAGCGCATCAATGCCAGTATCGCCAAGGCCCGTGAGGCCGAGGAGAAACTGCACAGTCTTGCGGACTCGCAGGAGAAGATGCTCAAGCAGGCTCAGCTCGAGCAGGCCAGAATCCTCAAGGAAACTTCAGAAGCCCGCGATCAGATGATAGCGCAGGCGAAGGAGGATGCCCGGGAGGAGGCCCGCAAGATACTGGAACATGCGAGAATGGAGATAGCCGCCGAGAAGGAGAGCGCCATGCGCGACCTCCGCAGGCAAGTGTCGTTGCTGTCGGTCGAGGTGGCGGAAAAGATAGTAAGGAAGAACCTCAAGGATTCTTCCGAGCAGATGGAACTGATAGACAAGCTCGTGGACGAGGTTGCCGGAATGCAAGACAGGAGTTAGCTTATGAATACGGGAATAATAGCCGGAAGGTACGCCAAGGCGCTTCTTCTCCTTACGCAGGAGACGGGACGCGGGGAACAGGTCTCCCAGCAGATACAGGGTCTGCTGCGTGACCCGGACCATCTGCCTGCCGTGCTTGAACCCGATTTGGAGAAACTTCTCTCACTTCTGGCCAGGAACGGACGCGTCGACTATCTGAAGTTCGTCTTCCAATCCTTCCTCAGGATGTACTACGATTCCGTCAACATCCGTCCAGCCCGTCTTACAACTGCTGTGCCGGCCGCAGAACTTGGAAAGAGGCTCTGTGACCTTGTCAGTGCCAAAAGCGGATGCAAGGTTATCCTTGAAAGTTCCGTAGACCCCTCCATAATAGGAGGCTTTGTCTTTGAAATTGACGATTTTCTCATCGACGCCAGCGTTCGCGCCCAGATAGAGGACATACGTCGTCAGTTTGTTGAAAAAAATACCAGATTAGTATAATGGCGCATAATACTGTTAAAGCAAGCGAAATATCCGAAATCCTCCTTTCTCAGCTCAAGGGGATAGACACTTCACTTCATTACGAGGAGATAGGCTACGTGCTTCAGGTAAGCGACGGCGTTGCCCGCATCTATGGGCTTGTGAACGCCGAGGCCGGAGAACTGCTCGAATTCGAGAGCGGTGTGAAGGCCGTTGTGATGAACCTGGAGGAGGATAACGTAGGTGCCGTGCTTCTCGGCCTTACCGATGTGGTCAAGGAGGGCATGAAGGTCCACAGACTCGGCAGGATTGCCGGTATCCCTGTGGGCGAGGGTCTCGTCGGTCGTGTAGTTGACCCTATCGGAACACCTCTTGACGGTCTCGGAGATATTCAGGGCGAGACGGTTTCGATGCCTCTGGAGCGCAAGGCCCCGGGAGTCATCTTCCGCGAACCCGTGACGGAACCTCTCCAGACGGGACTCAAGGCAATAGATGCAATGATTCCTATCGGACGCGGTCAGCGTGAGCTCATCATCGGTGACCGCCAGACAGGAAAGACCGCGCTTGCCATAGACACTATTATAAACCAGAGGGAGAATTTCCTCAAGGGAGAACCTGTTTACTGTATTTACGTCGGTGTGGGCCAGAAGGGTTCCACCATCGCTTCCATAGTCGATATCCTCCGTTCCAAGGGTGCGATGGACTACACCATCGTAGTTGCGGCAACCGCTGCGGATCCTGCCGCTCTCCAGTACTATGCCCCCTTTGCCGGAGCTGCTATAGGCGAGTTCTTCCGCGATACCGGGCGCCATGCGCTCGTCGTGTACGACGACCTCTCCAAGCAGGCCGTGGCATATCGTGAGGTGTCCCTCATCCTCCGCCGTCCTTCCGGACGCGAGGCTTATCCCGGAGACGTCTTCTACCTGCACAGCCGTCTGCTTGAGCGTGCGGCGAAAATCATCTCCCAGCAGGAGGTTGCGGAGAAGATGAACGACCTTCCCGAGTGCCTCAAGGGCAAGGTGAAGGCGGGAGGTTCGCTCACAGCGCTTCCTATCATCGAAACCCAGGCGGGAGATGTTTCCGCCTACATCCCCACCAACGTGATTTCCATCACTGATGGTCAGATATATCTGGAATCGTCTCTGTTCAATGCCGGATTCCGTCCTGCCATCAACGTGGGTATTTCCGTCAGCCGTGTGGGCGGTTCCGCGCAGGTGAAGAGCATGAAGAAGGTTGCCGGTACCCTCAAGATAGACCAGGCTCAGTTCGGTGAACTCGAAGCCTTCTCCAAGTTCTCATCCGATATGGACAAGGTCACGGCAATGACTCTGGACAAGGGACGCAAGAACAACCAGCTTCTCATACAGCCTCAGTACAGCCCTATGCCCGTTGGCGAGCAGGTTGCCGTACTCTATTGCGGAACACATGCCCTGATGGCGGATATCCGTATAGACCAGGTTATAGAATTCCAGAAACTTTTCCTTGAGAGGATGCGCGTTGCGCACAGGGACGTGCTTGATCTTCTCGGTTCCGGCAAGATTTCCGATGAGGCCGTTGCGGTCATAGAGAAAGAAGCCGGACTTGTTTGTATGCAACTTGCTCAGTAATGGGATCTTTAAGGGAAATAAAGGACCGTATAGGCTCGGTCAGGTCTACGCTCAAGATTACTTCGGCCATGAAACTCGTGGCCTCCTCGAAGTTACGCAAGGCGCAGAAGGCCATTGAGGGCCTGCGTCCGTACGAGAAGACTCTCGGCGAGATTCTTTTTTCCCTGGCTTCCGAGAGCAAATCCGTTCTGTGCAGGCCTGTTGAGGTTTCTGCTGAGGACGAAACCCGTCGCGCCGGAGTGGCTGTGGTTGCCATCAGTTCCAATTCCTCGCTTTGCGGAGGCTTCAATGCAAATGTCATAAGAAAGGCTTCGGAGGTAATAGAGGGGAATGATGTGGTGGAAGTATATTCCCTGGGACGCAAGATGGCGGATGCCATGAAGAAGAAAGGTTTCCCGTCCAGGGAGGATTATTCCTCACTGGTGGCCCGTCCGTCATACGAGGCCGCGGCCGCGCTTGCTTCCGCTTTGCAGAAGGATTTCATGGAAGGCCGTGTATCCAGGGTAGTGCTGGTATACAATCATTTCGTTTCCAATTCCAAGCAGGTAGCGGTGGCGGAGACCTATCTCCCCTTCGAGATGCCTTCATCCATGACCGGAGAGCCGGAATGTGCGGAGGAATACATTGTTGAGCCTTCCCCCTCCAAGGTTGTGGAAACCCTCCTTCCGCAGGTGCTTATGCTCAAGTTCTATGTGGCCATCCTTGATTCTGCGGCTGCAGAGCATGCTGCGCGCACGGTTGCAATGCAGACGGCAACCGACAATGCCGAGGACCTTCTGGGAGAACTTACATTGGAATACAACAAAGGGCGCCAGCAGAAAATCACTTCCGAGATTCTGGACCTTCTTGGAGGCGCCGCCGAATAATTTCTATATTTGTTTCCGTTATAATAAGTCGTGTACGGTATGAAAGCAGGAAGAATTATATTGTCTCTGGCACTGTGTGCCGCACTATTGTCATCTTGTGATAAAGATAAAGGCTATACCTATCAGAAAAAAGACCCTTCCGATAATACCGAACAGCAGAAGGTGCAGACCGAGCAGGCCAAGCAGCGGAGCTATGTGAACGATTTCGCCTATGTTTATATGAGCCAACTGTATCTGTGGGCTGACGAAATCAAAAGCGGCCTTGCGGCGTGGAAGAATGCATATACCACCAAACCGGAGAACGTTGACCCCGTTGCCAAGGTTGACGAACTGAAGCACAGTTATGACCGCTGGTCCTTCCTGACGGACGACTTCGCATCGTTCACCAGTGAGGTTGCCGGTGTCTCCACTACCTTCGGATATGACCTCAAATTCTACTATTACGATTCTTCCAAGAATACCGTCTGTGCCGTAATCCTTTACGTATATGCCGACAGCCCGGCTGCCAAGGCCGGTCTGGAAAGAGGGGATGCCATTGTGAAGGTCAACAACAAGCAGATGACCACCAGCAACTATGTGGATATATATAATTCATACCTGAGCGGCGGCAGTCCGTGTGATTTCGAGGTGCAGAAGCATGGTCACAGCCAATTGACCAAAATCTCAATGTCTCCGGTTGAGATGTATGAGAACCCTGTCCTGATGCACAAGGTGTTTGATGTCGCAGGCAAGAAGGTCGGATATCTTGCATACACGAGTTTCACCCTGGATTCCATAGAGGATCTCAAGGCTGTTGCTTCGGACTTCAAGAGTCAGGGAGTTACCGAACTCATACTCGATCTCAGGTATAATGGCGGTGGATATGTGATTACCGAGATGGCTCTGGCCGCGATGCTCGCGCCGGAAGGCATTATTGGAGATGCGTCCGGCAAAGGTGGAGAAGTCTATGAAAAGAGTGTTTACAACAGTTCCCAGATGAAAGGCCTCAGCGATGAGGACATTACCGATTATTTCACTCAGGTGATGTCCGACGGCAATGGCGGATACTATTACAACACGGTAGGCTGCAATATGAACCTCAAGAAGATATATGCCATTATGACATCAGGAACGGCCTCTGCTTCCGAAAGTGTGATTGTGGGCCTGAAACCTTATATGGACATTCAGATTATCGGGGAACCCAAGTCTGAAGGCAGCGTGTTCTGCTCTCACGGAAAGTTCTGCACCGGAGGAATGTACGGGGCCGAGGATTTCGTGAAGCATAACGAAGAAAGTTACGGGACCAAGTACGCCGAGGCCTTGAAATATGTCAGGAACTGGGGACTCTATATGATGTTCGCCCGCTATACGGACAAGAACGGAGACTGCCCCGTCATGCCTGAGGGCTTCCAATGGAATGTCAAGTCAGTGGATACTCCCGACGATGGCATCCAGCTTGGCGACGAGAATGAGGTCATGCTCAAGTCCGCCCTTGCATGCGCTGCCGGGAACGAAGGAACCAAGGCTGCGGAACCGCTTTCAGAGGGCCTTATGCAGCCGCTTGAGCGTCAGATAGAGAAGCCTTCGTTCGGCCTGCGTATCAGTCACAGGGGACTTCCTGTCTTAAAGGACAGGGGTTTCATTGCTGAATAAATCAGGAGAGTGGGGCTTGCTCATAGCCTCATCCAGACGTTTCTGCTTGTCTGCTGACCAGTAGTTGCAGTCCAGTTCGAAGAATGTCGAAGTGTATGCCATCCTAAGTGGGGTTTTGATGATGACCACGTTGAACATCCTGCCGGCCTCGTCCAGCCTTGATATCAATTCCTCGTGCGGTATACGGACAATTTCTTCACCGCATATCCCGGCGATTTTCTGCTTGAGGGCAGTGATTCCGGGGGCGTCTTCTTCCGGAATGAAATCAAGTTCCCTGTCTCCATAAATGTGGGGGAAGACGTGAGGCGCTTCATCTATAATGTCCTTGACCTGGGAGAGAACATCCTCATAATCTTCTTCCGCGTAAAGGGTGCGTATTCCTTCTCCGGACTGTAAGGGATATGCCATATCCGTGATTACAATCCAGTTGCGATGACCGAGGTAGGGAAGTTTGTACATCAGTTCTTTTTTCCAGCCTGGGGCATGGCTATTGAATTTTTCGTAGTCGTTCATGTTACAGGAAGTGAGTAGAATTAATAAGGTTGGAAGTAATAATTTGCGTATGGACATATTGTTAAATTGGAAAAATTATGAATACAAGCACATCCCAGAGGGCGTGGGATACAATGAGGGCTGGCAGCAGCGAGGGCTTGACCCTGTAAATGAGACCCCAGAACGCCCCGGCTACCAGAGCTGCCATGACAAGCATGAAATTGAAGGACCAGATGTGAACCAGGGCGTATATGGCGGTTGTAACCGCCAGGGCGATGTCTGCACCCAATCTCCCCGTTAAACTTTTCTGTACATACCCTCTCCAGAAGAACTCCTCGGCAGGGCCTATAAGAAGTAGAAGAAGCAGGGCTGTAAGCTTTGTATCGGTGCCGTTCTTCATGGCATATACACTGTCCACCTGTCCTCTGGAGAAAGATAATATCAGTTGCGAGATCTTGTCTCCCATCCAGAATATGCCCCATAATGCAAAGGCTATTGCAACACCGAGCAGCAGCTGGACACAGGCATTCCTGACATTGAATTTGCCCGGCTTGTATCCGGACCACGGAATTGCCATGGAAGACAATATCAATGCAGAAACACTCATGTTCAGCCAGAAATTGCTCAGATGTCCGGTCCATGGACTGAACATATAAAACCACAGCACGGCGGCGACGGACACCGCGAACAAAAGTCTTGAAGTTTTTCCCTGCATATTTATATCAAGGCGGCCAGGAACAGACCGGCGGTCAGGAGAAGGCTGAATATAAGGTGGAGCTGGGCCGTTTTCTGGTCAAGACCCTTCATCGCTTCTATTCCTTCGGAGAAGTACCCGTACGCTTTCCTGATGTTGCCGAGGGCTGCTGGAACGGCAAACAGGCTCACTAAGGCCATATAAGGGAGATATCCTGTGATGCAGCCTGCTGTTACGGCCACGAAGGGGATGATCATATAGGCTATGAAAATCTTCACGCTGGTTCTTTCTCCCAGGAGCATCGGGAGAGTCCTGATGCCGGCGGCCCTGTCTGTATTTATGTCAACGGTGTTGTTGTCGTGCAGCACACCGATTGTGAAGATTCCGAGGGGAATGCTTATTGCCAGCGCCGTCCAGTCAATGAATCCTGCCGCTACAAGGGATGTTCCGATAACAGGGAGGATACCGAAGCAAACA
Organism: Bacteroidales bacterium; assembly: GCA_024401855.1. Classification (GTDB taxonomy): domain Bacteria; phylum Bacteroidota; class Bacteroidia; order Bacteroidales; family UBA932; genus Cryptobacteroides. The sequence goes on along the minus strand of JAKSKH010000009.1, from coordinate 35,341 downwards.
AATACAAAAATATCTCCCATAGCCCTGAACTTGAAGAAGGAGTAGCTGGCGGCGAGGATGGCGCCTGCAATTCCTATGATAAGCAGTTCCCACCCTGCCATGAAAGTGAGGATGAGTCCTATACAGGCGGCTGTGGCGAACAGGATTCCGGAAAAACGCAGGTATTCGCCGGGCTCGAACTGGTGAAACACAAGCTGTGGTATTGCATAGGCATTCTCGTTGTCCACACCTCTGCGGTAATCCCACCAGTCGCTCAGTACGTTGCCTGCAGCGTGGAACATGACATTGCCCACAAGCGCCAGGAGCACGCACAGCCAGTTGATGTCATAAGCTTTCCAGAAGAGGAAGGCAGTTGTTACTATTACGGGCATAGCCGATACGGGGAACGACCAGAATCTTGTCGCCGCTGTCCAATCTTTAAACGAATGTTTCATACTCACAAATATGGCCATATTTTAACACATATACAATCGTACCTGTGCCATTCGTATTTCCCCCGTCATCCCGTGCTCGACACGGGATCTCGGATGCCGGATCACGTCCGGCATGACGTCCCCTCTCTGTAAGTAGAGAGACGTGACGCAGAACAGTTGCAAAAATGCTGTTTTGTAAGTGACGCATAATTTCTGCATAAATCAGTAAGATACGGTCTGGCGGAATTTTTGTCCGTACGTATTTTTAAGAAAATAGTTAAGATCTTAAAATTTTATATGCTCTGTTGTTTTAATTTGAAAGCAAAATTTTTAATATCTGATAGAATGTATCGCAAAAAGTTAGATTCATAGTAATATACATAGGTTTTTAACTGTTTATAAAAATTTTGAATTTCAAAAAATTGTTCCGATATTGCGAGCCAATTCTCTTTTTAGGGGGGGGATAGTGTATAGATAACTAAAGGTTTAGTTAGTATATTTTATTGTTTTAATCAAAAGTTCAACTTATGAAAAAAGTTAAGATCTTTTTCTCAGCGATCGCTCTGTTCGCATGCGTAATGGCATCGGCGCAGAACATCACTGTAAAGGGTGTTGTGACAGATGCCTCCACAGGAGAGCCTCTGCCAGGAGCAGCCATCCTTATTAAGGGAACTGCTGACGGTGTAGTTGCCGACTTTGACGGTAACTATAGCATAACAGTTGCCAAGAATGCGACGCTCGGCTTTACAACCATCGGTTACAAGAGTGCCGAAGTTGATGTCGAGGGAAAAACAGAAATCAATGTCGCACTCGAGCCGGATGTTGAAATGCTCAGCGAAACCATCGTTGTGGCTTACGGTACAGCCACCAAGAGTTCCTTCACCGGATCTGCCGCTATGGTTAAGACGGAGGAAATCGAGAAGAAAATCGCCACCAACGTTACCAGCGCCCTCGCAGGTACGACTCCCGGCGTCCAGGTTATCTCATCAAGCGGTGACCCTACCTCCAATTCTTCTTCCATCCGTATCCGCGGTATAGGTTCAATGAGTGCCAGCAGTGCACCTCTCATCGTTGTGGATGGTGCGCCTTACGACGGCTCAATCTCAGACATCAACCCTAACGATGTTGAGTCAATGTCTGTCCTCAAGGATGCTTCCGCTTCTGCAATTTACGGTCACCGCGGTGCAAACGGTGTCGTTATCATAACAACCAAGAAAGGAAAGAGCGGTGACGCTACAGTCAAGTTCGATGCACGTCTCGGTGTGAACTCACGTCTCATCCCTCAGTATGACGTCATTTCCGATCCCGGTCAGTACTATGAGACCATGTACACCCAGCTGTACAACAACTACTTCTATTCAGGCCACTCTGCAGAGGAATCTTACGCTTATGCAGACAAATATCTCTTCGATGAGAAGAACGGAGGTCTCGGATATCAGGTATTCACCGTTCCCGAAGGAGAGAAGCTCATAGGAACAAACTTCAAGCTCAACCCTAACGCAAAGCTCGGTTACACAGACGGCGAGTATTTCTACACTCCCGATGACTGGTACGACGAGGTGTTCCACAACTCACTCCGTCAGGAATACAACGTTTCCGTAAGCGGAGCGAATGACAAGTTCTCATACTATGCTTCAGGAAGCTACCTGAATGATGGCGGTGTCGTTGTCAACTCAGGTTATCAGCGCTTCACAGGCCGTATCAACACTGAATATCAGGTTAAGAAGTGGTTCAAGGTTATCTCTGACCTCAGCTACACCTATTCAGATTCAAAGGTTGCGAACTATTCATCAACCTTCGGTTCTTCAGGAAACATCTTCTACATTACAAACAACATTGGACCTATCTATCCTCTTTATGTACGTAATGCAGACGGTACAATCAAGAAGGAGAACGGCCGTACCATTTACGATAGCAACAATACCAACTTCATCCGTCCTAACTTCGTAGGAAACGCTGTCCGTGACAACGAGCAGGACCGCAACCAGACCTACGGTGACAACCTCAACGGAAAGTTCGGTGCCATCTTCACCCCTGTAAAGGGTCTCTCCATCAGCGCCAATGTAAGCTTCATGGCCAACAACCAGCGCACCAACAACCTCGGCAGCCCCTACGGCGGCGGCGCAGGTTCAGACGGTTATGCATATGTTGAGCATGACAGGGTATTCACTGTCAACCAGCAGTATCTTGCAGAGTACAAGAACACATTTGCAGACAAGCACAACATTGATGTACTTGCCGGTTATGAGCAGTATGTACTCAAGTCACAGGTTCTCTACGGACAGAACGACCACCTGTTCAACCCTCTTGTAGGTGAATTGAGCAACGCGGACGGCGAACCCGAGAGCAAGATTGTGAAATCTTACACCAACACATATATGACCAAGGGTTTCCTTGCACGCGCACAGTATGACTTTGACGGCAAATATTTCGTCAGCGGATCTTACCGTCGCGATGCATCTTCACGCTTCGCTCCCGGCAAGCAGTGGGGTAACTTCTGGTCAGCAGGTGGTGCCTGGCTCATCAGCAAGGAAGACTTCATGGCAAATGCCAATTGGGTGGACATGCTCAAGCTCAAGGTTTCCTACGGTCAGCAGGGTAACGACAACCTCGGTTCATACTATCCCTATTCAGACCAGTACACTCACTCATATTCCAAGGCTAACGGATATGCAATCTCCCTCTCATACAAGGGAAATCCCGATCTTACATGGGAGAAGAAAAACTCATTCAACGTCGGTTTCGACTTCGAGTTCTTCAACGGTTACCTCAATGGTACTCTGGAGTACTTCGACCAGAAGACAAGTGACCTCCTCTACAGCAAGAGCGTTCCTCTTTCTGCCGGTAACCCTACAGGTTCTTATCCTGTCAACGTAGGTGATATCCGCAACAACGGTTTCGAGTTTGCTTTCGACGGAAAGATCATTTCCACCAAGAAGGTTAACTGGACTTGGAACGCCAACTTCAGCCACTACAAGAACACCATCCTCTCTCTCGATCCCAGTGTATCTGAGAACGGTATCAAGGGAAGCAACTACATCTATGAGGTTGGCGGTTCTCTCTACGACGCATACATGTACAAATATGCAGGTGTGAATGTAGAGAACGGTGAGGCTCTCTACTGGAAGCACGATGACGAGACCAATACCGACGTTGTCACTCCGGTATTCGACGAGGCGACACAGTACAAGCTCGGCTCAGTTCTTCCCAAGCTCTATGGTGGACTCGGTACAAGCTTGACCGCTTACGGAATTGACTTCTCATTCCAGCTGTCTTATCAGCTCGGTGGCAAGTACTATGACGGTACATATCAGGCATTGATGCACACTCAGGCAGCCGCAGGTCAGGCATGGCACAAGGACGCCCTCAAGGCCTGGACTCCTGAAAACACCAATACGGACGTTCCCCGTCTCGATGGTGACACCCAGGTATCACAGAGTGCTGTTGACCGTTTCCTCATCAGCTCAAACTACCTCAGCATCAACAATGTAACTCTCGGTTACACCTTCCCTGCAAAGTGGACGAAGGCTATCAAGCTCAACACTATCAGAATCTACGCTGCAGGTGAGAACCTCGCTGTATTCTCTGCCCGTCAGGGTGTGGATCCCCGCTACAGTATCGGTCTCGGTACATACACATCAGGTTCAGGTCTTAACTCCGGAGCTTATTCTGCTATGCGTACCATCACCGGTGGCCTTACTATCACGTTCTAATTTTAAAAGTAAAGAAGTATGAAACTCTATAGATTATTTTTGGTTGCTCTTGCCGGTGCCGCTATAGCAGCATCCTGCACCAAGATGGAGGACATCGCCCCTCAGAGTGGTACTATGCTTGAATCTCAGGTTCAGAAAACCAATGAGATCGCTCCCTCACGCGCCGAGGCTTCATTCAACGGTATGTTTACCAACATCGGCAAACCCGCTAAGATGTACTCAAATCCTGACGACTGGGAGTTCCTTATGATTCTCTTCTGCAACGACCTTGAAGGTGCAGATGCACATATCGCCGACAGCGGTTACAACTGGTTCTCGGTTTGTGGAGAGCTTTCTTCACGTAACGCCAACTACCGTAACCCCTATATCCGTTACCGTGCTCCCTACAACATGATTGCAGATGTGAACACCTTCCTTGCAGGTTTCAGTGAGGATGTAAGTGATCCCTCTTCAATCAATATGATTGCACAGGCCAGGTGCCTCCGTGCGTATTCATATATGATGCTTGTCCCCAACTATCAGTTCAACTATCAGATTGCAAAGGACAAACCTTGTGTTCCTATCTGCTCTCCTGATGTTGAGGATGTTACCCACAATCCCCGCGCTACCGTCGCTGAGATTTATGATATCATCATCAATGACCTCAGCTATGCGATTGACAATCTTGGTACAGACCGTAAGACAAAGGCTTACATCAACGTAAACGTTGCTCACGGACTCCGTGCACGCGCATATCTTGAAATGGGTGAATGGCAGAAGGCTTATGATGACGCTGTTGCTGCAGCTCAGGGTTATGAACCCGCTTCCATAGCAGAAGTTTCCAAGCCTGCATTCATGAACATGGATGAGCACAACTGGATCTGGGGATATGACATGACTGCTGACATTGCAGCCAAGTATCTTTACGCCACCACTTCTTCTTGGCTCCGTTCATTCTCAGCAAACGGCTATGCACCTGCCTGCCAGGTTTACACCTGCATCAACACGATTCTCTGGAACAAGATTCCTGCTACCGATATCCGCAAGCAGTGGTGGGTAGATGAGGATCTTCACTCTACAATCTCCGATGAACTTGAGTGGCCCGGCCTCGGTCCAGTTGCAACTGCAGATGACGGTGGCGACACCAAGCTTCCTTTCCTTCCTTATACCAACGTGAAGTTCGGCTGCGACCCTATCGGAACAATTTCCAACGAAGAGGATATGCCTCTTATGCGTGTTGAGGAAATGATTCTCATTCAGGCAGAGTGCCAGTACAGGCTTGGCCAGAGTGCTGCAGCTGTCTCCACTCTCGAGAGTTTTGTACAGGGATATCGTGACCCCGAGTATGTATACGATGCCAGCCGTTTCCCTTCATTCATAGAGGAAATCTGGTTCCAGCGCCGTGTTGAGCTTTGGGGAGAAGGATTCTTCATTCCCGACCAGAGGCGTCTTCAGAAACCGCTTGTCCGTTTCATAGACGATACCAACAACATTGCTCCTGCATACAGGTTCAACCTTGCTGCAGACGATCCATGGTTGCTCCTCCGCTTCCCTCAGGGAGAGATGAACACCAACTTCGATATTGTTGACAATACCGGTGGAAACCAGCCTAAGACCGATCAGGGCAAGGGCATCTTTGACGGTGTTACCGACTAATCAATTTAAATGAAGTCAGATATGAAAACTTTTTATAAAATATTAGCAATTGCTTTTGCGGCTGCATCTGTGTTCGCTTCCTGCTCTAAGGACAATACTCCCTATGAGCCCGGCAAGCCTGCAGGCGACAAGGATGTATACTTCTCAGCGGAAAATCCTTCAACTCAGGTCCTCAATCTGAGCGATACCGAGTTCATTGTTTTCATTGAGAGAAACAATGCTTCTGCAGCTGAGAGCATTCCTCTTACTGCCTGGTGTGATGTTCCCGGTATTGTAACCGTTCCTGCATCCGTTGATTTTGCAGCCGGTCAGGAAGTGGCCGAGATTGTTATCAAACTCGGAGAAATGGAGCCTTTCAAGGAATATCAGATGAATATATCCATTCCTGAAGAATACACACAGCCTTATAAGGAGGACGCCGGTTCTCCCCAGTGTGGCTTTGTTTTCTACAAGGAGGATTACAAGACCTGGAAGACAGGACTGCTCTATGATGACTTCTGGACAGGAGAAACTTGGGAAGCAAAGATTGAGTATTCAGAAATGCTCGGTCAGTATCGTCTTTCCGACTGGTTCGTTCCCGGCGTCAACTATGTTTTCAACTGGGACGGCGATCAGAAATTCTCAGGAGCTAAGCAGAATTCAGGAATTGTTCACAGTTCTTACGGAGCTATTTCTGCTCAGATCAGTGCAGGCGATACATACTTTGACAAGGATGAAAACGTCATCTACTTCGGTTTCACCTGGACTGTTTCCGCAGGTTCTTTCGGAGTTTACTACAATGTATTCTATATTGACTAGTTTATAGAATTAAATACAAACAGAAAGAGTTGGCGGACAGAAAGTCCGCCACTTTTTTTATATTTGCACCATGTTACGAAAAATCAGAATCATACTCGCGGCGGTGTTCTTCGTGGGTATCACCTTGCTTTTTGTCGGAATCGGCCATCAGTGGTGGGGCTGGATGGCCGGGTTGCAGTTCCTGCCTTCCTGCATCGCCCTCAATTTTGCCGTAATTGCGGGAATTCTTCTTGTCACCATCCTGTTCGGGCGCATTTACTGTTCCGTCATCTGCCCGATGGGCGTTTTCCAGGATTGTGTCAACAGGATCAGCTCCTTGCGTAAAGGGAAAAAAAGACGTTTCAAATTCCATACGGAAAACAGGGCCCTGCGTGACCTCGTGCTGGCCGTATTCCTGATAGCCCTTATGTTCGGGGTTCAGTGGCTGGTTGCAATAATTGCTCCTTACAGCGCTTATGGCAGAATGATTCAGAATCTTGTCAATCCTACATCTCCTGCCGCCATAATAGTTGCAGTCTGCACTTTTGCGCTGATATCTGTATGCGCCTGGCTGTGGGGTCGTGAATGGTGCAACAGCATATGCCCTGTAGGAACAGTGCTCAGCCTTTTCAGCCGTTTCGCAATTTTCCGTCCTGTGATAGACACAGACAAATGCGTTCATTGCCACGCCTGCGAAAAGGCATGCAAGTCGTCCTGCATCAACTCATTCGAGCAGAAGATAGACTATAGCCGCTGCGTGGACTGTTTCGACTGTCTGGATGACTGCAAGGCTGGGGCTATAAGATACGGATTCGTGAATCCGTTCAAAAAGAAGTCCGCCGAGCCGAAGAGTCCCGAGGACAAATCCGGAAGACGCAATTTCATTATGACAACCGCTTTCCTCAGTGGCGCCGCCATCACTTCAAAGGCGCAGGAAAAGCATCTTGACGGAGGACTTGCGGATGTCAAGCCCAAGCAGACCCCCGTACGTGCAGAAAGGCTTGTTCCCTTTGGGGCAGGCAGCGTCAAGGAGTTCTATGAGCGCTGCACCGGATGCCAGCTGTGCGTAAGCGCCTGCCCGAACAACGTGCTCAGGCCTTCCACCGACCTTCAGCATTTCATGCAGCCCCAGATGTATTATGACAAGGGGTATTGCCGTCCGGAGTGCACGGCGTGCTCTCAGGTGTGCCCGACAGGTGCCATACTTCCCGTCATGAAAGAACAGAAGCTGCTCATGCATATCGGAACGGCATCCGTAAATCTCGATTTATGTTTTGCCGCCACCGGAAAAGAGAGCTGTGGCAATTGCGCAAGGCATTGCCCCAACGGGGCCATCATGATGGTGGAAAATCCCAAAGGTGGGAACAGGATTCCTGCAGTGCTTGAAGACAAGTGCATTGGATGTGGCGCCTGTGAGTTCCTTTGCCCCAGCAGGCCTGTAAGTGCTATAACAGTTAACGGAAGATCAGTACATTATGATGAATAGAAGAGATTTCCTCAAGAACGCTGGCCTTGGTGCCGCCGTTCTTGGTGCCACAGCTTGCAATAATGCAAAATCGGATGCCGCCATTCACGCAGAAAGCAATGCGGAGCCTCACGGCACAATGGCCCGGCATTACCCCGAAGTCGGTCTTCTCGGCTACGGTTGCATGCGCTGGAAAATGATAAAGGGAGAGGATGGAAAGGAAGTCATAGACCAGGAAGACGTGAACAGGCTAGTGGATTATGCGATAGAGCACGGTGTGAACTACTTCGACTCCGCACCCGTTTACCTTAAGGGACAGAGCGAGGAGGCTACCGCGAAGGCCCTTCTGCGTCATCCGCGTGAAGACTATCTCATAGCGACCAAGTGCTCGAGTTTCGGCGCAAGCGGGGAGGGTGCCTTCAGGATGGGATTCGATATGTATCAGAAGTCTCTCGAATACTATAAGACAGATCATCTGGACTATTATCTTCTGCATTCCCTCAGCGGCCTCAAGGCTTTCAATGAGAGGTTCGGAGATTGCGGGCTTGTGGATTATCTGGTAAAGGAAAGGGAACAGGGACATATCCGTAATCTCGGCTTCTCGTTCCACGGTACGCGTGAAGGATTTGACGAGTTGCTGGCTCTTCACGACAAGTACCATTGGGATTTCGTTCAGATTCAAGCCAACTACGTTGATTGGAACGAAGATGCGGAATACCTTTACAATGAACTTGACAGAAGGGAGATTCCCGTTGTGATAATGGAACCGCTTCTCGGCGGAGGACTTTCAAATGTACCCGCAAAGATCGCGGAGGAACTCAAGTCCAGGGATCCTCAGTCTAGTGTGGCGTCCTGGGCTTTCCGCTTCATCGGGAGTTATCCGCGTGTGCTTACTGTGCTCAGCGGAATGACCTATATGGAGCACCTTCAGGATAATTTGCGCACCTATCTGGATTTCAAACCCTTAAATCAGGAGGAAGTGTCATTTCTTACTTCCATGGGACGCAAGATCAAGGAGTATCCGCTTATAGGATGTACCGCTTGCCAGTATTGCATGCCTTGCGAGTACGGAATAGACATTCCGGGAATCTTCAGGTTCTACAATGACCGTGTGAACGAAGAGACTTACGTCACCGGGCCCGAACAGAAGCACTATGCCCGCCTGCGCCGCCAGTACCTTCTGAAATACAACAAAGCCATTCCTACCGTGCGCCAGGCGGATCATTGCATCAACTGCCGGAAATGCATGTCCAGATGTCCGCAACGCATACGCATTCCGGATATGTTGCATAATATCGATGAATATCTGGAGAAACTGAAGCAGGAGACGTTCTAGCCTTTCCTGCAGCTGTAGTCGGTGATTGAACGGAAGCCTCTGAGGAAATCCTCCACATTCATCCGTTTCTTCCCCTGAATCTGAAGGTCCTTGATGGAAATCGCGCCGTCCGAGGTTGCGATGGCCAGATAGGACTTTCCGTCGCTGAGAATGGTTCCCGGTTCTGCGGATGCCGTCATCTTCCCGGCCTTGAATATCTTCAGCTGCACCGGACTGCTTTCAGCGTCACCGATCTTTACCAGTTCAGTGAATGCTGTCGGACAGGGGCTCAGACCGCGGATGAGGTTGTAAATCCGAGTGGTAGTGTCGTTCCAGTTTATATTGCAGAGCTCGCGCGTAAGCTTTGGCGCCGGCTTGAGTTCCTCCTGCCCCTGTATGAATGAGCGCTGTACCCTCACCTCCACGTTCTTCTGAACAAGAGCCTCCACGGTCTGGACAACAAGGTCCGCACCGATTTCCATAAGCCTGTCGTGCACTTCTCCTGCAGTCTCTTCAGGACCTATAAGGGTGTCCTGCCTGTAGATGATTGCACCGGTATCGATATCCTTGTCCAGCATGAATGTGGTGACTCCGGTGACTCTTTCCCCGTTGATGACAGCCCAGTTTATGGGCGCAGCCCCACGGTACTGGGGAAGGAGTGCGGCGTGCAGGTTGAACGTACCCATCCGTGGCATCTTCCAGACTTCTTCCGGAAGCATCCTGAAAGCAACCACAACAAACATGTCGGCCTTGAATGCGCGGAGCGATTCAAGGAACTCGGGATCCTTGAGACGGACAGGCTGGAGTACCGGGATGCCGTGAGCCGTTGCGTACTGCTTGACGGCGCTTTCGTTGAGCTTGAGACCGCGTCCGCTGGGCTTGTCGGCCACGGTAACAACTCCAACCACGTTGAACTTATTGCTTACAAGTCTGTCAAGAGAGGCCACCGCGAATTCCGGTGTGCCCATAAATACAATGCGTACAGGCTTGAAGATACGCAGGATATGGCTCCAGACCTTGTGGCGCCAGATTTTGAAATTGTCCAACTTGCTCAAAATATCTGAATCGTGAATAGCCTTCCATGTAAAGAACACTCCGATGGGCCCCAGCACGAAAGACGAGATGAACGCCCCGCTGAAAGTGGGGATGGAGCCGTCTCCGGCAAGTTTGGTCCCGGAAATGTCAACCACCCAGTAGAGTACGAAGAAAAGAACGGAGATGATCATTCCTGTGCCGAGCCCGCCTTTCTTGATGAGAGCCCCTAGCGGGGCGCCTATGAAGAATAGGATGAAACAGGCGAGCGCCTGTGCGAATTTCTTCCAGATTTCCAGGTCGGCGTGACGCAGATAGAACTCGGGCTCATATATTTCCGTTCCGGACATCCGGACTTCGTCGGCCACCCTTGAAATGTGGGCCGCAGCATTTCTGTACGCGTTGATTTCGCCGAGGGGGTTTTCCCACCTGAGGTAGTCCTCGGAGTGGAAAAGCGTCTGTGCCCCGCCCTTTCTTGATGTGTCCAGCTGAGTCTTTGCCACCAGGGGAAGAGCATTGTTATACCGTCTGTAGATTGCCCCTATCTTGTCTGACATTACCAGCGTGAGAGAGTCGTGACCCCGTTTCAGCTGACCGTAGTTCATCGCTTTGCTCTGGTCTCCGAATCTGGTCGAATCGGATTTCTCGAAGGAATAGTTGGCCAGGGGGATTATGAGTTTCTGCTGTTCGAAGTTGATCTGGTTGAGCTGGAGGGTCGTGTCTTTGTACTTCTTGATATTTGTCTCCTGATAGTTCGTTCCGTTGTACAGGGTAAAGTCGAGATAATCCTTCGTTTTGGACATCTTGATGGTTGCGGAGTCGGCCAGGGTAAGGGCTGTGTTCCCCTTGTTCCCTGTATGGTCGTAGACCATCACGCCCACGAGAGTTCCGCCTTCCGTCTGGTCTTCCGTGCGCAGGATATAGCCTTCAATGCCGTCATAGAATGTTCCGGACGGAATCTTGATGGTCTCCTTGGTCTTGCTGATATCGTCCCTGAGCGTGTAGATCTCGTTGTATGCCTTGGGTACAAGATTATTGAGCACGAAGAATGCACCGATGCTGATAATGAAGGAAGTGATTATCAGGGGCCTTATCATGCGGCCGAAGGAAACTCCGGCCGCCTTGATGGCCATGTATTCGTTGTTCTCCGCCATGGACCCTATGGTCATGATTCCGGCCAGCAGGGTCGCGAGAGGCAGTGCAAGAGGCAGTGCAGTGCTGCATATGCCCCAGAACATGAATTCAATAACTGTGAGCAGACCGAGCCCCTTCCCCACCAGCTCATCTATGTAGAGCCACAGGAACTGCATCATCAGGATGAAGATTACAATGAAAAGGATTGCAATGAACGGCCCGATGAATGACTTGAGCAGGAATCTGTCCAGTTTCTTCATTACAGTTTCGATACGAGGTATTCAAGGGCTTTGCCGAGTCCGGCGCAGTCCCTTCCTCCTGCGGTAGCCATACCGGGCTGACCGCCGCCTCCGCCCTGAATGAACTTGGCGGCTTCGCGAATGTCCGCTCCGGCATTGTGTCCGGCCTTGACCAGATCATTGGAGTAGGCGATTATGAGCTGAGGCTTGCCTTCGAACTCGAAAGCCGCAAGGAAAGCCGTGTTCTCCGCCGTCTTCTGAACGTTCGTGGCGATGGAACGTACGAGCACAGGGTTGCGCTTCGTGTCGGTGTATTTTGCAACTTTGATTCCGTTGATGGTTTCGGCGCCACTGATGATGCTGTCGGTGAGCATCTTCGCCCTCTTCTTCTCGTCTTCCTCCGCCTGCTTCTTATAGGCATTGTTGTCCTCGATGAGCTTGCTCAGCGCGGAAATGATGTTGGGGGCGTTGTTGAGCAGGCCCCTGATCTGCTTCACGGAAGATTCGGTATCCTTGACGCGGTTGATGGCGGCAATGCCGCTGACTGCCTCTATGCGTCGGATTCCGGCTGCGACGGCACTCTCGCCGACTATCTTGAAGAGCCCTATCTGGCCCGTTGCGTCTGCATGGCAGCCTCCGCAGAGCTCTACGGAGTCGCCGAACTTGATGACGCGCACCCTGTCTCCGTATTTCTCACCGAAGAGGGCGATGGCTCCCATGGCCTTCGCCTCTTCCATGGATGCGTGGCGGTTCTCTTCGCGGGCGTTGTTGGCCCGGATGAGCTCGTTCACCCTGTCCTCCACCTTTTCAAGCTCCTCTTCCGTCACCTTGGCGAAGTGGGAGAAATCGAAGCGGAAGTAGTCGGGGCCCACGAAGGATCCCTTCTGCTCCACATGCTTTCCGAGAATCTCGCGGAGGGCCTGGTCAAGAAGGTGCGTGGCCGTGTGGTTATTGGTGATGGCAAGGCGGCGTTCCCTGTCAACGTGGAGGGAGAAGGCGCTGCGGCAGTTCCGGGGGATTCTCTCGGCAATGTGGATGATGAGCTTGTTCTCCTCCACAGTGTTGAGGATGGCAATCCTCTCTCCTTCTTCCGAGATGATGTATCCGGTATCTCCCACCTGTCCTCCCTTCTCAGGGTAGAACGGAGTATAGTTGAATACAAGCTGATACAGGGTCTTGCCCTTGGAAACGACAGTCCTGCAGCGCAGGAGCCTGACGTCGGTGAACTCGAGTTTGTCGTAGCCCTTGAATTCCACCTCCCCGGGATAGAACTCCTCCCAGTCGCCGAATTCGTTGGCGGTGGCGTTGCGGGCGCGGTCCTTCTGCTTCTGAAGCTCCACGTTGAACCCGTCCATATCGATGCTGTATCCGTTTTCGGACGCGATGAGCTGGGTCAAATCGATGGGGAAGCCGAAAGTGTCGTAAAGGGTGAACGCGTCAACGCCGCTGACCTTCTTTTCGGCATCATCCCTGTGCGCTGCCATATAGTCTGAGAGGAACCTGATTCCCCTGTCGAGGGTGCGCAGGAAGGCCATCTCTTCTTCCCTGATGACGTTTTCTATAAGTTTCTGCTGTGCAGGAAGCTCGGGGTAGGCCTCTCCCATGTCGCTGATAAGCTGCGGTACAAGTCTGCACAGGAACGGTTCCTTAAGGTCGAGGAAGGTGAATCCGTAGCGTACAGCCCGCCTGAGGATGCGGCGGATGACATATCCTGCCTTGACGTTGGAGGGAAGCTGCCCGTCGGCGATGGAGAAACTGATGGCGCGGATGTGGTCTGCGATCACGCGCATTGCCACATCGGCTTCCTTGGATTCTCCGTACCTGTGTCCGGAGATCTCTCCTATCTTTGCGAGCATTCCGGTGAACACGTCGCTGTCGTAGTTGGAATTCTTCCCCTGGAGCACTGCGCACAGGCGCTCGAAACCCATACCTGTGTCTATGTGTTTTGCGGGCAGAGTTTCAAGGTGACCGTCGGCCTTGCGCTCGAACTGCATGAACACGAGGTTCCATATCTCGATTACGTGGGGGTCCGACTGGTTTACGAGGTCGCGGCCGGCGATTCCGGAAGCTTTTTCTTCAGCTGTCCTGATGTCTATGTGTATCTCCGAGCAGGGACCGCAGGGACCGGTTTCTCCCATTTCCCAAAAGTTGTCGTGCTTGTTTCCCAGAACGATATGATCTTCAGGAAGATGACGCAGCCACGCCTGTTTTGCCTCCATGTCCATGGGGCATTCGTCGGATCCCTCGAAGATTGTGGCGTAGAGGAGATTCCTGTCTATCTTGTAAACCTCGGTGAGAAGCTCCCAAGCCCAGTCGATGGCTTCGTTCTTGAAATAGTCTCCGAAGCTCCAGTTCCCGAGCATCTCGAACATTGTGTGGTGGTATGTGTCATGCCCCACCTCCTCGAGGTCGTTGTGCTTTCCGGATACGCGGAGGCACTTCTGGGAGTCAGTTGCACGGTAGAACTTTGACTTAGCGTTACCTAGAAAAATATCTTTGAACTGGTTCATTCCGGCGTTTGTGAACATAAGCGTCGGATCACCCTTGACCACCATCGGGGCCGAAGGCACGACGGTGTGGTTTTTCGAAGCGAAAAAGTCAAGGAATTGCTGTCTGATTTCCTTAGAGGTCATAATTTTATCCTTTGATATTAAATCTTACAAAGGTACTCTTTTTTACAGTAAAAACGAAACGGTTGTTTTTTGGAAAAATGACTATATTTGTAGATTATGCGCAAGTATCTTTTCGACCCTGAAACTCTGCTTTATGAGCTTCATGAAGAGTCCGGAACGGCAAGGACAATCCAGAGGATTGCAATCGTCGTCCTGGCTCTGGGTATGGTTGCGCTTTATCTGTGGCTTTACGTCTCCGTTTTCCACTTCAAGCTGCCCAAAACCGCAATTCTGGAAGCCTCCAGAGCCAGGTGGGAAGCCAAGATGGACCTGATGTCCAGGGAACTGGATGCCTGCGAGAGTGTGCTTACCGGAATCGAGGAGAGGGACGACAACGTCTACCGTTCCATCTACGGACTTGACCTTCTCGGCGTTCAGCGGAGCGGCTCTCCGGAAGCCCGCAGTTTCGAGAACGACATAGTCATTTCGAAGGCGAGGATAGAGGACATGATGCGGAGGGCCGTTATTCAGAACGAGTCTCTCGACACGGTCATGGTCCTGGCGGGGGAGGCCGGAGAAATGATTTCCTGTGTCCCTTCAATCCCTCCCATCATGCCTGTGGGCCGTGTCAGGATGTCCAGCGGTTTCGGAGGCAGGAAGGATCCGGTGTACGGCGGGTACGAATTCCATCCCGGGCAGGACTTCGCCTGCGACAAGGGCACGCCCATCTACGCGACCGGGGATGGTGTGGTCGTGAAGGCGGAACCCCGTTTCCACGGATACGGCAATATGGTCATAATCAACCACGGATACGGATACAGGACTCTGTACGCCCATATGACTACGATTGAGGTGGCGGCAGGCATGAAGGTGAGGCGTGGGGAGAGGATAGGCACGGTCGGGCGTACCGGAAAGGCGACCGGCCCGCATCTGCACTATGAGGTGGAGTACAAGGGGAAGAGGATGAACCCCATGAACTATATGGACATGTCCATGCCCGTGGAGGAATACAGGTCGATGATTGTTCAGAAGCAGAACGATTCGGAGTCCGGGAAAAGGATTTCCACCACGGAATTGCTTAAAAGGAACAGACGGAATGAAAATTAAGCTCGAATTCGATCCGAGGAACTTCAAGGTCGGGGCTGTCACCCATAAATTGTGGGAGACGGTCCGTTTCCTGCTCCTGTTCTTCCTTGTCACGCTTTCGTTGACCGTTGTGGTGTACCTTCTGGCCTCCTTCCTGTTCAGCACCGGGGAGGAAAAGAAGCTGGCCGCCATAAACAGGGAATATTCCGAGAATTACCATCTCATGATGCCTATGGAGGATTCCCTGAAAGATGCAATTACAATAATACAGCACAAAGACAACGAAATCTATTCTAAGGTCTTCGATTCGGAAGCCCCTAACGTGGACCCTATGAATTCTCTGGACTATTTCTTCGCGAGCGACACCATTCCCGATGAGAAGCTGGTCAGTTACGCCAGAGACAAATCTGACCGGATTCTGGAACAGGCCGGGAGGGTTGACCGCGCTTTTGCCCGCATTGCGTGGTATCTGGGCCGGGAGGGCATGATCCTGCCTCCCATGCGCATACCGGTTGAAGGGATAAGCTATCCGCAGATGGGCGCTTCGACGGGGCAGAAGGTGAATCCTTTCTACGGCACTTATGTTTTTCACAGGGGAGCCGACTTTCTCGTTCTAAGGGGAACACCTGTCCTTGCATCGGCCGATGCGGTGGTGGAAAGCGTCACGAACAGCAAGAGTTCCGGCCTCACCGTTACCCTGGGGCATGCCGGAGAATATGAGACCGTTTATTCGCACCTTGAGTCATCCCTCGTGAAGAAGGGTGATGTAGTGGCCGGCGGACAGCAGATAGGAACTGCAGGAATGAGCGGAAAAGCCTTTGCTCCGCACCTGCATTACGAGATTCTGAAAAACGGGAATCCCGTCGATCCCGTGAACTATCTTTTCGCCTCTGTCGGCCCCGATGAGTACGCCAATATGCTTTATATGTCAGTAAATACAATGCAATCAATGGATTAGCCTATGGAAAAATTGTTTTATACTATAAGCGAAGCTGCAGAGATCCTCGGTGAGTCCGTATCTCTGGTGAGATTCTGGTCAAATTCCTTCCCCAAGGAGATAAAGCCCCACAGGAACGGAAAGGGGAACAGGCTTTTCACGGCCGAAGACCTGGAAGCGCTGAAGCAGATACACTATCTCGTCAAGGAAAAGGGAATGACTCTGGATGGCGCCGGCAAATATCTTGCGGCCGAAAGGAAATCTGTGGACAGAACCGTCAGGGCATTGGATTCACTGAAGGCTATCAGGGAACAATTGCTTAAGGTCCGGAGTTCTTTATGACGGAAATTTGTGTATCTTTGTAATTCTATATTATTTCTAGAAATATGGCAACCACCAAAAAAACAGTTAAAATTCAGACTCCCATAGACGAGCGTGAAACTTTTGTGTCTCTGCAGAAGTCTTTTGCAGAATCGGAACAGAACACTCAGGAGAAACTCAAGACCCTTTATGAACTTCAGGCTGCTGACAACGAGATCGAGCGCCTGGTGCAGCTTCGCGGAGAACTTCCCGCAGAAGTGGCCGTGCTTGAGGACGAAATCGCCGGGCTCAAAGGGAAAAGTTCACATATTGAAGAACTTGTAAACGGATATGTGCAGACTATAGATTCTGCCAGAAAACAGATTGTGGAACTCGATGCTGACATCCAGAAGTACAACGAGCAGCTGGCCAACATCACCAACAGCCGTGAATACGATTCCATAAACAAGGAAATCGAGAATCAGGGACTGCTCAGGGCCATCTGTGAGAAGAACATATCCGAGGCGAAGGCCGCCATCGAGGAACGCAAGGCCGAGCTTGAGCGCATAGGTGACCGCATCACCCTTCGTGAAGACGATCTTGCCGCCAAGAAGGAGGAGCTCTCCACAATAGTTGAGTCCACCGCAAAGGAGGAGAAGGCCCTGAGGGAGAAGCGCGACGCCTGCGCGGCAAAGATAGATGACAGGACACTCCGTGCATACGAGCGCATTTGCGCAAGCGTCCAGAACCACCTTGCGGTAGTTCCCGTATTCAACGAGGATTCCTGCGGCGGATGCTTCTGCACTATCACTCCCCAGCGTCTCATCGACATAGCTTCCGGCAAGAAACTCGTCATCTGCGAGCACTGCGGAAGAATTATAGTCAACCCTGAAATATAGCGGGGATTTTCCATGGCTACCAGAACAGCGCGCAATTCCGGCAAAAAGGAACAGCCGGCCAATCTTGACAGCATAGGGCTGGAGATGGGCAACAAGCCGCCCCAGGCCCCGGATGTCGAGGAGGCTGTCCTTGGCGCCATGCTGCTGGAGCCCTCCTGTGTGGACGAGGCCATGGAGGAGCTTACCGCCTCCTGTTTCTACGACCCCAAGCACAGGATGATCTTCGAGGCCATGACCTCGCTGGTCAATGACCACACATCCATAGACATAATCACCGTCAGCGCCAAGCTCAGGGAACTCGGCAATCTCGAGGACGTGGGTGGATCCGTTGCGCTTGCAGACCTTTCACAGAAAGTCGGGTCCGCGGCTCATATGGAATACTATTCCAAGATTCTCAAGCAGAAGACCATTCAGCGCGACCTCATTTCCGCATCCTACGACATCCTCAAGGATTCGTATGACGATTCGGTCAAGGTGGACGACCTTATAGACAAGGCCCAGAGCAAAATCTATGATGCCATACAGAGCAATGTGAAGAAGGATGTCCAGGAAATCGGAGCCCTCATCAACCTTGCAATGGCAGACATAGAAGCCGCACAGGACAGCACCGGTCTGAATGGTGTCCCTTCCGGTTTCGTAAGTATGGACAGGGTCACGCAGGGATGGCAGAAGTCGGACCTCATCATTCTTGCCGCCCGTCCTTCTGTGGGAAAGACGGCGTTTTCGCTCAATCTCGCGAGAAATGCCGCGGTAGACCACCATATGGCCGTCGCCTTCTTCTCCCTTGAAATGTCGGCCACGCAGCTTGTCAAGCGCCTTATGACCTCCGAGTCCGGATTGAGTGCGGACAAGATCAAGGGAGGATCAAAACTGGAACCCTATGAATGGGAACAGCTGGAGTACAAGCTGAAGGCTCTGTCGCGCGCTCCGCTTTATATCGATGACACCCCGGGACTGCCTCTTATGGAGTTCCGTACCAAGGCGAAGAATCTGGTCAAGAACAAGCAGGTGCGCCTTATAATAGTTGATTATCTGCAGCTTCTCCAGGGCCCTGTCGAGCTCAAGGGAATGCGCGAGCAGGAGGTTGCCGCCATCTCCCGTACGCTCAAGGCCACGGCCAAGGAGCTTGACGTACCCATCATAGCATTGTCCCAGCTCTCCCGTCAGGCGGTGCAGCGTCAGGGAGGCGGCGGCAAGCCGCAGCTTTCCGACTTGCGTGAATCAGGTTCCATAGAGCAGGACGCCGATATGGTGCTCTTCATCCATCGTCCGGATTACATAGGGCTGAGCGACAATCCCGAAGACAAGGACAAGACTCAGATTATCATTGCCAAGCACAGGAACGGCGAAACCTGCGAGATAGATATGGTCTTCAAGAGCGACCAGATAAAGTTCGTGGAGGCCGACGACACACTGGATGCAAGGGCCGCTTCAATGCCTTATGCATCAGCTATGAACAGTATGGATTCTTCTGAGGTAAATGAGTTCGAATAGCACGATATCACACAAGGGCAGGGTTGTGGATGTTACACCGGAGTTCACTGCGGTGGAGATAATATCCGAGTCCGCCTGCGGTGCCTGTCATGCAAAGGGACTCTGCGATGTGTCGGGAGAAAAAAGAAAAATCATACAGCTGCCCTCCAGCGGATGGGACAATCTGGAACCCGGTGACGAAGTTGAGGTTCTTCTTCAGGCGTCCATGGGCCACAAGGCTGTGTGGCTGGCGTATGTCTTCCCCCTTGCAGTGATGATGACAGTCCTTCTGGTCCTTTGCGGAGCCGGAGTCGGGGAACTTTTCTCCGGCCTGGCCGCAATAGCTTCCGTTGGTGTGTACTATGTTGTCCTGTGGCTTTTCCGGGACAGACTCAAGAATGAATATGTTTTTAAAGTTAAGAAATAATGACTAGCACAATTATCTGGACAATAGTTGTTCTTGCGGGCCTCGGCCTTCTGCTTGCGCTGGTGCTCTTCTTCGTTGCCAGGAAGTTCAAGGTTGAGGAGGACCCCCGCATCGACGAGGTGGAAAAGGTGATGCCCGGCGCCAATTGCGGCGGATGCGGTTTTGCCGGTTGCAGGGCTTTCGCGGATGCGGCTGTCAAGGCTCCCAATCTGGACAATAATTTCTGTCCTGTGGGAGGGAATGAAGTTATGAAGAAGGTTGCCGCCATTCTCGGTTATGAGATTGCGGAGAAGGTGCCCCAGGTGGCTGTGGTGCGCTGCAACGGAAGCTGCGCCAACAGGCCGGTCGTAAATGAATATGACGGACTGCAGTCCTGCCGTGTAAAGGCCGCCCTCTACAGTGGCGACACAGGATGTCCCTATGGCTGTCTCGGCTGCGGTGACTGTGTGGCCGCCTGCCAGTTCGGGGCAATATCGATGGATCCCCAGACGGGACTTCCCGCGGTGGACGATTCAAAATGTACCGCCTGCGGCGCCTGCGCCAAGGCTTGTCCCAAGCATATCATAGAGTTGAGGAACAAGGGACCCCGTTCCATGAGGGTGTTCGTTTCCTGCGTCAACAAGGATAAGGGTGCCGTTGCCCGCAAGGCCTGCATGGCAGCCTGCATAGGTTGCGGCAAGTGCGCCAAGGTTTGTCCGCACGAGGCCATCACCGTTGCCGACAATGTTGCCTACATAGACTTTACAAAGTGCAAGCTCTGCAAGAAATGCGTTGCCGAGTGTCCTACGGGAGCCATTCATGCAGTTAATTTCCCTGTTCTTCCCAAGAAAACAGAAACAAAGGAGGCCTCAAATGAATAAGTTGACATTCTCAATGGGTGGAGTACACCCCGATGACAATAAGATTGCGCGCGAATGCCCCATAGAGGTGCTTCCTCTTCCCGATACCGTGTACGTGTCCATGGCCCAGCATCTCGGAGCTCCCGCAAAACCGGTGGTTGCCGTCGGTGACAGCGTCAAGGCCGGTCAGGTGATTGCCGAACCCGCCGGATTCATCTCCGCGTTCGTCCATTCGCCCGTTTCCGGAACCGTCAAGTCCATTGCTCCGCGCAAGGACCTTGCGGGAAACCCCCAGATTCACGTGGAGATAAAGGTGGAAGGGGACGAGTGGGCAGAGGGCATAGACCTCAGCAAGGACCTCGTTACATCCATCCCTGACGACAGGAACGCCATGCTCGACAGGATCAAGGCCTGTGGAGTTGTAGGACTGGGAGGCGCAACCTTCCCCACCCACGTAAAACTCAATCCGGCTCCCGGAAAGGTTGCGGAGTGCCTCATCATCAACGGCGCTGAGTGCGAGCCCTTCCTTACCAGCGACTACAGGGTAATGCTTGAGCGCCCGAAGGAAATAGTCGTGGGCGCCGCCATAATGCAGAAGATACTTGGAGGATGCAGGTGCGTCATAGCCATAGAGGAGAACAAGCCCCAGGCCGTCAAGGTCATGAGCGAGGCCGTCAGTTCCCTCGGTTATGCCGGCATCAAGGTGTCCGTCCTCAAGAAGAAATACCCCCAGGGAGGTGAGAAACAGCTTATCGATGCCGTGATGAAGCGTCAGGTCAAATCCGGAGGGCTTCCCATAGATGCCGGTGCCGTTGTCCAGAACGTCTCCACGGCGCTTGCCGTATATGAGGCCGTGCAGAAGAACAGGCCCCTTGTCACCAACGTCCTTACCGTCACCGGCGAGAACGTGCCTGCAAACATGCAGCACAATTATCTGTTCCGCATAGGAATACCCCTGTCTTTCATTATCGACCATGCCGGAGGGATTCCGGAAATTGCCGGAAAGATAGTCAGCGGCGGCCCCATGATGGGAAAGGCGGTCTCCAACATAGAGGCCACCACGGTCAAGGGCTCATCCTCTGTGCTTTATCTCTCGGAAGAGATGACCAGGAGGAAGGAGGCATCACAGTGCATCCGATGCGGACGCTGCGCCGATGCCTGCCCCATGGGGCTTGAACCTTTCCTTCTCAACCGTCTGGCAAAGGCGGACGATATGGCCGCTCTTGAGGAGAATGCCGTGCAGGATTGCATAGAATGCGGCTGCTGCCTGTATTCCTGTCCTGCGAACATCCCTCTTCTCGACCGCATCCGCATTGCCAAGGGTCAGGTCATGGGAATCATCAAGTCTAGAAACATTAAAAAGTAATTACGATGGATAAAATGTTGGTTTCTCCCAGCCCCCACATCCACACCCGGACATCCACCGCTTCCCTGATGAGGGATGTGATCATAGCGCTGATGCCGGCGGTGATAGTTTCCGTTGTCTTCTACGGATGGTCGGAACTTCTCATTCTCGCCGTCAGCGTGGTTTCCTGCGTGCTGCTTGAGTGGGCCATTACAAAATATCTGCTGCACAGGCCTTCCACAATAAGTGACCTTTCCGCTGTGGTGACCGGTCTGCTGCTTGCAATGAACCTTCCTTCCACAGCTCCCTGGTGGGTGGCGGTGACAGGAGCGGTAATCGCCATAGGCGTTGCAAAGATGACTTTCGGAGGAATAGGCCAGAATGTGTTCAACCCGGCCATCACGGCCCGTGTTTTCCTTCTGATTTCGTTCCCTGCCATAATGACTGACTGGACGGCGGCCCCGGGATTCGTCGATTTCCCCGATGCCATATCAGGTTCTACTCTTCTCGGTGTTTATTCCGAGGGAGGAATAGATGCCCTGATGCCTTTCGGATACGGCACCGGCAGGCTGTACCAGGACATAGGCGGTTCTGCAGGTGAGATTTCCTGCATCGCCCTGCTTGCAGGCTTCGTATATCTTCTCGTCCGCAAGGTTGTGAAACCCTGGATTACGCTGTCCATCTTCGGTACGGTGGCCCTCATATCCTTCATCTTCAACATGGCCGATCCCGCAGTCTATACAGGACCCGTATTCAATCTCCTTACCGGAGGCATGATTCTGGGAGCCTGCTTTATGGCTACGGACTACGTCACCTCGCCCATGAGCACTGCAGGCGGAATAATCTACGGTGTGGGAATAGGATTCATCGTCATGATGATACGTTACTTCGGCGCATATCCCGAGGGAATGAGTTTCGCGATTCTTCTTATGAACATGGTGGTGCCCCTCATCAACAGGAAGTTCCATCAGAAAAAATACGGGAGGGCTTGACATATGGCAGCAAAATCCAACCTTACCAACATGGTTCTCTGCCTCACGGCAGTATGTCTGGTGTGCGCCGCTCTTCTAGGCGTCATCTATACGGTCACCTATGAACCCATCAGGGACGCGGCGGCCAAGGCTCTTGTTGAGTCGATAGGGAAGGTTCTTCCTGAAGGCGGCTCCCTCTCCGAAGAGATGACGGGAGAGAACGACGGCGTGGCGTTCATCTATTACAAGTCAAGCGACGCTTCCGGCAACGTGGCCGCCTACGCGGTCAAATCGAAGGTTGTGGGATTCGGCGGCCCCCTTACCATAATGGTGGGAGTTCTTCCGGACGGAACCGTTTACAACACCTCCGTGCTCGAGTGCAGCGAGACTCCCGGCCTGGGCGCCAAATGTTCCACCGACGAGGCTTTCATGGCCCAGTGGAGAGGTTTCAAGGGAAATCTCAAGGTCCGGAAGGACGGTGGTGACATAGATGCCATAACCGCATCCACCATAACTTCCCGTGCATATACTCTTGCCGTAGCCAATGCGGTATCTTTCGTGTCATCCATAAATACAGAAGACAATGAGTAAAATAGGATTGATCACAAAGGGTTTCATCAAGGAAAACCCCACGTTTGTCCTGGTGCTCGGAATGTGTCCGACACTTGCCACGACCACTTCTGCCATGAACGGACTGGAGATGGGCCTTGCCACGATGTTCGTGCTCATCCTTTCCAATATCTTCATTTCACTTATAGCTCCGCTCGTTCCCGATAAGGTGCACATCCCGGTTTACATCGTGGTCATAGCCACTTTCGTGACCGTCCTCCAGCTTGTCATGCAGGCTTTCGTCCCCGATGTGTACAAGACTCTCGGACTGTTCATCCCGCTCATCGTGGTGAACTGCATAGTCCTCGGACGTGCGGAGGCTTTCGCAAACAAGAATTCCGTTCTGGACTCGGCTCTTGACGGCATCGGTATCGGAATCGGTTTCACAATGTCGCTTACCGTCATAGGAATTGTAAGGGAGATTCTCGGAAGCGGTTCCGTCTTCGGCTTCAAGTTCATTCCCGGCGACGGCATCCTCGCCTTCGTGATGGCACCCGGCGCATTCCTTGTTCTGGGTTATCTTATGGTATTGTTCAACAAATTGGCTAGGAAGTAATCATGGAAATTCTGATAATAATCATATCTGCGATATTCGTCAACAATATCCTTCTTGCCCAGTTCCTTGGAATCTGCCCCTTCCTGGGTGTCTCCAACAAACTGTCCACAGCCGTGGGAATGTCCGGAGCCGTCTGCTTCGTGATAACCCTCGCCACGGTCGTCACCTTCCTGGTAAATCAGTATCTGCTTGTCCCCTTCGGACTTGAGTTCCTGCAGACCATAGCGTTCATTCTGGTCATTGCGGCCCTCGTGCAGATGGTGGAGATAGTTCTCAAAAAGATAAGTCCGTCGCTGTATCAGGCCCTGGGAATTTTCCTTCCCCTCATCACTACCAACTGCGCGGTGCTGGGAGTGGCCATAACGGTGGTTACTAAACAGTTCTCATTCGGCGGTGAGCCCCATATGCTCAACCTCGGAGAGGCTACGGTATATGCCCTTGCAACGTCTGTGGGTTACGGTCTTGCAATGATTCTGTTCGCCGGACTGCGTGAGCACCTCGCTCTCAACGATGTTCCCAAGTCATTCAAGGGGCTTCCAATAGCTCTCATTACCGTGAGCATAATGGCAATGGCTTTTCTCGGTTTTTCAGGTATTGTGTAGATGTATAGGATACTGGATAAAGAGATGCTTACTCCTGCAATATGCAGGATGAAGCTTTATGCCCCAAGACTTGCAGCCTCTGCAAATCCGGGGCAGTTTCTCATTGTCAGGGCCGATGAGAAAGGGGAGCGCATACCCCTCACCATCAGCGATTACAATGCAGAAGAGGGCAGTGTGACCATAGTCACCCAGAGTATAGGTGCGTCAAGCTTGGACATCGTATCGTTTGAAGCCGGGGAAGGGTTCTCCGATGTTGCAGGCCCCCTGGGCCTTGCCTCCGACTTTGTGAAAATGCCGCTTGAACAGCTCCGGAAGCAGAGATACGTGTTCATTGCCGGCGGTGTGGGTACCGCTCCTGTCTATCCTCAGGCCAAATGGCTTCACTCGCGCGGTGTGGCAGTTGACGTGATAATAGGGGCCAAGACCAAAGACCTTCTCATTTACAGGGAGGAGATGTCTGAAGTCTGCGACAACGTTTTCGTCTGCACCGACGACGGAAGCGAGGGCTTCCACGGGATGGTGACCGCACTTCTTGAGAAACTGGTCTCCGATGGGCGCCAATACACCCATGCAGTAGCCATAGGTCCTATGATAATGATGAAATTCACCACCCTCACCTGCAGGAAACTCGGCTTGCCTGTAACCGTGAGTCTCAACACCCTCATGGTGGACGGAACGGGAATGTGCGGTGCCTGCCGCGTGACAGTAGGAGGAAAGACCCGCTTCGCCTGTGTGGAGGGGCCGGAGTTCAACGGATATGATGTTGATTTTGACGAGGCCATGCGCCGTCAGGGCCAATACAGGGCGGAAGAGGCGCAGGCTCTTGAAAATCATAAATGTAAAATCGGGAGGGGAAAGTGATGGCAAACAGGATTCCCAGAGTTCCCGCCAGGGAACAGGACCCCAAGGTCCGCGCGGCCAATTTCGACGAAGTTTGTCTTGGCTATAATAAGGAGGAGGCGCTTCTGGAGGCTTCCAGATGTCTGCATTGCAAGAATCCCCGCTGTGTCGGTGCCTGCCCTGTAGGTTTGAAGATTCCCGATTTCATAGCCAGGGTGGCCGGAGGCGATATCCGCGGAGCCGCCGAAGTGATTGCGCAGGACTCATCCCTGCCGGCGGTATGCGGCCGTGTATGTCCGCAGGAGACCCAGTGCGAAGGCAGTTGCATACTCGGCGTAAAGGGCGAGGCCGTTGCCATAGGCAAGCTCGAACGTTTCGTTGCAGACTTCATGCGTCAGGAGGAGACTCCACTGCCGGTAGAAATCAGTAAGAAGAATCCTTCCGTGAAGGTGGCCGTCGTAGGTTCCGGTCCCGCGGGTCTCGCCTGTGCCGGAGACCTTGCGAAGATGGGTTATGACGTGACGGTTTTCGAGGCCCTTCACAAGGCCGGGGGAGTGTTGCAGTACGGCATCCCGGAATTCCGTCTTCCGAAGGACACCGTCCTGAAGCACGAACTTGACGCTCTCCAGGCTCTTGGCGTGAAAATAGAGACCAACGTGATAATAGGAAAGACCACAACCATAGACAGCCTTCTCGACGACGAAGGATTTTCTGCCGTCTTTGTAGGTTCCGGTGCCGGTCTTCCCAAGTTCATGGGCATTCCGGGAGAGAATCTCTGCGGCGTTTTCTCCGCCAACGAGTTTCTCACCCGCAACAATCTCATGAAGGCATACCTCTCCGATTACCTCACCCCCATACACGCCGGCCGCAAGGTATGCGTTGTGGGAGGCGGAAACGTTGCTATGGATGCCGCCCGTACGGCCCTGCGCCTGGGCGCCGAGGTCCATATAGTATACCGCCGTACCGAGGCGGAACTTCCCGCCCGCAAGGAGGAGGTCCATCACGCGCTTGAGGAGGGCATAGTATTCGACATGCTCACCAATCCCGTTGAGATTCTTTCCGACGACAAAGGCTGGGTGCGCTCCCTCAAATGCATCAGGATGGAATTGGGCGAGCCGGACGAGAGCGGCAGACGCAGCCCGGTACCCGTTCCCGGATCGGAGTTCGAGATAGACGCGGACACAGTGATAATGGCTTTGGGAACGTCTCCCAATCCCCTTATCGCAAGCACCACCGAAGGCCTTGAAATAACGCGCAGGGGATGCATAGCCGCCGATGCCGACGGAGTTACCTCCCGCAGGGGCGTGTTTGCCGGAGGCGATGCAGTGACCGGTGCGGCTACCGTCATCCTCGCCATGGGAGCCGGACGCACCGCTGCAAAAGCCATTGACGGGTATCTTGAGAAAAAATGAGAGATATTATATTGAAGAGCCTTAAGGCTTTGGGCACGTGGAAGTTCTGGTACGAGTTCCTGATTATGACTCTGGGAATGTTCGTGGCGGCGGCTGGAGTCCATTATTTCCTGGTTCCAAGCAAACTGGTCGTCGGGAGCATATCCGGACTGTCCATTGTTATAGGAACTCTGTTGCAGAGTGCGGGTCTGGCCGTAAAGGTGTCTACGGTAATTGTGGTAATAAATGCAATACTTCTTGTACTTTCCTTCTTGCTTATAGGCAAGGAGTTCGGAATCAAGACCGTTTATACCGCCCTCATTCTGGGCCCTATGATGGACCTTTGGGAAAAGATTTGCCCCGTGTCCTCCCTTCTTGCCGACGGCAGGACCTCGGTCATGGGAGACCTTTGGTTTGACCTTCTTGCCTTTGTGCTCATACTCAGCGCATCGCAGGCCATACTGTTCCGTATTAACGCCTCCACCGGGGGTCTGGACATACTTGCGAAGATTGTAAACAAGTATTTCCATTTCGATATGGGCGTTTCCGTTACCATCGCGGGAGTGATAATATGCTGCACGGCCTTCGCGATAAACCCGTTCCAGCTGGTCATCATAGGTCTTATGGGTACCTGGCTGAACGGACTTATCGTTGACCATTTCACAGCCGGACTCAATAACCGCAAGCGTGTGTGCATCATTTCCAGGGACTATGAGAGAATCAGGAAATACATAGTTGAGGAAATCAACCGCGGCTGCAGTCTCTATGAGGTTACGGGAGGATACAGCGGAGAGAAGAGCATGGAGGTGCAGAGCCTCCTGACCAAGGATGAGTTCGCCAGCGTAATGGCTTACATAAGAAACAATGAAATCAATGCTTTCATAACGGCAGGGAACGTAAGTGAGGTTTACGGCTTGTGGAAGCAGAATAAAAGACATAAAATAAATGACAGGTAAAACAAGGACAGGAAGTGATCTTCTTGGAGAGAAGCAGATTCCGCAGGAAGCGTTGTACGACGTCCAGACCTTCAGATGTCTGGAAAATTTCAATATCAGCCACTTTCATCTGAATGAGTATCCCAATTATCTCAAGGGGCTTGCGATAACCAAGATGGGAGCCGCTGAGGCCAACCACCGGCTCGGGCTCATCACGGATGAGGTCTATTCGGCAATAATGACCGCCTGCAGGGAGATCTGCAACGGGGAGCACAGCGAAGCCTTCCCCATAGACATGATTCAGGGCGGAGCGGGAACCTCCACCAATATGAATGCGAACGAGGTCATAGCAAACCGCGCCTTGCAGATAATGGGTTACGAGCTCGGCGATTTCAAGCACTGCTGGCCCAATGACGACGTCAACCGTTCCCAGTCGACCAACGATGCATATCCCACAGCGGCGCACCTGGGCCTGTATTTCACTCATCTTGACCTTCTTGAACATCTGAAGGCTCTCATTTCCTCTTTCAGGGCAAAGAGCGTGGAGTTCGCGGGAATCCTCAAGATGGGCCGCACCCAGCTTGAAGACGCGGTTCCGATGAGCCTCGGCCAGAGTTTCGGAGGATTCGCATCAATTCTCGAAGACGAAATCAAGCATCTCGACGAGGCAGCCGCCGACCTTCTAATAGTGAATATGGGCGCAACGGCTGTCGGTACCGGAATCTGCTCGGAGCCCGGATATTCCGAAAAATGCGTCAAGGCCCTTGCCGAAATAACGGGATGGCCCGTGACTCTGTCGGCAGACCTTGTAGGCGCCACATCCGACACCTCGTCCCTTGTAGGCTACAGTGCAGCTCTCAAGCGCCTGGCAGTGAAAGCCAGCAAGATAAGCAACGACCTCCGTCTGCTTGCATCCGGCCCGCGCTGCGGTCTGGGAGAAATCAACCTCCCGGAAAAGCAGCCCGGCTCGTCCATAATGCCCGGCAAGGTCAACCCCGTGATACCCGAGGTGATGACCCAGATATGCTACAAGGTAATGGGCAATGACGTTTGCGTGACCATGAGCGGAGAAGCCGCCCAGATGGAGCTCAACGCCATGGAACCCGTCATGATTCAGTGCTGCTTCGAGAGCGCGGAACTCATGATGAACGGATTCGACACGCTCCGCGTGAACTGCGTTGACGGAATCACCGCCAATGCCGAAAGGTGCAGGGACTACATCATGAACAGCATAGGAATCGTTACCGCCCTCAATCCCATCATAGGGTACAAGCACTCCACAAAGATTGCAAAGAAGGCCAAGGAAACCGGCAGGGGAGTATATGAGCTCGTACTTGAGGAGGGAATTCTTTCCAAGGAGGAACTTGACGAGATTCTCAAGCCGGAGAATATGATAAAGCCGGTCAAACTAGACATCAAACCCAGAAAATAATGGAGAAATTCTATATTGCCGTAGATCTTGGAGCCACCAGCGGCCGTGTCATCCTTGCCCGTGTTGAGGACGGGAAATTCACAATGGAGGTCCTTCACCGTTTCCCCACGCCCCTCATAGAGGATGGCGGAACTTTCCATTGGGATATAAACGTCCTGTTCAAGGAGATAGTATGCGGTCTGGGCAAGGCCTCCGGCAGGAAGATAGAATCCATAGGAATAGACACATGGGGAGTTGATTTCTGCTGCGTGAATTCCGACGGTTCCGTCCGCAATCCGCGAGCATACAGAGACCCCTACACCAACGGTGTTCCCGAACTCTTCTTCAAGGAGATGCCCCGCAGGGAACTCTATGCGAGGACAGGAATACAGATAATGAACTTCAACACTGTGTTCCAGTTGTACGCCCAGAAGAGGGAAGGTTCTCTTGAAGGCGCGTCCAGGTTGCTTTTCACCCCGGATGCCCTGAGCTATATGCTTACCGGCAATATGGTATGTGAATATACCATCCTCAGCACCAGCGCTCTGATGAATCCGCGCACCAGAGAATTCGACCCGGACATTCTCAAAGTATGCGGAGTGGAGCGCGGAATGTTCGCCGACATAGTCCTTCCCGGAACCGTGGTCGGCACCTTGAAAGATGAAATAGCTGAAAAGACGGGGCTCGGGAAGGTGAAGGTGGTTGCCGTTGCCGGACACGACACCGCATCGGCTGTGGCCGCAGTGCCTGCCCGCGACGGACGTTTCGCATATCTGAGCAGCGGGACCTGGAGCCTTATGGGAGTGGAGCTCCCGGAGCCTCTCACCGATGAGAACTCCTTCGCGCTCAACTTTACCAACGAGGGAGGCGCCGCCGGAAACATCCGTTTCCTGAAGAATATCACGGGAATGTGGCTGCTCGAACAGTGTCTTGCGCAATGGAGGAAGGAGGGTAAGGACTACTCGTATGCCCGGGTGGCGCAGATGGCCCGCGAAGTGCCCGCATCCGCCGCGCTTCTCGACCCAGACGCTCCCGAGTTCGCCTCGCCCCAGGACATGCCCGCCGCAATCCGTTCCTACATGAAGGAGAACGCTCCACAAACCGATGCGCAGCTTATAAGGCTCATCTACGATTCGCTTGCCGCCAAGTATGCTCAGGTGCTGGACAATCTCCGCGAGATAACTCCTATAGACACTCTTCATATTATCGGCGGAGGTTCGCAGAATGAACTTCTGGACCAGATGACGGCCGATGCCTGCAGAGTGAAGGTGATTGCCGGCCCCTCTGAGGGAACGGCCCTTGGAAACATCATGATTCAGTCCGGCCTTACCCGGCAAGAAATATACCAATCTATTGACACTAAAACATTTATTCCGGAATGAAAGCTTATGAAATAGCCCGCGCCCGTTACGCGGAATTGGGAATCGACACCGAGAAGGTGCTTGGTCAGTTACAGAATTTCCATCTGTCAATGCATTGCTGGCAGGCAGATGACGTATCAGGATTCGAGAGTGCAGGAGAACTAAGCGGAGGCATTCAGGCAACAGGTAACTACCCCGGAAAGGCCCGCAACATAGATGAACTCCGTGCCGACATCCTCAAGGCCAAGAGTCTTGTCCCCGGTACGCACAGGCTTAACCTGCACGAGATTTACGGAGAGTTCGGCGGCAGGAAGGTTGACCGCGATCGGGTGGGTGTGGAGCACTTCCAAGGCTGGATGGAATGGAGCCGCGAGAACAATACCCCTCTCGATTTCAATTCCACCTCCTTCTCACATCCCAAGTCGGGGAACCTCTCCCTCTCCAATCCCGACAAATCCATACGCGACTTCTGGATAGAGCATACGAAGCGCTGCCGCGACATCGCAGATGCGATGGGCAAGTCACAGGGCGACCCCTGTATCATGAACGTCTGGGTCCATGACGGATGCAAGGACATGAGCGTCAACCATTACATGTACCGCGCCTTCCTCAAGGACTCCCTCGACAGGATTTTCGCGGAGAAGAAGGAAAACATGAAGGACTGCATAGAGGGCAAGGTGTTCGGCATAGGTCTCGAAAGCTTCACCGTGGGCTCGCACGACTTCTACACCGCCTATGCGGCCGCCAACGGCAAGATACCCACTATAGACACCGGGCATTATCATCCTACTGAGAGCCCTGCCGACAAGGTGAGCGCATTGCTCAACTTCGTTCCCGAGCTCATGCTTCACGTAAGCCGTCCGGTCCGTTGGGATTCAGACCACGTGACGCTTATGGATGACCCTACCCTGGAGCTCTTCTATGAGATCGTCCGTGCGGACGCGCTCGAAAGGGTGCATTACGGTCTCGATTACTTCGACGGTGCAATCAACCGTACCGGAGCTTACGTTATAGGTTCCCGCGCCGCCCAGAAATGCATGCTCCGGGCTCTTCTCGAACCCCGTGACATCATAAGCAGATACGAACTCGAAGGAAAGACCTGTCAGGTCCTCACCTATCTGGAGGAGGCCAAGGCAATGCCTTGGGGAGCCGTTTACGACGAGTTCTGCGAGCGCAACAACGTTCCTGTGGGCGAGGCTTATCTCAAGGAAATAGAGGCTTACGAAAAAGAGGTTACACTCAAAAGATAGATAGTCCATGCTTATTCTCATCGGTCTTGTCATAATTGCGGTGGGGGCGTTCTGTCAGTCAAGCTGCTATGTCCCCATCAATAAGATAAAGAGCTGGAGCTGGGAGAGCTACTGGCTTGTCCAGGGCGTTTTTGCCTGGCTGGTGTTCCCTCTGCTCGGCGCCTTGCTCGCTGTTCCCGCAGGTCACGGTCTGTTCGAGATTTATGCGGCCTTTCCCGGAGAATCTTTTCTGACGGTGCTCTTCGGAGTGCTCTGGGGTATCGGGGGCCTCACTTTCGGTCTCTCCATGCGCTATCTCGGTGTTGCCCTCGGGCAGTCCATAGCTCTCGGAACCTGTTCCGCCCTCGGTGCAATACTCGGGCCCGTATTCACCGGAAACGCCTCCAGCATCACAGGCGCTGTGATAGTGGGGGTTGTGGTGATGCTTGTGGGCATTGCCATCATAGGAGTGGCCGGGCTCATGAAATCCGCCACCCTTTCAGAAGAGGAGAAGAAACAGTCGGTAAAGGAGTTCAACCTTCCCAAGGGGATAGTCGTGGCACTGCTCTGCGGCTTCATGAGCGCCTGCTTCAACATAGGTCTGAGTTTCGGAGCTCCCCTCTGCTGGGAGGAGACACCGGCCATGTTCTCAAGCCTGCCCGCAACCTTGCTTGTCACGGTGGGAGGTTTCCTCACCAATGCAGTGTACTGCCTGGTGCAGAACGGCAGGAACAAGACCTTCTCAGACTACGGCAAAGGATCGCTCTGGCTTAACAACGTGCTGTTCTGCGCTCTTGCGGGAGTGCTATGGTACAGCCAGTTCTTCGGACTCAGCCTTGGAAAGGGATTCCTCGCAGGCTCTCCGGTGCTGCTTACATTCAGCTGGTGCATCCTGATGGCTCTCAACATTACCTTCAGCAATGTCTGGGGTATCATACTCAAGGAGTGGAAGGGCGTTTCCCGCAAGACAGTGATTGTTCTTGTGGCCGGACTCGCGGTGCTTGTTTTCAGCACCTTCCTTCCTCAGATCATTTGATTTCAGAGAAAATAGCAACATAATGAAAGAACTTCCTGTATTGCTTCTCACCGGATATCTGGGAAGCGGCAAGACCACGCTGGTAAACAAGATACTCTCCAACCGCAAAGGCATAAGATTCGCCGTCATAGTGAACGACATAGGCGAGGTTAACATAGACGCCTCACTCATATCCAAGGACGGTGTTGTGGGAATGAAGGACGACAGTCTGGTGGCCCTTCAGAACGGTTGCATCTGCTGCACCCTCAAGATGGACCTTGTGGAGCAGATAAACGACATCGTGAAGATGAAGAAGTTCGATTACATCGTAATCGAGGCCAGCGGAATATGCGAACCCGAGCCCATTGCGCGCACCATCTGTTCCATACCCTATATGGGAGTGGAATACGTCTGCAACGGCAGCGCCAGGCTGGACTGCATAGTCACTGTAGTGGATGCCCTCAGGATGAGGGACGAGTTCTCCTGCGCCAAGGACCTCCTGAGGGGGAACATCGAGGAGGATGACATAGAGAACCTTGTGATACAGCAGGTGGAGTTCTGCAATATCGTGCTTCTGAACAAGGCATCGGAAATAAGTCCGGAGGAACTGGCCGTCGTGCGCGATATCATCCGCGCGCTGCAGCCCAAGGCACAGATAATAGAATGTGATTACGGAGAGGTTGAACTGGACAGGCTGCTCGATACAGGACTTTTCAATTATGAGTCGGTATCCGCATCGGCGGCCTGGATAAGCGAGGTGGAGAAAGGTGCGGATGTGGAGAACGAGGAGGAGGGCGAGACAGAGGAATACGGAATTGGCACCTACGTCTATTATAACCGCAAGCCCTTCGACATCAACAAGTTCGACGACTTTGTGGCAAAGCGGTGGCCCATAGGGGTCATCAGGGCCAAGGGTATGTGCTATTTCACTGATGACACCGACGTCTGCTACATCTTCGAGCAGGCAGGAAAGCAGATCTCGCTCAAGAACGCCGGGCAGTGGTACGCCACCATGCCCGAGGAGGAACTGAAGCTCCGTCTTGAGACCGACCCCGAACTCCGCCGCGACTGGGACCCCCTGTACGGAGACCGCATGCAGAAGCTCGTGTTCATAGGCCGCAACCTAGACAGGAAGGCCATTAAGGAGGCTCTGGACTTCTGCGGAGCAGCTTGACTTATTTTTAACGTATAAAGTGGGACATCTCCAAGGAAGAATGATTAAATGCTTAATGCTTTTGTGCTATACTTGTGAAAAAGCAAACTGTCTTATGAAGAAGAAAATTCTATTATTTGCAGCTGTTGCCCTGTCAATCAACTGCCAGTCTCAGGAATTGGTGAACATGCACGGAAAGCCCGAGTTGTACCTTGACCAGCAGGGAAAGGCTTTCCTGAAAAACATTGATGAGGCTTTCGACCTTTATCCTCCGACAACAGAATTTTCTTTTCAGCGCAAACAGGCACTTCTTCTGTTTGATGCGGTGGCGCACAATACTTTCTATGACAAGACATCTCATTTAAAGGACTTTGCCACGATGCGGGCGGGGAAAGTGCTCGTTGACCTCGGTAAGCCTTTCGAAAATGGCGTAAGGCTCTATAAAATATATAATGACGGCTTCATCATCCGCACAAAAGGGTTGACTTTCGCCGTGGACTTGAACAGCAGGGCCGGGACCATTGTTTCGGAAGAAGTGATGAGTCAGCTTGTCAACCATTGCGCAGGACTCTTTATTACGCACAATCATTCAGATCATTATGATTTGAAGGTTGTGGATATGTTCAAGTCTCAGGGCAAGCCGGTCTATGCGATTGATGAATTCAGGCCTGACGATCCGGATATAATACACTGTTATCCTCCTGTTCCAGGAAAGTCACGTGACCTTGATGCGGCTCTTGGAGGCACTTCGATGAAGGTCAGGATTTTTCCCGGTCATCAGGGAGATTTGCAAGACAATAACTATGTGTTCTACCTCCCCGAAGGTTACACTGTCGCGCATATAGGAGACCAATTCCTGGATAATGATATGGAATGGATAGATCATGTTCATGAGGAGGTTGACATAGATGTCCTGATTATGGAGTGCTGGATCAATCAGGAGCCACGGGCCATTGCGGGTTATGGCCCCAAACTGATTGTCAGCGGTCATGAGAATGAAATGGGTCACACCATCGACCACAGGGAGGCTTTTTGGCTCACATATCTCAAGATGGAGGAAGTGTATAAGGTACAGACTCCTCACGTGATTATGGGCTGGGGCGAATGGTTCACATACAGGAAGTGACGTATCCTGCTGTTCTGGCATCCTGCTGTCATTTGTCCGGATGGATGACTAAACTGCTATCTCAATCTGAATGCCCTCCGGTCCTTGGATTGTGGTACTGCTCGTTGCTCACAGCAAAGAAATGGTCAATAAAGAATTGCAATTTCCCATGATTGTGATTTATGGCTCAGCAATCATATGCACATCTCTGATTGCCTTGCCGGGTTACTGTGTGAGACAAGGAATGGTTGTGCATGCCGTTCCGTGAATCACGGCGGCGAATATAGAAACTATTTGAAAATAAGGATGTTAGCCTAAGTTTTGCTAACTATTAGGCAAATTCAGAGACTAATTCAGGCAAATATGTAAACGAGCTAAAATGAGCTAAAACGAGCGATTTTAACATCCGTTCACACCTGCGGAATCAAAAACGGCGGCACTTTTTAGGGTGCCGCCGAATGTTTTGTCGGTATCTGATTTACTGGTTTCCGAGAAGCCAATCAACAACCATAAACTTGTTTA
>JAKSKH010000008.1 GCA_024401855.1 Bacteroidales bacterium | reverse complement strand
GGCAGCTGCCGCTTTTCGAATGCCCGACTGGATTTCCAGCCGGGCATTCTTTTTTATTATTTATTTTTATTTCCTAATTTTACACTACTTTTAAAATTCATTACATTATGGCTAAAACAAAATATTCTGGAACGCAGACCGAGAAGAATCTTGAGGCCGCTTTTGCCGGTGAGTCTCAGGCAAGAAACAAGTACACCTATTTTGCTTCAAAAGCAAAGAAAGAGGGTTATGAGCAGATTGCCGCTCTTTTTCTTAAGACTGCCGACAATGAGAAAGAACACGCAAAACTTTGGTTCAAGGAACTGAACGGTATCGGAGATACTGCTGAGAATCTTGCTGCAGCTGCTGATGGGGAGAATTTTGAGTGGACAGATATGTACGAAGGTTTTGCAAAAACTGCAGAGGAGGAGGGGTTTGTAGAGCTTGCAGAAAAATTCCGTCTTGTTGCCGCCATCGAGAAGCGCCATGAAGAGAGATATCGTGCCCTTCTCAAGAATGTCGAGACAGCACAGGTGTTTGCAAAATCAGAAGTCAAAGTCTGGGAATGCCGCAATTGCGGTCATATTGTAGTCGGCGAAAATGCCCCTGAGGTCTGTCCTACATGCAATCATCCTCAAAGCTATTTTGAGGTACACGCCGAGAACTATTAATATTCTTTTTATTCAGTAATTGAAAAAGGTGCGGATTTTTTATCTATGCACCTTTTTTTATTTGGTTCTGGACCCATTATGAAGTGCAGTTCTCCGCCGGACATTATCTCTTTGTGATCTATCCAGCTCCGCTCGAACGGCTCACCGTTCAGGGTAGCTGATTGGATATATACATTCTCCTTTGAATTGTTTTCTGCCACAATCCTGAAAATTCGTCCGTTTTCAAGATATATGTCTGCCTTTTCAAACAATGGACTTCCGATGGCATACTGTGTTGAACCGGGTGTTACGGAATAGAAACCGAGGGCGCTCATTACAAACCATGATGACATTGAACCCTGGTCTTCGTCGCCCGGATAGCCTTTGGAACCGGGATTGTATGCTTTGTCCATAATCCGGCGCACGTGGAACTGGGTCTTCCATGGCTGCCCTGCATAGTCGTAAAGGTAAGGCATATGGTGTATGGGCTGATTCCCGTGCTCGTACTGGCCGAGGCCGGCGGCCGTCATTTCCACCATCTCATTATAAATATCACGGTAGAATCCGCTGTCGATAATTCCCGGTATTTCGAATACGGCGTCAAGATGCCTGCAGAATTCTTCGTCGCTGCCGTATAGCTTTATCAGACCGTTGATATCATGAAATACAGACCAGTTGTAATGCAGGGCGTTACCTTCTATGAACGGCCCGCCCCAGGCTATGGGGCTGAAGTCTGGAGTCCATTTGCCGTTTGCATCCCTGCCCCTCATGAATCCGACCCCGGGATCAAATACGTTGCGGTAATTGAACATATGTTCCGCGAATTTGTCCTCATATTCCTTGTTTCCCGTAGCTTTGGCAAGAATCCATGCACAGAAGTCGTCATATGCGTACTCAAGTGTCATTGCCGTGCCGTATTGGTATTCCGGATAGGGTACGTATCCTTTTTCTTCGTATTCTGATGCTCCGTATCTTCCCAGGGAAAGAAGATACCCGTTCTTTCTAAGCCAACCCAGTTTCTTTACTTCGTCGCTTTCATCCTTTATGTCCCCGGCATATGCTTTCAGCGCTTCTTCCGGATCGAAAGTCCGTATTCCCTTGCCCCATGCATCTGCAAGCAGGGAGATGGCATGGTTGCCTATCATCCCGAAACTTTCGCTTATAAAATTCCAGGAAGGCAGAAAACCGTCATGCCTGTAACTTTCCATAATGCTTTGTATATATTTTCCCTGCATATCCGGAAAGATGACATTATAAAGCGGGAACTGTGAACGGAATGCATCCCAATAACCAATGTCGTTGAATCCGTAACCGGAATAAACTGTGTTTGTGTAGGGATGATAGTGATGTGGGTTGCCGTCGGCATCATATTCATGATACATCCTGGGAAAGAGGCAGGCATGGTAGAGGCATGAATAGAAAGTCTGCCGTTGTTCCAATGTGCCACCCTCTACGTCAATGCGTCCTAGAAAGCTGTTCCATGCTTCTGTCCCTTCCTTCAGACTGAATTCGAACGTATCATGGGATGCCAGTTCGCTATTAAAATTGAGTTCGGCCTGTTCGGCGCTGATAAATGATGAGGCCATCTTGACCTGAACTGTTGATCCGGGCTCGAATTCAAGAAACATACCTGCATTGTATCCGTTCAAAGTGTCAGCTTCGTGCGTGATCTCGGCAGGCAGCACTTCTGACTTACCGTTGAGAGCGTGGGCAAGAATGCTCGGTGTGGTATATTCAACTATGTCCTGGCGGTTTGGGTCTTTCCAACTTCCATAGGACTTGAAGGCTGTGTCGAAGCTGATGAAAAACCAGCAGTTGAAAGCCTTGCCCGCCGGAGGAATTACACTCATGGAGCCTTTTAAGGTACGATTCCCGGGATCAAGTGACATGCTGGTCCAATTCTGCTCCCCGTCAACAATCAGGTACGCCGCGGCGTTTCCCGGAAAGCTGAAACGCAGGTGGTTGCCCCGTTCCGTAGGTGCCATCTCCGTTTTTATGCCGTTACGGAAAGTTACACTGTAATACTGCGGCCTGGCTGTTTCATTATCGTGAGAGAATTTTGCTCCCCTCTGCGACGAGCGGACTTCCAGTTCGCCGGATTCGGGAAAGAATGCCAGGGTTGCATAATCCCTTGTCCACGGGCTACACTGGTGCGCCTGGGAAAATGCCACTATCTCATCCGATTGATAGCAGTATTTCCAGCCGTTGCCATGCATCCCGGCCTGTGGAGACCACTGGTGCATTCCGAACGGACGGCCAGTTGCCGGGTAAGTGTTCCCATAACTCAGGACAAAGCTGGATTCTGTTCCTATTCTGGTGTCAACGAAGGTAGTATAGTCTGTTCTTGTTGAGCTGCAGGCTGTAAGCAGGGCAGCCAATGATACAATCAGAATCAGACGGGTAGTCGGGATGTGTTCCATATGCTGCAAAGATAGGACTTAATAATTATTCTGTAAAACGTAAAAAACGCCACACGATTGCAATAATATTCATTATTATTCGTATATTGCAAGACTAAAACCTTAATACAATGGCGTCTGCAGAAATACGCAAGAAAAGTATCCGTGACCGCAGGGACAGGATATTTTTAAAGAATCTGGACTCCTTTCATATCATCATGCCCTTTGTTATGCCCACCCGTTGTGCAAATGAGGCGGTGCTGTCCGAGGATTTCGACATTACGGAACTGGACAGGTATGTCAAGGAAAAAAACGCTTCCAACCCGGATTTCAAATACACTTGGTTCCATGTTATATGTGCGGCTTTGGCGAAGACTATTGTCCTCAGGCCGAAGATGAATTATTTCATATCGGGGTACAGGATGTATGAAAGACGTGATATTGAAATGTCTTTTGTTGTAAAGAGAAAGTTCGAGGATACGTCCGAGGAGGCTTTGGCACGTTTTATTGTGGATAAGAACGGAGGTTCCCTTGTGGAGCAGGTCCACAGTTTTGTAAGTGACTTCGTCTCCAAGGTGAGAGTCCATAACGAGACAATCGGTATTACAAACCAGTTCAACTTTTTCCAGTATCTTCCAAGGCCGCTTTTCAAGTTGTTTGTATGGTTCCTGCGCCGTCTTGAATATCACGGCATTTATCCTAAGTTCCTTGCAAAGGATGATCCATGCTATTGCACCGTGTATATCACAAATCTGGGCAGTATCAAGATGAGTGCTGATTATCATCATATCTTCGAGTGGGGAACCAATTCTTTTTTTGTGGTGATGAGTGAAATGAAGTATACTCCCACTTTCAAGGAGGATGGAAGTTATGTCGTAAAACCTACCATCAAGCTGTCATTCACAATAGATGAGAGAATAGCTGACGGTTTTTATTTCGCAAAGAGCATCAAACTGTTCAGGCATCTGATAAATAATCCTGAACTTCTGGATCTTGATGCGCAAACACCTGTTGATTTTCAGTTCTAATGGAGAATAAAATAAAAGAACCGTGGTTGAAATGCTACGGTGACGTCCCTTTTCATCTGGAGTATGGTGAAAAGTCAATGTGCGCAACTGTTCTTGATACCGCCGCGCGTGAGTTATCTTTCCCTGCGCTTACATTCATGGGCCGTGCGATTACATATTCCGAACTTGCCGCTAATATAGAAACCGTTGCGGAAGCCTTCTATTCCATAGGGGTGCGTCCCGGCAACAGGGTTATGGTTTGCCTTCCCAACGTTCCTCAGGCAATATATTGTCTGTACGGACTGAATAGAATAGGTGCCATTGCCGCCATGGTTCATCCTTTGAGTGCAATAGGGGAAATAGTATATGACCTTAATGAGGCTTCCTGTGATTTTGCGGTGACTCTCGACCAGTTTTATGCGAAATTCATTGAAGTCAGGAAGCAGCGTCCTATAAAGAAACTCATAATTGCCAGGGTTTCCGATGAACTTCCAGGCTTGCTTCCGATTCTTTTCAGGCTCACTACAGAACGTAAGTTCCCTAAAGTCGTGACGGATGACTCCACCATGAAATGGAAGGACTTCCTGGAGGAGGGGAAGCGTTGTGTAGAGAATCATCAGGTAGAAAAGGATTGCAGAACGGAAGCCGTTGTTCTTTTCTCCGGTGGAACGACCGGGGTATCCAAAGGAATAATGCTTTCTGACTACAGTTTCAATGCACTGGCGCTTCAGACGGCTGCAATGAGCCATGAAGATATCCGTCATACAAAGATGCTTGCAGCAATGCCTGTTTTCCATGGATTCGGACTTGGTGTCTGTATTCATACAATGATGGTTGCCGGTGGAACGTCTATCCTGGTTCCCCGTTTCAATGTCAAGAGTTATGCTCAGCTCATAAAGAAGAACAGGCCTAACTTCATAGCGGGGGTTCCTACTTTGTTTGAAGCTATTACACGGAACGCTTATCTGGATGGGGTGGACCTTTCATGTCTCAAGGGAGTTTTCTCCGGAGGCGACTCCTTGTCCGTAGAACTTAAAAGAAGGTTCGACAAATTCCTTAAGGAACATAACGCAGGCATCAGGGTACGTGAAGGCTATGGTACTACGGAATGTGTTACTGCGTGCTGTCTGACTCCATATGACAAGGAAAAGGAGGGCAGCATCGGATTGCCTTATCCTGATACGTATTTCCGCATTTGCGAGGTTGGTACGGACAGGGAAGTACCCTATGGAACAGAGGGTGAAATCTGTCTGGCCGGTCCTTCCGTGATGTTGGGGTACATCAATCATGAAGAAGAGAACCGCAATACACTTCATAAGGATGAAAACTCTGTCGTTTGGCTGCATACCGGAGACCTGGGTGTGATGGATGACGAAGGTTTCGTTTATTTCAAGCAGCGTATAAAGAGGATGATAGTGACAAGCGGATATAATGTATATCCCTCACAGATAGAGAATGTACTGGATTCACATGAAGCTGTGCGCATGAGTTGCGTGATTGGCGTTCCGGATCCGTACAAAATTCAGAAAGTCAAAGCTTTTGTGGTTCTGAAGGATGGTTATGAAGATTCCCCTGAACTTCGTGATGCCATTATGGAGCACTGCAGGAAATATGTTGCGAAGTATGCTTTGCCGTATGTGATCGAAGTTCGTGACGATCTGCCAAAGACGCTTGTAGGAAAGATTGCCTATACAAAACTTTCGTAATGGGAAAATTGAGGATTGCTGTCCTGACCGGTGCCGGGGTCAGTGCGGAAAGCGGGTTGGGAACATATCGGGACAACGGGGGATTGTGGGACAACTATGATCCCATGGAGGTTGCTTCGATAGATGGATGGTATCGCAACAGAAAGCTTGTCCTTGATTTTTACAACATGCAGAGGGCCCGACTGAAGGATGTTCTCCCGAATGATGCCCACAGAATGATAGCATCTCTGGAAGACAGGGCGGATGTTTCGGTCATTACCCAGAACGTGGATAATCTGCATGAACGCGCTGGCTCTACAAAAGTGATTCATCTTCACGGAGAGGTGACCAAGGTCCGTCCCGAGTCCGGTGTGTATGATGATTCCTTTTCCGAGAGGGAAGTGTTTGACATCGGATATGAAGACGTGAATCTTGGAGACAAGGCTCCTAACGGAAGTCAGCTGCGACCTCACATAGTTTTCTTCGGAGAAGCCGTTCCGAAGCTTGAAAAGGCTGTGGAGGAAGTTGAAAAAGCCGATATTGTCCTTATAGTAGGGACTTCCCTTCAAGTCTACCCTGCCGCAAGCCTTTACAGATACGCCAGGCCCGATGCAAGAATATACATCATCGATCCGGCTGATGTGCCGTTAAGAGAACCCCGTATTGTTCACATAAAGGATGTGGCTACTTCCGGGATGAGAAAGTTCCTTGAGGAGTTATCGAAATAATCTTTTTCTTTATTGAGATTACATGAGAGGGAGACTGGAATGTCTTCCCGCTTA
Source organism: Bacteroidales bacterium (assembly GCA_024401855.1). Taxonomy (GTDB): domain Bacteria; phylum Bacteroidota; class Bacteroidia; order Bacteroidales; family UBA932; genus Cryptobacteroides. The sequence goes on along the minus strand of JAKSKH010000008.1, from coordinate 58,610 downwards.
TTGTACGGTCGGAGTGGAGCAATTCCACGAGTTTGTCGTATGTTTCGTGGCTGAATCCATACGGCTCGACAAGTCGGAACAGCACGTATTCCCAGTGCTCCAGTTTAAGGAGTTCCCTGACGTCCACACCTTTTTCCAGATTAAGCCCGGCTTTCCTGAAATAGTCGTCCGCAATGTCATCCACTTGAGAGAAATGAGCCATGTCTCTGTTCAGGGTTCGGATAAATGAGGGGTTTATTTGCTTGAATATAGGGAATATTCGGTTGCGGATACGGTTTCTTTTATAATCATTGTCCGCATTTGTCCTGTCTTCTCTCCATTTCTTTCCGTTCCGTATCATCCACCTTTCAATGTCTTCCCTTGTGGTTCCAAGCAGAGGCCTGACTATCACCGGATTCTCTCCGCTTATGCAACTCATTCCCCTGAGACCTTTTGATCCTGTTCCGCGGAGAAGATTAAGAATCAGTGTTTCAGCGTTGTCATTCGCATTGTGGGCAACGGCGACTGCATCGAAGGAGAATTCGGAGCACAATTCCGAAAACCAGGAATATCTCAACTCTCTTGCCGCCATTTCAATACTTATGCCTTTGGCGGTGGCGTAATCGCGCGTCTGGAAGCGCTTTACATACAGCTTGATATTTTTTTCATCGCACCATTCCCTGACAAACAGCTCATCTCCGTCGGACTCGTCCTCCCGAAGCGAAAAGTTGCAGTGGGCAACGGCAAAAGAGGCTCCGGGAAATAGTTCCGAAGCCTTGTTTGCCATATACATGGAGTCAATCCCCCCACTTACTGCGAGCAGAATTTTCAAGCTCTAGTTCTTTTTGTTGGAAATGGTATATGTAAAGTTGATGGCAAGGAATTCCTTGAACTGGACAAGGCTCTGTACCATCTCTCCATTTTTGTTCTCAATGGAAACAAGAGGGTCGTAAATCAGCCACGTGTTTAGAGCTATAGTGAAGAATTTCGCCGCCTTCCAACTCAACTTGTTATCCCAGTTCACCCTGTTCCATACAAACGGCTTGTTCAAATAATCAGTGAATACAACAAGCTGTGTGTCATAGGTGAGAACATCGTTGAGGGATGCTTTGAGGTTCATCTTGATTTGTGCACCGAACTGGAATAGGAATGAACGGTACTGTGTTTCTACTCCGTCAAGCATCTCGTTTACAGGTTTCATACCGTAGTTCTTTCTCAGTGAAGGATTTGAGACTATTGTAAAACCACCTGTGACAGGTGCCAGGTTCACATTGAACCATTGGGCGGGGCTCCATTCCATACCGAGCGCCACGTTCGTGTATGCGGGTGAAAGGAAACCGGATTTCAGTGTGCCGCTCCATTTCTTGGTCTCCTCATCCTGGACATAGCTGTCATAGCTGTCGGTGAACTGGGACCGGAAATCGAAGGATGCCGTATAGTTCCATTTGGAATTGGCGCCTGTCCTGTATGCGAATTTGCTTTCAAGGTATATGCGGTCGTTGCTTTTTTGAAGAAGGTTCTCCTTGTCTGCAGACCAGAGGAAACCGTAATCAAGCTGGAGTCTGTTGTTCCAGCTCAGCAGTTCTTTTGCATAGTTTGCCTTTGCGTCAATTCCCGCGGCGAGGGAGAGTGTATTATATCCTCCTGCCGCCCAGCTGAAAAGGGCTGTCTGGTTGAATCCCAGATTGAAATCTGCAGACGTGAACCAATATTGGGGCTTGGAAACCGTCTCTTCAGTTTTGGGAGCTTCGTTGATGGCTGCCGCCGCTTCCGCCGCCGCTTTCTGCAGGTCATCCTGCGCAAAGATGGCTGTACAGAATATGACGGACAGGATGGATGTTGTGATTTTTTTCATACTAATAAGAGATTGCAAATACAACTCGCCTTTCTGAAGGCTTGCCGGAATAAATATCTTTTCCTTCTTCTTCACAGACGCATGTGTCTATGGGAATGCAGCGGATTGTGGCCTTGGTTTCATCCTTGATTTTCTGCTCTGTTTCCGCTGTTCCGTCCCAGTGGCACAGGAGGAACTTGCCGGTCTTGATCTTTTCTTTGAATTCTTCCCAGCTGTCACATTTTTCAATGTTCGATTCGCGGAATGCGGCCGCTTTCCCGTAGATGTTCTTCTGGATATCGTCAAGCAGGGAGTGGACGTGCTCCGCTATTCCTTCAAGAGGCATTGTCTCTTTTGTGAGTGTGTCCCTGCGGGCAACTTCCACTGTTCCACCGGCAAGATCCCTCGCTCCCATTGCGATACGTACCGGAACTCCCTTGAGCTCCCACTCGGCGAATTTGAATCCTGGTCTCAAAGTGTCTCTGTTGTCGATCTTGACGCTGTGCCCAAGAGCTTCCAGGCCTTTTTTCATTTCATACATTTTGTCAAGAACCGCGTTCTTTTCCTCGTCGGTTTTGAATATGGGGACCATAACCACTTGTATTGGTGCGATTCTAGGAGGAAGAACAAGCCCGTTGTCATCTCCATGGGCCATTATCAGAGCTCCCATGAGACGGGTTGACACTCCCCAGGAAGTTGCCCAGACATATTCGAGCTTGCCTTCCTTGTTCGCAAACTGGACATCGAACGATTTGGCGAAGTTCTGTCCCAGGAAGTGAGACGTTCCCGCCTGCAGAGCTTTTCCGTCCTGCATCATCGCTTCAATGGTCAAGGTGTCGATGGCACCGGCGAAGCGTTCGTTCGGGCTTTTGTGACCAACAATTACGGGCAGCGCCATCACCTCGCGGGCAAATTTGGCATATACCTGAACCATCTCGTTGGCCTTCGCTTCCGCTTCCTCAGCCGTGGCATGGGCCGTATGGCCTTCCTGCCATAGAAATTCTGCAGTGCGGAGGAAAAGCCTGGTGCGCATTTCCCAGCGCACTACGTTGCACCACTGGTTACAAAGGACGGGGAGATCCCTCCATGAGGTAATCCAATTCTTGTATGTGCTCCAGATGATGGTTTCCGAGGTGGGACGTACAATCAGCTCCTCTTCCAGTCTGGCGTCCGGGTCGACAACTACACCTTTACCCTCCGGATCATTCATCAGCCTGTGGTGGGTGACGACGGCGCATTCCTTCGCGAACCCTGCAACGTGTTCCGCTTCCTTGCTGAAGAATGATTTTGGGATGAAAAGGGGGAAGTATGCATTCTGAACACCCGTCTCCTTGAACATCCCGTCCAGGATTGACTGCATTTTTTCCCAAATAGCGTAACCGTAGGGCTTTATTACCATACATCCTCTTACCGCTGACTGCTCCGCAAGATCTGCCTTGAGCGCAAGGTCATTGTACCACTGAGAGTAATTCTCTTCCCTTTTTGTAACCTCTTTTGCCATATTCTTTTTGAAATTCTGCGTTTTTTTTCAAAATTTGCATCTATTGAAAGGACATTTTGTCTCAGGCATAGATGTTGTTTCGCAAAGATACAAACTTTTATTGATAGGAAATAGAGTTATGAAAAGGAGCTTGACACTATTGTTGCCTCTTGCATTTTTGCTGGCATCGTGCGGTTCTCTTTCAGAGTATCCGCAACAGTTTCAGGACGGTGTGTATGGCAGGCAGTCCCGGACAGTTGAGCAGGTTCATCTGTATTCCAAGGAGGATTTTGCTGAAATGGCCGCCCGCAAGATTGCGTGGCAGGATCGTGATACGCTTAAAATCGATCTGACCAGCAAGAATATCAACGTAAATGTCAATTACGGAAATTGTTGTCCTTGGGAATCGTGTTGGAACAGATGGTGGTGGGCAGGCTTCCGTCATGGCCCGTGGTATTTGTATTTCGGATGGGATTGGTATTATCCATTCTATAGTCCCTGGTACAGTCCTTGGTATGGCCCATGGTATGATCCATGGTACGGCCCTTGGGGTCCTTGGGGTCCTTGGGGCCCGTGGGGTCCGGGTCCGATAGGGCCATATTATCCGGTTTATCCCACACCTGTGTACAGGGATGCCGTATATACCCCTCAGTTCAGAACAAACGGCGGTGCATACAACCCGGGCCGTACCGTGCATCCCGGAACGGGCTCCACAACGGGGCGCAGACCCGGAACATACAGTTCCGGCAGTGCAGGATACAGGTCTGCAACACGCGGAACAACAGGAACTTCCGTGATTTCAGGAGGTTCTGTGGGTCCGACTTTCCGCAGTTCGTCCGAACGCAGCTACAACTATTCGCGCGGATTCTCCAGGTCTGCCTCTTCGCCTTCTGCCGGTTCCACTTCCCGCGGTTATTCCGGAGGTGGCGGCTCCCAGACGCGTTCTTATAGCGGCTCCGGCAGCTCGGGTGGATATTCAGGCGGATATTCAGGCGGTTCTTCGTATGGCGGAGGTGGCAGCTTCTCCGGAGGCGGCAGCTCTTCCCACAGCGGAGGCGGCGGAGGCGGCGGTTTCCATGGCGGAGGCGGCGGTCGCAGATAGTGAGGTTTTTTGTAAAAATTGAATGTTATGAAGAGAACTATATTTTTAATCGCTTCGATTCTTGCCTGCTTTGTTTCAGGGGCGCAGAATATGTATGATGCCGCTAATTTCTGCCAGAATACATATTATGGGACAGCCCGCTCTATGGGTGTGGGCAATGCGATGACGGCTATTGGTGGTGAACTCGGGTCTGTTGAAATCAACCCTGCCGGTTCGGCGGTCGCCAACTACGGACAGATTGCCCTCACGCCTGGCCTGACCATTTCTTCCGTTTCCGCATCATATTCGCCGGTGGGCGATACTCAAAGCGGCCCTCCTTACAGAACGGGCAGAACAAAGTTTTCCATGCCTAATCTGGGTGCCATGCTGACTTTTGACACTCACAACAACTCCGGCATAAAGTCTTTTTCTTTCAGTTTCACCTCCAATACCACCAATTCCTTTCTGAACTGTTCCGAAGCGTTCGGAGGAAACAGATATACTTCCAGGCTCGCTGAAAATGCCGCATCCGCCACTTACTTCGGATACGGAGAGGATGTTCTTTCCAAATACGGATCATTCACTTCAACCGATATTCCATGGGATATTCTCACGTCGTATCAGGGAGGACTGTTCAGCTCGTACGGTTCAATTCCGGGGTCATGCGGATATGTGGGTAACAGCGAAGCTCTTTCCGAAGGTGAGTCGTATCATTATGTTCCCGCGGAACTCAACCAGAATCTGATACGCAATACCTTCGGCACAAAAAGGGATCTTGTGCTGAATTTTGCGGTCAATGTAAATGATTTCCTGTTTATCGGTGCCAATCTGGGTTTGCCGGTGGCAACTTATTCATTCTCCGAACTGTATTCGGAGACTCCTGTCAATCCTGAAAAGTTCCCTATAACCTTTCTTGACAAGACTGGGACAGCCACCGCTGACACCTATTATACAGGAGCGACCTCCGACTATTATTATTCCGCAAGATTGTCAGGAGTCTATGGGAAGTTCGGAGTGATTGTACTTCCTTTGAAGAACTTGAGAATAGGCGCTGCCATCCAGACTCCGACTTCTTTCAATGTCAGCGAGAGCTGGAGTTATGCCGCAAGTTCAAGTTATGCAAACAGCATTTTCAACGATTCGGAGGTATCTCCGGAAGGAACATTTTCATACAGGCTCATATCTCCTTTACTTGCCAATTTCGGAATTGCGTACACTTTTGCGCAGAAAGGGTTCGTGAGCCTTGATTATGAGATTGCTGACTACTCTTCAATGAAATTCATGGCAGCGGGGGGAGGAAGAAACTATACTCCTGAGCTGAACGAGATAAACAGGGGGATAAAGGAAGCAATGCAGCCCTCCCACTTTGTCAGGTTCGGAGCTGAGTTCAAGCCTGTTCCAATGATTGCATTGAGAGGTGGCGTAAATCTCATAACCACGCCCGAGAGAGGCTATTCCGACAAAACATGGGCATATTCGCTGGGCATAGGATATTCCTCTCCCGGTTCTTTCTTTGTTGATCTTGCCGCCAGACTGACTGAATATCCGGCTTCAGCTTACGGAGCATATTATGACTATGACAATTATGACCAGAGCGGAAATCTTGTGAACAAGGCTTCTCCCATAATTGTCTGCAACAGGAAATTGTGGGATGTGGCATTAACACTTGGATGGAGATTCTAACCTATTATGAAATTTACAGCAAACCAAATCGCAAAGGCGCTTAACGGAAAAGTGGAGGGTGATCCCAATGTGGAAATAAGTTCCTTCGCAAAAATCGAACATGGAAAACCCGGACAGTTGTGTTTTTTCGCCAATCCGAAGTATGAGCAGTATGTTTATACGAGCAAGGCATCCGTCTTGCTCGTAAATAATGATTTCAAGCCGAAGGAAGCGGTGTCCCCCACTTTGGTGAGGGTCGAGAACGCTTATAGCGCCCTGGCAGTCTTGCTGAAATATGTGACTGATCAGAAAAAGAGCTATCACAGACGCAGAAGCCTCCGCAGCAGTATTGCCTGCAGTGCACGTCTCGGCAAAAGGGTGTGGGTGGGAGATTTCGTCTCTATCGGGAAGAAATGCCGTATAGGCGAATGTACTAAGATATACAATAATGTCACTATCGGTGAGGGCACCGTTATCGGGCATCATTGCATAATTTATCCCGGGGTCCATATTTTCCCAGGTATGGTTATAGGTGACAGGGTCATTCTGCATGCCGGATGTATAATTGGAGATGATGGTTTTGGAAATGCCAGGAATGAGGACGGGTCATGGACAAAGATCGAGCACGTAGGGAACGTTGTCATCGGGAATGACGTGGAGATAGGTTCAAATACCACCATCGACAAGGCTCCCATGGAATCCACAATAATAGGCAATGGCGTCCGGATCGACAATCTCTGCCTTATTGCGCACAATGTAGTAGTGGGAGACAATACGGTCATGGCCGGGCAGACAGGAATAGCCGGGTCGACTGTTATTGGCAAGAACTGCATCCTTGCCGGCCAGGTAGGTGTTGTGGGACATGTGAAAATAGCCGACAACACCACGATAGGTGCAAAATCAGGAATAATAGGCAGTGTGCGCAAGCCTGGGGAAGTCCTTTTCGGAATTCCTGCCCTCAATCGTATGACATACCTCAGAGCTTTCGCTAAATTCAAGAAAGCCGGGGAGGAATAAACAAATAATTGTGTATCTTTGCATCTTGTGAAGCAGTATACTTTAAAAAAGGAGTACACCTTCGAAGGCAAAGGTCTGCATTCGGGAAAATTCGCTCATATGACAGTGTGCCCGGCACCCGCCGGCACAGGTATCAGATTCTTCAGGGTTGACCTGGGAGAGGATGCCTGTGTCGATGCCGTTGCGGAGAATGTCTCGTGTTCTGCCCGCAGTACCACTATTTCCAATGGAAATGTTTCGGTTTCCACAATAGAGCACATCCTTTCGGCACTTACCGGTTTGGGCGTTGACAATTCGATAATTAAAATAGATTCATTGGAAGTCCCCATCTTGGATGGCAGTGCCAGGCTCTATATGGAAAAAATGGCTCCGGACGGAGTGCAGGAACAGGATGCCGATCGCAGATGGGTAGAAATCAAGGAAGAAATTGTCCTTGAGGACAAACCGAGCGGAGCATATTTGAAGGTGGCACCTTCCGACGAACCGGATTATCAGGTTACAATAGATTTCAATTCAAGGGTCCTCGGCGTTCAGACGGTTAACTGGAACGCAGGCGTTGACTATGTCCGGGAAATAGCGCCTTGCCGTACTTTCTGCTTCTTCCATGAGATTGTCCGTCTTGCTTCGTTGGGTCTTGTCAAGGGCGGGGATGTGGAGAATGCCATTGTGGTTGTTGAAAAACCTGTAAGGAAGCTGCAGCTCTGGCTGATGGCAAAAACCTTCGGACAGCCCTTCCTTTCAGTTACGCCTGAAGGATATCTCAGCAATCTCAAATTGCGCTTTCCGGACGAATGCGGACGTCACAAACTTCTGGACCTCATGGGCGATTTGCGGCTTTCAGGAGGTTTTATCAAGGGCAGGGTTGTGGCCTTCAAACCCGGACACCGGCTGAATACCTTGGCCGCAAAAAAGATAAGAGAAAAGAATATTTGATATGGCAAAAATCCATCCTCTGGCAACTGTCCATCCCGGAGCAAAGCTTGCCGACAGTGTAGAAGTCGGCCCTTATGCATTTATTGACGACAATGTAGAGATAGGTGAAGGAACGAAGATCCTTCCGCATGCGACCATTTTTTCCTACGTCAGGATAGGGAAGGACTGCAACATCTTTCCCGGAGCGGTTGTGGGCGCCATCCCTCAGGATTTGAAATTTGACGGGGAGGTCACGTATGTGGAGATAGGAGACAGAGTCAACATACGTGAATGTGCTACGATAAACCGCGGTACTAAAGCGAGTGGCAAAGGCGTCACCAAAATAGGGAGTGACACTCTTATCATGTCCTACGTTCATGTGGCTCATGACTGCCATGTAGGCAACCATTGCATACTTGTAAGTTATGTAGGTATCGCCGGGGAGACCGATGTCGATGACTGGGCTATTATCGGCGGAGGAACAAAAGTTCATCAGTTCTCCCATATCGGAACCCACGCCATGGTAGGTGGCGGCACCGGAGTGAACAAGGACATTCCTCCGTATTCCCTTTGCGGCCGTACGCCCATTGTATACGCCGGAGTCAATCTTGTGGGGCTCAGGCGTCGGGGCTTTGACTCTGATGTGATCCGCAATATCAAGGATATCTATGATATGCTCTATTATCAGGGATACAATTTCTCCGATGCGGTAGACAGAATAGAAGCGGGGTTCCCGGACAGTGAGGAAAAGATGAAGATCATCGATTTCATCCGCAGATCCAAGCGTGGAATTGTACGTGCCGGAGACTCTCATGAGAAGGGTGGAATAGAATAGGTGACACTTACAACAGCATATTTCCCTCCGATAGAGTACTTTGCGGTTCTTGCAAAGTACTCTGTCGTTTCTTACGATACTTCCGAGAACTATCAGAAGCAGTCATACAGGAACAGATGCCGGATCCTGGCATCCGATGGCCCCCTTGACCTCAGGTTTCCCATAATACATGACGGCAGGAAACGTATCACGGAAGTCCGCGTCGACTATTCCACGCCGTGGATACGCCAGACTGAATATGCGATAGAAACGGCATACGGCAGTTCTCCTTATTTTGAATATTACAAGGATGAACTCTATGCCGTTCTTGAATCAAGACCGGAAACTTTGTGGGTGCTGAACAGGGAAATAACGGAGTTTTTTTGTAGGAAAATAGGGATAAACCCACCTGTCGAGGGGCTTTCTTTTCTGCCGGAAGATGTCGTCGACATCCATCCGAAACATCCCAGCCAATATGTCGGGAAAGAATATTGGCAGGTCTTCAGGGACAAATTCGGTTTTGTTCCCGGCTTGAGCATAATGGACCTGTTGTTCAACGAGGGGCCGGAAAGCCTTTGCTATTTGAAATAAATTCCTTATATTTGCAGGAGTGATCGAGATGGGAGGCCCGGGCGGGGCTTCCTTTTTTATTATGAAACTGGAAGAATTAAAGAAAGTGGTGGTTTCTGCGGCTTCGGAGCGTGGCTGCAGTCTTGTTGAGATTGTCTTCAATGATGATGACAACATATTTGATGTCACGATAGACAAGGCGGAAGGCGTGAGTCTGGATGATTGTGAGTTTGTGCACAGAGCTGTTCTTGCGGCATTCGACAGGAATGTCGAGGATTATGCGCTTACCGTAGGCTCTGCCGGAATAGGGGCCGAGGAGGCTGATGAAATTTTGAAAACAATAAATGAATAAACAATAAAAATGGAAAAGGAAAAAGCGATTACTCTCATTGATGCCTTCAAGGATTTCAAGGAGGAGAAGAATATTGACCGCCCTGTGATGATGGGTGTGCTCAAGGACGTGTTTCTGACACAGATTGCAAAGACATTCGGCTCTGCAGACAATTTTGATGTGATTGTCAATGTGGACAAGGGAACCTGTGAAATATATCAGAACTTTGAAATTGTTGAGGAGGTGGAGAACCCTAACGCCGAGATGACTCTTGAACAGGTCAAGGAAGACAGCGGTGAGGATGACTATGAAGTAGGCGATTCCTATGCTAAGATTCTGCCTCTCTCCGCTTTCGGAAGAAGAGGAATCCTCAACATCCGTCAGAATCTCCAGGGGCGCATCATGGATATAGAGAAAGCCAATGTCTATAAGAAGTATTCAGAGAAAGTCGGGGAACTTTTCTCCGGAGAAATCTATCAGACATGGTCCAAGGAAGTCCTTATTCTTGACGAGGACGGGAATGAGCTCCATATACCCAAGAACGAGCAGATTCCCGGCGAGAGGTTCAAGAAGAGCGACAATGTCCGCGCCATCATCAAGAGCGTGGAGATGAAGAACAACACCACTCCATATATCACCCTCAGCCGTACATCCAACGATTTCCTTGAGAGACTCTTCGAACAGGAGGTCCCTGAGATCGCCGACGGTCTTATCACCGTAAAGCAGGTGGTCAGGGTTCCCGGAGAACGTGCAAAGGTGGCAGTGGAGTCCTATGATGACAGAATTGATCCCATCGGGGCTTGTATCGGTGTAAAGGGAAGCCGTATCATGGGCATTGTACGTGAGCTCAGAAATGAGAATATCGACGTTATCCAGTACAGTCAGAACCCGCAGCTTATGATTACCCGTGCTCTTGCACCGGCACATATATCCTCCATCGACATGGGACAGGGCGCTGAGGATAAGGTCAAGGTATTCATGCAGCCGGATCAGGTCAACAAGGGAATCGGCCGCCACGGAGTCAACATCAAGCTTGCCGGAATGCTTGTCAATCGTGAGATTGAAGTCTGGAGAGAGGCTTCGAAAGATGCCATCGATGATGAGGAGGACGTTCTTTTGAGTGAGTTCTCAAATGAAATTGAAGACTGGATCATTGAAAAACTCGAATCTATCGGTTGCGATACCGCGAAGAGTGTTCTTGCTCTCGCACCCGAAGACATCGCCAAGCGTGCAGATCTTGAAGATGAAACCGTAGAAGAGGTGCTTGGTATACTCAGAGCTGAATTCGAAGACTAAAAAAAGGCTATAATGGCAGAAATAAGAATAAACAAATTATTAAAGCAATTCAACATAGGTCTTACGGACCTTGTCAGTTTCCTGCGTGCGCAGGGGGCTGAAGTGGAGGAGAACCCCAATGCGAAAGTTTCCGAGGACTATCTCCCTGCACTGAAAAAACAGTTCGGGAAGGATCAGGAGGCGTTGGAGCAATCCAAGAAAGTGGATATCCATTTGAACGAGATCATATCCAAACCCGGCAAAAAGCAGGATAAGGAAGAAGATGATGAAGAGCCGGTCCAGGTAACCATCATCAAATCCAATACCTTCCTCAATTCCAAGAAAGAGAGTCCAAAACCCGAGGCCGCAACCGAACCCGAGTCCGCTGTTGAACCTGAACCTGTGGTCGAACCCGAGGTGACGGCGGAACCGGAACCCGCGGCGGAGCCTGAGCCTGCAGTCGAGCCGGAACCTTCAGTTGAGCCGGAACCTTCAGTTGAGCCCGAAAAGCCGGCAGAGCCTGAACCTGTGGCCGAACCCGAGCCCGTGGCAGAACCGGAACCGGCTGCAGAGCCCGAACCGGTTGCGGCTACGGAACCTTCAGCGGCTCCCGAACCTGCACCGGAAGAGACTCCGGCTCAGGAATCTGCCGAATCTGTGAGCAAGGATACTGTAAAGGAGCCTAAACTTACCGTTGTAGGCAAGATTGACCTCAGCAAGTTCGACAAGAAACCTGCCAAGAAGCGTGAGCGTATAAACAAAGGAACCCAGAAAGTGGATGTAGCCAAGGCCGGGGAGAATATCGAGCGTTCTGCCAAGAAAGACAACCGCGGAGGACAGCAGCAACAGCCGGGACAGGGAAAGCGCAAGCGTGACCGTGACCGTTTCAAACCTGCTATGACGGAGGCTGAGCAGGAGGAAATGCAGAAGGAAATCCAGAAGCAGGTAAAGGAAACCTACGCCAGGATGAATGAAGGCAAAAAGAACAACTTCGGAGCAAAATACCGTAAGGAGAAGCGTGAGGCGGCCGCTCAGAGAACGCAGGAGGAGATGGAACAGCTGGCAGCGGAGAACAAAGTCCTGAAGGTTACCGAATTCGTGACCGTCAACGACCTTGCAACCCTCATGAACAACACTCCGGTTGTGAAGGTGATAGGTGCATGCATGAGTCTCGGACTTATGGTTTCAATAAACCAGAGGCTTGACGCGGAAACTCTGGTTCTTGTTGCCGAGGAATTCGGATACAAGGTGGAATTCGTCACGGCGGAAATATCCGAAGAGATTAATTCCAACGAGCAGCCAGACCGTCCGGAAGATCTTCTTCCCCGTCCACCCATCATCACCGTAATGGGCCATGTCGATCACGGTAAGACATCGTTGCTTGACAATATACGCAAAACCAATGTGATTGCCGGTGAGGCCGGAGGAATCACCCAGCATATCGGTGCATACAGCGTGACTCTGCCCGACGGAAGGAAGATCACCTTCCTGGATACCCCGGGCCATGAGGCCTTTACCGCAATGCGTGCCCGCGGTGCCCAGCTCACCGATATCGCAATCATTATCGTTGCGGCTGATGACGCCGTGATGCCCCAGACAATCGAGGCAATCAATCATGCTCAGGCCGCAGGCGTCCCCATGGTCTTTGCCATCAACAAGATTGATAAACCCGGAGCAAATCCCGAGACTATCAGGCGCCAGCTTTCAGAGATGAATATTCTGGTTGAGGACTGGGGTGGAAAGTACCAGTGTCAGGAAATATCGGCAAAGAAGGGAATCGGTGTCGGTGACCTTCTTGATAAAGTGCTGCTGGAAACCGATCTTCTGGAACTTAAGGCCAATCCCAACAAGATGGCCGTCGGAGCCGTTATCGAGTCTTCATTGGACAAGGGCCGTGGATATCTTGCAACGGTGCTGGTCCAGGAAGGAACTCTGCATCAGGGGGATGTGGTTCTCTGCGGCAGCTATTACGGTCGTGTCAAGTCCATGTTCAACGAACGCGGGCAGAAGGTCACCGAAGCCGGTCCTGCCACTCCGGTATCCGTGCTCGGTCTCAACGGAGCGCCTGCCGCCGGTGAGAAATTCAACGTGATGGCTGACGAGAAGGAGGCCAAGAGCATAGCCAACAAGCGCGAACAGCTTATAAGGATACAGGGTATCAAGACGCAGAAGCATATGACTCTCGAGGAGATAGGGCGCCGTATAGCGATAGGCAACTTCAAGGAACTCAACATCATTGTCAAAGGTGACGTTGACGGCTCCGTTGAGGCCCTCTCCGATTCTCTCATCAAACTTTCTACCGAGGAGGTCAAGGTCAATGTCATTCATAAGGCTGTCGGAGGTATCTCCGAGTCTGACGTACTTCTTGCCGAAGCTTCGGATGCCGTTATCGTCGGATTCCAGGTGCGCCCTTCCGTTGAAGCAAGAAAGGCTGCCGAGCGTGACGGAATCGAGATCCGCCTGTACTCCGTGATCTACGATTGTATCAACGAAGTCAAGGACGGTATCGAGGGAATGCTCGAACCTGAGAAGAAGGAGGAAGTCGTAGGTGTTGCCGAGATCAAGCAGACCTTCAAGATAAGCAAGGTGGGAACCATCGCCGGATGTATCGTAAGGGATGGTAAGATGGTTCAGAAATCCAAGGTTCGTCTTGTCCGCGACGGCATCGTAATCTATACCGGTGATCTTGCCTCTCTTCAGATAGGCAAGGATTCCGCCAAGGAAGTCGTATCAGGAAAGGAATGCGGTATGGCCATAGACGGTTACAACGACATCAAGGAAGGCGACATGATCGAGGCTTTCCAGATTGTTGAGGTCAAGAGAACCCTGTAATGGATTCTGACGGGAAGTTCATGAACGATGCGCTCGTTGAGGCGCGTATAGCAGGAACCGAAGGGGAGGTGCCGATAGGCGCCGTAGTGGTGTGCCGCGGCCGTATTATTGCCAAAGGGCACAATATGACCGAAAAACTCCACGACCCCACGGCTCATGCGGAAATGATAGCGCTTACCGCCGCAACCGAGGCTCTGGGAGGAAAATACCTCAATGACTGTACTTTATATGTCACGGTGGAGCCTTGCCCGATGTGTGCCGCTGCAATGAACTGGGCGCAGTTGGGAGCTGTGGTCTGGGGTGCGGATGACCCCCGCAGGGGGTTCTCCCTGTACACGCCTTCTTTACTGCATCCCAAGACAGTGAGGCGTTCCAGAGTGCTTGCAGAAGAATGTTCTGAACTTCTTTTGGAATTCTTTAGGTCAAAACGTTGATAATTGCAAAAATTTTACGATATTTGCAATCCCATTCGGGATGTGGCGCAGTTGGTTAGCGCACCACGTTAGGGACGTGGGGGTCGTCTGTTCGAGTCAGATCATCCCGACTGAATTGGAAAAAAGCCCGCTGAAAATCTTCAGCGGGCTTTTTTTGATATAATATTTCATTATTTTTGTACCTGATCACGCATAACGCTGAAACTAAACTATTCTTTATATGTACGAACATGACAACAGGGTTGTAATGACCTTAGATGCAGGTGGAACCAATTTTGTGTTCACCGCTATCAGAGAATGCAAGGAGGTTGTGGCTCCTATCCGCCTGGATGCAGTCAATGACAATATCGAGCTTTGTCTCCAGGTACTTGTGAAGGGTTTCCGTATGGTGGAGGCCGCCCTCAACGGGGTGAAGCCTGTGGCAATCAGTTTTGCCTTCCCCGGCCCCGCCGACTACGAGCACGGCATTATAGGCGACCTTCCGAATTTCCCTTGTTTCAGGGGCGGTGTGGCAATGGGGCCTTTCCTTGCCGACACCTTCGGAATACCTGTTTTCATCAACAATGACGGTAATCTCTTTGCTTATGGCGAGGCTCTTGCCGGAGCTCTTCCGGAGATAAATGCAAAACTTGCGGAGGCCGGCAGTTCAAAGAGATACAGGAATCTTCTCGGTCTCACGCTCGGCACAGGCTTCGGAGGCGGTGTGGTAATCGACGGCAATCTGCTCACCGGAGACAACGGCTGCGGCGGAGACGTCTGGCTGATGCGCAATGCGAAGTATCCGGACTTCATCACAGAAGAGAGCGTAAGCATCCGTGCCGTAAAGAGGGTTTATCACGAGAAGGCACCCGAAGATGCAAGGGATATAAGTCCCAAGGAAATCTTCCAGATTGCGGAAGGTAATATGGATGGCAACATGATTGCCGCACGTGAATCGTTTGCGGAACTCGGTCGCGTAGCCGCTGATGCCATTATCCATGCAATAGATATAGTTGACGGAATTGTTGTAGTGGGCGGTGGAATAGCCAATAATTGGAAGTATATTTTCCCTGCAATGGTGGCGGAAATGAATTCCACTCTGGGCTCTTTCTCCGGAAACAGGTTCCCCAGCCTTCAGATCAAAACCTTCGACCTTACCGTACCGGAAGATATGGAGGAATTCCTCAAGGACAATTCAAAGATGGTAAAGGTTCTCGGCAGCGGACGCGAAGTGAGGTACTGCAATGAGATGAAGACCGGTGTCGTTTTTACTCATATCGGAACCAGCACTGCCATCTCTCTTGGCGCATATGCGTTTGCTCTTGCACAGATAGACAAGCGTAACTGATGAGAAAACCCAATTACGATAAGTTCCCTTCTACCAAATACCGGGGGTTGCTGGTCTGCGGATGGAAGGGAATACGTGAATATATATCCGGGAAGTGTCCCGGAACGGTTGCGGTTGACCTGTACTCCGGAACTTATGAAGAAATGCTTGTTTCCGAATTGTCCGAAGGATTCGACAAGGTTATCTGCACGAGGTCTTTGATGAAACCGGAAGATGAAATCAGGCGCATGACCCAGCCTTTCATGACTGATGACGTCCTTTTCGGATACCTTACGAATCTCAGGATAGGTGACTTCTTTGACGGGGACAAACTCGCTGCGGCCCGCTCTATGGTGGAAACCTTCCGGGGGCGGATTCTTGTAATAGGTACAGGAGCGTCCCTTGTGATTCCGGACAATGCGGTTCTTGTCTATGCGGACATGGCCAGATGGGAGATCCAGCAGCGCTTCCGCAGGCATTCCGTCATGGCCCTCGGCGTGGATAACCGGGAAGATCCCGTGTCAATACAGTACAAGAGAGGCCTTTTCATAGACTGGCGTGTCCTGGATCTGTATAAGGACAAGATTATGGACAAGGTTTCATTCTGGCTCGATACAAACGACGCCTCAAATCCGAAGATGATAGACCGCGCCACCTTCTATGAGGGGATGGACAGGACCGCCGGCTCTCCGTTCAGGGTCGTGCCCTTCTTTGACCCGGCTCCATGGGGTGGTCAGTGGATGAAGGAAGTGTGTGACCTTGACAGGAATACATCCAATTTCGGATGGTGCTTCGACTGCGTGCCGGAAGAAAACAGCCTGCTTCTTGAGGTGAACGGGACAAGATTCGAGCTGCCTGCGAATGACTTGATACTCTCCCGCAGCCGTGAGGTGCTCGGAGAGGCGGTGGAAGCACGTTTCGGCAAGGATTTCCCCATACGCTTCGATTTCCTGGACACTATGGGCGGCGGTAACCTGAGCCTCCAGGTTCATCCTACGACTCAGTTCATACGGGAGAACATGGGAATGCCCTACACTCAGGATGAGAGTTATTATCTGCTCGATGCCCGGGAAGATGCCGTGGTGTATCTGGGTGTCAGGAATGGTGTTGACAGGGATGCCATGATAGAAGACCTGCGCGCCGCACAGCGTGGAGAAATCGTATTCGATGCGGAAAAATACGTAAACAGGATTCCGGCAAGGAAGCACGATCACTATCTTATTCCCGGAGGGACAATACATTGCTCCGGGGCCGGAAGCATGGTGCTTGAAATTAGTGCCACTCCGAATATTTTCACCTTCAAGCTTTGGGATTGGCAGAGACTTGGACTGGATGGAAAACCCAGGCCCATAAACGTGGAGCGCGGCCGTCAGGTGATAAACTGGGAAAGAAATACGGACTATGTATCCGCGCATCTTGCAAACCGCTTCGAGACTGTGGCTGAAGGTGAGGGATGGAGCGAGGTCAGGACAGGACTGCATCCCAACGAATTCATTGAAACACGGAGGCACAGGTTCAGTGTGCCCGTAATGCATAATACTGACGGAGGCGTTAATGTCCTGAATCTTGTGGAAGGGGAGGAGGCTGTTGTGGAAAGCCTGGAAGGCAGGTTCTCTCCTTTCGTTGTCCATTATGCCGAAACGTTCATAATCCCTGCTTCTGCGGGAGAATATACAATCAGACCCTATGGCCTTTCGGAAGGAAAGGAATGTATGACAGTCAAGGCTTTTGTCAGGAAATAGACTGCCGGGCGGATTGCGCTGAAAAAGCGCAGAATACTATGTAGAGAAGGCAGATTGTAATGATGATAAGAGATCCGGTCTGGTTCCCTATCACATCCGTTGCAACGCCCATCAGGGGCGGTATGACCGCTCCTCCGCAGACTCCTGTAATCATGAACCCGGAAATCTCGTTCGCTTTGTCCGGACGTGCCTTGAGGGCAAGGGAGAACAGGACGGAGAAAATACTGGAGCAGAAGAATCCTATTCCGCCAATAGTAATTAGTATTGACGGTATGTTGTGTGCAAAGAAAAGGACAGCTATTGAAATGACGGCAAGCACAGTGTTGATTCTCAGATATTTTATTTCGTTCATCCTTGCCAGAAGGAAGGAACCGAGAAATGCCCCGGCAGTCCTGCAGATAAAGTAGACGCTCGAGCCGAGAGAGGCTTTGTCAACATCGAAACCGCATCTTTCAATAAGCAGTTTCGGAGATAAGGTGTTGGTACCTACATCCACCCCTACAAGAAAGAAGATTCCCAGGAAATAAAGCAATATGGTTTTGTCCTTGAGGAGTCCGAATGTGGAGAATACTCCGTTTTCCCCGTCCCCGGCAACGGGGCTTTCTTCAATGTCTGTGAAAAGAAGAAGCACCCATGATATCATGGTCACTGCTGCGAATGTCGGGAACAGATACATCCAGTTTCCGAACACTGAGACTGCGGCAAGCGCGATGAACGGTCCGCAGAATGAAGAAACGGCCTTGATGACCTGCCCGACCGTCAGGCAGCTTGCAAGCCTCTCCCCCTTGACCACATCGGTGAGCAGGGGGTTGAGGGATACCTGCAGAATTGTGTTCCCTATTCCGAGCAGGATGAAAGCAGTCATGCAGGATGCGAAGGAATAGGATATGAAAGGAATCAGCATTCCCGCGATGGTTATGACGTTGCTGGCCTGCACCATCGTCTTTCTCCCGTATCTGTTCATCATCAGGGCCGATGGCAGTGAAAGTATCAGGAACCAGATGAATACCATCGACGGTATGAATCCGGCCATCACTTCGCTGAGCGCGAAGTCTTCCTTGAGGTGGCTCGTCGCCATTCCCACAACGTCGCAGAACCCCATTATGAAAAATGTGAATAATACGGGAATGTAGTTTCTTCTGTTGATGAGAGCTTTCATATTGCCCCGAGGATTGATTTTATTGAAACGAATGATTTCCGGGCCATGGATTCCCAGAAACCGGCATAACTCTCTGCCTGGTGACCGTCATGAATGTCGCTGATAACCCTTATTGAAAGGAAGGGAATGTTTTTCAGGAAGCAGGTTTGGGCAATTGCGGCCGATTCCATATCGACGGCAAGGGCATCGGGGAACAGTCTTTTCTGCCTTTCATCTTCTTCCCTGCTTATATAGAACTGGTCTCCCGTTATTATGGTGCCTACATGCGCATCCGGCAGGATGCCTGAGGTTTTCCTGACCAGATCGGAATCGCAGGGAAAGAAGGTCGGAAGGCCCTGAACCTGGCCCGGAGCATTCCCTTCTCCGCACCATACGTCGTGGTATGCGCATCTGTCGGCAATGACGGTATCTCCCTGTCTGATCCCCTGCGCAAAACTCCCGGCCACTCCGGTATTGATGACCATGTCCGGGCGGAACTCGGAAATCATCTCCGCCGCGCTGAGAGCGGCGTTTACTTTACCCATTCCGGACAGACGTACATGCAGTTCTGCGACGGTCTGCCCCTCCATGCCGGAAATGAGGCTGAATTCCTTTTCCATAGCGCAAATAACAATTATTCTTTTCATTCTGGCCAAAGAAGTTTATCTTTGTAAAGATACACATAAAGTAAAACTAATGGTCATTCTATGAAGAAGTTTGTCTTATCTGCAATCTGTGCGCTGCTCGGCGTTGCCCTGGCAGCCCAGACTCCGGAAGGAAACCGGGTGGAGTATTATCAGCTTGATGCCGAATCCTATCCTGTAAATGAAAATTACTCCCTGCCGGACTTGCTTGTCTGCAACAGCGGCAAGACCGTGAATACGGTGAAGGAATGGGAGAAAGTCCGTCGTCCGGAAATACTTTCAATGTTTACCACAGAGATGTATGGAGAAGTGCCCGGAAAGCCGGCCGGGCTGCATTTCGCTCTTGCCGCTCCCGACTCCGTGGTTTATGACGGTGCCGGCATACGCCGCAGGGTGAGGATATTCCTGGATGCTGAAGGAAAGCACAGTTTTGATGTTCTTGTGCATCTTCCCGCAAAGCATGATGGAAAAATCCCGATGTTCGTGGGTCTGAACTTCCACAATATTGAGGAGTCACTTGAACAGAACAGGCATACCTGGCCTTTCGAGATGATTGTAAGGGAAGGCTTCGGAGTTGCTGAGGCCTACCACTCGCAGATCGAGCCCGACGGCAGTGAATTTGACATGGATGTTGTTTCTGCAAGCGTGCGCAGCTGGTACAAGCCGGCGGAGGAATGGGGAGCGATATCCGCCTGGGCCTGGGGTATCAGCCGTATCGTGGACTATCTTGAGACTCTTCCTGAAGTGGATTGCGGAAAGATAGCCGTCATAGGGCATTCACGCCTTGGAAAGACCGCCTTGTGGGCTGCCGCCAATGACAGGCGCCTTGCCATGGCCGTTTCCAACAATTCCGGATGCTGCGGAGCTGCGCTTTCCCGCAGAGGATACGGAGAAACTTTTGAAGTGATAGGCAGGAATTTCCCTCATTGGTTCGTTCCTGAATTCAACAGATACAGCGGAAAGGATAACGAATTCCCTACAGACCAGCACGGACTTATCGCGCTTTGTGCTCCCCGTCCCGTTTACGTAGCTAGCGCAGCGGAGGATCATTGGGCCGACCCCATTGGGGAATGGACTGCCGCATATGAGGCGGCTCCGGTATATAAGCTCTACGGTCTCCAGGGATTGAGCCGTAACTCAATGCAGCCTCTCGGCCATACCGACGATTTCGGCAGCATCGCATACAAGATACGCTCAGGAGAGCATGCTCTCTGGCCTGATGACTGGTGTGACTATATCAAGTTCGCCAAACGGCAGTTCTATCAGGGGAAATAAAAAAAGCGGCTTATGCCGCTTTTTTTATTTGTAAAGTATCCTGACCGGACCTATAAGGCCGGCACGGGGCTCTCCACGGTATGGAGAGGGGATGGTGCTGTAATGGTTGGAAAGGCTGCTGTAAACGAGCACCTCAATCCTGTTTGCACCTTTGTGAACATATTCGGAGATGTCCAGACTGTAAGGCTTGCCGATCAGTATCTCAGGCTTGCTTCCGTTTACAGATACCTCGCAGGTGGCATCCACATCGCCCAGGTCAAGAACCACGCTCCCGGAAATGTCCTCGATGCAGACATCCTTTGAATAGCGGATGGCTCCGGAATAGCACTCCAGCGCTCCGAATCCTGTCCAGTCGCCTTCGCTCATTCGTCCACCCTTGCATTCCAGCTTGACGGGCCCTTCGAAGAAGGCCGCTCCGGGGAATCCCGGAAGGGGAGTTCCGGTAATGGAGACAGTGCTGACTCCGGGGTTCACCTCCACAAGAGTGATGGAGTACCTGCCGTCTTTACAGCCGGCCCGGACAGACTTCCCGTCCACAAGAATCTCACTTATGCTTCCGTTGACCGCAAAAGACATGCTTGCAGTGCCGGGAGCTGTCTCGAACTGATAGTGGCAGACTTCCGGCTCTCCCTGTATGTCGTAGGTGAGATGCCCGGTGCCGAACCATTTCGATGCCACGATTTCATCGTACATATCCCTGTCTTTGGGATCCTCAGCCTTTGCGGGGTAGAAGACAACCATACTCCTGTCTCTGTGGTCGATGGTGCTGCTCCTCATTCCATTGAGGGAGTAGTCCGTCCTGACGGTGTTGGCATATGCAAGCAGCAGAGTGTGCCATCCGCCCTTCAGGCGGAGCTCGTCAGTTTTGACATCAACTCCGTCAACAAGCATCCGCGAGGGCTGCACGCCTTCCCTGATGATGCGGTACCTGCCGTCCTTGGGAGCGAACACCCTGGTCCTGAACATCTGGTGAGCACCCTGGTCGAGGATGATGAAGCGGGAGTCCACCCTGCTCTTGAGTCCGTGCCATCCCTGGCTTCCGGGGCTGTCCGGCACTCCGTATTGCCATGACCATACATAAGGGCTCCACCGGAGATTGTCGGTTCCTGCCGCGATAACTGCGTCAAGGTCTTCCTCCCTGGCTACATTGCAGGTCTGCATGTAAGGGCCGTAACCGTATATGTCGCGTGGGATTCCGGTCCAATTCTCTTTATTGATGTTGGTGAAGTAGCTTATTCTGCGAGCCTCCACACCTATGAATTCATCTGATGCAGGCAGGCGGAAATCTCCCCATTTGTTGTTCATGGTGGGGATGACGCAGATGTTCCAGTCTCCGTTAACCCTCTGCTCCTCCTGTCTCCTTCCATTCTCTTCCGGAGTCTCTGCCACGGGGGTTCCGGGGGAGAACACAACCAGCATGGAATCGTCGGAATCTCCGTTATAGTTTATCCATGTCCCTTCTTCGTCGATGCCTGAAATGGGGAGGGGAGTGCAGCTTCCGTCCATTGCGTTCCACTGTTCCACCATACCTTTGGCACGGAAGAACATCCTGTCTCCTTCCTCCACGTCCATTATCATATATACGTCACGTTCACCGATTCTGCGGTGCAGAACCTTCCCTGTTCCTTCTGCGGTGCGGAAGTCGGGAGTTATCCTCTTCCGGACGATGGTGCAGACTTCATTTTCGTTTTCCGCCACAACGGCTCCTGCCGCGATAATCTCAGGCATAGTCTTACCCGTGGCGATGACGGTCCCGCCTCCACCGATGAATTCCTTCACCTTGGCGAGCGATTCGTCGTGCATGGCGCGGGTGTCCGCGAGCACCAGCACCTTGTATGACTCTCCTGCGACATTCAGGCATCCATTGCTGATTGCGGACTTCTGAAGAGACTGGTAGTCAATGAAATCGTAGTCGAGACCATGGGTGCTGAGGTCCTGGGAAACTGCGAAAGTCCGTTCCGGACCCGTTCCCGGGACAGCCTGCATGGTTTCGGTGGGATACATCACTGCGATATCGCAGACGTGCACGCCCTGGCTGAGCAGGAAACAGGTACGCTCGGCATACTTGAGCCAGAGTTTCATATGGGGCCAGTAAGGCATCCTGAAGTGGAAGCAGGGCGGAGCCCATTCCCACCAGCCTCCGTGGGTGCTGTAGTAGAGTCCGTGCATGCACAGGAGATTGCCGCCGGCTATGATATGGTGGTCCAGCTGTCTCTTCAGGGTTGCGCCGTTGGCATCCCAGCCCATGCTGTGGAAGGCTTCCAGCCAGGTGCGGGGACGCTCGTAGAGGTGAGCTATGCTGCTGGAAACCTTTGTCTGCCGGAAACTGCTTCCTCTTGCGGGAGCGTCATTTCCGGGAGCGGTGAACCAGCTGATGGCCCTGAAATAATCAAGATAGAGCGTAGGGTTGAGGCCGCGGCCTTCAGGATCGCATCCGTATATCAGATGTTTGTCCGCATTCCAGTCATAAATGGGCTTGAAATATCTTTCTTCGGATAGTTGGGTGAGAACCTCGGCATAGTCGAGCCTGATCTTCGCCGCCTCTGCATCTATCCCGTCGGGGTCATCGATGAAAAGTTTGGGGAGCAGAGGTATGATGTCATAACC
Organism: Bacteroidales bacterium; assembly: GCA_024401855.1. Classification (GTDB taxonomy): domain Bacteria; phylum Bacteroidota; class Bacteroidia; order Bacteroidales; family UBA932; genus Cryptobacteroides. Next base: position 35,677 of record JAKSKH010000008.1, on the reverse strand, counting down.
CTTCCTCCTCCTGAACTGGGCGGGCATGTCCTCACTCCATGACCTGAGATTCAGTCTGTACTGCAGCTCGTCCTGGAAGAAGTAGTTCATCCCCTTGAGGGCCTCTTTGTCCATGTGGTCTGCGAACTTCTGGAAATATTGGGCGACCACTTCCTTTCCGAGGTCCGGATGCAGCCAGGGTGCGGCTGTGGTGCGGATGTAGGTTATGCTGTCCTTGTCTGAGCAGACAGTCATGACAACGTTTTCAGGCTTGCCGGCTTTCCTGGCCAGCTTTACCATTTCCAGCTGTCCCTGGTAGTTGGCGACTTCCGGACTTTCAAGGATGTCGTCTATGAATTCCCCGTTCTTCGGCCATGCAACCACATAGTCGTCCATTCCGAGACCTATGCCCTTCTTGCCGCAGCTGGCGGAGAAATCGTTCCATATCTTCCACCAGGCATCGTCTGTCATTACGCGGGGTTCTCCTCCGCTCACGCGCCCGCACGGACCGTGCCCGTTGGCATTGAGTTCCACGTCCACGTCTTCATGGGTATGGTTGTAACTTACGCACAGACCGTCCGTGGATGCATCGAAAAGTATTTCCAGCTGCTCATTCAGCCTGTTTATGTCGAGAGGGTCCCCTGTCCACCAGTAGAACGGAACGTTGCCGTATCCTTTCGGCGGATTTGCGAAACTCTCCTTCAGGTCGCTTATGCTGTCATGGCCCGGCCAGCCTTTGTATTCCTGACTCTGGGCATTGGAAACGGATGTAGAGAGGAATAGAAAAACTGCGGAAAGAAGCAGCGCTCCTACCGGGAATGAAAATTTGCCAGTGTTCATTGTATCGGTTATTTTTGTTTCAGGCATAAATATACGGATTTATATTTCTCCATCTTTGATCAGAGGCGCCAGAACCCTCATTCCTGTCCTGCCTATCTGGCGGGACAGTGCGGCGAGCTCCGCTTTCTTGGCGTTCCGTTCTTCATGCTTCGTGTCGGCCTCGTCCTTCCCGAAACCGGCCTGGCGCAGGAGCATGTCGCTCTGCTTGTCAATCCTGAGTTCGAGGAAAAGTTGCATATAGCATATCATGTCAAAGAAAACTTCCGGAGGGAACTGTTCCTTTACGCCCAGCAGATATTCCCCGGACTTTGTTGAGGAAAAATTACCCGAGATGATTGCCGAACGTGTACGGATGTCATTCCCTATGCTGTGGTCCATCCATTCGTAAATCTTCTTTTCTCCATAAGAGAAGAGAAGGATGAAAAGGACTATGAAAATGACAATTATCAGCACCAGTGCTGTCATGGGAGAAATCAGTTCCTTTTCCAGAACAGTGTTGTGCAGGAAGTGGATCGTCACGGAAGGAACAATGGATATCACGATTCCGAAAGGATTGCTGAACTTCTTGTATACAAGCAGCAGTATGGTTGCAAACAGGGCCGTGCACCCCATGTGAAGTATGGCGCATCCGAAACCTCTGACGATAGACGTGCCTACTGCCATGGACGGATTGAAGTAGAAATAGATTATGTTCTCCAGAAGAGAGAATCCGCTTCCGATTGCAGCACCGTATATGAGGCATTGCGCCATGAAACGGAACTTATGTCTGGCAATCAGGTATGCCAGGATGGCACCTTTCATCACTTCCTCAATCAAGGGCATCATGGAGACGCCGCCTATGGATACGGGTAGTCCCATACATGCAGGATTGGTCAGCACGAATGCCAGGGCGCACCACAGAAGGCCGAAAAGCATGTTCCGAACAATCAGTTTGAAGCGAGCCAGTGCGAAGCTGTCCAGCGCCTTCAGCACCAGCAGGTACAGCGCATTTGGAAGAATGGAGATAATGAGAGATACCATAGGGGCAAAGTTATTCCTAAAGAATGACTAAAACAACTGCCGGATGATTTTAAAAAGAAAATTAATGACTAACTTTATGAAGTCATATAAAAACATGTCCATGAAACGTTTTCTTATTTTCATTGCCCTGTGCGTATTCTTCGGCTCCTGCTCGGAACACGTCCTTTTCAGAAACGCCGGTTCCGAATATTCAATCGTTGTCGATCCGGCCGCAGGTGAGAGCGTACAGTACGCCGCCTGCGAACTCCAGCACTGGATTGCAGAAGTCGGAGGTGTCACGCTTCCTATCGTGGGGCTCGACGGCGGGCGGCAGGGCAGACGTCTCATCGTGGGCTACAATGAACTGGTCAGTGAACTTGAACCGGGCGTTGAGAAGCCTGCCGACAGCGATGATTCATTCACGTGGTGCAGCAAAGGCGGTGACGTCCTTTTCTGGGGAGGGGCGAAGCGTGGCTCTCTCTATTCCGTCTATTCGTTCCTTGAAGAGGAACTTGGCTGCCGCTGGTATTCGAGCAGTGTCTCGGTTGCTCCCAAGAGCAGAAAATACAGTTTTGATGTCCTGAACCACAGCGAATCACCGTCCATAAAAGTTCGTGACGACCTCTATTATGACGTTACGGGCAATCCGGACTTCTCCGGCAAGCTCCGTAACAACCATATCCCCCTTGTCGGGCGCGACGGGAAGGTCATACCTTATTCCGCCGAGCGTTTCTGGGGTGTGCACACCGTTGACATGATGGTTCCGAGGGCGGTTTATTTCGACAGGCATCCTGAGTACTTCAGCCTTATTGACGGAAAAAGGACAGGTGAGAACTCCCAGCTCTGCCTCTCCAATCCGGATGTCCTCCGCATCACCATCGAGAGCATGCGCAGGATAATGCGCGAGAATCCCGATTATACAATCTACTCGCTCACTCAGGATGACAATCAGAACTACTGCCGCTGCCCCGAATGTCAGGCGATAGCGGATCAGTATGGCGGTCAGTCCGGTTTGATGATATGGTTCGTCAATCAGGTGGCGGATGCCTTGAAGGATGAATTCCCCGACAAATACATAGGTACGTTCGCGTATCAGTATACACGCGGAGTCCCCCGGAATATCGCTCCTCGCGAGAACGTGGTGGTCCGCCTCTGCAGCATAGAGTGCTGCATGCTGCACAATTATGACGAGTGCGAGCAGAACAGGGCTTTCCTGAATGACCTTAAGGAATGGGGGGCAATAGCTCCGCATCTGTACATATGGGACTACACTACAGCCTTTACGCAATATTCGCTGCCCGTGCCCAACTTCAAGACCGCCAAACCGCACATCCGGGATTTCGTGGAGAACAAGGCTATAGGAATGATGGAGGAAGGCGATTATCAGACCAGGTGCGGAGAGTTCAACGAACTCAAGGCGTATCTTTTTGCAAAGCTTATGTGGAATTCCGAGGCTGATCCCGATGCAATAATCAAGGATTTCACTGACGGATACTATGGGCCTGCAGGGAAGTACATACGTGAGTACATAGGGTTTGCCGACAAGATTCTGAGGCGTGAGGGGATACACATGAACTGTTTCCCTGTCCTGAAGGATGAAGCGTATTCCGAAGAATTCATTCTTGGGGCGCTGGATATCTTCAAGAAGGCAAAGAAGGCCGTTGCAGATATGCCCGACTACTTCTCAAGGGTTGAGTCGGCGGAGTTACCGGTATTGTTGCTCTATGTTGAAAACATGCCGGTCGAGGCGTTCAGCACTGATGCCTTCGAGCAGATAAAGCATGTTTTAGAAAAGGACGGAGTCACCAGGATGTCCGAATCCGGCAACCATAATGACATGAGGATATACTGCACCGCAAAGGAATATATTGACAGGCATGAATTGGAGAAGGATATTTTCTGCGGGAATCTCTGGCATGCGGTGGATGCGGAATGCGGTGAGCCCGGTGTGGAATACAAATACTATGAATCGAGTTTCTTCTGCACTTTTGACATGATTGAAAAAGGCATCGTGAAGGATGAAGGACGCATGTCTTCGATGTCAATACCCGGGGATTCTGCAAAAGACCATTTCGGTTATGATTTCAACGGCCTCATAAATGTTGATGAAGACGGACTCTACAAATTTACACTGACTTCCGATGACGGTTCCGTCCTGTATATTGACGGATGCATGGTAGTCAGCAATGACACTGCCCATGATCCTGTCTCATGCAGCGGTTATGCGCCACTTCAAGCGGGTGTTCACGCCATGAGGGTCCTGTACTTCGAGGACACCAATGGACAGATGCTGAAACTTGAGGCCACCGCTCCGTCGGGCAGGACTTTCGTCCCGGAAGTTTATATCCGGAAGTAAGGTTTTTCCTAAATATCACAGTTATGAAAAGGATCAGCCCTGTTATCATTGCCACGGTCGTTTTGTGCTGCTGTTCCTGCCATAAAGAGAACATGGCGGACAAAATGGACGTTTACAAAGCCCGATTTTCAGAATGGCCTGCCAATGTGCCGACATCCAAGACACCCGACGCCCCTCTGGCAGGAAACGGTGACATAGGTCTCACAATGAATACTTCAGTTGATGGAATTACCTTTTTTATCGGCAAAAATGATTTCTGGCGCGCTTTGCAGTCTTATCCGGAAGGGGGCGTGGCCCTTCCGGGAGCGTTGGTTCTTAAATCGGACATAATTTCATCCGGCGGGTATTGTGCCGAACAGCTCCCGGGCAGCGCTGAAATCAGGGCATCCTATACAAGCGCCGTCAACAGGCTGAATGTGACGGCCTGGGTTGCCGCTACAGACAACAAAGTGGTGATAGAACTGGAGGCGGACAAGGAAACTGATTTGGACATATCCTTCCTGCCGACCAGGGACGGACCTCTCGGATCCGTCATAGAGCAGGGAACGGACGGGGGATGCAGCTGGATGACAAGAAGTTTCTGCGGAGATCCCCGCCTGCAGTGGGAATCCCATGTTGCCCTTGCTCTCAACCATGCAGGCGGGACCCTTGTCCTGAAACCGGGGAGAAAAGAGACGCTCGTGCTGTCCGTTTACACCAACATGGATACTCCTGAATGGAAGGAGAAAGCATTGCGCGAGACTCTGGCATGCAAGGGCGGTGACATGAGGTCACTCAAGAAGGAACACAGGGTCTGGTGGTCCGAGTTCTGGAATCTGTCACACGTGAGCATCGGTGATGAATGGCTGGAACGGTACTATTATCAGTCACAGTATCTTCTGGCCTGCAGCAGCCGGGCAGGGAAGGTGGCTCCCGGTCTGTGGGGTTCCTTTATCTGTGATGACGAAACGGCCTGGGCGGGGGATTATCATTTGAACTACAATTTTCAGTCGCCCTATTGGGGATGCTATTCAAGCAATCAGATATGTCTCACTGAAAATTATGACAGACCCCTGTTGGATTATATGGAAAAGGGCCGGGCTTATGCCCGGGAGCTGCTGGGCTGCCGTGGATTGTATTATCCTGTTGGGATAGGCCCTTTCGGACTCTCATCCGCCGCGTGGCCGGACACTGATGAGAAGATGATGGAAATGTACGGGCACCCGGACCACATGCTGGATGGAGGAAATATGTTCTGGGGCCAGAAATCCAATGCTTCATTCGGCGCTGTGAACATGATGATGCGCTTCTACGCCACTTGGGATGAAGAATACGCCAGACTGATTTATCCCTATATTCTGGGATGTGCCGAGTTCTGGCAGGATTATCTTGTGAAGAGGGACGGGAAGTACGAGTCCGTGAACGACTGCTTCAACGAAGAGTGGCCGGGAGATGATGCTTCGGATGTGAATCCGATGTGCTCGCTTGGCCTTGTCAGAATGGTTATGCGCGGAGCGCTGGACATAAGTGAAATGCTGGGCGTGGATGCAGACAGGAGGGATGCCTGGAACGATATACTTTCCAACCTGAGCGACTTTCCCGTGGGCCTTACCGAAGACGGCAGGCTCAGCCTCAAGAGAATCGACCGCGAGAGGGTGGATGCGGAGAGTTCGGACACCGCTCCTTCGGGACTCAACAGGATTCATATGCACGGGGTCCTTATTCCTCCCATGGTATGCGGACCTCTCACCAATCCTGAATTCAGCCGGATAATGCTGGACGATATGGAACAATGGAAAGAGACGGATGGTTCCGACTGGGGGAATTCAATGGGCAACGGTGTTGAGACAGTGTATGCCGGAGCCGCAAGACTTGAATACGACCCGGAAAGGATAATGTCTTATCTTAAGGACCGGATTAGGCGTGGAAGCTATCCCAACTGCTATATTGTTGCTGATGGAGGCGGTATAGAGACACTGGCCGCAGTGCCTTTCACCATAAATGAGATGCTGATGCAGAGTTTCGAGGGAACCCTCCGTATTTTCCCGTGCTGGCCGCGTTCACGGGATGCCTCTTTCCATCATCTGCGCGCCAACGGTGCTTTTCTGGTTTCTTCCTCCATCAAGGAAGGAAAGATTCAGGATGTTGAACTGTTCAGCGAACAGGGACTTCCCTGCAGGATGGAGAACCCCTGGCCGGAGAAGACAATGCTCGTATGCCACTCCAATGGAGATAAAGAGGAGTGTCAAGGGCCGTTTGCCGTGTTCGGAACCGAAAAGGGCGGCAAAATAACAATCAGCTGCAAGGATTAGCGATGCTGCAGAATGGGATATTATCACTAAATTTGTAAAGAAATAAACTATATCGAAAATGAGAAAATTCCTTACCCTGACCTTTCTGTTGGCTGTGTGTGTGACAGTCAGCGCAAAGAATTCCATCAACGGTGACAAGATGTACATGCTTGTGTCTCCTGCCGGATTGGCGGTTGACAACGGCAACTCCACTCAGGACGAGTCTAATTTTACATTGAGACAAGCCGACAGGAAGAGCACTGCGCAGCGCTTCCGCATAAAGGGAGACGACACAGGCTGGGCCATATGGAGCCCCTATTCTGGACAGGCTTTCGATATACTCGATCCGGGTGAGCATGGATGTCCGCTTGCCAGCTGGGTTTACAACAACTGTGACAACCAGCGCTGGGAGGTCAGCTTCGTAGGCAAGAATCAGGTGACAATACGGCATAAAACCAGCGGTCACGCCGTCCTTCTGGAGTCGGATGACGTTGAAGGGACACTCCTTAGACTTGGCCGCGACGGAGAGGAGCCCACTGTCTGGACCCTCGTAAAAATCAACGGAAAGATTCCCGCGGATGTAATCCATGGAGAAGATGACTGGGAAAACGAAAAGATAATCGGAAGGAACAAGCTTCCCGGCCATGTGACTATGGTGCCTTATCCCGATGTGGCATCACTGAAGGCCGACAAGGCTTATTTCGAAAAACCGTGGGAGACCCCTCAGTCGACCGACTACCTTTGTCTGAACGGCAATTGGAAGTTCAACTGGGTCAAGGAACCGTCTCTGCGCCCGAAAGATTTCTACAAAGACAACTATGACGTGAGCGGTTGGGCGGAGATTCCGGTGCCCTCCTGCTGGGAGCAGTATGGCTACGGCACGCCCATATACTCGAACGTGACATATCCGTTCAACGGAAAACCCAGCCGCATCGTTCCCGTTCCCGGCTACACCTCGGAGAAGGAGCCGAACCCGACAGGTTCCTACCGCCGCGAATTCACCATTCCCGAATCGTGGGACAGGAAGAGCATATTCCTTCATTTTGACGGTGTTTACAGCGCCTTCAGCGTCTGGGTCAACGGGAAATATGTCGGATACAGCCAGGGCCCGAACAACGACAGCGAATTCAATGTGACCAGACTTGTGCATCCCGGCACAAACACCATAGCCGTTGAGGTGCTCAGATGGTCCGACGGCAGTTTCATAGAAGACCAGGACATGTACCGCGTGGCCGGAATACACAAGGACGTGTGGATGTATGCGGCTCCCGCTAACAGCATTGCAGATTTTCATCTGTCATCTGAGCTGTCCGACGATTTCAGTTCCGCATCGTTCCGCGCCAAGACTTGGATAAGGAATACAGGCGGCAGGAGGACCAGGCATACCATAAGCATAGAACTCATTGATCCGGAAGGCAATACGGTGTTCTGTCAGGATGCGGGCATCGCCAGGGCCGGAAGGCGCCGGAACGCGCTCGTTGACTTCAGCGCAAAGGTCGGGAATCCGGAATTGTGGTCTGCGGAAACTCCCAACCTGTACACCGTTGTAATTGCCTTGAAGGACAAGGAAGGCAATGAGGTTCAGGCAGTGTCGAGCCGCTTCGGTTTCCGCAGGGTTGAAATCAGGGACAAGCGCGTCTTTGTGAACGGCAAGGCCGTGATGTTCCAGGGAATCAACCGTCACGAGACCCACCCCATATACAGCAAGGCCATACCCAACGATGTCACCATCAACGATATAAAGATGATGAAACAGAACAACATCAACGCAATACGTACCAGCCACTATCCTCACAGGGCTTCCGCATTTGCGCTGTATGACTATTACGGCATGTACCTGATGGATGAGGCGGATATAGAGTGCCACGGGAACAACGGTATCAGCAACACTCCCGCATTCAAGAACGCCTACATAGACCGCGGGGTGCGCATGGTGCAGAGAGACCGCAATCATCCCTGCATCATCTTCTGGTCGCTCGGCAATGAGAGCGCCGGCGGATGCAACATCGTGGCTGAAAGGGATGCCGTCAGGGCTCTCGATCCGTCCCGTCCCATACACTATGAGGGCGACGACAGCGTTGCCGACATCGATTCCAATATGTATCCCTCCGTCCCCAATATGGCCGCAAAAGACAGGAACGGATCAGACAAACCATACATCCTCTGCGAATACAGCAAGGATGAAGGAATACGCGAGACCTGGGATTACATCCGCAGTTCCGAAAGAATGATAGGAGCCTTCTACTGGGAATGGTGTGACCACGGCCTCTACAAGTTCGGCGATGACTCGGGGCACATCTACCGTTCAGGCGAGTTTGGAGAGCAGCCCACCAGCGTTACGGCGGGCAGGAAAGGCATTGTAACTGCGGACCGCAAGCCCTATCCTCTTCTTGATGTGATCAAGGATACGTATGAACCTGTGACCGCCGTCAAGGGCGATGGTCCTGCAACTGTTGTCGTTACAAACAGATACGATTTTATTGACCTGAGCAATCTCAACATCTGCTGGAAAGCTTTGAACGCGGGCCGCAGTATCGCGGAAGGCCATCTGGATCCGCTTGCTGTCGGACCCGGTGAGAGCCTGACAGTCCAGCTGGATCCCAAGCTTGCCGGCTGCGACATAGTTATGGAATTCTCGCTTGCCGAAGACACTGTCTGGGCCCCTGCCGGACATATTGTGGCAAGCTGCGAAATCAAATAACATTAACCGCCAACATTATTGAATATGAAGAAGATACTATTATTGTCCCTGAGCATTGCGGTGCTGTGCTCCTGCGGGAAGAAGGAAAGCATGACACAGATTGCCGACAGAGTCTATACGCTTGCCGCACAGCAACTCAAACTTATGGCCCCTGAACTGCCTGCCGGCGTCACCCCGGTCCATGTCGAGGCGGACGGAGAGTTCATCAAGTCCGATGCCGGCAGCTGGGTGAGCGGTTTTTATCCCGGTTCTCTCTGGCTTGCCTATGAGTATACAAAAGATGAAGAGTTGAAAGCCCTTGCAGACAGGTTCACAATGGACCTTGACAGCCTTGTGAATTTCGAGCCGGACCACGATCACGGTTTCCGGGTGAACTGCAGTTACGGCAATGCATATAGGATTACCGGAGACAAAAAGTACCTTCCTATGATAAAGTGGGCTGCAGAAGTCCTTGCAGACCGCTTCAATCCTGTTACAGGCTGTACCCGGAGCTGGAACCACGGTAAATGGGAGTATCCGGTCATCATAGACAACATGATGAATCTGGAGCTTCTGTTCAACGCCTCAAGCCTGTTTGAAGACGTGAATTATGACGATGTCTGCAACACCCACGCCATGACCACAATCAGGAACCATTTCCGTGACGATTTCTCTACCTGGCACCTGGTGAACTACTCTGTTGAGGACGGACACGTCATAGGCAAGCAGACCGTGCAGGGCTATGCCGACGACTCCATGTGGGCGCGCGGCGAGTCCTGGGCTCTCTATGGCTTTACAATGATGTACCGGGAGACACAGAATGAGATATATCTCCGTCAGGCATGCTCAATCGCCGACCTTCTTCTCTCCAGACTCCCGGAGGACGGAATTCCCTATTGGGATTTTGACTGCAGGGATATCCCCGACACATACAGGGACGCATCGGCAGGCTGCGTAATGGCTTCGGCATTCCTTGAGCTTGCTGCACTCTCGGGCAACAGGGCCTACAGGGAGATGGCCGAGAGGCAGATACGCACTCTTGCCGGCCCCGGATACCTGGCTCAGCCGGGCGAACAGCACGGCTTCATCCTCAAGCACAGCGTCGGCAATCTTCCTGGCGGGGACCAGATAGATGTTCCCCTTACATACGCCGACTATTATTTCCTTGAGGCGCTGTCAAGACTGGCTGGCCCTGCTTTAAAATAGTCTGAAGGGGTATGTTGAATTTCCTAACTTTTGCCGAACCACTGACGCAGATGCACCACTGTCCTTTCCCGGAGGAACTCCCGGAAAGACAGTCCTGTATATCTGTATTTCCAGCTGAGGCTGATATGAATGAATACTTTCCCGGCAAGGAGCAGAGGCCTTCTTGATGCGTCAACCTTCTCCGCTTTTTTCTCTCTGAGTATTTCAGCCATCATCCTGTTCTCTGTTCCGGGGTCGGTTTCAGTTGTGACAAAGGCTCTCAGGTCAAGTCCGGATACCCTTTCCGCAAGAGCTGTCATGTAACTTATGAATGTCTCAAGATTGAAACTCCTTGCCTTTTCCATCAGCTGCAGTGTGTCGAGCCTGGCGGATTCCCCCTTAAGGAACAGGGCCCAGTCCAGAAGATGCCTCAGGGTGAATGACTCAAGACTTAGAAAATGGCTCTGCATATGGCAGGCAAGGAACCAGAAGTTCTTTTCCGGAGATGGGACATAGTAACCTCCTTCCTTCAGTATGTCACCCTCAAGGCCGGGCAGGAACCCGTTAATCTCTGATTCTATCCCGGATCGGAAGTTTTCCAGATAATAGTTATGGTTCTCGACAGGGATTCCTTCAAAAGTGCATTTGGAATGTTTGCTGTTTTTTTTTGAGTCTACATCGATGCCGAGACTTCTGAAGACCTCGTCCACTCTGGCGCCCTGCCCGTATGTGTATATGTCTAAATCTCCTGTGGGCCTGTGTTCGGGGACGGGATAATATGCGCTCAGTCCCAAACCCTTCAGAAGCAGGATTTTCTCTATCCCGTTGTCGTGAAGAACTCGGCACATCTCCGGAAGCACCTGCCTGTGTCTTGCATATTCAACTTCCGATCTCTCTGCATTCGCAAGCCAGGGAAGTATAACCATGCGCCCGTTCCCCCCGGTGAGGGATGGATCATCTTCGATGACTTTTACAAGTCCGTCAGCCGCAACATAGGCAACCCCCTGCCTGAAGGAGAGCTCCTTCAATTCCTCCCACCCGTCAAAGTCGGAAGGTATATCCACCGTATCCGCTGTGCCGATGGCGCGGCGTATCAGGGAAATCAGTATTTCTTCCACAGTACTCATAATTCACTTCTCGGTCAAAGATAACACGCTAAGATAAGGATATTCTTGGGAAAGTAATGCCGGACGAATGCTGTCATGAAAAAATCGCCGTCATAAGATGTTGAAGTAGTCTTTGTACCTGTCATAGAGATATCCGGCTTGCATATATGCGCTTTGCGGGCTCATGAAGTGGCTGAACTCGAAGGTAATGAACTTCCGGTAACCGCCGCGTATCGTAATGACAGTGTCTATGCCTATGGCCTTCATATAAAAAAACTGCTGCAGGATACATAAGAAATATTCGGATGACCCCGAATATTTCTTATTTTTGTGAAAGTCATTAACGTATCCCCGGTTTTATGAAAAAGATAATCTTTATTTCCGTCCTGCTTCTGGCGGTTTCAATTGTATGTTCTGCCAATGGTAAAGAGGGCCTTGTCAAAGTTGCTGACAACGGCAGGATAATCCGTTCGGTCAAGCTTGACGGTGGCCACGTGCAGTCTGACTGGTATGGGCTCGCCGGGAAGGAAGATGGCTTCGTAACCGAAAATTCCCGTGAATTCTCGTTCCTTGCGGACGGACGGCAGTATTCCGGCAGCGGCAATTGGAAGGAAATCAGGTATTGCCGGCTTGCCGGAAGCGGCTCCGGCCCGATGCAGACTGTCATCTCCATGAAAAGCGAAGACGGCGGCCTTGAGGTCGAACTCATCTATACAAGCTATCACGACCTGCCGCTTGTGCGCAAGGAAATCCGCATAACTGACACCGGCAGCAGGGATTTGTGCATCGAGGGTGTGAATGTTGAGGATTTCGGCTTTGCGTTCGGATGCACTCACTCGCAGATATACAGGTCATACGGACGGTTCCAGCACCTCGGCCCGTACAGGGGCAACTGGGACGATCCCCTGACGGTTGTATATAATACACGTGAGCAGTGCGGATTGGCCATAGGAAACGAAACGACAGGCATCCTTAAGCGTACTTCTATATTTGAAGATGGTTCCAGCATAAGCGTCGGCACCACCTTGCCGGACCAGGACTATCCGTTCCGCCGCTGGCTTGTGCCGGGACAGAGCTGGACAAGCGCTCCCGTATTCACGGCACCGTTCGAGGGCAGGGACTGCCAGCGAGTGGTGAACACCACGGTTCAGGACTACATACGCAAATATATGGGCGTGCGCATCGAGCAGCTGGATCATAAGCCGATGTTCGTATACAATACCTGGGTGCCCTTCTACCGTGATATCGATGAGGCCAAGATCATGGAGGTGGCCGATGCTGCGGCCGAGTGCGGCATTGAGGAGTTCATTATTGACGACGGCTGGCAGAATAACGGAGGAAGTTCCTCCGGTCTCAGGCATTCCGGCCACGAGAAGGACTGGTCCATCGACACCGAGAAGTTCCCTAATGGCCTCAAGCCTGTCTTCGACCATATCAAGAAGCTTGGAATGAAGCCGGGAATCTGGCTCAGCGTCGGCAGGCTCGATTCTGAAAGCGAGACGGTAGGCAGCCATCCCGAATGGATAGTCCGGGACGCTGATGGCAATATGACAGATCTCCATACCTCAAGCAGCACCAACTGCAGCGCCTGTATGGGTACTGAATGGTGCGACTACATAAAGAACGTCATCCTTCATAATGTTCGTGCTTATGGAATAGAGTATGTCAAGCTTGATCTTGCCATCGTTACCAGCGCCTACGTATATGATCCCGTGCATACCGGATGCTATGCGACCGGTCACAGAGACCACCGCGACCATGCGGAGTCCTACGACGTCATTTACGAGAACACGATGAAAATGTTCGACGAACTGCACGCCGAGGCTCCCGACCTCTTCATCGACTGCACCTTCGAGACTGCCGGGAAACTCCAGCTTATGGACTACGGTATAGCCAAGCATGCCGAGGGCAACTGGCTCTGCAATGTTGAGGAGTTTGCACCTGCCGGCTCTTTGCGCGTAAGGGAACTCGGTTGGGTGCGCAGTCCGGCACTCCCGGCGACATCGCTTGTAATCGGAAACCAGAGCATGCAGCAGCCGTTGCACATTCTGGCATACAAATCCTTGATGGGAACTCTTCCTATCATGCTTGGAGACCCCAGGGAACTCAGCGCTGAGGAACGTGCGGAATTCAAAGCTTGGGCAAGCTGGTCCAAAGGACTTGAACAAAGGCATGGAATAATGTCGTTCCGGCAGGATCTTCCCGGATTCGGTATGCCTAGGGTCGGGTGCTGGGACGGATTCTGCCGCATTAACACTGAAACCCGCAGCGGAGGCCTTGTAGGTGTGTTCCGCGAAGGAGCTGCGGAAACTTCCCGAATGATTACGGTATGCGGGTTGGAGCCGGACAGCACTTACATTGTCAGACGTGGTCCGGATGGCACCGAAACAGCCCGTATGACAGGTCGCGAGCTCGAGAAGAAAGGTTTCAGGGTGGAATTGAAGGATGAGTATTCCGGTGAGCTGTTTGAGATTGTCAAGTTATGAGCTTGATTGCTCTCCCAAGACAGAATTCCACGCATACGGCAAGCACCGGCCTGTCATCCATTGCTCCGGACGCCTTCTCCCCAAAGCCCCGCACAACTTCGTAATCGTTTAGGATACAAATGATTTAATGTATATTCTTGTATGAACAAATTATCAAATATTTTCAAAACATCCGGAATTTTACCGATATTCTTGTCATTCTTATGTCTGTCTGCTTGCAGCAATGATGGCTCCGTCCGCTCAATCAACGAGTTCGGTGTTGTCCCTGATACTGGGGCAGATGTCACCGCATCTTTCCGCAGTGCCCTCGAGGAATGCAAGAAGTCGGGGGTGGATACCCTCAAGCTTGCTCCAGGACGCTATGATTTCTGGCCGGAGAATGCAGTAAAAAGGGAGATATTCATATCCAATACCAGTTCGGAGGTAGAGTGCCCGTCCAAGGTCAAGACACTTGGGATACTTGTGGAGAATCAGGATGGCCTCACAATAGACGGATGCGGTGCCGAACTTATATTTCACGGTAAGATGACCATGATTTCGACCATCCATTCCAAGAATATAACTTTCAAGAACCTGGATATAGACTGTGTGCGCCCGGCCGGTTCCGAACTCGTTGTGGAGAATATAGAGCCGGGGCATGTCACTGTCAGGTTCAAGCCGGATTCGTGGTACAGCATCGATGACGAAGGGCATCTGGAACTTGTCGGCGAAGGTTGGAAAACAGAACATCCACATTGCATAGAGTTCGACCCTTCGACTGAATATATGACAGGCTCAGACTGCTGGGATATACTTGATGAAAGCAGAGCCGTCGAACTCGAGCCTCAGCTTGTCAGGTTCGATGTGCAGGACACGGATATCTTCACCGTGGGGAACACCCTGACGGTCAGGGACCGCTACCGTGATGAGGTCGGCATCCTGAACCTGGAGAGCGAGGGCGTGACCTTCAGGAATGTAGGCATCCATTACATGCATGCCATCGGAGCAATAAGCCAGTTTTCCAGGGATATAACGTACGATCACGTCAACTGCGAACCCAGGGAGGGAAGCGGAAGGATTCTTGCATCGTCCGCCGACTTCCTGCATTTCAGCGGCTGTGCCGGTAAAGTCCGTGTGCTGGACTGCCGTTTCTCCGGGGCGCATGACGATCCTATAAACGTGCACGGAACATACCTGAGGATTGATGAGAAACCGTCTCCAAAAGAACTCAAGCTCCGTTTCATGCACCACCAGACCTACGGAATGCAGGCGTTCTGGAAAGGCGACACCATCTCTTTCGTCAATTCCGCATCATTGCAGACCAAGTCATACGCTGTCGTGGAAGACGTAAAGGCCTTGAACAGCAGGGAAGTGCTTCTTACGCTCAAGGACGAGGTGCCCGGTGATATCGTACCTATAGAGGATTTCGTGGAGAATCTGACCTGGACACCTGAGGTGGAAATCCGTGGATGCCGCTTCACAAGGACCAGTACCAGGGGCACGCTTGTGACGACTCCCAGAAAAGTTGTCATCGCCGGCAATGAATACATTAGGACCGGCATGTCCGCAATCTATATTTCCGGAGATGCATCGGATTGGTATGAAAGTGGGGCCGTCAAGGACGTCACCATCAGCGGTAACCGTTTCATAGACTGCTCCTTCTGCGATGGCAGAAAAAGGGCGGTGATATTCATCGATCCGACCAATAAAGTCATCGACCCTCTTCACCCTGTCCATACCGGGATAAAGATAACAGAAAATTACTTTGAAACCTTCGGAACCGCTCCTTTTGATTCAAAATCCGCTGAGGTAAGCATGGAGGACAATGAAATAGTATCTACGGGCCACGCTTTAATTATATCGGGCATTTGATTTTCACTTTAGAGCTTTGGTTTCTGAATAATGCAGACGATACGGGAGACGATATAAATGATGATGCCGTAGATGACGGGAATCATCGCGACTTTCAATCCTCCGAACAATACACCGGGTGATACCAGATCGAACACGCCGGTGACAGCTTCTTGCTGACAACCGATTTCTTGCAATGCATCGAACATCTGACGAAGTCCAAGCAAAAAGCTGAAGAAACCGAAAGCACAGGCGGTAGAGCCGATTTCCTTGATCCAGCTCGGAGCTTTCCACGCAGCGAAGAAAATTGCGACAAGCAGAATGGTGAGAATGGACATGAAACCTACGCCACCTTCAACGAACAATCTAAACATAGAGCAAAGGATTTAATGGGTTAAACTTGACACAAAGATAATTAGATGAAGGTCTTGGTGCAAGCCGAAACCCCATCTATGTCCGTTATATCCCCATATTGCTCCGGAAGGGAAGCGTTTTTCTGAAATAAAAGCTATTTTAGCATTCGAAATGAGGAAAGTGCTGTCCATATCGTTCTGGCTCGCTGCCATCCTTCTGGTGGCGGCGGTGATGACAAGCCCGCGATACAGGTTTGCCGAGTCCTTGTTCTTCGGTACACTCTTTCTCCCCGGAGCGCTCGCGGTCAAATATTTTTATCCGAAGGTATCGTTTGCGGACAGGACTTCCGGTATCAAGGATATTGCGTTTATCACGATCGGAATCGTTCTTGGTGAGATAATGCTTTTCCTGATGGCACATTACGTTCTTCAGGTGATGAGAGATGATTTTGGAAACATTTATGCCTGGGAAGACCTGCCGGATCTCCTGTTGAATCCGGTCTTTATAGCGATCATGATTTCAGCTCTTGCAGTAGGCAATTATTTCTTTGATAAATGGTTGGAAAAGAGATATCCTGCCGAAAGAAAGCCGGTCACGTTCCTTTCAGAGAGAAAGTCGGTTTCGCTGATAGCTGATGAAATTCTATTCATCGAGTCTAATGATACCGTAACTACAGTGGTCGCGACGGATGGCAGGCACTACCGCAACAAAACTCCAATCTCACAGTGGGAGTCAATTCTTGGAGACGGTTTCATCCGCATCCACAGAGCGTATCTGGTCAACAGTGCTCATATTGAATCCTTCGACAAAGATTCAGTGACAATCAAAGGTTGCGAACTCCCCGTTTCCAGGAAATATTCTGAGACTGTCAATGAGATTTTCAGTAATTAAAAAATAAGGGTGTTCATTCGGGGCAGATAAAAACATACATGAATAATGGAATGCTAAAGATTACGTCTTGACAACCGACCCCGAGGCCCGGTGTGAGGATTTCTACATGAACAGCCACTCGGCAGGAATCTCCATTTCGGGGGTGTTCTTGCCCAGGAGCTTGACCGTCACTTTGTTCCCTTCATTATTCTCGAGGTACTTGACCTGCAGATGGTGCAGACCCTTCTCGAGGCCCACATAGTGGAATATCGCCTCCTCGGCGTGGCTTCCGTCATTGTCGAGGAAAAGCTTGCCGTCGAGGTAAAGCATGCTTCCGTCATCGGAAGACAGTGTCACCTTCCATGCTCCGCTCTCAGGGATATTTACATATGTGTCAAAGTCAAAGCCATAGAAATCTTCTCTGCCAGCCTTGCTGAGATCGATCTTTCCGGTCACTCCTTCCTCCACCTTGTTCGAAGGCTTGCAGATGTCATATACGCTGTCGAGACACTTGCCGGTATCATTCTGGTAATAGACATATCTGACACCGTTTCCACAGACCTCAACGTTCTGCGCGGGCAGCATGTTTTTTTCGTATGACGATGACAGGCCGGAAGGATAGTACCACTTGTCCTCTTCACCTCCTTTGGCTGTGTAGACCCAGGTGTCAAACTCGCGCTTGCCTTCTTTCAGCTCCACTATGCGCACTCCCATCGGAGCCTTGGTGTCGTTTTCGTCCTCAACACCCGACTGGCGCCCGTAACCGAGGGCGATGTCCTGATACATGCCGATGAAGTCGTTGGTATGGTCATGTCCTACGAACATACCTATCATGTCGCCCTGAATGCGGGTCTTGCCAAAGAAGCCCACGTTGACGTCGGCAGGGCAGCAGCGTTCCTCGTATTTTCCATTGTGGTTCGGATCGCGTGCCACTTCAAGGATCTCAGGAACACAGATATGATAGAAGGCTACAGAAGGCACAGGCACTCCTCCGTTCATAGCCTTGAATCTGTTGCTCTCGTCAATGTACCACTGTATCTGGTCATCATGGATCACATCATAATATGAGACGCGTCTAAGATCTTCTGTGACAGGATAGTCGTTGGAGTCGATACAATATATGACTGCCGCTACAGAATCATTATCGGCGTGGAGGACAGTAAGAGCCTTGTTGCCATGGCCGAACACCTTTGCGGCGCCTCGAACGTTGACTATGTTCCTGGCTTTGGAAAGGTATGAGAAGATGGTGTCGCCATTGACGTCGTCATTAGCCTCGGCATCATGGTTGCCGAGCACGACGGCCCAGGGAACTCCGGTTCCGTCAAAGATATCGATCATGTTGAGCCACCCCTGGTGAGCATCATCGCGGCCGGTGACGATATCGCCAGTAAGCACGAAGATATCGGGATGTTCGTTCTTGACGGTCTTTTCCACCATATCTCTGATGAGATCCAGCTTTTCGGTCTCAGTGCATCCGTAATGCATGTCTGTCAATTGGGCGATGCGGAAACTTCCGTCGTGAAAGCGGAACTGGGCAACGCTCTCTTCTCTACTCTTGTTATCCCCACATGAAGCCACCAGCATCGCAATGGCGGCAATGAATGACATTCTTATTAATTTCATATTACGGTGTTTAGTCTTAATTTTGATTCAAAGTCAAATGCCGGAATAGGTGTTCTTCCCGAAATCTTCTGCCTCATAACGCAAGCAGACCTTCTCTGCCTGAAGGAGATATTGGCTACAGACAAATTTATGCATTTTATTTGAGAGTTATATTACCAGCATGGAAATTCCTCTCTATACAGCCCCTTTCAGAAGATATAAATTTCGGGCATGCGGACAATGACACTATGAAACCCCACATTGCCCTCACTGACAAGGCAAGAAAGAAGTGTATGGAAGTAACCTGTCCAAAAACCACCGTTTTTCGGCTCAATGCCAAACATCCGTGGATAAATATTACAAGTAGTGCGTAAATAAGGGTCCAAGGCTGCCTTATAAGCGTCTTGAGCCGCGAGACAGGTATCCGTCAGATAGCCGTTGACTTATGGCACCGCAATGGTAGTCTGTCGTCAAGAGATTTTTTCAGTCTGTTTGAAAAGTTCCTTGAAATTTAGCCTGAAGAAATCTTCAAGCGGCAGTCCTTCCGGACCAGCGATGAATGAATGAACTATGCTGCCCTTGTATTTGTCTTTGAATTCCTGATATCCGCTGTCGTTCCTTGCAGATCCGCTTTTTGCTTCTATGGCTATCAGCCGTTCACCTTTTTTGAGGACGTAATCACATTCCTTCTTCTTGTCGTTTCGCCAGTACATGACGTCAAACTTGTCTGTAACGGATCGTCCAAGAAGGAACGCACCGATGGCAGATTCAACCTGACGGCCCCATTCGGTCCTGTTAGTCATAGCCTCTTTGAAAGAGTGCTCGTTCCAACGGTTTTTGAAAGCGTTGTTGTATGTCTGTAACTTGGGCACGGAATTCCTTGTCCCGACTGCAGAAGGTTCATACTTGAGCATCGGTTTTACGAGCATCGTTTCATCAAGGATTTTGAGGTAAGAGCCTATGGTTGGAACAGTACCACTGTTTATGACGCCCTGCATCTTTGTCATGGACAATTCATGTGCCGAGTATATGGAGGCGACTTCAAAGACCTGGCGCAAAAGTGCCGGGTTGCGGATTTCCTCTATTTCAAGGATATCCCTTGTAAGAATGGGGTTAATGATTGAATCTTCCATCATGTCACGCCACCGTTCCTCATCACCGATATACGGGGCCAGACCGGGGAAGCCACCGAAATAGACGAACTCTTCCATAGTTAAACCGAATGCATCATGCATCTCTGGCCATTCCCAATATCCCATCTTTATGGTTTCAAAGCGCCCTGCAAGTGTCTCTTCCAGCCCTTTCTGGATTAGTAGCCTTGAGGAACCAAGCAGGATGACCTTGAGATTCCTTTTGTCCCGCGTGTCCCGGTCCCATTCTTTCTTGACAACTTCGCTCCAAAGCGAAATTTTCTGGATTTCATCTATGATGAGAATCCTTTCCGGTTCCTTGTTCAGTATCATCAGCGTGCGGGCCTCATGCCATTTCTCGGATATCCATTCGGTGTTATTCTTCCCAACGCCATCGGCACTGAAAAGACTGCAGGGCACGTCGGCCTTTTCAGTGAACTGATCTATCAAAGTGGATTTCCCGACCTGGCGAGGTCCCATTATTACCTGAATAGCCCTTCTTGGCTCTGTAATTCGGGATTTCAATATCTGAAGATGCTGTCTTTCGTACATATTTGTTTCTTCTGTTATCGTCCACAAATATAGTTATATTTTACAAATTTGTAAAATGTATTTTATAAAATCGCAAAGATGCTTTAAAATCTGATCTTGAAATAATCCAAGGCAGCCTTGTAGGCGTCTTGAGCCGCGAGCATGAAGGCCGCGTTTGCCGAGGGACACCCTGTGACCCTTGAGAACATCGACACCTTCGTTGACGGAGCCGCCGTGGCCCGTGCCGGGAACATCACATGCAAGGTATGCCGCGAGGTGCTGGATGACATTGTCACCGTCTCCGATGCCGAGGTCTGCAGGTCGCTGCTTGAGCTCTACAATGCCAAGGGAATCGTCCTCGAGCCCGCCGGCGCGCCCTCCGTGGCCGCCCTCGAGCTCTGCAAGGACATGATAGCCGGCAAGAACGTCTGCTGCATCATTTCCGGCGGCAACAACGACGTAGCCCGCATCCAGGACATCCAGAGGCGGGCACAGATCTGATTGACTGCCTATTTTGAAGTGGCGAGCGCGATGCCTCGCTCTCCCTTTTCATTCACGGCACAGTAGAAGTGATAGGTTACGTCATTCCAGCGGATGACGTAACTTTTGTGTGCATACAGATTGTCGTAGTACTTTGAGGGGTATATCAGGTCAGCGCCTTTCCACTCGACCCAAAGGGTGAGGTCGCGGCTGCAGGCGAAACTGTTGTATGCCTGATATGCCCTGTCGGGGTCGAAAGCGCGGAAGTAGAACATCACGTAGATGTCGCCAATCTTCTGGATCTGCGGATCTCCAGTGATGGTGCCGGGATCCTCGAATCCGTAAATAGGATTGCCGCTGTGCCGCTCCCAGTTCTTGAGGTCGTCGGAGAAGGCCATTCCTATGCGCTCGGCCTTGTATCTGTTGGTAGGGTTGGTCCCGCAGGCGTTGTAGAATATCACGAATCTGTGACCGGTCAGGTTCTCCTTGTCTTCGATAATGCAGCTCTTGTACTGTGTGTAGTCCTCGAACCACTGGCATTTTTCATCATTCGGGGAGAGTATGGGCTCATTGCAGCATTCCCATTCCACGGCCTCGCCCAGAGTCTCGCTGGAAGCAATTCCTATCGAGAGGGGAGCGGTCTCGTAGCCTGGATTGCTGCCGCCGAGATAGCTCATCCAGTACTTGCCGTCGTACTTCTGCATCTCATAGCTGCCACCCCACTCCAGGTCCTGGAGAGCCACGTAGCCGGCACGCTGGAACTTGTCCCAGCTGTCTTGGCCGTAGCTCATGATCTTTCCGAGTGTGTTCCAGTGGATGAGGTCGTCGCTGTCTGACAGCCAGGTCTCGTATCCCTTTCCGTCGAACTGAATCCAGGTCATATACCACTTGTCGTTGTAGCGGTAAATGCTGGGGCTGTCGGCCAGATATTCCGGATTCGAAGGGCGCAGAACGAATCCGTGCTTTATCGGAGTGGCCACCTGTTCATAGATTTCCGCCATTTCCTCCGGAGTGACCCGCTGTTGCGCCTTCTTGAGTTTGAGCTTTCTCACGGCTTTCTTGAACTTGTAGTCGTTTCTGGTGGTAGTAACCTGCCTGATGGTGCCGTCGGGATTGTAGTAGAGCCTGTCTGCGCACATGCTGCGGCGGTGGAACGCTTCTTCACCCGCCCCTGTGGCGATGCTGACATAGGGGTTGTGGTAGAACACCCACCACTGGTCCTTGAATTCCACGATGGTGTGTTCGTTGGTGTAGTTGTCCATCGATTCCATGAACTTGCCCTTGTATTCATAAGGCCCGAGGGGGCTGTCACCCATACAATAGTGAAGTTCGTATGCAGGATAATCCAGATAGGAGGTCGCGTATGAGAGATAGTACTTCCCGTTGTACTTGTGGCAGCATATTCCCTCGAAGAAGTGGGGTGCGTCTATGTGGTGGACTCCGGTCTCGTTGCCGTTCTCGTCGAGCACGCCGCCGCTGTGGTCATAGGATATCATGTCGTCGTTCAGCTTGACGACATTCACAATGTTCTGCCCCATGAAGAGGTAGGCCTGGCCGTCGTCGTCGATGAAGCAGTGGGGGTCTATGAAGTCGCGGTTCGTGGCTATGCCGGGAGTATCAGGCGTGAACATGGGCTTGCCAAGAGGGTCCTCGAAGGGGCCGAAGGGGGAGTCGCTGACCGCAACGCCTATCTGATTGGTGTTTGCCGAATAATAGAAGAAATACCTCATCACCAGGGTGGAGTCCGACTCACTCTTCGGTACCATCTTTCTCACACACTGAGGTCCCCAGGCATTGGACTTTGCCCAGCTTGTCTGCTCAAGTGGCCTGAAGATCACTCCGCCGTCCTTGAAATGCTTCATGTCGGTGGTGTAGTAGCAGTGGTAATCCTTCATGTCGAAACCATGGCTTGCTGGCTGGTCGTGGCTGGGATAGACGAACAGTGTGTCACCGAACACGATTGCCGAGGGGTCGGCGGCGTAGCTGTCTGTGAGGATGGGGTTGATGCTTTCGCTGCATCCCGCGAGCACTGAGAGCAGCGCTATTGAAAATATGGTTAGTTTTTTCATAAAATGATTCGATTGCGGCATAAAGTTAAGAATAAAAAGGAAATACTCACGCCATTGTTAATTATTGTATATTTGCAGTATATGTTACAGAAACAGAGAAATATTGCCATTAGCTGCATGCTGGCAGCATGTCTTTTGTCCTGTCAGAATACAGATAACACTTTCGATCCTATGTTTGACGACCTATGCCATGTGCAGCAGAAGGACAGAGGAGACGAATGGCCTGGGGCGTATATGTGGCATCCTGGTCAGCTGGCAGCGTGGCTGCAGGCTGACAACCTTGCACGTTCAAAAGGGCGTTGCGTGAACGTAGGCTACCCGGGCAGCTATTATAAAAGAAGCGAAATCACTCTTTTCCAGGCGAATACGGACCTTGACAATGCTGGCATGTTGGAGTGGCGGTCAACAGGGAAAGTGCAGCTCACTCTGGACGGAGAAGTACAGGCTTGCAAGGGGAATCAGTTCGAAATCCCTGCAGGGAAACATAAACTGCAGATCATGGTAACTTCGCAATCCAGGGTCCCTGCGTTGATAGTCATGGGCGCCGGGCTGGAAGATGAAGATTGCTGGACAGCAAGCACAGATGGCGAAAATTGGTCCCCGGTAGAAAGCGACAGCCGGTATTGCTGCCCGGAATCGTTCCCTGATGAGGCGCAGGAGGTGCTTGTGTCAATTCCACATGAAGGGAATATCAAATTGAAAGGCGGCGAACAGAGGCTGATCGACTTCAAATATCTGGAACTGGGCTATGTCAAGATGCATGTCAAAGGAAATGCCAGGTTGGCCTTCTCCGTCGGCGAGACACCCGAGGAAGCCAGGAACACCGTCATAAGTGACTTCGAACAATATGCTCTCGATACGCTTACGATAGCTGGTGAACAGGACATCGTGCTGAAAGAACGCGCTCTGCGCTATCTGAACATAACTGCGGTGGAAGGTGAATGCACCGTCAGCAAGCTCCACTTTGACGCCGAGATGTGGCCGGTCAGTCCGGAAATGGGCTTTGAATGTGATGACGAGGATCTTAATGACATCTTCAATGCCGCCAAAGCAACCTTGCATACGTGCATGCACAACTTCTATCTCGACGGAGTGAAGCGGGACTTCCTTCCCTGGGCATTGGACGCCATCCTGAGCAGCATTGGGGCGGACTTCGCTTTTGGCGACCGGCAGCTGTGCAGGAACGGCATCTCCATATCTCTTCTGCCCGACAATCCAAGCAAAGAGGATATCGGTGTCTGCGACTATCCTCTCCATGCTCTGATTGGTTTGCAGCAGGAGTATCTGCGATACGGAGACCTGAAGACCTCCCTCATGTTCCAAAGGCGCATCATCGATCAGATGAGTGTGTACATGAGCCTTCAGGATGAAAATGGCTTCATCACATCGAGCGACGAAAGTTGGGGCTTTATTCCCGGATGGAATCTTCAGAATGGTCCCGAGCGCATTGGAACGCCCGCATACGCACAGATGCTTCTTATGGAAAACTTCCGCATAGCGGCAAGGTTCGCCAGGCTGTGGGAAATGCCGGAACTGGCAGAAAAGTATACTGCAAGGGCGGTTCTTCTGGAAAAGAGCATCAAGGACTGTTTCTGGGACTCCGAGAGACGGGTGTTCATCAACGGCCTGCGCCTTGACGGATCCCGTGACGAGCGCATCTCCCACCACAGCCAGTACTGGGCGGTTCTGACCGGTCTCTATCCGGAAAATGAATACAGGCATCTGTTCGAGGATGTCTATCCTTCCATACCGGACTATTTCGGAGACGTAAGCTTTGAGAAAGGATATGAGGCCATTGCCTTCGCCAAAGCCGGATACACATCGGAATTCATTGACATCATGAAAAAGATTTTCGGTGTATGGTTGGGAAAGGGCCATACTCGATTCCCTGAAAACTTCATGGTGGGCGAATCTGAGGCAAAGCAACTTGAATTCTATGACCGCCCGTTCGGTCTGAGCCTTTGCCATGGAGCAAACGGAGTGGCACCTATATGTGCAGTAGTCTACGGTCTTTTCGGCTTCCGTCAGGACATGGAACATCCCGGAGAATACACCGTCTCACCCAGCCTCTGCAATCTGAAATATATGAAAGGGTACTTTCCCGTCAAGGAAGGCAGAATAACCATCCAGGTCACCGAAGGCGGCAAAGTGCAGGTTGACGCTCCGGACAACTGCACCGTAAGAGTCCTCGATTAATGATGACTGCTTGGCAATCTGAGATATAATTG
Organism: Bacteroidales bacterium; assembly: GCA_024401855.1. Lineage (GTDB taxonomy): Bacteria > Bacteroidota > Bacteroidia > Bacteroidales > UBA932 > Cryptobacteroides. Next base: position 10,682 of record JAKSKH010000008.1, on the reverse strand, counting down.
TAATAAACTGACAAAGATATGAAAGCATACTATTTGACCACTATTCTGGCAGCAGCCATCTCACTGGCAGCCTCTGCCCAGACAATCCAGGACATCTACTCTGACACATGGGTGGGCACGGACGCCCTCGGTCGCACTATGCCGACCAATGCCGAAGTCGGAGACGTCAAGAGCGACAAGCCACGCACCGTGGGCATATTCTATATCACGTGGCATACGGCACAAGCCCACAACGGCAAGCCATTCACAGCCGACGTGACCAAGGTCCTGGCGGAGGACGACAATGCCAGGTTCGACGGAAAGAACCCTGCATGGAAAGACTCCTCTCTCCACTGGGGAGAGCCCGAGTACGGCTACTTCATCAGCCGCGATGAATATGTGATCCGCCACGATATCTCCATGCTCACGGACGCAGGAGTGGACGTCATCATCCTTGACGTCACCAACGCCTGCTTCTACTGGGAGGAATGGGACGCCATCTTCAAGACGATGCGCAAGATGAAGGCCGAAGGCAACAAGGTCCCGCAGTTCTGCTTCTGGGCCTTCAACGGAGAAGTCATCACCGTCGTCCAGACCCTCTACGAAAAGTTCTACAAGAACAACGAGTACCGCGACCTCTGGTTCTACTGGGACGAGAAGCCGCTGCTCCTGTACAACTCGGAGCCATGGGAGGACGCCAACGGAGGAGACGGCCGCAGCTTCAACAACAACTACGACCCTGATGCAGCAGTCAACCCGGCCAACCCTCACTACCTCGACCCGGACTACTGCCTTGAGGAATACGCCTACTACACCAAGGAAGTCATGAATTTCTTCACTCTGAGGAACTTCTGGTGGGGCTACAACGAATGGAACGACCACAAGTATGTCGGAACAGAGGACAACTGGAGCTTCGGCTACCAGCTGAATGACGAGAATGTACTCGCAATGACTCCCGAGCAGCGCGCATCCTACCACTGTGGGAAGCTCGAGCAGATGGCCGTCACTCCGGCACAGCACGCCAGCACGTTCGTTGGAAAGAGCTGGCGCAACGGCAAGGAGCCCGAGCTCGGCAAGGGAGACTTGCCGGAAAAGGCCTATGTTCCATGGCTCGGAAAGGAAGTCGAAAACCCGAGCGCCTACGGAATCTACTTCCAGGACCGCTGGGAGGAGGCACTCTCCGCAGACCCATCATTTCTCTACCTCAACGACTGGAACGAATGGTCAGCCGGCAAGTTTCCGTTGGACCAGACCAACCTTGACTCATTCCTGGGCCGCCCTTCGGACTTCTTCTTCATCGACCAGTACAATGCAGAGTTCAACCGCACGATCGCACCGGCAAAGGACAAGCTCTTCACTGACAACTACTACATGCAGATGGCAGAGAACATCCGCCGCTACAAGGGAGCACGCCCGATTCCGGAGAACGTCGGCATGAATGACTTCACGGCAGACGGAGACTTCAGCAAGTGGGAAGGCATCGCTGTCACCTATTACGACACCAAGGGAGACACCTTCCACCGCGACGAGGACGGCTACGGTGACCTCCACTACACCAACACTACGGGACGTAACGACATCGTAAGGTCCAAGGTGGCCGTCGGCAGGGACAACATCTCGTTCTACGCCGAGACCGCCGAGGCTCTGACAGCATGGTCAGACCCGAACTGGATGCTCCTCTTCATCGACGTGGACAAGGATTCCAACACCGGATGGTGCGGCTACGACCTTGTGGTCAACAAGTCAGTCAAATCCGGGAGCAAGACCTCGGTGATGAAGTACAATGCCCGCAGCGGGAAATGGCAGTCAGTGGGAACAGCAAACTTCTTCGCGTCAGGAAACAAGCTTGAGATTTGCGTTCCAAGGAAGGTTCTCGGCCTCGCAGGAGCGAAGGATTCAATCGTCTTCGACTTCAAGTGGTGCGACAACCCTCAGTCTCTTGAGGATGCCATCTCGCTCTGCACCGACGGAGACGCAGCCCCTAACCGCCGATTCAACTATAGGATGATCTGGAAGCGATAACAGAGACCGGCATGTCATGATTCAAGGAAGAGCTGGTGTTACAACCAAACATAATCGTTTTATGCGCCTTTCTATATCGGGATACGGTTATGTCCTGCAGATGATGTAAGTTTCGTCTAATTTGAAAGATAAATGAAAAGGTTACTGAACAAAAGCAGGCACCTGCTTCAACTTCCCTGTAGCGATTTCCAGTGTTACTGTTTGTAATCTTATCAATGTGCGTCCTGGTGTCCTGTATGGGCACCGGAGAGTATGAATATCCATTCCAAGATCCTTCGCTCTCGCCTGAGAAAAGGGCTGACAACCTACTTTCTCTTCTTACTGTTGACGAGAAGCTTTCAATGTTGATGGAAAACCAACCGGCAATCGAGCGCCTCGGCGTCCCCAATTTCTCCTTTGAAATCACCTTCGACGGCATCAATTCCCTCCCAACAGCACAGGATAACCGGAGCAGCCATCATTGACGACTCAATGATAGGGTAGAATGATTTGCCGATCAGATGGGAATAGTGCTCGGCACATTTCTCCTTGGTGAAGCGGTACATCTTCAGAGCAACGAGCTTCAGTCCCTTCTTTTCAAAACGTGATATGATTTCCCCTGAAAGTCCTCTCTGAAGGCGCAAGGTTTTATGATTACAAGTGTTTTTCCATTACTTTAACTTTTCGATTGACGTGATTGTGGGTTCTCCCTGACCGGGGAGGGGCTTGTATATGGTGAGGTAGCAATGCCCCGGGTTGTCTTCCTCGGTGATGTCGCTATATCTACAATAGAACTTGTAGTTTATGCCGGCCACCACCTGGGTCTGAACGGTAAGGGGAGTGAAAGTCATCCCTTCCACTTTGTCCGTCACTTCGCGGAAGAGCTGGTATTCATCCATATCAGGTTCCCTGATTCCGGAATATCCTCCGCAGACGTTTTCGCTTTCGTGAACCAGGCTCGCGAATGTCGTGATGTCAATATCCATTGGGCAATTCTCCAGAGTTACAGCTTTCATTTCTACCAGTTTCCCTTTCTTGATTTGATATGCCTTCGTGAAACTGTCAGAAGCAGAGTTGGAGCCTTCCTCGATGATTGTGCCGGACTCGGTTACGGTAAACCTGTCTCGTTCCCCGCCGCTTGCAAGGTGAATCAGAGACGCGGTCTTGGGGTGTATGGTGTAGATGTCATAGAGGACAGTGCTCCCGTCTTCGAACTTGTCACCGAGCAGAAGCTCCGGGATGTCGTCTCCGTTGATGTCCTTCTGGCAGAATCCGCAGTACGGGGAACAGTAGCAATAAACACTGCTGAGATCCATCTCATCGGGGTTCATATCTTTCCAATGGCTTTGATATCCCACGACGATATATGACACTATGTCAGAAAAGCCGATTTCCCCATAGTCTATGACTTCTGCCTTTGTGAGCTTTGGCTGACTGCCGCAGGAAGCAAGCAAAAGAACGGCAGCAATGGTTGCAATAGTCCTCTCCATTTTATTTGTTTTCCGCTTTTGACTGGAACTTCTCCATGTCGATAATGAAACGCTCGTGTGTGCCTTCTCCGATAAGGCCACGTTCATCGTAGGCTTTTACCGAAAATGTGACCTTCCTACGGTCTATCCCGATAACTTCTGACTCTGCCCATACTTTCATTCCAATGGGAGTGGCCGTACAATGGCTTACGTTGATGTGTGTGCCTACTGAACTCTGGCCCTCTTCAAGAAGCGGTTCTATGGAGAGAACGGATGCTTTCTCCATGAGTGCTATCATCATCGGTGTTGCAAAAACCTTCACTTTGCCGCTGCCGACATTGGCTGCAACGTTGGCGGCTGTAACTGTCGTCTCCTGACGGCCTTTTATTCCGATTTCTACCATAATTACAAATATACTCCTTTTTGCCGGAAGCACGAAGAAAGCTGCAATTGTTGTGTGTTTAGTGGGCAGTTCTTCTTCGATTTACTTATAATCGGCAAAACGAAATGTGTTGCATTTAAATTAAAACGAAACGTGCCATTCTGTTTGCACGCAAGAGCCTTCAATTGGTATTTTAACATTAATTGAAGGCTCTTAAAGTTATAGCCATGCTCCTTGTAAGAGCTGGCGTTTTTTATCAGATTTTCCCCTCTATACTTATCCTTGTCAGATTTTCCGCTGTCGAGTCCATAAGTCTTCTCGAGCAGATTCTTCCTCTTTTCCATCTGCTTCAGGACAGCGGCCTCGGCCTTAGCTTTCTTTTCATCAGAACCGGCGGCCGCCTCTACTATTCCTTTCTGCTTCTGAATCTCTTTGGAAAGGTCTGCCAGGCTCATCTTCTTCCAATCGGAAGAAGTGTCTTTCATCCCCGATTTCAGCTCATCCTGCACAGACAATGCCTTGCCGAAACAGTCTTCAAAATCTTTTCCCAGCTGCTCAACATCGGCTGCGAGTTGAGCTTCCTGATCTTCAAGTTCCTTGAATGCCTTGGTACTCTTCTCCCCGACACCCCATCCTGCAGTATTTCCATCAACATCTTTGTATAGAACAAGCCCCCTTCTGGAAGCATCCCCGCTTTCTTGCATCCTTGCCTTTTGGGCACGTACAGCCTCGAGTTCCAATTCTTTTGCCGCCTTCAGGCTTGCGATTACTTTCGCCTGAGCCTCGTAGCCGAGTTGCTGGCAGTATATCTGACTCTTACTTGTCAAAACGTCATACCATTCCGCAGCGGTGGCATAAGTGCCAAACACTTCTCCATACTTGTTGTTGAGTTCCGTGATCTTATCTCCTGTCTGCTTATGGTGTTTGATAAGATCCTCCAGCTCCACTATCTCTTGAGCTATGCTTGACATAGCCTCTACGGAGGCATCGGTGTATGCCCTCTGAGCCTCGCCTACATCTTCAACGGAGTCCGCTGCATCCCCGGACTTTGCTACAAGCTTGGAGAGTCCCTCCACAAGAAGAGAGATCGCAAGAGACAGGCCAAGTGTAATGGCTGCTTCGGTTGCAATAATTTCCACTTTCATTGCTTTCACTGCAGCAGTGGATGCCCCCGTGACCGCCACCAGCAAACGTTCGGCGGCGGCCTGGAGTTTATGTGCAGCTGTTAAAGCCAAGGAATGTACTTTAGCGACTGATAATGTTGATGAGAGTGCCGCGAAGGACTGTTTCAACTGCGTCACATTTGCCGCGATGATTACAAATCCAGCAACACCTTGTATGAACGGATTGATGGCAGACACGATACTTCCAACAGCAGATTTTGCACCCTCAATCTGATTCCGGAACTGTTGCATCTGACCCGCCGCTGTGTTCACGGATGACGCATTGATTCCTCCGACAGACTCGCTGACAACCTGTGCCAGAACAGCGGCGCGCTCGCTTTCTTCCCCAAATTTGAGGATATATTTTTGAGCCTCGTCAAACTTGTAGCCGGCTCTTGACAATGCTTCCACCTGGCCATCCATCACCTTGCCCATCATAGTGGCAATCTGGGTGAGCTGCTCAGCCGAAACTCCGACACCGTATTGGTGGACACCCATATCTTCCAATACCGGTATAAGCGTCTTCAATGAACTTGTCATAGTAAGATAAGTTGACAGTTCTCGAGCCGCTGCTGTTTGAACGCCGGCACTGACCACGCCTATCTTTTCCTGAGCTTCGATGAAACGCTTGATTTCCTCCACTTCATCCGCAGTGGCTTCCATCGTATTCGACATCACTTTGGCGAGTGTGTCGGCAGCCGCCTCATCCTCGTAAAATGCCTGCGATAAAGAGCCGAAAGCTGATGCTAACTGCGTGATGGCATCTCTGGCTCTTTCAGCAACTTGACTGATAGAGGCTGAATTTATAAACTCGTTATTGAGTTTTTTTGCCTTATCTTTGACCTCATCAATGATTTTGCCCAACTCATCCGCATCGGCCGTTACGGTTTTGAATGTTCCGGAATCGTCAATTTTTATCTTGAATGATACTGTATTACTCATTTTTTCTTATATTCGTACAAGTATGTGGAATGACATTATAGGCATATTGAATTTTTTGGGACCAGTTCAAACTCTTCTCCTTATAATTGTAGCCGTTATTACAATCGAGTTTTTGATAGGAGATTGGAGATGGGGGGAACATGGTTATGACCCGGACTGGCTGGAAAAACAGCGTAAGGATATTGAACGCAAGCATCATAATTGTTAGGGCATCAGTTTTTCCCACTATTCAGCCTCTTTTCCAACTCTTTCATCCTCTCTATACTTCCGTGTCCCTTCTCCACCTTCGGCCCGGCGTCCTTGTCCCAAGGGAACCGCGCCACGTCCGTCGGCTTCAGGGCTTTCTTGCTGTATGGCTGGAGACAGCACGTCGCAATGAAGCGCGCCTGCTCCCAGCTTCTCTTTTCTCTCTCTTCCTTCTGACGTTCCCACTGCTGGATGATCTTCGAGAACTCAAAAGGGGTGCATCGGTCAAAGTCATCCGCACTCATCCCCAAGCACCCCAATGCAATTCCAAACAGCGTGTCAATATCTGACTCTACTTCTCCGTTTTTTTCCCTGTATTTTCCTGTCCGGAGGCCACCTCCTGCACGAAGTCCTTCATGCAGTCGACCTCCAGACAGTCGGCGAAGTCATCTATCGTCAAGGCGAACGCGACACCATCAGCGCCACAAGCGCTCTGGGTGCAGCAATAGATGAGGGTGACCATATCGTCCACGTCACCCTCGGTCAAGGTGGTGACATCCTTGCCGGTCATCCTCTTGAAGCGACGCATCGCTCCAAGAGGATGACGGCACGGATATTCCTGTCCTTTGATAACGATTTTCACCTGCTGCTTCATACTATCCCTCCTCTACTTCCTCAGGATCGAACTCATCCTCGTCGATGGTCACTGCGCCGTCGTTGTCGAAGGTTGCGCTGTAGGTCGCATCCTCGCCTGCAGGCGCGGTGTTCTCGAGAGAAGAGATGATGAAGTTGCCGGAGCAGTACGGATTATCGTCATTCTCGCGCTTGATCAGGACGAGCTCGACGGGTTCACCGCTCTTCCAGGCGGAGAGGACGTCCTTGAAACCGGCTTCCGTCTCTCCGGAGAATACAAGACCGTCAGCCTTCACCTGGACGGAGAGTCCGGAGACCCTCTTGCCCTACGAGTCGTGAAGAATTCAGTGCTGAACTCATTTCAAGTATTCTGAAAGGAAGGACTTTCCCGGAAAGAATGATGCAGGCCGCAGACCTTGACAGATTCGCGCTCGGCGACAAATTCAACAAAGCAAACCCTTTGGCCGACTCCATTTTCAAAATGGGTTCCGGTCAGGTAGCCAATACGTCAGCAGTAGAACAGCAGTTCGGAGACATGATGACGGCTCTCTATAAAGAGAGCGGCTCAAGCTTGAGAATAGAAATTCTAAAAAACTCCGAAGTCTCAAAGTTCATTGATGACCATGCGCGGGTTTTGGATAATTCATTCGAGTTCACAAAGATGTCGGATCTGATGAGGCAGCGTCTCAAGGAGTCCGACTGGATGTTCTCCGGGATGAAGACCTTCCACGAGCTTAACGAGGCCTTCCCGTCACTCCTGGACGAGAAGGGTGAGAGAAAGTCGTTTGAACGGTTTTTGAACGACGTTCTAAAGATAGACAGCACCTACAACCGGAACTATCTGAATGCTGAGTACAACTTCGCCCAGGCATCCGCCGGAATGGCCGCCAAGTGGGAGGACTTTCTGGATGACGGGGATGACTACTATCTGCAGTACCGCACGGCCGGAGACTCCAACGTCCGTCCGGAACACGCGGAACTCAACGGCATCACGCTGCCGGCATCGGACAAGTTCTGGGACACCTACTTCCCGCCCAACGGCTGGAACTGCCGCTGCACCGTCGTTCAGGTGCGCAAGGACAAGTACACACCGACGCCTCACGACCAGGCGATGAGCCGCGGATCGAGAGCGATGGCCAACGAGAAGACGTCAAAGATGTTCGCCTTCAACCCCGGCAAGCAGCAGAAGGTCTTCCCGGACTACAATCCTTACACCATCTCTAAGTGCGCCACATGCGACAAGGCGAAACTTAACCTGACTTTCATCCCAGATAACCAAGTTTGTGAAGCATGTGAATTTGCAAAGAAATGTTTCATAGGGAAAGAGGAAATAATCAAAGTTAGAAATGACACTGTAAAAATAAGTAAGCTTATTAACCCCGAGTCCTCTGACTATAAAAAGCTCAAGCAGATTGCCGAACACTTTGCTTCTTTGGGTGCAGAAGTCGAAATGACGCCAAAGATGTCCCGCCCTGCAGCCTTTGTATATGATTGTTATTACAAAGACTTACGGGGGACTAAGTATGAAGGTAAGTGCCCAGACTTGCGAATCGACGGCATTTGGTATGAGCATGAAGGTTTTACTACTAAAAATCCCGTGAACGCTTTTAACAATATGCTCAATCATGGCTTAAAGCAATCGTCAAGAATCATTATTGATCAGCCAGAACTAACAGATGCTTTTATGAAGAAGGCGATAGGAAGGCGAATTTATACTTCAGGCCAGGTTATCGACGAGGTTTGGATACGTTCAGACTCAGGGATAAGGTTTCTGTATAAAAAAAGTTAGAGGAACACCTTCGTGCTCCTCCTCCTGGCGACGAATCGGTAGTCATTAGCTACGGAATCGTCACTGCAAATATACAAATAATTCTTAATTCCAAACACTTATGAAAAAAAAGTCCGGCCATTTGACCGGACTTTAATGTTATTTATCCTGATTTTTCGATTTATCCTTAAGGTCTTCTATTGTAAGAACTTTGCCGGAAACAAATAGCACAACGATTATTACCATTGTCACAGAGAGAAATGTTGCAGCAAAACTGGTCATATTAAAAAAGTAGGCAAAGGCAAAAGCCACAAGCATGAATAAGACAACGATTATCAATCCAAATGTCTGTCCTCGTCTACTCTGCTCTACTTGTCCTCCAATCGCCTTTTTCTCCAGTTCCATTCTATGCTCAGATTGCTTTTCGGCCATTCTGAGGATACGATCAGCAGCGCCTGACTGCAAATCTTCGTATTGCCTAAGAATTGCAGGAGGTGGAATTGGCCCGGAAAAGGACTCCTCCTGCATCACGACCATAGCTTTGATGATAGATTTGGCTTCCTCTTTCCTTGGTTCAGGAATCATATCCAAAAGTATGTCTTCTGGCGTGAGTGCAGGTTCTTGAATTTTCTCGGTTGCGTGCTGTATTGTTGCAACCTCTACTGGTTTATTACTATTTTCCATAGTTGACAACAACCTGCTCAATATCCTTACCAATTACGCCGAAATCAGACTCAATTGCTGTGCGGTCTGCCTTGCTCTCAGTAGATGAACCGTTGAAGGTAAAATATGGTGAGAAAATGCTAAGAATGCTTCCTGTTCCTATAACGAAAGACATTCTTGAGAAGAGATAATCTGTTCTGTAAATTGACTTTCTCATAACTTTCCAAATCTTATACGCGATGCAAATATACATTTTTTGACGTTTAATTACACAATGTGTAATAAAAATTATTTTCCGGGACGCTATTTTGGCATCCCGGAAAATAATTATCAAAGAACATGCCGGCTTATCAGATTTAACCTACGAGTTAAGGATTTTGCTCATTTTGTTTAAGTCGGGGCACCCGGGCTGACCTCCAGCTGATAGTCTGGACACTTACGTCACATTTCAAATATTAATCCGAGGAAGCCCGAATATCCGGGATTTCATTGTCATTAAAATTCAAAGCATACGGACTATCCTCGGAAATGGTTAAATTGCATCGTCATTAAAATTCAAAGTATGATTCTTAATTCAGACCAAAAGGCAAATTTGCAAAGCCTTGCAGATGGGGCAAAGTGTCCCGTTTGCAAAAGCGACCATTTTATCGTGTATGACGAAATCGTAACCGCCCCTCTTGTCGGTAACGAAAATCCGGACGGAACGCATCCGACCCGGATGGCTCCAACAAAATTTCTTCTTGGTGCGGCATACTGCGCGAAATGCGGTTATACCCATTTCTTCAAACTTTAATTACAACTCAGCCAGCCTCAAAGAAACCATTGACCTTTATTGAGGCGTCAAGGACATTTTCGTTCAACACCCTCTCAAGTCTGCGCAGGAATTTCCGGTCCCTGCGCTTTCTGATTAATTCAATCAAATGTTTCATGTTTTTCGTGTGCATATTTAATTAACTGAATAATTGTCATTTTATCAGGACAGCACCCCGTCTCATCCGGATTGACACCCGTACATTTCCGCCCGCACTCCTCATCCAGGACAAGCCCGGATTTAAGGGTGACGGCCGGACGGTAGAACACGCATCCGGAACACCTGGTGCTATTCATCTGAACTTTTATCGTTTTCTCCATGCTCAATTTCAAACAGAAAGAGAGAAAGGCCCATTGACAACCAGGAGATGTTGAACACCCAGGCGTTCCCGTCACGTACGAACCCTATTGCCGGGAAAATGATAAACTGGTTTTTGTTAGAATAGAGCAGCATATCATTCATCTCCAAATTTGACAAAAGTCCCGCATTTCGGGCAGAAGAAGCCCATCATACACTGCTGCTCCTCGGAAAGCTCATCCCATCTTACAGCATATTCTATGGAGCATTCCGGACACTTTGCCGTAATTAGCCTAATTTTGTGCTCTTCCATAATGCTGTTGATTAGTCCTGATTAAAAATCGGTGATTCATAATGGAACTTTGTCCCAAGCAGATCTGCCGGGAAC
>JAKSKH010000007.1 GCA_024401855.1 Bacteroidales bacterium | reverse complement strand
AGCATCTGGGCGCTTGGATTTCTGTCAGAAATGGGCATGGCCGAAGCCGTGCCCAATATCTTCAGTGTAAAATTCATTACTTGCTGTTGCTCTCGAGTTTTGCCTTGAGTTCTGCAAGGGCGTCAATATCTCCGAGAGTTGTCTTCTCGACAGTTGCATTGACTTTCTTGACAGCCTTCTTGGTGTTCTCAACCTCAGCGGCGGCAGCCTTCTCCTTAACTTCTGCATAAGTGCGGAGATGACTTACGAGAATGCGGTGGGTGGAGCGGCGGAGTTCAATAACCTTGAATGCGAGCTTCTCACCTGCAACAGCCTGCTTTCCGTCTTCCTTGACGAGTTCGCGTGTGAAAGCGAATCCTTCAGCACCGTCAAGAGCGATGTTTGCACCCTTGTCTGTGGTGGAAGCAACGGTACCCTCAACTGTAGAACCTACAGGGAACTTGGCCTCAACCTCATCCCAAGGATTGGGAATAAGCTGCTTGTGACCAAGGCTGAGTTTATGGTTGGCCTCGTCGAAGTCAAGAATCTGAACGTCAATTGAGTCGCCGGGGGCAACAACCTCTGAAGGATGCTTGATCTTGTTCCAGCTGAGATCGCTGATGTGAACGAGACCCTCAACACCGTCCTCGAGTTCTGCAAATACACCAAAGTTGGTGATGTTGCGTACGGTTGCCTTCTGCTGGCTTCCAACAGGATATTTCTCGCGGATATTCTCCCAGGGATTCTCTGAAAGCTGCTTGATTCCGAGAGAGATCTTGCGGAGTTCGCGGTCTATTGAGAGCACCTGAGCCTCAACCTCGTCACCGATCTTGAGGAACTCCTGTGCGCTGTGAAGCCTGGGGCTCCAGGACATCTCGGAAACGTGTACGAGTCCTTCAACGCCGGGTTCAATCTCGATGAATGCACCGTAGTCGGCGATGAGGATGACCTTACCCTTAACCTTGTCACCAACCTTGAGATTGGGATCGAGGTTATCCCAGGGATGAGGAGTGAGCTGCTTGAGACCGAGAGCGATACGCTTCTGCTGCTCGTTGAAGTCAAGGACAACGACCTTGATCTTCTCATCGAGGGTGACAACCTCCTCGGGATGATTGATGCGTCCCCAGGAAAGGTCTGTGATGTGGATGAGTCCGTCAACTCCACCGAGGTCGATGAATACACCGTAGTTGGTGATATTCTTGACAACTCCCTCGAGAACCTGACCTTTCTCAAGCTTGCCGATGAGTTCAGCCCTCTTCTGCTCCTGCTCAGCCTCGAGAAGAGCCTTGTGGGAAACGACTACATTGCGGAATTCCTGATTGATCTTGACGATCTTGAAATCGATTGTCTGGTTTACGAACTGGTCATAGTCACGGATGGGCTTGATGTCGATCTGAGAACCGGGAAGGAATGCCTCGATTCCGAATACGTCGACGATCATACCGCCCTTTGTACGGGTCTTTACGAATCCCTTTACAATCTCGTCGTTCTCGAATGCCTCGTTGACTCTGTCCCATGACTTGAGAGCGCGTGCCTTGCGGTGAGAAAGAACCAGCTGGCCTTTCTTGTCCTCTGCAGATTCTACGTAAACCTCCACCTTGTCACCGACTTTGAGTTCGGGATTGTAGCGGAATTCTGAAACTGCGATCACACCTTCGCTCTTGCCACCGATGGTGACTACCACTTCACGCTTGTTGATTGATGTAACCTCGCCCTCAGCGACTTCGTTCTCAACAACCTTTGAGAGAGTCTTGTCATAGGCGGCGGCCACCTCTGCCTTGTCTGCACCGTAGATATCTCCACCCTCGAATGCCTCCCAGTCAAAATCCTTGGGATCTATTGAAGCATTGAGCATGGTTGAATTGTTGACTTTTTTTTCAGCAGCCTCAACAACAGCTGCTTCGTTCTTTGTCTCTGCCATAACAGGTGAGTAACAAAATTAAAGGTTAAACATTAAACTATACCCGACAACCCAGGCGCTTGCGCGCACGCATTGTTCAAAAGCCTGCAAAATTAATTATAAAATTCTGATTTTCAAAGCACCGGCCTCAGAACGAAACTGAAGTTCATCGGCTCTGCCTCAATCATATAAACCGGACGCGGCTGCGCTCCCCAGGAATCCATGCATCCGAGCCCCATCTGCTTCAGGTCAACGTTCACGTGAGTCTTTCCGTCCGGCTTGAGTTCAAGCGAATGCCTCTGGTCGCCGTGGTCCCACCTGCTTCCTCCCGTGACAGAAAGGTCGATGTCCCTGCGGGCGAAAGGAAGGGCCGATGCAGAGAACTTATCTTCGGAAAGGATTTCCAGACCGAAACCGTCCTCGTTCAGAATGCGCATCCACTTCATTCCGGTATGCGTTCCGGATTCCTGAGGCCTCGCATAACCGAGGTGATATTGTTCGGAAACCTTCTGGACATAACGTCCGGTCATGGCCGCGGCCTGCCTGTCAACGTAGTTCTCGAACGGTCCCTTGCCGTAGAACTCGAGCACGGAGTATTCTCCGGGCATGTCGAACTCCATTCCGAAGCGGAACATCCGCGGAGCTCCCTCCTTCACGTTCACAAGGCTCTCCTCGACCCTTATGTTTCCGTTCTCTTCGAGGGTCCAGACCACATTCACGTCTGCAAGGTTCTCTATTGAATACCTGACTGTCACGCGGTTGCCGGAAGCGCGGTCTATGCCTTCAAGCTTGAAAACGGGATAAAGCCAGGGTTTCATATCCTTCTGGAAGCCGGCTCCGAAGTCATTCTCCGTTATCGCACGGCCGAAGCACGGCATCACGGGCGAAGCAAGCAGTTCCCTGCCGTCAACCTTGTATGAATTGAGAGCTCCTGTCTTTTCATCGAATCCGATGGTACGCCTGTGCCATCCCAGTTCGGCAGGGCATACAGTCTGAGGCACTTCCCGTATGGGAATCTGGTCGAAGGCAACCTCAGTTCCCGCAGGAAGGATGCCGTCCTGCTTCTTGAGGACATAACGGACATTGAGGTAAAGGTCACCGCTGTAACGCTCAAGGTCGGACGAACTGAAGCCCAGCTTGACTTCGGCACTCTTCTGCGGCTCTATGTCGAGCCCGTCAACACTTCCCTCCAGCACCTTGACGCCGTTGTTCTCAACACTCCAGATCATCATATAGCGTTTCAGGCAGATGAAGAAGTTTTCATTGAACACCTTGACTTTCCCTTCCATCGCATCTGCCGCGGAAGCCGTGGTCAGGATTGACCTGTACTGGTGACGCACCTCGTATGCATGAGGATGAAGGCTGCGGTCGGCAGCGATTATTCCATTGCAGTTGAATGAGTTGTCTGAAGGGTCATAGTCGTTGTAATCTCCTCCGAAAGCATATATGTATCCTGTGGAGGATTTCTTTGACGGCCATTTTATGGCCTGGTCCACGAAGTCCCAGATGAATCCGCCCTGAGCCTTGCCGTACTTGCGGAAAAGGTCCCAGTAATCCTTGAGTCCACCCTCCGAATTACCCATCGCGTGGGCATATTCGCAAAGTATCAGAGGCATGGGGTTGTCTGATTTGGCATATTTCTCAACCCACTCGTAATCCGGGTACATGGGGCACTGGATATCTGTTCCCGTAGGATCGCCCTCGGCCCTCTCATACTGGACGGGACGGGTGCTGTCATAAGACTTGAGCCACTTGTAGGCAGCCTGGAAATTGGGGCCGAAACCGGCCTCGTTGCCAAGGCTCCACACTATGATGCAGGGATGGTTGTAATCCCGGTAGACCATGCGCTGAACCCTTTCCATATGTGTCTGCGCATAAAGAGGGTTGCGGGCCAGGGTTTCTTCGCCATAGCCCATTCCGTGAGACTCGTTGTCAGCCTCGTCCACCACATACAGACCGTAGCGGTCGCAGAGTTCGTACCAGAGAGGGTTGTTGGGATAGTGACTGGTACGCACAGCGTTGATGTTCAGGCCTTTCATTATCCTGATATCCCTTATCATCTCTTCCTCGGACACCACATAGCCTCCGAGCTGGGACATCTCGTGTCGGTCGGCTCCCTTTATGAGGACCGGCTGTCCGTTCACCTTGAGCTGCCCTCCCTCTATGACGACGGTGCGGAAACCGAAATCGAGTTCCGCAGTCTCGGTCGTCCCCGTCTTTCCGGAGGCAACCGCCTTCAGGTGGTAGAGGTGAGGCTTCTCCGCGCTCCACGGCTTGACTCCCTCGATTCTGCCGCTGGCGGGAATCTCCCTTTCATCGAATCCCTTTCCGGAGAAATAGTATTTCACGGATGTACCCTTTGCAAGGCTGGCATCAATCCTGTATGTGCCGTCGGCGCCTGCAGTCAGGTAGAGATTGTTGATTCTCTGACGGGGACGGGCTGTGATGTACGTATCTCTGGCGATACCGGAGAACCGGTTGAAGTCCTGGTCTTCCATATAGGTGCCGTCGCACCAGCGGAATATCTCGAGCGCAATGAGGTTTTCGCCTGTCCGCACGAAGCGGGTGATGTCGAAGTCGGCCTGCAGCTTGCTGTCCTCGCTGTACCCGACTTCCTTTCCGTTCACCCATACGCGGACGTTGGATGTAGCTGAACCTATGGAGAGTATTATGTCCTTTCCCTTCCACTCCGCCGGAACGTCGAAGGTGCGGCGGTACTGCCCGACGTAGTTGTGTTCCTCCGGAACATACGGAGGGTTGTTCTGATAGTGTCCCCTCCAGGGATAGCCGATGTTGAGATACATGGGATCTCCGTATCCGTTCAGCTCCCACATGCCGGGAACAGGCATTTCACCCCAGACGGAATCGTCCACCTCAGTCCTGTAGAAGTCCATGCTTCTTGCAGACGGGGTTTCATACCAGCGAAACTTCCAGACTCCGTGAAGGCTGAGCTTAGGGCTGTCTGTCCTGAGGGTGGCCGTCATGGGAAGACGGTTTCTCTGGTTAACACAGGGATTGTTGTAGTCTTCCACCTTTCTGTCGGCGGAAAAAGCGTCAGCAGCCGCAAGAAGGAGCAGCACCGATGCCGTCAAAGCTTTGATTCTCATTACAGGTTATTGGTTTACAGCATTTTCTTGCGCCTTACCAGTATCCAGATACCGGCTATCAGCGCAATCATAAGCGCGGTTATTGCAATCCAGGCCCACTCCTTGCCGGCCACGGGCAGGGTGACGTTCATCCCGTAGAAACTTGCCACGAGAGTGGCAGGCATCAAAAGGATGGACACGAAGGTGAATATCTTCATTATGTTGTTCTGGTCCAGGTTGATGATACCCACAACAGTATCCTGGAGATATTCCAGACGTTCGAACGTGAAGTTTATGTGGTTTATGAGGGAAGCGATATCCTGGATGATGATGCCGAGATCCTCGCGCATTTCAGCATCCTTGGGAAAGCCCTTGCTCTTGACCATATTCGAGAGAAGCCTCTGCTTGTCAACCACATTTTCCCTGACAAGCATCGCATTTTCCTGCAGCTGATTGATATCCAGAAGGAATTCTTCGTTGATATCCTCTTTCTGGTTTATTCTCTTGCTGAACTGGGACGTATCCTTGGAAATCAGCTCGACTATGTCGGCGTCGAGGTCGACGCGCTTGTCCATTATCTCAACGAATATGGAAAGGCCGTCGCGGAATTCCGCAGGACGTGCCTGCAGCTTGAGCTGAAGGGTATAGAAAGACCGCAGAGGGCGGTCTCTGAGAGTTGTGATGATTCCGCCGGAGAGAATGAAGGACACCGGGTCCATAGTCATCTCATCGTCGGCGGGAGACAGGAAACTCGTGTTCGCGTAGATGATCCCGTCCTCTTCGTAGAAACGGGAGGAACTCTCGATCTCCTCCGCCTGGTCCCTGCTCTGTATCCTGGTGTTCAAAAAAGACTCAACCGCTCTCTTTTCCTCCCCTGTGGGTGACAGGAGATCTATCCAGAGAACATTTTCTTTGCCGATAGAAGCAAACTCCGTTTGGGACTGGCCGAAAAGTATTTCGGAACCGCGTCTGTAGAAAATCTTGATCATTGTGTCTTCCCGGATCAAGTCCGGCATCTGCGCCGGAGTGGTTAAACTTACTGGTCTGTTGACACTACGGAGAAGTCAACCTGCAAATATAACCAAAAAATCACAAAATAATATTACCTTTGTTTCCGAATGGCATTATTGGAAAAATATCCCTCCCAAATACTCAAGGACGCTGTCGAGGCTATCAGTTCCCTGCCCGGAGTAGGCTCCCGGAGCGCTCTCAGGCTGGCTCTCCATCTGCTGAAACAGCCGTCCGGAAGCATACATCATTTCACGGCAGCCATAGACCGTCTGGCCGATGAAGTGAAGTACTGCTCGGTATGCACGATGATTTCCGATTCCGACATATGCCCCATCTGCAGCGATGCAAAACGTGACCACAACACCATATGCGTGGTGGAGAACGTGCGTGACGTGATGAGTATAGAAGAAACGGGACAGTACCGTGGAGTCTATCACGTCCTCGGGGGTATCATATCCCCCATCAACGGAACGGGGCCTTCCGACCTTACGATAGACAAGCTTGTAAGGAGGATAGAAGAGCTTCGTTCCGAAGGGGTATGTCCGGAAATAATACTTGCCCTGAGCGGCGACGTGGAGGGAGAGACCACATCATTCTACATCTACAGGCAGGTAGAGTGCTTCGGCTGCAAGGTTTCCACCCTGGCAAGAGGCCTGGGCTTCGGTGACGACCTGGAATATGCCGACACCATAACACTCGGGCGTTCCATCCTGAACAGGACAATATTCAAACCCTGACGTAAAACACCGCTTAGAGATGATAAGGAAACTCATATTTGCGATATTGGCAGCCGCCCCCGTCCTGCTCGCGTCATGCAGGAATTCAGAGGCAGGCATCCCCCCGGAGCAGGACAGTTCCGCCTTTGTGCTTGTGACCGACGCTGTCCCCGACGTCATTCTGGAAATACGCTATTTCAGCACCTATAATTTCATCGGAGACCGTATCCCCGGATACGATGAGCCTGTGGCGCTCCTGACCCGTCAGGCCGCCGACTCCCTGAAAGCCGTGAGCGACGAACTGCTGCGGCAGGGATACAGGCTCAAAGTTTTTGACGCCTACCGTCCCCAGTGCGCCGTGGATTATTTTCTGGAGTGGGCCAAGGACACGGAGGATGTCAGGATGAGGGAGTATTTCTATCCGGAACTGGAAAAGTCCGTGCTGATTCCTCAGGGATACATTGCCGAAAAGAGCGGGCATACCCGCGGATCCACCATAGACCTCACCCTGTTCGACATGACTGCCGGGAAAGAGGTGGATATGGGCTGCACCTTCGATTATTTCGGAGTGGCCTCGCATCCTGATATCCTTCCCGGACAGGAGGCGGGCGCATACAGGCCCATAAACGAGGAGCAGTACCGCAACAGGATGATTCTGCGCGATGCCATGCTGCGCCACGGATTCAAGCCGTACGACAGCGAGTGGTGGCATTTCACACTGGAGAATGAGCCGTTCCCGGACACCTATTTCACCTTTCCCGTAAGCGTATCCCGGAGGCGCAGCAGGAACCACACGGAAACGACCGAACCGGCAAGGGCTACCGCAGCCCCGATGTAGCCCACATCCTGCAGACCGCTCCCTTTTATCACCCACGCCCCTATGACGGGCCCGGCACCTATGCCCACATTGAAAAGACCGGAGTAAAGGGCCATGGCCACGGTTGTGGCTTTCTTTTCCACCGCCATCAGCTCCGCCTGAAATACCAGGTTCATGAAGGTCATGGCCATTCCCCAGAATATGCAGAGTACGGTAAGGGTCAGAACGGACGCGGAGCCTGCCCTTAGAAGCGCCATACCGGCGGTCATCCCCGTGAACGAGAAGACCGTGAGCAAGGTACGCCTTGCAGGGAAATTCCTTGAGAAGATTGCGCTTGCAATTATTCCCGCAAGGCCGAAAAGCATGAGCACTGCGGTTATCACATTCTGTGACAGCCCCGCAACCTGCAGGAGGAAGGGCTCAATATAGCTGTAGGCAACAAAATGCCCGGTCACAAGCAGGACAACGATGGCATAGATGGCAAGCAGCCTGCGGTTCTTCAGCATTTGCGGAAGTTCGCTTACAGAAAAGCGGGTGTCGTTATCAACTTTCGGGAAGGCGAATATCAGGAAAAGAAGTACAGCGGCCGCCACAGAGCCTATGCAGATGAAGGTTATCCTCCACCCGAGGGCAAGGCCTATCATACGCCCCAGCGGCATTCCAAGTATCTGGGCCACGGACGTACCGGTCATTATAAGACTCATGGCCAATGCGCGCCGGCCCTTGGGCGACACTTTGACGGCAATTGGCGTGGCGACGGCCCAGAACAGGGCATGGGAGCAGGCTACGCCTATTCGGGATACCATAAGCATATAGTATCCGGTCGCAAGCCCCGACGCGAAGTTGCTTGCAACGAAGAGGCCCACGATGCCGATAAGAAGGCGCCTGTATTCCATGCGCGAGCATGCCATCATGAGCGGAAGCGACATCAGCGCCACCACCCATGCATAAGCAGATATCAGAAATCCCGCCCTGGTCTCCGACACTTCCAGACCGTTCGAGATGTCGGTCAGAAGTCCTATGGGAGCGGATTCGCTCGTATTGAACACGAACGCCGCCACCGTCAGCACAAGCACCGGAAGTAAACCTTTATTCTTCAAAATCCATTTCTTGAAAATGAGCACAAAAATAAAAAAAGAACGGCATATGTCACCTTTGCAAACGGATATCAGTTACAAAAGCCGGTCGGGAAAATATTCCCAACCGGCTTCCTGTATTGAACAGCTTTATGTCTTATCTGGCTTTTCCGTTGGAGCCGAGTACATTCATGATCTTGTGAGTGTACATCTTCTTCATCTCCTCACGTGCGGGCTTGAGATACTGACGGGGATCGAAGTGACTGGGATTCTCTGCGAAATGCCTGCGGATAGCGCCGGTCATTGCAAGACGTGAGTCTGAATCGATGTTGATCTTGCAAACTGCGCTCTTGGCTGCCTTGCGGAGCTGCTCCTCGGGGATACCGACTGCGTTGGGAAGATTTCCTCCGAACTGGTTGCACATGTCAACATACTCCTGGGGAACTGATGATGATCCGTGGAGAACGATGGGGAATCCGGGGAGCTTCTTCTCTATGGCCTTGAGAACGTCGAAAGCAAGCGGGGGAGGTACGAGACGGCCCGTCTTGGGATCGCGTGTACACTGCTCGGGCTTGAACTTGTATGCACCGTGAGATGTTCCGATGGAGATTGCGAGAGAGTCGCATTTGGTCTTCTTAACGAAGTCGATGACCTCCTCGGGACGGGTGTAGTGGGACTCCTCTGATGAAACCTCATCCTCAACACCTGCGAGAACTCCGAGTTCCGCCTCAACGGTAACGTCATGCTTGTGGGCATAGTTGACGACCTTGCGGGTGAGCTTTACATTCTCCTCGTAGGGAAGAGATGAACCATCTATCATTACTGAAGAGAATCCGAAATCAACGCAGCTCTTGCAAAGCTCGTAGCTGTCGCCGTGATCGAGGTGAAGGACAATCTGGGGCTTCTTCCATCCGAGTTCCTTTGCATACTCGACCGCTCCCTGCGCCATGTAGCGGAGGAGTGTCTGGTTTGCATAGTTGCGGGCACCCTTTGACACCTGAAGGATTACAGGAGACTTAGTCTCTGAAGATGCCTGGATGATCGCCTGGAGCTGCTCCATGTTGTTGAAGTTGAATGCGGGGATGGCATAGCCGCCCTTTACTGCCTTTGCAAACATCTCGCGGGTGTTTACAAGACCCAAATCTTTAAAAGAAACCTTCATTTTTATCTGTTTTAAAAAGTATTGTCTTAAAATCAGACAAATTTAACTATTTTTGTGAAAATACGGATATAAATGAAAGGCAAAGTCATTATATTTTCCGCACCGTCCGGTTCCGGCAAGAGCACCGTCGTCAATCATCTCCTCGGCCTGCATCCTGAATTCGAATTCTCAATATCCGCCACCTCCCGGGCTCCCCGCGGAGCGGAAAGGGATGGAGTGGAGTACTATTTCATCTCGGCGGAGAAGTTCCGCGAACTGATTGCCGGAGACTCATTCGTCGAGTACGAGGAAGTCTATGAAGACCGTTTCTACGGAACGCTGAAGTCCGAGGTTGAAAGAATCTGGTCCAAGGGACACGTCATCCTTTTCGACGTGGACGTCAAGGGCGGAGCCAACCTGAAACGCTATTTCGGAGATACGGCTCTTTCAATCCTGATAATCCCCCCTTCCATAGAAGAGCTTGAACGCAGGCTCGTGAAAAGAGGCACCGACAGCCCGGAAGCAATAGCGGAAAGAGTCGGGAAGGCACAGCAGGAACTCGACTTTGCAAGAGGCAGGTTTGACTGCGAACTGGTCAATGATGACCTTGAAACCGCATTCAGGGAGGCTGAAAACATTGTAAACGGATTCTTATGCGAATAGCAGTGTACTCCGGTTCCTTCGACCCGCTGCACATAGGCCATAAGGCCATTATGGAATACCTGACCAGGGAAAAGGAATTCGACTGGGTATATCTGGTGATTTCTCCTCAAAACCCCTTCAAGGATCCGTCAAAGGCACTCTCCGCAAATGAGAGATACTACGCGGCCATCGAAGCCGTAAGGCGGCATCCGGAGCTTCACGTATGGGTGGACAACATAGAACTCACAATGGAGCCGCCGCATTATACCATCAGGACGCTCGACGCCCTCAAGAAACGGGAGCCGGAAAACGACTTCACCCTGGTGATAGGAGCCGACAATCTTGAAAGCATCCACCGCTGGCGCGATTTCCCACGCATACTGAGCGAATACGGCGTGGCGGTATATCCGCGCACGGGCTCTGACCTGAAGCATCTGAGGGAAACCCTCTACAAGGAGATGCAGACCCTCCCGGCGCCATACGTTCTCGATTCAAGCTATGCGGAAAGAAGCGAACCGGGGATGCTGGGACTGGAGGATATCGAGAGTCTATACCATATCAGCATAATAGACGCCCCCATTGTAAACATATCCTCCACGCGGATACGCGAAGGTATCGAACGCGGGGAGGATATGAGTGAGTGGCTTATGTAAGGTCCTACTGCTCGTCGGGCTGGTCGTTGCCTCCGCCGTAGTCGGGCTGAGGGCCCTGAGGACCGCCCTGATCCGCTCCGGGATTGAAGCCTGCGCCTCCCTGAGGGCCGGCCTGTCCGCCCTGTGCGGCCTTCGCCATATCTTCGGAAGCGGCATGCCATGCAGCCTCGAGCTCGGCGTTGTACTTGTCGATTGAAGCAAGGTCCTTGGCCTCGACCGCTTTCTTGAGCTCAGCGCATGCGCTCTCGATGGCCGTCTTCTTTTCTGCCGGAATCTTGTCTCCGTATTCCTTGAGGTTCTTCTCTGTCTGGAATACCATTCCGTCTGCGTTGTTAATCTTGTCAACGCGTTCCTTCTCAGCCTTGTCGGCCTCTTCGTTTGCCTTTGCCTCGTCCCTCATGCGCTGGATCTCGTCATCGGAAAGACCGCTTGAAGCTTCGATGCGGATATGCTGCTCCTTACCGGTGGCCTTGTCCTTTGCAGACACGCTGAGGATACCGTTGGTGTCAATGTCGAAGCTGACCTCGATCTGAGGTATTCCGCGCGGTGCGGGAGCGATTCCGTCAAGATGGAACACGCCTATCTGCTTGTTGTCCTTTGCCATGGGGCGCTCACCCTGAAGCACGCGTATTTCAACTGAAGGCTGATTGTCGGCGGCAGTTGAGAATACCTGCTCCTTGTGCACGGGAATTGTGGTGTTGCTCTCGATGAGCTTTGTCATGACTCCTCCGAGAGTCTCGATTCCGAGGCTGAGCGGAGTGACGTCGAGAAGGAGCACGTCCTTCACGTCCCCGGCCAGGACACCGCCCTGGATTGCAGCTCCGATAGATACGACCTCATCGGGGTTGACGCTCTTGTTGGGCTCCTTTCCGAAGAAGTCCTTGACCATCTGCTGAACCTTGGGGATACGGGTTGATCCACCTACGAGCAGAACCTCATCAATCTGACCGGCGGTGAGCCTTGCATCCTCGAGGGCCTTGCGGCAGGGCTCGATGGAGCGGCGGAAGAGGTCGTCGCAGAGAGCTTCGAACT
This sequence comes from Bacteroidales bacterium, assembly GCA_024401855.1. GTDB lineage: Bacteria > Bacteroidota > Bacteroidia > Bacteroidales > UBA932 > Cryptobacteroides. The sequence goes on along the minus strand of JAKSKH010000007.1, from coordinate 57,717 downwards.
TGGCGCGGCTGAGGCTCTTTACAAGGTGCTTGGGCATTCCGTCCACAGCGGTGATGTAAGGAAGGTTGATTTCTGCGCTGGCAGCGTTGGAAAGTTCAATCTTAGCCTTTTCGGCAGCCTCCTTAAGTCTCTGGAGAGCCATGGGGTCCTTCTTGAGATCCATTCCTCCGTTCTCTGAAGCGAACTCCGATGCAAGCCAGTCTATGATGGCCTGGTCGAAATCGTCTCCTCCAAGATGGGTGTCTCCGTTGGTTGACTTCACTTCAAACACTCCGTCGCCCAGTTCGAGGATGGAGATATCGAAAGTACCGCCGCCAAGATCGTAAACGGCCACCTTCATATTCTTGTTCTTCTTGTCAAGTCCGTAAGCAAGCGCCGCCGCAGTGGGCTCGTTTATAATACGCTTGACATCGAGTCCGGCAATCTTGCCGGCTTCCTTGGTTGCCTGACGCTGTGAGTCGGAGAAATAAGCGGGTACGGTGATGACGGCCTCGGTCACTTCCTGACGAAGATAGTCTTCAGCTGTCTTCTTCATCTTCTGAAGAATGATGGCGGAGATTTCCTGAGGACTGTACATCCTGCCGTTGATATCCACGCGGGGAGTGTTGTTGTCTCCCTTTGCCACTTTGTAAGGCACGCGGGATACCTCTTTGCTTACCTGGTCGTAGGTCTCTCCCATGAATCTCTTTATTGAGAAAATGGTATTGTTGGGGTTGGTGATTGCCTGACGCTTGGCAGGATTGCCCACCTTCCTCTCGCCGCCTTCCGTAAAGGCAACTACCGAAGGAGTGGTACGTGCTCCCTCATCGTTTATTATAACGGTAGGCTGATTGCCTTCCATAACTGATACACATGAATTGGTTGTACCAAGATCGATTCCGATAATTTTTCCCATAATATTCTGTTTTTTAGTTTTTATTCAGTTTGCCGGTTTACATATCCAAACTTGTGCCATTAGTCTTTTGCTGACAATTTGTCACTTTTTTGTTTAAGGAATTATGAAAAAATAATGACTAACTTTGCCTGCGATATGGAATACAGACAACTGTCAGAAGAAGAATTTGCGGATCTTGAATCAAGGATCATGTACGAAGACAATCATATTCTCGTGGTAAACAAGAAAGTCGGCGAGATAACGCAGGGAGACAAAACAGGAGACGAATGCCTCGCAGACTCCTACAAGGCCCTGATTGCCGCGAGGGACTGCAAGCCGGGCAAGGTGTTCCTGGGCATTCCTCACAGGCTTGACAGACCTGTCAGCGGGATTTGCATTCTGGCAAAAACATCCAAGTCGCTGGAAAGGCTCACTGAAATGTTCCGGAACGGAGATGTCCACAAGACATACTGGGCATTGTGCTGCGGAAAGCCGGTTCCCGCCCGGGGCCATCTGGAGAACTGGATGACCAGAAATGAAAAGCAGAACAAAAGCTATATAGTCAAAGGGGAAGGCACGGGTGCAAAACTGGCGAAATTGAATTACAGGCTACTGACAAGCACGGAAAGATATCATCTCGTTGAAGTTGAACTTCTCACCGGCAGGCATCATCAGATAAGATGCCAGCTGTCAAACATAGGCTGTACCATCAAGGGTGACTTGAAATATGGAGCACCGCGGTCAAATCCGGACGGAGGGATATGTCTTCTGGCACGGAAAATCTCGTTCATCCACCCTGTCAGGAAAGTTCCTGTTGAGTTGACCGCTCCCGTCCCTCATACGTGGAAAGGTCTCGAAGATTTTTCAGCTTCTCTCTCCTGATATAATCCGTTGGAGTCTCCCCCATATTGAGCTTGAATGCCAGATTGAATGTAACGACCGAGTGGAAGCCCGAAAGGGATGACAGTTCCGAGACCTTAAGTCCGGGATTTTTCTTCACAAGCTCAACAGAATAGTTCACCCTGTAACAATTGATGAACTGCCTGAAGTTTTTTCCGGAAAAGGTGTTGATTGTCTTTGAGAGATATGCCCTGTTGGAAAAAACGGAGGAAGCCATGTCCGCAAGGGAGTAATATTCATCGAGGTAAGGTTTGTCATATTCCATGATTGTCAGGATTTTGTCATACATCCTGCTCATATTCGCAACCTCCGCCGGGAGCTCCCCCTCAGGCACACTTGTCTTGAGATTGCCTTTGACCAGGTCCCTTACCTGACGTTCCCTGTCCGGACTGACAAACATTATCCTGCCTTTATGATTACAGACAAGGAAAAAGGCGCAAAGACAGAGAATCAGGACCTCCATCAGGTACATTACCGGACGCAGGTCAAAGAAACAGAGCAGGATGCAGTCAAAGACAGACAGCAGGAACGAATACATCATCCTCGAGTTGTTCTCTATGACGGTGATGACATACTGACGGCTGAACAGATTTCTCGGATGACGGTACTGCATTGCGATACGCAGAGCGTTGAACGAATAAAGAAGAATCAGGGAGAAGACCACCGGCAGTCCAGGCCCGATGCCGGCAGACAACGGGAGACAAAGAGCAAGAGAAGACACCAGGGCAAACCGGGTTGAAATTCTGGTCTTCTCACCTGATATCGGCAGAAATGCGAGAACCGCGGCTGCCGTTGGAAGAACTGTTTCCATATTACCGGAAACAGCGTATGTCAACGCTGTCAGAAAAGAAAGCAATTCTATGGCCGAACGACTTGAAATTGAATGGAATTTCATTCTATCTGTTTGTTTTCCAACGGCAAATATATGCAATACCCCCATCCGCAAAGAGGTACGGATGGGGGTATTTGAAACAAAAATATGTTTTTAAAAACTATTTATCTTTTTGTTTGTATTTCAGCGTCTCAAAACCCCTGCCATATACTCCGGTAACTGAAGAAACAGAAAGGAAGGCATTCGGGTCAATCCTTTTTATTGACTTCAACATGATGTTCAAATCCGTCTTCCTTGTCAGAACCATAAGCACTTCCGTAGAGCTCTTGGTATACCACCCCTTACCGTCCAGGACAGTAACTCCCCTGTGCATTTCCTTTGTGATGAAATCCGCAATTTCCGCATAACGGGAGGAAAGGATGAACAACTGTACGGATTGTCTGGAACCGGAGAGATATGCATCAAGGACAAAGCTGATGATTGTAATGAGGATAAAGCCATATACTACGGTCGTTATCTTCTCGGTAAAAGGCATAAGTTCTCCGGAAGGGGTGTATGAAGGGACAAGAAGAGATGACAGGATTATCAGGGAATCCGTGGCCAGTATCATCCTTCCCGGGGAAACATTGCGGTATTTGTTCACGACAAGGGCGATGATGTCAGTTCCTCCGGTGCTCCCTCCCTGTGACATGGACATTCCTATCCCGACTCCCACAAGAAGGCCTCCCATGATGGTGCTCATCAGTTTTCCGTTGTCAACAGCAAGTGTTTTGACAATGTCTTCGGGAATGACTCCCTGAAGCGCACTCAATCCTATGGAAGAAAGTATGATGGCATATATGGTCTTGCCTCCGAAACCTTTACCGAGGGTATAAAGTGCCAGAAGGATAAGACCTATGTTCAGGACGAAATATGTCACACCGATTTTTATGAGTCCTTTGGTGGCATACTGGACAATGGACGCGATACCGGTCACACCCCCTCCCACAAGGTTGTTCGGAACAAGGAAGACATTCCACCCTAACACGTAGACAAGGATTCCCACGGTTATCAAACCGTATTCCTTAAGAAATCTCCAGATTGAAAATTTATCAGTTTTCATTCAAGATTAGCTTTTTTCTTTCTTATACCGGTCTTGATCTCCTCGAAACCCTCTCCATATACGGCACCGACCGGAGACACCGTCATGAATGCTTTCGGATCGATCTCCTTGATATACCTTGACAGGGCGGCCAGCTGCTTTCTGCTGATGAGCACCAGAAGGACGTCCCTTTCTTTCTTGGTATACCACCCCTGAGCCCTGAGGACAGTCACTCCCCGGTCCATATCATTGAGGATATAGTCGGCTATCCTTTCATGCTCCCTGGAGAACACCATAAGCTGGAAAGAAGACTTCTTTCCACCGACGACAGTGTCTATCATGAGGGAGAACGTGACAAGTTCCACCAGACCGTAGCACATGTCGGAAAAATTCTTCTCCGGAAGGAAAAGAAGCATTGAACACACCAGCAGGTCAAGAATCAGGAAGGCTGCACTGAGAGATACAGGCCAGTACTTGTTGATCATAAGGGCAACAATGTCAGTTCCTCCCGTGCTGCCGCCGTACCTGAGAACAAGACCTATTCCAGTGGCTTCAAGAACTCCGGCTATGATTGGAATAAGTACTGTTTCCCTGACATAGAAGAACATACCGGGGAGGCTGTACAATGCCGGGATATCAGCCAGAACTTCCATTGCAAGGGAAGACATTGCAATGCAATAAAGAGTGCGGAAACCAAAACCTATGCCCATGGCCATGACCGCTATGACAATCAGAACGGCATTAAGGACTATATATGAATACTGGGCCTGTATGAGCCCTCCGGTAGCATACTGGATAATGGTGCAAAGCCCCATGAATCCTCCTGCAGACATGCCGTTGGGAATCATGAACATCTCCCACGCCATGGCAAAGATGAAACAGGCCGCAGTGAGAATCAGATAATCCTTCAGGATATTCAGTTTCCCTTCCTTCAGTTTCATTTTACCACAATGTTGATGATCCTCCCGGGAACGACGATAACCTTGACAATCTTCTGTTCTCCAACGTACCTGGCGGTCTGTTCCATGGGACGTATGGCGGCCTCCACCTCAGAGGGGCTTGCGCTCCTGGGCATATCAACCGTGAAACGCATCTTTCCGTTGAACTGTACAGGATATGTAACAGTATCTTCAGCGGCATAGGCAGGGACGAATTCGGGGAAGCGGGCAAAAGTGACAGTGTCATCATGTCCGAGCTGATGCCACAGTTCCTCGGCAATATGCGGCGCAAACGGACTGAGGAGCACAACCAAGGGCTCAAGAACGGCCCTTTTGCCGCACTTCATGGCAGTCAGTTCGTTCACGGCAATCATGAATGCACTGATAGTGGTGTTGAACGAGAATGCCTCTATGTCTTCCTGCTCCTTCTTTATGAGTTTATGGAGTTCCTTAAGCTCAGCCTTTGTGGGCTCCTCATCTGTGACAAGCCAGTTTTCCCTGTCCCTGAACAGGCGCCAGAATTTCTTCAGGAATCTGTTGACTCCGTCTATTCCATTGGTATCCCAGGGCTTGCTCTGCTCAAGAGGTCCGAGGAACATCTCGTAAAGACGTAGAGTGTCGGCTCCGTATGTGTCACATATGTCGTCAGGATTGACCACGTTGTACATGCTCTTGCTCATCTTCTCCACTGCCCATCCGCATATATATTCCCCGTTTTCAAGCACAAAGTCGGCATCGGCATATTCGGCGCTCCAGGCCTTGAATCCCTCGATGTCAAGTTTGTCATTGGTGACCAGATTGATGTCGACGTGGATTTCAGTAGTGTCATAGTCCTTTTTGAGGCCGTATGAGACGAAGGTGTTGGTCCCGACTATCCTGTACACGAAGTTCGAACGTCCCTGAATCATTCCCTGGTTGACGAGCTTGCGGAAAGGCTCATCCTCACACACGTAACCGAGATCATAGAGGAACTTGTTCCAGAAACGGGAATAGATCAGATGCCCCGTAGCATGCTCGGTTCCTCCTATGTAGAGGTCGACATCCCTCCAATACTCATTGACCTTGCGGTCGACAAGCGCATCGGAATCGTGCGGGTCCATATATCTGAGATAATACGCGCTCGATCCGGCAAATCCGGGCATTGTGCTGGTCTCAAGAGGATAACCCTTGTACGTCCAGTCCTTCACGCGGGCGAGAGGAACTTCTCCCGTAGGTTTGAATGAGTCCATAGGAGGAAGTACAAGCGGAAGGTCCTCTTCCGGAACGGCCGTGGCGACACCGTCCTTATAGTAAATCGGGAACGGCTCTCCCCAGTAGCGCTGACGGGAGAAAATGGCATCGCGCAGACGATAGTTAGTCTTGCGCCTGCCAAGACCGTGAGCCTCTACATAATCCTTGGCCGCCTCGATGGCATCCTTGACATCCATACCGTCGAGGAAACCTGAATTGCACATCTTTCCTTCCTTGGCATCGAAACTTTCCTCAGATACATCACAGCCTTCAATCAGGGGAATTATGGGCAGATTGAACTTTCTGGCGAAAGCATAGTCCCTGCTGTCGTGCGCCGGAACGGCCATGATTGCACCGGTACCATATCCGGACAGCACGTATTCTGATATCCATATGGGAACCTTCTTCCCTGTAAGGGGATTAATTCCATAAGAACCTGTAAACACTCCGGTAACGGTGCGGGTTTCCATGATACGCTCACGTTCCGTCTTGGTCTTGACGTATTTGAGATACTTCTCCACTTCCTCCTTCTGTTCCGAAGAAGTGAGCAGGGGAACAAGGTCGCTTTCAGGAGCAAGTACCATAAATGTGACTCCGAACACCGTATCCGCCCTTGTGGTGAAGATCGTCACAGGCATCTCGCGGCCTTCGCAAATGGTATTGAACACCATTTCCGTACCTTCCGACTTGCCTATCCAGTTTCTCTGCATTTCCTTAAGGGAATCGGTCCATGCCAGCCTGTCAAGGGAATCAAGCAGACGCCCGGCATAGGCAGAAACGCGCAACTGCCACTGTTTCATCTTCTTCTGTTCAACAGGGAATCCGTCTCTGACACTGAGTCCGTCCTTAACCTCATCATTGGCAAGAACGGTCCCAAGCCCCTCACACCAGTTTACGGAAGTCTCACCCTGGTATGCGATACGGTAGTTCATGAGGATATCGGACTTCTCCTTGTCGGACGCATTCTTCCATACATCCGGGGCTATTCCGTTGTATCCCGTACTTTCAAACCTTGCAACAAGTTCGGATATCGGACGGGCCTTGTCCGCATCGGGGTCATACCAGCTGTCGAACATCTTGAGGAAAGCCCATTGCGTCCATTTGTAAAATCCGGGATCGCAGGTACGCACTTCCCTGCTCCAGTCATAGGAAAAGCCTATCCTGTCAAGCTGACGGCGGTATCTGGCTATATTGTCGCTCGTTGTCTTTTCAGGATGCTGGCCTGTCTTTATCGCATATTGTTCCGCAGGCAGACCGAAAGCGTCATAGCCCATCGGGTGAAGGACATTGAAGCCCTTGAGCCTCTTGTAACGTGAGAAGATATCACTTGCAATATAGCCCAGGGGATGACCCACATGCAAACCTGCTCCTGAAGGGTAGGGAAACATGTCAAGAACATAAAATTTCGGTTTGGAATCATCTTCCCTGACCCTGAATGTTCCATTTTCAGCCCAATACTTCTGCCATTTGGTTTCAATGGCCTTGAAATCGTAATCTGCCATATCTGTATTTTATCTTTTTTTTAGTTTGAAATCCACATACACGGAAACACCGGCCTTGACCTTCACTCCGTTAACCTTTCCGGGTTTCCAGTCCGGAGCCGCCTTGATAACCCTCACGGCCTCCTCATCCAGGAGGGGATCCACTCCCTTCCTCACGGTCACATCTGTGATCCTGCCTTTCTCATCTATTATAAAATCCACCAGAACACGCCCCTGTATTCCGTCACGCACAGCCTCTTCAGGATAGCGGAGATACACGTATACCCATTTTTTCAGGAAGTACGCCGGATCGCTTGAGCCCAGGAACACAGGCTTGGTGTCACACTCGTAATACGGTACAACCTCCCTCTCGAATATTGTTTTTTTCCTGGTCTCGTCTTCCCGACGGAAATCAGGCTTGTTTCCGTTGGCAAGGGAAATCGAAAAGTAATAGATGTACTCCAACTCCCTTTCCATATCCTGGTATTCTATTATGGATTCAGTGTCACGTTCAGTGTTGTATTCAGGAAATATTCCGGTAGTGAACAGTATTGAAGGTATTTCCTTCTCATAAAAAGACCGGTGGTCAGAACTTACAGGCTCTCTGCTCACCAGACGCGGTTGGACAGGCTGAAGAGTGTTCGACAACGCCGACACAATGTCATTTAGGTCTTCATTTGACGAAGTATAGCAATAAAAGCCATTTGAACCGGTCCCAAGCATATCCAGGTTAATCATTGCATCAATGTTGTCAACATCCTTGAACGAACGGTTGAGGAAGTACCACGAACCGGCAGACATCTCCAGGGACGAGCCGAAGGCGGCGATTATGACCGATCTTTTCAGTAACAGTCTGTTGGAACTCAGACGCCCTGCAAGCTGCATCAGCATGGCAAGACCTGAAGCGTTCCCGTTCGCCCCGTAAAAGACTTTTTCCTTCGTCTCGCCATCAACGGTGAATTTCATGGTTCCAAGATTATCAAGACGGGCACCGATGACTATGTAATGATTCCTCAGGTTACGGTCATACCCCGGGATGAAACCTACCACATTTCTGGAAGTAAGGGTGTCTCCGTCTTCTCTCTTGAGCCCGAAAAGATCACCCGATTGCCCCGAAAGCAGGTCCACTCCATAGGACTCAAGCACATCGCTCACATACTCAGCCGCTTCCTTTTCACCCTGAGAACCGGCCTTTCTTCCTTCCAGCAATGCGGAGGAAAGAAATCCGATATGCTCCCTCATGGACTCGCTGACCTCGCTCTCATTCAAGCCGGAATATGGAGAATCCTTGTACTGGGCGGAAACTTCCAGCGCAATGAAAACGGACAGGAATACGAAAAGTTTTTTCATCCGATGCTAGATATTTTCAAAAATCCAGGCTTCCTTGGGGCAAAACGATTCCTTCTTCAGTTTTTCCAATGAAGAAAAAGCTTCGGGGAGTGAGGAGGACGGGCATACACCGACAGCAATCATGCCGCTGGCATACTCAAGCAGAGCGGTTTCGTATCCCTTGGCCTCAATCTGCCGGCGCAGGGACTCCGCGTTGGAACGTTTCCCGAACACACCCGCAACAATATAATACTTGCTGCCCAGGGCTTGCCTTGATTCCGGTTTGAGTTCCCTCCATCCCACCAGTTCCATATCGAAACTTGCCGTTGACGCAGCCTGTTCAAGCGAATCGGCCTTTGCCTGTTCCGCCTTCCTGTTTTTTTCTGCAAGTTCGATGGCGGCTTTCTTTGCCGCAATATCCGCAGAAGTAGGCCTTCCGGCAAGTTTCCGGAACATGTCACAACCGCTGAAAGTCAACGTCAGGGCACCCAAAAGGATGAAAATCACGATTTTTCTCATAACTTACAAAATTAGTAAAAGTTGAATAAAAGAAAAGAAACAGATTCTTATATTTGCAGTGCACCATGCGCAAAATCGTTACCGCCATATTGTTTGTACTGCTTCTGGCATCGGGCAGAAGCGCTGCCCAGTTGAAATATTCCATCCCGTATCCGAAGATGATTCCGGACGGGAAAGACACTCTGGAACTGTTTGTAATCGGGGACGTGATGATGCATTCCGCGCAGTTCGGATACGATCACAGAAAGTTCCTTTCAGGCATTGCGGATATGATGAACAAAGCAGACTTCTGCATAGCCAATATGGAAATGACCCTTGCCGGCAAGCCGTACAGCGGATACCCGGCCTTCTCAAGTCCTGAATATATAGCGGATTACATTGCCGGCGAATGCGGTGCGGATGTCCTTCTTACAGCAAACAACCATATCATGGACAGGGGCAAGACAGGTCTTGAACGCACTCTGGCGTTATATTCCTCCCTCAGAGACAGCCTTGGCACAGAATTCACCGGCTGTTCCAGATCTGAAGAAGAAAGGGAAAGGACCTTTCCGCTCATGATAGAGGGGAAAGACATCAGGATTGCAATAATCAATTTCACATACGGTACCAACAATCCCCGTCAGGACGGATGGCCCAAGGTCGAATATATGGACAGGGAGAGCCTGTCGGAAGCCTTCGGGAAGGCCAGGTCGGAAAAGGCGGACTTTATTCTGGTGCTTCCTCACTGGGGAGAGGAATATAAATTGAAGCACTCCTCAAGACAGGAAGAATGGGCGGAATGGCTGGTTTTGCAGGGAGCCGACGCAATTGTCGGGTCACATCCGCACGTAGTCCAGGACAGTTGTCACATAGGCAAGGTTCCCGTAATCTACTCGATGGGCAATGCTGTCTCCAACATGAGCGCAACAAACACCCGTCTGGAACTGGCAGTGACCCTCCGTTTCGAATACGACAGGTTCTCCGGAAGGAAAAAGATGCTTGAACCGGAACTGCATTTCCTATGGTGCTGCCTGCCCGGCAGACTCACGGACAGTTACACGACAATACCTGTAAAAAAATGGGCCAGCCGCAAAGGCGACTGGCTCATTAAAAGCGATTACGACAATATGGTCGAGACCTTGGACAGAGTCAGGAAAGCGACCGGAATTGCCGATTGAATCTACTGAACCTGTGAATATTTCTCATACTTGGCCGCAAACTCGGGATCCTCACGGAAGCGGAAGCAGACGTTCTTGAGATATTCGGCTATGCTTGCCTTGACGCTGTCATCCTTTGTAAGCTCGAAAGCTTTCTCGAAAGGCTCGACGCAACTCTTGAGAGAAGCCTCGAACTCAGAAATAAGGGCATTGTACTTGGCATCGTCCATTTCGTTTGAAGCCTTCTCCTGAAGATCGACGGCCTTGTTGTAGTAATGTATTCCCTTGGATGCAAGACCGAATTCAAAATCAGGATTGATTTCAGTACACTTGTCCCATGCGGCCAGTGCAGCTTCCTCGTTACCGAGTTTATCGTAGATATCTCCCTCAACACGGTAGAGCGATGCGTTGTTGGGCTCGTTCTTCTTGGCATTCTCAATAAGTTCAAACAACCTGTCGGTGTTTTCTCCACTGCTGACATAGAAGTTGATGAGACCGATGAGGATGCTCTGGCTCTGGGGGAACTTGGTAAAACCTTCCTCAAGATAGTTCTTTGAAGCCTCCTTGTCGTTTGCTGCCTCAGCTATCATCGCAAGTCTTGCAAAGACGTCTCCCTCACTTCCATAGTAGTTGTAGGAAAGGCATTTCTCAAGGAATGTCTTGGCGCGGTCATTGTCTCCCGCAGCCATTGCGGTAAACGCGGTGTTGTACACTGAGTTGGTATCCAGCTCGCTGCAGGGAGCAGTTCCGGCAGCGTTGAAAGCCTTCTCGAAATCAACTGAAGACTCCGCATATTTTCCCAAGGTGTACAGGCTGTAGGCCTCTTCCGTATACTTGGTGGAAATATTCTTCAGGGCAGCTGAGATATCCTTTGTCTTCTGTCCGCCGGCATCGAGTTTGGCAGCCTGGCTGTAAGCTTCAAGAGCTTTGTCAAGGGCATTCTCCACTATGGGTTTAGTAACCTCAACCACAGACAGTTTGCCCTCACGGTCAAAATAGAGGTTCTTCCTATCGAAAACCTGCTTTATCATAGGCTGTCCGCCTACAACTACCTGCTCTTCGGAAGAAGGCTTCTCATTTCCGTTGAGAAGAGCCACCTCCTGCATACCCATACCGGGGATCACGTTTCCTGAAGGGGATGAATAAGCATCCATGATAGCCTGACCATATTTGATCCAAGTGGCAGTCTTGGTGTTCTGCTTGGGATTCTCCGTAGCAATCTGAGCCTTTTCCACAGCAGCCTTTGCGGCAGCCGGAGATTTGACATCCTGAGCACTTGCGAACTGCAAAGTCGCAAACAGTGCCAAAACCAAAAAAATCTTTTTCATAACTTTATATACTGTTAATTATTGTTTTCCTCCACCTCACCGGCAACGTCCTCCTCATCATTCTTTGCAACGGGAGATACGGCGGCTATCGAATCCCCCTCACGGATATTGATCAGTTTGACACCCTGGGTGGCACGGCCGGCAAGCCTTATCTCGCCTACATCCATCCTGATGGTAAGTCCGGACTTGGTTATGATCATAAGGTCATTTTCTTCCGTAACATCCTTTATTGCAACAAGCGGGCCAGTCTTGTCGGTGATATTAATCGTCTTTACACCCTTGGCGCCCCTGGATGTCTTTCTGTACTCCTGAAGGTCGGTGCGTTTTCCGTATCCGTGCTCGCTTACTACAAGGATAGTGCGTCCTGCGGCGTCATCCGCTTCAGGATTGCAGGAAAGCGCGCCTATAACCTCATCTCCCTCATCAAGGTTGATTCCGCGCACACCGGAAGAGTTGCGCCCCAGGGAGCGGAGCTCGCTCTCATCGAACCGGCAGCAGCGCCCGCCTCTTGCGGCTATCATTATTTCATGACTTCCGTCAGTGAGGAGAGCGTCAAGAAGTTCATCCCCTTCACGTATGTTGATGGCAATTATACCCTTGTTGAAACTGCGTGAATTGGTGTAATCCGCAAGATCGGTTTTCTTCACGATACCGTTCCTGGTAACGAGAGTTACGAACATCGGCACTTCCGGAACCCCCTTCTTGGGAAGAGGGATGTTAAGGTATGTGCGTATCTTGTCTTCCTGATCGATTGCAAGCAGATTCTGAACCGCACGCCCCTTGGAAGTCCTGGTCCCCTCGGGAAGCTCGTAAACCTTCTTGCAGTACCGCACTCCCTTGTCGGTGAAGAACAGCATCACAGAATGCATGTTGGCGACGTAGATATGCTCTATGAAATCCTCGTCACGCGTAGCGCTGCCCTTCTTTCCTACACCTCCGCGGCTCTGGGTATGGAATTCAGAAAGCGGAGTACGCTTTATGTAGCCGAGGTGGGAGATCGTTATGACCACGTCCTCATCGGCATAGAAGTCCTCCGGATTGAATTCATCCTCGCTCATGCTGATTTCCGTGCGGCGCGGATCCCCGTACCTTGACTTTATGTCCATGCATTCCTGCTTGACGATGCCGAGTTGCATCTCAACGCTTGCAAGCACCTCACGGCAATGGGCTATGAATGTTTCAAGCTCGTCATACTCAGCCTGAAGCTTCTCCCTTTCAAGTCCGGTAAGCTGACGGAGACGCATCTCGCAGATGGCGCTCGCCTGAATCTCATCGAACGCGAAGGTTTCCATAAGGCCGCGCTTGGCCTCATCGGGGGTCTTGGAGGCCCTGATGATGGCTATTATTTCATCTATGACATCTATCGCACGCAGCAGCGCCTCAAGGATGTGGGCGCGCTTGAGAGCCTTGTCGAGTTCGAACTTTGTCCTGCGGACTATCACTTCGTGACGGAAATCGACGAAAACGCGCAGCATGTCCTTGAGAGTAAGGGTGCGCGGACGTCCTTTCACAAGAGCAACGTTGTTGATGGCAAAGCTTGACTGCAGGGCGGTATACTTGAAGAGCGTGTTCAGAACAACGTTGGCATTAGCCTCCTTCTTCACGAGTATCTCTATACGTATGCCTTCCCGGTTCGTGAGTTCACGTATGTCGGAAATGCCCTCTATCCTCTTGTCGCGGACCATCTCGCCTATACGGGCAATCATTTCCGCCTTGTTGACCATGTATGGCACTTCAGTGACGACAATGGTCTCGCGACCGTTGTCAGCCTCTTCTATTTCAGTCCTGGCCCTTACAACAACGCGGCCTCTTCCTGTATTGAAGGCGTCCACTATACCCTGGCGCCCCATGATTATGCCTCCTGTAGGGAAATCCGGACCCTTGATATGGTCCATGAGCTCCTCGGTGGAGATGTCGGGATTATCTATGTACGCGCAGATTGCATCGCAGCACTCCCCGAGATTGTGGGGAGCCATGTTGGTGGCCATTCCCACAGCGATACCGGCAGAACCGTTGAGAAGCAGGAGAGGCAGCTTGGTGGGAAGCACGGTGGGCTCCTCCAGAGAGTCGTCGAAATTCGGCTGCATGTCTACCGTATCCTTGTCAAGATCACCCAGAACATCGTCTGCCATCCTTGCAAGCTTGGCCTCGGTATAACGCATGGCGGCGACGGGATCACCGTCCATTGAACCGAAGTTTCCCTGCCCGAAGACAAGAGGATACCTCTGATTCCAGTCCTGGGCAAGTCTGGCCATGGCGTCATAGACGCTTGAGTCTCCGTGCGGATGGAACTTACCGAGAACCTCACCCACTATACGAGCCGATTTCTTTGTCTGCCCTCCATAGTTGAGACCGAGCCCGTCCATTCCATAAAGCACTCGCCTCTGTACAGGTTTGAGACCGTCCCTGGCATCGGGAAGGGCTCTGGAAACGATGACGGACATCGAATAGTCGATGTACGCGGTCCTCATCTCTTGATCAATCTCCACAGGCTCGATGATACCTGTTACCTTTTGCTCGTCATCCATAAAGCTTATCTAAAATAACACTCATTTACAAACACGCAAATATAATAAAATTATCCGATATTTTTTTTATTTTTGTGTGCATTGAGACCGAGTTCATGAAATTAAAATTTTCAGAAGAATCAATGATCATAATCGAATACGCACGCGACGAAGCGATGCGTACCGGTTCCTATGCAATAGGCATTGACCATCTGGTGCTCGGCATCCTCAGGCATGGAGAGAACTCCGCTGTCAAGTGTTTACAAATAAATGGCATACAGCCATCCGTACTCAAGGAGAGACTTGACGATGCACTGTTTGCCGAGAATCCGGTCCCCTATTCCATGGCCGGTAGCGTAAAGCCTTCGCGCGGATTTCAGAGTGCGCTCAGCATCAGTGCTTTCGAGGCTCTGAAGACTGGCACGGAAGAAATCGGGGCAATACATCTGCTGCTGGCGGTCAGCCGGACCGAAGGGAATGTCAGCGTCGCATTCCTCAGGGAGTACGGCATGGACTATAACCTCATCCTGTCATCATCCCTCGGAGGAAAAACGATAAGCGACAATGCTGAAATCAAATGCGACCTCAACAACCCGGCGGCAGTCCTCAGTGAACAGCTGACAAGGATCTTCGGTTCTGTCAATTCAAAAGAAAATTATTACAACTGATTATGAAGAAAATCATCCCACTTTTCATTCTGCCATTGTTTTTCTTTCAGGCCCACGCAGAAGATAACTTGGAGAAGGAAATAATAATAGAGCCCTCACAGACCTGTCTTTATGCCACAAAAGACACATGCGACCTGTATCTGGACATATACTACCACTCAAGCGGTGAAAAAGCGAAAGCCGCCGTCATCTATTCTTTCGGAGGAGGTTTCAAGATGGGGCACAAAAGAGAAGACAAAGCTCTGAGATGGTTCAGGAAGCTGACCGATGACGGGTACGATGTCATAGCCATAGATTACCGGCTCGGGCTCAAGGGTTACAAGATTACCGGCTTGAACGGCGAATTCATAAATACGGCTGAAAACGCGGTGAACATGGCTGTCGAAGACTTGTTCAGCGCGACTTCATACCTTATCGAGAACGGGGATTCCCTGAACATAGACAGTTCCCGCCTGATTGCGGCCGGGTCTTCGGCAGGAGCCATAATGTCCCTTCAGGCAGAGTGGGAGATATGCAATTCGACCGAGCGCGCATCCGTGCTTCCCGAAGACTTCAACTATGCGGGCATCATTTCCTATGCCGGAGCCATTTTCAACAGGAAGGGAGGTCCGGTCTACGCAAAGGAATCCTGCCCGACCATCTTCTTCCAGGGAATGTCCGACAAGATTGTCGCCTACGACAAGATGCAGGTTTTCAACCTTTTCTTCGGCGGCACCAAGTCAATAGTCAAATATTTCGAAAAGCACAATTTCAACTACAACGCCTACAGATACAAGGGACGCGGCCACGAAGTAGCGGGAACCATGGACTTCAGTTACCCCGAAGTCACCAGATTCATGGAAACGAACATAATCAACGGTGAAAGGAGAATCGTGGATGCAGTGGTGGAAGACCCTTCAATTCCAATTCCCGACTGGGCAAGAGGCAGCACAAAAGACCTGTACGACTATCAGGAATAGAAATTTCAGGCCTTTCTGAAAGCTATGCAGGCATTGTGTCCGCCAAATCCGAATGAATTGCTTATTCCGAGGGTGATCTCAGCCTTGACGGCCTTGTTGGGCGTATAGTCCAGGTCGCATTCCGGGTCCGGGGCTGTCAAATGTACGGTGGGCGGAACCACGCCGTCACGCAAGGCAAGAACGGTAGCCACAGCCTCCGCCGCCCCTCCGGCGCCGAGCATATGCCCGTGCATGGACTTGGTGGAGCTTATATGCAGCTTGCCGGCATTCTCCCCGAAAGCTATCTTGTAGGCCTTTGTCTCGGCAACGTCATTCAAAGGTGTGCCGGTTCCATGGGCATTTATGTACACCACGTCCTTCCCGGGATCGTACCCCGCCTCTTCCAGAGCCATGCTCACGCATCTGGCCTGTGTGCTTGCATCCGGCCTTGGAGCAGTGGCGTGGAATGCATCGCAGGTGCTGCCATACCCTACCATTTCCGCATATATTTCAGCGCCCCTTGCAAGGGCGTGCCCATATTCTTCGAGAACCAGCACCGCAGCGCCGTCGGCAAGAACGAAGCCGTCACGGTCTGCACTGAACGGAAGAGATGCATATGCCGGATCTGTTCTTTTGGAGAGAGCCTTGCAGTTCGCGAATCCCGCCACTCCCAGAGGAATGGTTCCGTGTTCCGTTCCTCCGGCAAGGGCAACGTCGGCATAACCGTGCCTGATGGCCCTGAAAGCTTCTCCTATGGCATGAGTGGATGTTGCGCAGGCTGTCACTATATCGAGACATGAACCCATGGCCCCGTATTTTATGGCAACCTGGCTTGCCGGCATGTTACCTATCATTGAAGGGATATAGTGGGGCGAAACCCATCGCGCCCCATCGGGCTCAAGCATCCTGGCATACTCCCTGCAGGTCGTTTCTATTCCACCCACTCCGGAACCGATATAAGTAAAGAACCTGTACGGATCAACGTTCTCACCGGACACTATCCCGCTTTGCCCGACAGCCTGGGAAGCGGCAGCCATTGCAAACACAGTGCACTTGTCCTGTTTGCGGGCAAAAGACTTGTCAATTCCGAAATCCTCAGGTCTGAAATCACGTATTTCTCCCGCCACACAAGACTGAAGCCCCTCCGTAGGAAAGCCCGAAATACGGTCTATGCCGCAATTGCCTTCCACGAGGTTCTTCCAGAACGTACCGATGTCATTCCCGACACAGGTTACGACTCCCAGCCCTGTTATGGCCACTCTTTTCATCATATGTGCAAAGGTAGTAATTTTTGGTTATATTTGCATATTAAAGACAGAGATATGTTTTCTCTCTACGACAGGATTCCATCATACCTTCTGGAGAAGTATCAGCTGATTACCACCGTGATATTCACCACGTTGTTTTCCCTGACATTTCTCCTGCTGCGCATTCCCTTCTCCCATGACGTATGGTTCAAGCTTGACGGGAACGAGGTGTTCGGCTTCACGATGGCTTTCTTTCTCGTCGCACTCGCAATAGTGATTCTGAGCAAGAAGACAATGTATTCGATCCGTCTCAACGGGATGACTTATCTCAAGTACATCATCTGGAATTTTTCCGAGGCCGTAATCATTTCCCTTCTTTACGCCTTTTTCACGGTGGAGGGGGCCGGATTCGGAATACTCACCCTGGATCACGACACCAATTTCGAGAGCATTTTCTTCACCGCCCTGATTTACGTCACCGTTTCACTGGGTGCACCCTACATCGTGTGCGCCCTGTATTTCGCCATACAGGACAAGGACAACACAATCAGGATGCTCGATCTGGAAAACGTGGTCACTGACATTCCAATCACCGCGCACCAGGAAAGGAGGATCACACTGTTCGACAACAACGGACTGCTTAAATTCTCAATCAACCAGGAGAACCTCTACTTCATAGAAGCCGATGACAACTACATTCAGGTGTGGTACACCGATGGCAACTCCAACATGAAGCAGTATATGCTAAGGTGCAGGCTCAAGACCATCGAAGACAGCTTTGCAGACAGCGACCTTGTACGCTGCCACCGCAAATACATAGTTAACATAAGCAAGGTCAGGGTTCTCAAGAATGAAGACAAGGGATACCTTCTGGACATGGATATCGAATCAGTGGGCCCCATCCCTGTATCCAAGACATACGAACAGGCCGTATTGAGCCGTTTCAATTCAAGATAGACATAATATGTGGCAAAGAGTTCAAACACTTTATCTGGCGATTTCAACGATTCTGATCGCAGTGCTTTTCTTCGGATTCAAAGCCGGGGACATACGTTACACCGCCTATACACCGTACCTGATTCTATTAATAATCATCACTCTCCTGGACATCATCGCTCTTACGACGTGGAAATTCAGGATATTCCAGTTCCGCACGGCGATTCTGTCTTCTCTCATAACCATTGCACTACAGGCCTGGCTTGCAGTGGATTTCTTCGTTACAGGCAACAGCCCCGTGTTCCATGTCACCGCCATATTCCCGGCGATATCCGTAATTCTTGACATTCTTGCGGCAAGAGGAATCTGGGCTGACGAACTGATAGTACGCAGCGCGAGCAGACTTCGCGCAGCAAAACGTAAACGGTAAAAAGACACTGATATGAGAATTCCCGAATCAGAACTGATAATCAACGGCGACGGATCGGCGTTCCACATCCACATAAGACCGGAACAGCTTGCAGACAACGTAATCCTTGTAGGAGACCCGGGCAGGGTTTCACTTGTCAGGGATTTCTTCGGTTCGGTAGAGGCTGAAGGCGAATCCAGGGAATTCCGCTGGGTTACCGGAAATTATCGCGGAGTTCCCGTAACCTGCCTTTCCACAGGCATAGGGACGGACAACATCGACATTGTTATGACTGAACTCGACGCCCTTGCCAACGTGGATTTCAGGACAAGGGAGGTGAAAGAGAATCACAGAACCCTGAATATTCTCAGGATAGGCACCACCGGCGCAATCCAGGCCGACATTCCCCTGGGGTCATACATCTTTTCGGATATCTCAATAGGATGCGACGGGCTGATGAACTGGTATGCCGGAAGGGATTCATTTACCCTGAATGATTTTGAAGAAGCGTTCGTCAAGCACACCAATTGGAACAGACGCCTGCCTGCTCCATATTTCGTAAAAGCCGGGGAGAAAATCACAAACAAGTTCAAGGACTGCACCGTAAGGGGTATGACAATTTCCGCATCGGGTTTCTACGGTCCTCAGGGCAGAGTGGTCCGACAGGGTCTTGCAATGCCTGACATGATTGAAAGGTTCGAATCGTTCCGTTTCGGCGGCTACCGCATAACAAATTTCGAGATGGAGAGTTCAGCCGTTGCAGGAATGTCCGCCAGACTCGGACACGAGGCGGGTACAGTCTGCTGCGCGATTGCGAACCGGTATCTCAAGAGCGCCGATACAGACTACAAGCCCCGCATCGCGGAGCTTGTGGAACTGTCTCTTGACAGAATGCTGCTTTAAGGAAACTATTCCCCGGCCTCTTTCAGACGCTCCGCGTTCTCAGCAATCTGCAGCTGGTCTATGCATTCCTGGATATCTCCATCCATGAATACTGGGAGGTTGTACATGCTCCAGTTTATACGGTGGTCTGTAACACGCCCCTGCGGATAATTGTACGTACGTATCTTGGCGGACCGGTCTCCCGTGCTTACCATAGTCTTGCGCTTGGCGGCAATGCCGTCAAGATATTTCTGATGCTCAAGATTGTAAAGGCGTGTACGGAGCTCCTCGAATGCCCTGTCCTTGTTCTTCAGCTGGGAGCGTTCCTCCTGGCACTGAACCACAAGACCTGAGGGTATGTGAGTCAGACGGACTGCCGAATATGTGGTGTTCACCCCCTGTCCTCCCGGTCCGGACGAACAGAAAAGATCGAGTCTGATATCGTCCCACTTGAGGTCGACATCAAATTCTCCTGCTTCAGGGAATACAGCCACTGATGCGGCGGATGTCTGGATACGGCCCTGGGTCTCGGTCTGCGGAACCCTCTGGACGCGATGCACTCCGGACTCATATTTCATGACACCGTAAAC
Source organism: Bacteroidales bacterium (assembly GCA_024401855.1). Taxonomy (GTDB): domain Bacteria; phylum Bacteroidota; class Bacteroidia; order Bacteroidales; family UBA932; genus Cryptobacteroides. The sequence continues at coordinate 37,892 of JAKSKH010000007.1, read as the reverse complement.
ACCGTCGGTATTGGAACTCAGTTTGAATACTATCTGCTTGAAACCTCCGGAAGTTCCCGGAGCCTGGTCGGAGACTTCGAGTTTCCAGCCCTTGCTCTCGGCAAAATGCTGATACATACGGAAAAGGTCTCCGGCAAAAATGGCGGCTTCGTCTCCACCGGTACCACCGCGTATCTCTATCATCGCATTTTTTGAATCATCCGGATCGGCAGGTATGAGGAGAAGCTTTATATTCTGTTCCATTTCCGGAATCTTCGGCTCTATTTCCGCTATCTCCATTCTTGCCATCTCCCTGAGCTCATCGTCCTTTTCATTCAGCAGGATATCCTTTGCGGACGCCAGTTCGTCCACCATCTTCTTGTATTCAAGACCGGCCTTGATAATCGGTTCAAGCTCCTTGTAATCCTTGTTGAGCTGAACGAACTTCTTCATGTCGGACATGGCTTCAGGACTTGCGAGCTGATCCTGAAGGCTCTGGAATTTCCCCTGAAGGGAAAGCACTTTTTCTAGTAATGTGTTCTCTGCCATTATTTTAGCTTCTTTATGCAACAGCGGCGCCTCATGAAAGGCCCATACTCGTAACTGTTCCGGATATTTATTGCGTCATTATTCCCCAACCGAGGATTGTAAACCGCAACAAAGATACAAAAACTTATTTGATAATATGCCCAACGGCGGCCTGGGCACAGGCACATCCGAAGACGGCGGGAATGTAGGAAATGCTTCCAACCTGCGATTTCTTGTTGCGCCCCTCTTCCAGAACCAAGGACTCCCTCATGGGAGGTTCGGCGGAGAAAACAGCATCGAATCCTTCGTATATGCCCAACTTGTGCAGCCTCTTCCTAAGCATATGGGCAAGCGGACACTGGCGAGTTCCGGAAATATCGGCTATGCGGACCGCGGTCGCATCCATCTTGGCTCCGCTTCCCATGGAACTGACCAAAGCGGTCCCGTTTTTCAGGCAATGCTGGATAAGGGCTATCTTCGGGCTGAGAGTATCTATTGCATCCACAACGCAGTCCACATCATCCAGAGGGAGGAGCAACGGAAGATTCTCCTCACACAGGAATTCATCGATACAAATGATCTCCAGGTCCGGATTGATGTCAAGCAGACGCTCACGAAGCACATCCACCTTCCGACGCCCTATCGTGGAATGCAGGGCCAGAATCTGACGGTTTATGTTGCTTTCGCTTATGTCGTCCGAATCAACCAGCACAAGGTGACCTACTCCCGCACGAGCGAGCATTTCCGCGGCGTATCCTCCCACCCCTCCGACTCCCACTACGGCGACACGCGCCGAACGCAGTTTCTCCATATTGCCGGATCCAAGCAGCAATCCGGTGCGGGACTGCCATATTTGAGCATCGGGATTGATATCTGACATTCTTTTCTTAATTTTGCCGTCCGCAAATTTAAAGAAAAAACCATGCACAGCAAAGAACAGAAAACCGAAGCGTTCGGCAGGCTCCTGGACCTTATGGACGCCCTGCGTGAGAGATGCCCGTGGAATGCAGAACAGACAATGGAATCCATACGCCCCATGACTGAAGAGGAAGTGTATGAACTCAGTGACGCCGTACTGCGCAAGGACAGCGGAGATATCTGCAAGGAAATCGGAGATATGCTTTACCATCTGGTTTTCTATGCAAGAATAGCGCAGGAACAGGGAAAATTCGACATAACGGACTGCATAGACAAGGTCTACGGCAAGATGATTTTCCGTCATCCACACGTTTTCGGTCCGGACGGTGCCGTGCTTGAGGCCGGGGACGCCCCCAGCGCCAAGGAGATCGCCGATACATGGGAGCTTGTAAAAGCCAGGGAGAAAGACGGCAACAGGACTGTCATGAGCGGCATTCCCGATTCCATGCCGGCCATACTGAAGGCTTTGTCAATGCAGGAGAAAGCACGCGGATGCGGTTTCGACTGGGAAAAGAAGGAGGACGTATGGGACAAAGTCGATGAGGAGCTCGGAGAAGTCAAGGAGGCCTGTAGCGAAAACGATCCGTCCCACATGGAAGAAGAATTCGGAGACCTGCTGTTCGCCGCGATCAATGCGGCACGGCTTTACGGAGTAGACCCCGAGGCGGCCCTGAGCAGTACCTGCAGAAAATTCCGCAGGCGTTTCACCTACCTTGAGGAGAAAACAATAAGAAAAGGCAGGAAACTGACGGATATGACCCTCGCGGAAATGGACGCGATATGGGATGAGGGCAAGGCCGCAGGTTTATAGAATCTTTCCGCAACGGCGGCCGAACTCGATTATGAAATCAGCCGTCCCCTCTATCCCGAGAATGGAGGAATCTATGCAGAGATCATATCCGGAAGCCTTTCCCCAATGACCGAATGTAAAGAAATTATAGAATTCGGCACGCTTCCGGTCTTTTTTGAAGATGTATGACTCCGCCTCGTCCGGCGCTATGCCTTCCCGCGCACAAACATTATTCTTCCGCACTTCCATCGGGGCCCACACGAAAACGTCAAGACAGTCCATGTCACGGAGCACATAATCCGCCGCCCGGCCCAGGAATATTGCATCCTCCCGGGACGCTATGTCGCGTATGACATCGCTCTGCATGCGGAAAAGGTCGGTGTCATTCAATCCGGAAGGGTAACCTATGCCCCACAAACGGCGTTTCTCATCCCTAGTTTCAAAAATATCCTTGCTGAAACCGCTCATTCTGGCCGCCTCCGAAAGGATTTCATTATCATAGACTTTAATGCCCAGTTTTTCTCCGATGGCCATGGCGATTTGCTTTCCGCCACTCCCGAACTGCCTGCCGACCGTAATGATTACATGTTTTCCCATTATCCTGTCATTTTATATGGAACTGCCGAGTACGGATGAATCGGCACCATCCTCCAATTTGTTGAACTTCCTGAAAAGATTGATTACAAGTATAAGAGACACCACCACGTTAAGTGTGTCGGAAACAGGGAAACTCACCCATACTCCGGTCTCCTGCCAGAAAGAAGGGAGAACATAAATGAGAGGCAGAAGGAATATGAGCTGCCTGCTCAACGAAAGGAATACGGATTTCTTCACCATCCCGAGACACTGGAAGAAATTGGAAGTGACTATCCCGAACCCGACCAGGGCAAAGCCGGAATTCATTATGCGCAAGCCACGGGCCGCCAGTTTCACAAGTTCCCCGTCATTGGTGAAAAGTCCTACGGCCAGCTCGGGGCAGAGTTCTGAAAAGAGGAAACAGACAAAGGTTACCAGAAGTTCCCATTTTGCCGTGAGGATGAAAACCTCCTTCACCCTGCTGTACTGCCTTGCACCGTAATTGTAACCGGCTATGGGCTGCAAGCCTTGGTTGAAGCCCATGCATATCATCACGAACAGCATGGTGAAGCGGTTGACGATACCGTAGGCCCCCAGCGCAAGGTCTCCACCGAATTTTCTCAGCTGCTGATTTATGAACAGAGCCACCAGGCAGGCGGCGCAGTTCATGAGGAAAGGTCCCAGACCAATGACAAGGGACTGTTTTGCAATTCTCCTGTCAAGCTGGAAAAGAGGCCTTGGGAAATGAAGGAAACGGTTCTTGTCGGCCAGGAACCTGAAAGTATATATCAACGAGAGTATCTGGCACAGGATTGTCGCCAGAGCCGCTCCACGTATTCCCATTCCTAGAACAAAAATGAATACAGGGTCGAGAATGGCATTCGAGATTACCGTAAAGAGGGTGAGTCCCATAGCCACCTTGGGATTCCCCGACGCCCTGATTATTCCGTTGAATCCGTGCATCAGGTGAGAAATGACATTGCCTGACAGAATAATCACCATATATTGTCTCGCATACGGAAGAGTGACGTCGCTGGCACCGAAAAAATACAATATGGGGTCCAGGAAAAGCAGAGTCACGGCCGTAAACAGCAGACCTATGATGACGTTGAGAGACAAGACATTGGACAGCACCTTCCTGGCGGAATCGTAATTCCTCTGCCCGAGGAGGACCGATATCATGGTCATTCCACCGACACCGACGAGAGTCCCCAGGGCTATTGAAAGGTTCATAAGGGGGAAAGTCACGGCAAGACCGCTTATGGCCGCGGCACCGACACCGGGAATATGCCCGATATAGATGCTGTCAACCATATTGTACAAAGAAGCCGCGGTCTGGGCAATTATGCCCGGAACCGCATACATTCTCAAAAGTTCCCCGATTTTTTTTATTCCCAGTTCAGTGGGAGCCACAGAAACAGAGCCTTCCCTACTCATTTACAATCTCTATGTCGAATCTCAAGGGTGTGTATCCCTTGATTTTGGATCCTTTACCGTTTTCGGTATATCCATATTTTGAAATGAAGACCACGGAACAGCTCTCGCCCGGTCTCATATGATAAAGCGCATAGGAGAACCCGTCTATCAGATTTGAGCTGCCACCCATGGTATAATCGGTATACTCATCACCGCATTTGATTGTCTGCGGTTTATATGTCGCAGATCTTGAAAGGCCATAGAATTCAGCCGTATCCCTTATGGTGGTGTCAAAAACATCTCCGTTCAGCAGTCTGCCTATATAATTGATTTTGAATGTTGAATCTGCAGGGAAGGCGGCAGTGTCCACAGGCTCCCGTGTGCGTATGTAATAATACCCCAGCTTGAGCGAGTCGGACAGACTCTTTGAAGGATAGTTCCTCCCGACATACGCGCATACCGAATCCGCCTCCCACTTCACTATGTCCGGTATTGCCTCCACCACATTAAGGTGATATATTTTTTCGGAACCGTTGGTGACATTGTTGAAATACTCGTCCCGCGTCGAATATCTGTCGGTGGTGGCAAGCCAGCCCGGAACAAGCACGGTTCTCTCTCCGCCGACATTCATCTGGGACAGGGATTCATCTATTCCTGACAGAACGGTGGAACGGAGCCAGACCTCAGGCCCGTAATAACCGGACTCGTCGAACAGCCCGACACGCTGGGCCAACAAGTCAACGTTTGTCGCGGTAACATCACCATCCAGCGTCATTACAGTATAGTATGCCCGGACATACGGATTGGTTGCGGCATCCCCCACCTTCTTCCCGGAACCGGGAATGTCAGCGAGAACATATGCCCCCAGCGGAGTCTCCTTGGCATCGGTATGATACAATTGAAGCCAGGCCTCCAGATATTTTTTCGACGTTTCGTTCTGGGATTTGACCGAAGACTTGGCACATCCTCCGAAGACCGCCAAGCCGATAAATGCTATAAATAATACTTTTCTCATTCCTTTCTCCATTATTCAACCGGCAACCCGTTTTGCAGGAATCGTGCCGTAACATTCATGATATATTCTTCCGCTCCGTCAGGCGAGCTGATATCTCCGGGCCAGTAAAGTCTTCCACCTGCAGCACATTCATGACCACCACCGTTGAAACACTCCCTGGCCAGCCTGTTGGCTGATATTCCTTTCTTTGACCTTATGGAAACCCTGAAAAAACCGTCATCCTCCTTGAGGAAAACGCTCAGTTTAACCTTCCCAATGCCAAGAGGGATGTTCACAAAACCTTCAGTCTCACCGTCCTCAAGTCCGAGCCGTTTCCAATCATCCCGGCGGAGGACGAAATACGCCAGACCGTCATCCCTGATTTTCAGAAGATCGGACAGCACATACCCCATGGCCCTGACCCTGTTCTCCCTGTATTCATTATACAGCCTTGAAAGAATGGCATCCCTGTCCACCCCGGCAGAGAGAAGGCCGGAGGCCATTGCAAATGTGCCCGGAAAGACGGAATTGGCGAAATTGTTCGTATCCGTAGTCATTCCTGTCATGAGGGCCGTGCGGGCCTTCTCCGGAATTCCTGCAGCCCCTTCGTCTCCGATAATTCCAACAAGGATGAAATACAGCAGTTCGCAGGTTGAGGATACATCCACTTCGCTGAAAACAAGGCTGAAATCACTTACGGACGGATTGAGATGATGGTCAATCAGCACCTTCTCCGCGGCGGAGCTCCGGAGCATCTCCTCCAGACAGCCGGAACGGTTGAATGAATTCATGTCCATGCAGACCACCAGACCGGCTGATGAAATGAGTTCCCGCGCCGCTTCAATATTGCTTTCGGCAATCAGCAGACCGGTTTCAGGGATCATGAAATCAAGGTATGAAGGGAGAGAATCGGGTAGAATCACATGAGGCCGTACACACATTCTCCGCTCAAGAAAATGATACAGCGCCAGACAACTTCCGGCAGCATCCCCGTCAGGATGAGTGTGGGCGACTATACAGATGTCCTCCGCACTTCCGAGCAAAGAGCGGAATTTTTCCAATGAGTTAATTTCCAACATCCTCATAGACACAAATAGTCTTGCAAATTTACGAAGAATATTGCATTTGAAAAATCCTTTTCCTAACTTTGTGGGACTTTGAAAACAAATAAAAACACATACAATGAACAAAGCACTCAAAATCGTTGTTGAAATCGTTCTTTTTGCGGCTATCATCGGTTTGGTCTTCGCCATCTACTCAAGCATCATGAAGCCTGTGAACTTCAACAAGCAAATGGAAAAGCGTCAGGCTGTCGCCGTACAGAGACTCAAGGACATCCGCACCCTTCAGGTTGCCTACAAAGGTGAGACGGGCAAATTCTCCTCAACCATTGATTCACTCAAACTCTTCTACGAGAAAGGAGAAATGAAGGTGAAACTTCAGATAGGCTCTTCAGACGACTCCCTCACAAAGGTTCATACGGACCTCATCAAGAAGAAGAATCCGAAGATCACCCAGCAGGAACTCTATGATATGTATAAGAAGGGAGACAACCTTATCTACTGCACCATAGAGAACAAGATTCCCGTAAAGGACACCCTGTTCAAGAGCAGAACCGACTTCTGCATCGACTCCCTCAAATATATCCCCTTCTCAGGTGGAATCCCCACTGAAATGGAGGCTGAGACAAGAATGGTGTCCGGAGTTCCCGTTCCCCTTTTCGAGGCGAGAATGCCCTACAGGGCTCTCCTCAAAGGAATGGACAACCAGCTCAGAATCAATCTCGACGCAGAGCGCAAGGACCAGAACAAATACGAAGGTCTCCAGGTCGGCAGCATTTCCGCACCTAACAACAACGCAGGTAACTGGGAGTAGTGTTCACGCTTGTTCCTTCACAGTTTTTCAATCCTGCAGAAGAGCGTAACACTCTTGCTGAGGTTGCGGAACTTGGAGAGAACGACGTGGTGACTCACGTTGAAATACCACAATACGACGCTGTCCTCATCTACACCGTAGAGGGGGACAGTTCCGTTTATGTTCCCGAGATTTACAGAATCCTGGAGGCGCTTCCATCCTGTCCGGAATATAACAAGATTCTCTGCAGCATAATTGATGACCGTCTCTATCTCGGCATGGCGCAGGGCAACAGCCTGATTCTTGCCAACAGCTACTGCGTAAAGGATTTCACTACCGCCGAATATTATATCTTTCTGGCAATGAAGACATTCCAGCTGAACCCGGAAGTGTCCGTAATATGTTGGAGGAGCAAACTGGGAGCGGAAGACGAAATGTCCCTTTACAGATATTTCAAATCCGTGGAGCAACTATGAGAATAATCGGAGGACGCTTGAAAGGCAAACAGATAACGCCTCCCGCACATTATAGTGCCAGGCCCACCACCGATTTTGCAAGAGAAGCCCTTTTCAATATTCTGGACAACGAATACGAGTTTGACGGGCTGAATGTCCTGGACCTGTTCGGTGGAACCGGAGCAGTGTCCTTCGAATTCGCATCCCGTGGTGCAGGGCATGTATATTGTGTGGAAATGTCGAGGGAGAATGCGTCTTTCATACGTTCCGAGGCATCCAGGCTTGGAATCACGAACGTGACGGCCGTACATTCGAACGTTTTCGACTTCCTGCCGATATGCCGCGAAAAATTCGACATAATCTTCGCAGACCCGCCATACGCCCTTGAAGGACTGGAGAATATTCCGGAAAAAGTACTCCGGGCCGGCATCCTTCATCCGGGTGGATATTTCATTCTGGAACACGGAGGAGAGCACTCGTTCACGGGCAATGCCCTATTCAAGAAGGAAAAGATCTACGGAAGGGTGCATTTCACTTTTTTTGAACAACCAACCAAATAAACCAAATGGCACTTATTGATAATATCATTGCACGCGCAAAATCCAACAAACAGCGCATCGTCCTCCCCGAATCACTTGAGGAGCGGACAATCACGGCTGCCGACAAAGCCCTGGCAGACGGGATTGCAGAGATAATACTTATCGGCAGCAGGAACGAAATACTTTCCAAAGCCGGAGAACTCGGACTCAATAACATAGAAAAGGCTGTCATCATCGATCCTGCAACAAGCGAAAAAACGGCAGAATACGCAAACCTTCTCTATGAACTCAGGAAAAGCAAGGGAATGACCCCTGAACAGGCCGCCACACTTGTAATGAACCCTCTATACTTCGGATGCCTTATCATAAAGAGCGGTGATGCGGACGGTCAGATCAGCGGAGCCCTCTCCACTACCGGAGACACTCTCCGTCCAGCGCTTCAAATCATCAAATGCGAACCGGGAATAACATGCGTCAGCGGTGCAATGCTCATGCTCACCCAGGCACCTGAATATGGTGAGGACGGAGTTCTTGTAATTGGAGATATTGCCGTTACCCCGATGCCGGACGCACAGCAGCTTGCACAGATTGCCTTATGTACCGCCAAGACTGCCAGAAGCGTTGCAGGGTTTGCAGAACCGCGCATAGCCATGCTTTCCTTCTCAACCAAGGGTTCAGCGAAGCACGAAGTTGTTGACAAGGTCGTGGAAGCCACAAAGCTGGCCGCAGAACTGGCCCCGGAGCTCAGAATAGACGGAGAGCTTCAGGTTGATGCCGCCCTGGTTCCATCAGTAGGTGCAAAGAAGGCACCGGGTTCCGAAATCGCAGGAAAGGCCAACGTTCTCGTATTCCCCAACCTCGAAGCAGGAAACATCGGTTACAAACTCATACAGAGGCTTGGCCACGCGGAGGCCATAGGACCTATCCTTCAAGGCATAGCACGCCCCGTGAACGACCTCAGCAGAGGCTGTTCAGTGGACGATATCTACAAGATGATTGCCATTACCGCCTGCCAGGCGATGGACGCGGCCTGACAGCACGGATTACTGCAGGGCAGTAACGATATGCATTGTATCCCGGGCGATGACGAGTTCCTCATCGGTCGGGATCATTGCTACTATGACGCTTGAATCCGGTGTGGAGATGATGGTCTCGCCGTCAGTGTGCTCATTTGCATACTCATCGAGTTTGACACCGAGGAACTTGAACTGCTCACATACATCTGTGCGGATGAAAGCGTTGTTCTCGGCTATACCGGCAGTGAATACAATCATATCCACACCGTTCATCTCGGCGATATAGCCGCCCACGAGCTTTGCAATGTCCATGGTGAGTTTCTTGAAAACGACCTTTGCCTTTTCATTCCCCTTGTCCGCAATAGCCTTGAGGTCACGGGCATCGGAGGTGATTCCCGAGAGACCGAGGAAGCCGCTTTTCTTGTTCATGACGTCAGTAACCTCATCGGGAGTGAGGTTTTCCTTCTTCATGATATAAGGAACGATATTGGCATCAATGGTTCCGCATCGTGTACCCATGATCATACCTTCAAGAGGTGTGAAGCCCATTGATGTATCGACACACTTGCCGTTCCTCACTGCGGTGACGGAGCTGCCGTTTCCTATATGGCAGGTAATGATTCTGCAATTCTGAGGGTCGAGACCCGCCAGCCTGGCGGCTCTGCCGGACACATACTGGTGCGATGTGCCGTGAGCACCGTAACGGCGGACACGGTATTTTTCATAATACTCGTAGGGAAGAGCATAGAGATACGCATAAGGTTCCATCGTCTGATGGAAAGCGGTGTCGAAAGTAACCACCTGTGGTACGGACGGAAGGACTTCGCTCATTGCGCGGATTCCCAGAAGATGCGCAGGATTGTGAAGAGGTGCAAAGTCACAGCATAACTCTATCTTCTTTATGACATCCTCGTTCACCAATGCCGACTCGGAGAAGAAATCGGCTCCCTGTACAATGCGGTGGCCGACGGCATCTATGTCATTGAAGGAACTGAGCACACCATGCTCCGGGTCAACGAGAGCGTCCAGAACAAGTTTCATTCCCACCGTATGGTCGGGAATAGCCAGATCACTGACGAATTTGTCCTTACCTGTAGGCTTATGGGTGATACGGCCCTCAGGGAGACCTATTTTCTCAACTATTCCCTTGGCGAGAAGGCTGTATTCATCATCATTCTTCATATCCAACAGCTGATACTTTACAGAAGAACTGCCGCAATTAATAACGAGTATTATCATATCAAATATAGTTTTCGGGAAGACAAATTTAATAAAAAAGGGCTATCTTAGCAAAAATCTGATTGGAATGGATGTGGAGAAGGATATCGTGGCGCTTTCAATCCCCTTTACGGCCGGTGTGTCGCTTGCAGCACTGCTGCCGTCGGAGTTTTTTCCCTGCTATACAGTATCATTCATCGCGGGAGCGTGCCTTGCCCTCCTGTTTACGCTTCAGGTTTTCATACGACGCACTCAGCCGACAACCATGATATTGTTCTTCCTTCTCGGCATATTCTGCTACTGCAATTCCCGCATCATCATCTATCCGCATCTTGCGGACCTGTACAAAGGAGAAACCGCCGCAAGGATCTGCGGCATCATAGAAGACATCGGATTCAAAGGCAGAAACACAAGCGCCCTTGCCCAGGCCCTGATAACAGGCAGAAGGAATGGACTGCCTGCGGAAACCATATCCTATTTCAGGGAAAGCGGGGCTTCCCATCTGCTTGCATTGTCCGGGCTGCACCTCGGAATCATTTACACTATGGTATCTAAGACAATGGGGATATTCGGAAGAAGTCCGCTGGCAACCAGGGCGAAAGCGATTCTGATTTTCATCCTTTCCGGACTGTATGCGATATTCACCGGAGCCTCACCATCTATCGTCAGGGCTTTCATCTTCATAAATCTTGGAGAACTGGCATCTATCTCCGGAGGCAGGAGAAAAGACAGTCTGCACATCCTTTGCGCGGCTCTCATCATCCAACTTGCATTCAATCCGCAGAACATAAGTTCCGCAGGTTTTCAGTTATCCTATCTGGCAATGCTGGGCATCTTCCTGTTATATCCCTTGCTCAAGGGTTTCTATCCTGAAGGGCGAGGGATAATGCATAAGATATGGAACTCGGCGGCGATGTCTCTGTCCTGTCAGATATTCACTGCTCCCGTGGTATGGTTCCGGTTCGGCACATTCCCGGAATATTTCCTGATAACCAACCTTGTTTCTCTTCCTCTTACAGAAGCGTTCGTGGCGACTGCGGTTCTGGGAGTCTGCCTCCAGATGGCAGGAGGCTGCCCCCAAATACTGAAAAACCTGGGTGATTTCCTCGCCCAGGCTCTTCAATATTGTCTGTCCGTCATTGCTGGTCTGTAAGCGTTCTCACACAGCGTACACTGGCCAGCATGGAGTTTCTGTCGCCAAGGCCGAAATAAAGGATATCCTGGTCTTCGTAGATGTAGCGGAAGGAGCCGGCATCTTCAACCATATCGGAGCACCATAGAAGCGCATAGGAGAAAAGCCCCGAGAAGTCGAAGTCAACCGCACCTTTCTGCGCATAGCCGGTTGGAAGAACAGACAACCCGGATTCGTCCGTAACCTTGACCGACCTCCAGTAGGACCACATTTTCTCACGGTTGAAACGGACATTGCACATAAGCTTTCCCGCAAGTCCCTGTATGTCGGAATCCGGTTTTGCTTCAACACCCATCACTGCAGCCAGATTGAGCCAGTCGGAATCAGACGGCAGCCTCCACCCGTCCGGACATGCAGTCTGCGCATCCTCCCATGAATAGAACATTCCGAAAACATCATCTACAGCAGGACAATATTTATACGGAAGACCCGCACCTTTCCACGCAAGATTCTGTCTCATCCACTCCGTGTTTCCGCACACCGTCGTATAATATTCGCGCCCGTCCCTCTCGTCCAAAAGGATACCGTCCTCTTCGTCGATGTCAAACTCAGTGAGCGAACTGTTACCGTTAAGGCCTTTTCTCACGACGGTAATGTACTGAGTAGCAGAAGCGGTATAATACCCTGCGGAATAACCGGAGAATGAAGTTTCGAAAGTGTTGAGGCTGTCCGGAGCCGTGACTGTGAATCTCTTGACTTTCCAATCTCCGTTCTGGGTCTTGAGGGTATCGGATTTCTCAGCAAGCGGAAGTTTTACATAATACCCTATGCCGGCACCGTCATCCGTTATAAGTTTTGCCAGGGAATCAACGAAAAATTCCTTTGTATCTCCCTCAAGCTGATATTCGTTGAGAGAAAGATTTATAGAGCCCTTGAATGATTTATATGTAACATTCTCATCTGACTTCTTGCACCCGTTGATACAAGACAACACCGATACTGCAACGAGCACAGCAGAGATTCCACCAAGTCTAGTCATTTTCTTCATTACAATTTGCAAATATGGTCAATTTTGCTCTAAATTCATTTAACTTTGTGCAAAATCTTTGCCTGAAAATGAAAAGCTCATACTTTTGCCTTATCCTTTTAGCAATCATCATATCCGCTTCCTGCACGAAAGACTGTTTCATTGCAGTCTCCGGATACGCCCAGGGTGGTACATACACGGTCAAGTTCAACAGAAAGGGTGTAAGAGTTCCGGATTACAGGATAAAAACTGAGATAGACTCCATTCTCAATGCAGTTGACTTCTCCCTTTCGGGCTATAACAAAGCTTCCCTGCTAAGCCGGTACAATGCCGGAGAAACCATAGAACCCGACATTCATTTCAGGACGGTCACTGAATTGTCATCAAAATACAAGGAAATCACAGGAGGAGCATTCGATGTCTGGTCCGCTCCCCTCTTCGACCTGTGGGGATTCGGATTCAAGAGCGGCGAATTCCCTGACGAGGACAGCGTACAACGCGCACTTTCCGCATCAAAGGAAGGCAGGACCCTCAATTTCAATGCAATAGCCCAGGGTTATACCTGCGATGCAATAGCGTCATATCTCCACAGTATTGGAGTAAAGGATATGCTTGTGGACATCGGTGAGATTTACTGCGAAGGCCATAATCCTTCAGGAAAGCCGTGGAGCATAGGAATAGACAATCCGGTTGACGGGAACAACGATCCCGGAGCTGACATGCGCGGAGTATGGCAGTCCGGAGGCAGGGCTTGCGGCATAGTCACATCCGGGAATTACCGGAAGTTCTACATCAGGGACGGAAAGAAATACGCCCACACCATTGATCCGAGAACCGGACACCCCGTACAGCACAATCTGCTCAGCGCTACCATTGTGGCACCGACCGCATCCGAAGCTGATGCCTACGCGACGGCGTGCATGGTATGGGGATTGGAGGAAGCATCCGCGTTCATACTTTCCCATAAGGAAACAGAAGGACTCCTCATATGCTCGGACAGCATCTGGACATCTCCGGGCTTCTATTTCACACCCGAAGTGAATTAACATCATTTTTGTTATATTTGCAATTTGAACATAAACGGAAAAAAATGGATTATAATACTGAACGTGAAAAACTTGTGATGCCGGAATACGGACGCAACGTTCTCAGGATGGTCGAAGGACTGCGCGAAATTGCCGACAAGGGGAAAAGGACAGAGCAGGCCGGCGCAATAGTCAAGGTGATGGAAATACTCAATCCCCAGGTCCATACTCAGGAAAACTATGAGCACAAACTCTGGGATCACCTTTATATGATAGCCGGTTACGACCTTGACGTGGATTCTCCCTATCCGTGTCCGGTAAGGGAGGATTACGCAACCAGTCCCGTTCCCATTCCAATGAAGGGAAGCCGGATCAAGGCGACCCACTACGGAAGGAACATAGAAAAAATCATCAATCTGCTATGTGAAGAACCTGACGGAGAAGTAAAGACAGAGATGATACGCTCCCTTGCAATATACATGAGGCAGCAGTACCTGATCTGGAACAAGGACAGCGTTGCCGACAAGACCATCTTCTCCGACATAGAAAAGCTTTCCGACTACAGGCTCAGAATACCTGAAGGAATAAACCTCAGCAAGATTTCGAACGACGCCACATTCTCAAGACCGGGAATGGGTCTCAATGTCGGTCAGATTCCCGGAAAGAACCGCAAGAAGAACAACAAGAAAGGATTCAAGAAGAAATGAGTGTCTGGAAGACCTGGGACGAGCAGGAAAAAGCCTCTGCAATACGCATAGCCGGACTGATCATGGCCGGGCTTGCCATCTTTACGTTCATATCAACCTTCTCGTATCTTTTCCATTGGAAGGAAGACATGAGCATGGATGAGATCGCTAACGCGGCAGGGATCATGGGATACAGGACCGGAAAACTCCTCGTGGGCGAGTTGTTCGGACTTGGAAGTTTTGCCCTGCTGATACTGTTTTCCGCAATTTCGGCGCGGCTCATCGGACACAGATGGCACTATTCCCTCCTGAAGACCGCTCTCATCGCTTTATTCGGAGCATTCATTTCTTCAATAGCTCTCGCATGTGCCGGAAACCACGCCGGCATCCCTCTCGTTTTCGGAGGAGGTCTTGGAGGAAGATGCGGAGCGAGGGCTGTAGAATGGTCTGAAGGCATGTTCGGACCGTATGTAACCGCCATTTTCATCATCATTCTCATAATCTGTTACCTTTTCTTTGCCTCCGAGAAATTCACAAGATGGTTTGCCGACCTCGGGAAAAGGAAAAAGGAGAAGAAGAAAGTTGTAATTGAGAAAGAAGAGCCCGTCGAACCTGAACTGACTGCCGAGCCCGAATCACCGGTCGTACCGGAGCCCCTTGCCGAGCCCGGGTTGCCGCACGTGCCCGAGTCACCGGCCGTACCGGAGCAGGCGGAAGGCAATTTTGAGATAATTGAGGACAAGACTCTGACTGCGGAAGTGAAAGAAGAACTGAAGCCCATAGACAACAGGCTTGACCCGCCGGACGGACTTCCACGTTACAAATTCCCGTCAATAGACCTTCTGAAGGCATATTCTTCAGGAAGGCGGGAGGTTTCCACTGAGGAACTCACGAGGAACAACAACAAGATCCGCGCGGCGCTGATGAATTACAAGATTCAGATCAGCGATGTCAAGGCTATTGTCGGCCCTACGGTCACACTATACAAGGTCTATCCGGCCCCGGGAGTGAAAATTGCCGACATCAAGAAACTTCAGGAAGATATTGCGCTTTCCCTGAACGCCAAAGGAGTGCGCGTAATTACACTTTCGGACTCCGTCGGAATCGAGGTGGCCAACGATTTTTCGTCCATCGTTCCGCTTAAGTCACTTCTGAACGACAAGAGTTTCAGGGAAAGCAAGGCTGACCTTCCCGTTGCCATAGGTTACACCATCACACAGGAGGTTAAGGTCTTCGATCTTGCCGACGCTCCGCATCTCCTCATCGCAGGTGCCACCAAGCAGGGAAAATCAGTGGGACTCAACGTCATTGTGAGCTCCCTGCTCTATAGAATGCACCCTTCCGAACTGAAGTTTGTCTTCATAGACCCCAAGATGGTGGAATTCTCGGCATACGCACAGCTCCTGAAGCACTATCTTGCAGTCATGCCGGATGCCAGCTCCGAAGATGATGAGAGGAACAATGCAATCGTAAAGAAACCGAAGGATGCGGAGAAGGTTCTGCGCTCCCTCTGCATAGAGATGGATGACAGATACGAACTGCTCAGCAAGGCCGGAGTCAACAATATCAAGCTGTATAACGCCAAATACAAGGAACGGCACCTCAATCCAAACAACGGGCACCATTTCCTGCCCTACCTCGTTGTGGTGGTGGACGAGTACGCAGACCTCACCATGACAACCGGAGCATCTCCGGAAGCGAGGACGGCAAGCCGGAGCATAACGAATTCCATAATCCGCCTAGCGCAGAAGGGACGTGCGGCCGGCCTGCACGTTATACTGGCCACACAAAGACCTTCCGTGGATGTAATCTCAGGTATCATCAAGAGCAACTTCCCTATGAGAATAGCGTTCCGCGTCGCATCAAGAGTGGACTCCATGACCATCCTTGACGCTCCAGGGGCCGAGAAACTCATCGGAAAGGGCGACATGCTGTTCTCTGCCGGAATCGAGTCGGAGCGCATCCAGTGCGCCTACATCAGCGGAGAGGAAATCGACTCCGTAACGGAATGCATAGGCAGCCAGAAAGGTTACGGCAAGTGCTACAACACTCCCTACTACCTTCCCGTACCGGCCGACCAGAACGGTGAAGGCGGTGAAGGCGGGACTGTTGATATCCATAGTCTGGACGACCGCTTCGAAGAAGCCGCAAAGATGGTGGTGACCACACAGAAAGGCTCCACATCCGATCTGCAGCGGAAACTCGGTATGGGCTATGCAAAAGCCGGAAGGGTTATGGACCAGCTGGAAGCGGCAGGAATAGTCGGCCCACAGGAAGGTTCAAAGCCCAGACAGGTTCTGGTACCGGATTTGAATACACTTCAGCCGATACTTGATGCATTTTTGAAATGAAAAGACTGACACTTCTCCTTTTATTCCTGCTGGCCGGTCTTTCAGCAACGGCCCAGGTTGATCTGGCCGATGTGGTGAAGAGGCTTGACAGGAACAGAATCAAGGCCTCCTTCACCTGCACCGTTCAAAACGACGTGGCCGTTGAGTACAAGGGCAGCGCCGTTGCGGAGGGGAAGATGTTCGCTGTAAAGGTCAACGGAATGGAAGCCTATTGCGATGGTGAAAAAGTCGTAATAATAGATCCGGAAGCAAAGGAGGCCTACATTGAAAAAGCCTCAGACCTGGAAAGTTACCTGAAGGAAAATATGGGGAACCTCTCAGACCTGCACTTCTCCGAACTCAGGTTCATGGACAAATCTCCGGATTGCTCGGAATTCTGTTTCGATACCGGAAAGCTTGACCGTTCGTGGGTGGTCACTGACCTGCGTCAGGAATGATTATCCTGTAACTCTTCTTGTTGCTGTTCACGAGAGTGAGTCCCCTGAGCCACAGATTGGCCCTTTTGAGGTCCGCATAGGTGATTCCATAGCTCTTTGCAAGCTCCACAAGATCCACGTCGCTGTCCGTCACTGTTATCACCTTCCTGGGAGCGATGTAGGGATAGCGTTCGGGGACTGAGAAACCGAACGCCTCCGGATTCTGGAACATCATCTTCACGGCAAGCAGCCTGTACATATATCTTGTGGTCTCTTCAGTCATCCACAGATCAAGGGCGCTGTCTTCCTTCTGTTCCTCAAGCCTCCGGCTGATCCCGGCCTGCCCTGCATTATAACTGGCGGCCACCGTCATCCAGTCACCATACCTGTCATAAGCCTTGCGCAGGTATTCGCAGGCCGCCCTGGTCTCCTTCTCTATGTTGTATCTCTCATCCACGTTGGAATTCACCTCCAGGCCATATGTCTGAGCCGTAGCTTTCGTAAACTGCCACAGTCCCGCTGCTCCTGCGGAAGAAAGGGCCTTGGGGTCCAGATTGCTTTCTATCGTCATCAGGTATTTCAGATCCTCCGGAATTCCGTACTCCCGCAGGATGGGAGTCACTTGCCTGAAGAATCTGACGGAACGTTTGAGAATAAGGATGGAGTTGGTATGCATGTATGAGAATGCAAGCAGTTCCCTGTCCATACGTTCGTATCTTTCACGCGTGTCGAACCTGACAGTGTCTCCGGCGAAATCCATATATGCGGGAACGGGAGGCTGGGCGGATGACACAAGGGGGATAAAAATCAAAATAGCAGTCAAAAAACTTTTCATAACACAAATATAACCTTATATTTGCTCACATGAAAAAGATATTTGCATTTATGGCAATAGCCACATTGATGTCGTCTTGTTGCCAGTCACCGGAAATTGAGAGCTCCGTCCCTGCAAAAATGGTGAACGGAACCGTTGTTCTTGAAACACCTGCCAGAGCAGAAGGCCAGACATCCGCCCTGCAGATGGCTTGTGAGCCCATAGACACCGTCAGAGTGGGCTTCGTAGGTCTGGGAGGAAGAGGTTACAGTGCCGTTGGACGCTACCTGCAAGTTCCCGGAACCAAGATCACCGCAATTTGCGACAAGTATCCCGAGAAGGTCAGCGCAGCGCAGGAAATGCTTAAGGAAAACGGTTTTCCAAAAGCTGCGGAATACACCGGAGATGAAGGATACAAGCAACTGTGCGAAGATCCGAACGTGGATCTGGTTTACATCTGCACTCCGTGGCTTCTCCACACTCCCATTGCCGTGTATGCAATGGAGCATGGAAAACATGCCGCTACAGAGGTCCCTGCAGCAACTACCATCGAGGAATGCTGGCAGCTGGTCAACACCTGCGAGCGCACCCGCAAGCACTGCATGATGCTTGAGAACTGCTGCTATGACTTCTTTGAGATGACCTGCCTCAACATGGCGCAGCAGGGAGTCTTCGGAGAAATCTACCATGCCGAAGGAGCCTATCTGCACAATCTTGACCCGTTCTGGCCTCACTATGAGGACAACTGGAGACTTGACTTCAACCAGAAGCACCGCGGAGACAACTATCCCACACACGGACTCGGACCCATCTGCCAGATACTCGACATACACCGCGGAGACAAGATGGACTACCTTGTTGCCATGGACTCCGACTCTTATCGCGGAGCTGCAAGAGGAAAGGAATTCATGGGCACGGACGAATTTGAGGACGGAGACCATACGGTATCCCTCATCCGCACCCACAACGGCCACCAGATTGAGATCCAGCACAACGTATATGCACCGCGCCCTTACAGCAGGATATTCCAGCTCACAGGAACCAACGGATATGCCTGCAAATACCCGGAGCCGGTATTTGCCGTTGAACCTGATCCTGAGAATTTCGCCGACAAGGAAACCTTCGATGCCCTTTGCAAGCTCTATGAACACCCCATTTCCGCAGAATACGAAGAGAAAGCCAAAGAAGTTGGCGGACACGGAGGAATGGACTACATCATGGACTGCAGGCTCATACATTGCCTCAGAAACGGACTTCCCCTTGATGAAGACGTCTATGATGCAGCAGAATGGAGTTGCATAGCCGAGTTGAGCCGCATATCCATCAAGAACGGTTCTGTTCCGGTACAGGTTCCCGATTTCACACGCGGAGACTGGAACGAAATCCAAGGGTTCCATCACAGTGGATTCTGAAAAGAAAGGATGTGACATCCTATTGGCAGGCACTATGGGTTCCATAGGGCCTGTCATTCATTCTGGCCTTGAGTCACACGGGCTTCACGTCGAAAGGATGGAGTTCCCGCAGAATGTCTTCAGGGATGAATTCGGCTATTGGAGGCATCTTCTCAAGGCCATAAGCGAGCATTCCCCGGAAATGATACTCCCCGTAGGGAATCCCCTCGCACTTTCAAGGATAAGGGACAGGCTGCCTTCCGGGATAACCATCCCAATCGAAACGGAAGAGAAACTCCGCACGCTGGACGGCAAGGTCTCGTGCAGCAGGTTTGCTTCCGACCTTGGCATACTGCAGCCGCGCATGTACCCCTCCCCGGATGAGGTGGGAGAAAGGCAGGTGGTATTTAAGCGGGACATATCCTTCGGCGGGCACGGAGTCCATCTGCCGTGGACAAAGCGGTCCCTCCTCAACCTGATAGCGCATCAGCCTGAGGGAGAACCGTATCTGATAGAAGATTACATTGAAGGATGCGATTACAGTGTGGACGCTCTGAGATGGGACGGTTTCTTCCGCGCAGGGAGCTACAGATGCCTTCAAAATCAGGGGAACGGCCCCTCAACATCGAGGGAGAGCGTTAATTTTCCGGAACTTGAAGCGATATCCCGCAAAATACTGGACCATCTGGACTACCACGGAGTATGCGGTATGGACTTCCGCGTTGCGGAAGACGGACAAATATACTTTCTGGAATGCAATCCCAGATTCACCGGAGGCATAGAAACTCAGATTGCCTCAGGTTTTGACATACCTTACCTTTACTGGCAACTGGCAAAAGACGGTCAGAGAAGTTGACCGGAATAACGTATGGATGACCGGTTTGCGGAATGAATGTATATTTCGGCCGCCCCATTGTCCCATATTGTAATGACAACAGGCACTTTCTCACAGCCTGACTCCGCATCGAATTTCCATACGGTCCTGTCCTTTGCTTTCTTTTCCTTTATTTTTACGGGGCAGTCCTCGAAGTGAAAACTCAGGTCATCGGGATTGAAGCCTGCCACAGAGCCCGTACCGAAAAAAGGAAGGTACCCGTCAAGTTTTCCGTCCTTGATACTGATTCTATATCTGTCTGACGAAGGAATTGCGGGAGCGCCTTGAGGATAAATGTAATCCACTTCAATCGTTACGTCGGAACCGTTTGCCGTGCTGCCGCAGAGAACGATGGCAGACAACACGATTGCCAGGTATTTCAGAATTTTCATAATCTCATTATTTGTAAATCAATTGACAAGCTAATAATATTCCTTGACCCTTCCTTCCAGGACATACCACAGATATCCGTGCACATCGGGGTATCCGAGCTTTCTGTATATGCTCATATACTTTGATATCTGGCGGACGTGGCCGTCTTCCTCCTTGGCGAATTTGAAATCAACGATAAGCGTGGAATCCCCGAGCACGACAACTTTGTCTGGCCGGTATTCCCTCCCGTCAGAATCGAAGACGGCACGCTCGTTGCGGACAACGGCGTCACCCTTGCCGAACCACTCGGGATGTGACGAAACGCCCTTGAAAAGCAGGCTCCGCGCCGCATCGGCCTCGGAAGATGCAAGACTGCCATCCTCAACGGCACGGTGTAAGGCATCGTCCAGGTCATCAATCCCCCTGATTTCGGACAGAATCGAATGCAAGGCTATTCCGTACCGCCTCGGAGATGCCTGCGTACCCGTTTCACCGTCATCACCGAAGAAATCCGCGGCATCTTCGGAGGGAGTCAGGCGGCAGTCGAGAGCAATCGACGGATAGTTTGCCACAAAATCCTTCTCCGCTGCGGCATCCGGCCTCGGAAGCCTTGTAAAATCATACATCGTCCCGTATGTCCTGTCTTCACACGCACCGCCGAAGACATACAGGATTTCCGAAAAATTGGAATACTCCGGGGTCTTGTTTTTCCTGACAGCCTCCTGAAGTTTCTTTGTCGGTGTTTTGGAGATGATATGCAATCCCCTTCCGGCCCGGGTAAGGGCCACATAGAAAATATTTATGTTATCTATGGCCTGCTTGCGCCTCTCTTCATGATAATCATCCGCAAAAAGTGTCTGTTCTGAAAGAGGACCCAGCTCGACAGGGAAAATCCCGTCCTTGTAACGGCACCAGTGAACCCCGTTCTTGTACAGGGTCACTTTCTCCGCAAATGGAAATATCACATAAGGGAACTCAAGCCCCTTGGATTTGTGTATGGTTAGGATGCGTACTGAAGAAACGTTCTCCGGAGATCCTATGCAGAAATCCTTTTCCTCCCAATGTTTCAGGAAATGCCTGAGATTGTTCCCGTTCACCGCAGTCCAGGAACTGAGTTCATCCATAAATGCCTGGATGAAAAGAGTCTCTCCCTCAAAAGACTTGCAGTCATATTCTTTCAGTTCCCGAAGGAGATTCTCGCAAAGGTCAACGAGGGAATGATAATTCTCGGGATATTCCACATTCATGGTATCAGCCAGGAAACTGCCTATCCTGTCCTGCGGGTTATCCATACAGCTGAGAAGGGAAACAAGCCTTCGGACCACAACGGACAACTTGACTGAAAGCGAGTCATCCGATATGACGGGGATTCCGTTTTCTATAAGGGCGGAAGCTATCTCAGAGCCCTGGGCGCGCCCCCTTACAAGGACCGCTATGTCTCCGTAGCCGGCACCGGCCTCGCAGGCGCGGCCTATGGAGCTGATGACCTCGGCAATCTGGTCGTCGCAGAAGCTGATCTGCACGCTTCCTTCCTGTTCATCCCTGCAGCGGATTTCCTGCCTGACATCGGAATATATCTCTGAAACCCCAAGCGCCGAAGCCGCGAATTCAAAGAAGGAATTGTTGAAATTGACGATATTCCCGGCACTTCTCCAGTTGCAGTCAAGAGGAATGACTTCGGCATTTGGAAAAACCTCCGCAACCTTCGACCCGAGCAGGTTCCAGTCCGAATCCCTGAAACGGTAAATGCTCTGCTTCACATCTCCCACTATCAGATTTCTGCCGCCGTTGGCCTCGCTTTCGCGCAGCAGGGGCAGGAAATTATCCCATTGTATGTTGGACGTGTCCTGGAACTCGTCAAGCAGGAAATTCCTGTACCGGACACCAAGCTTCTCATATACAAAGGGCGCATCGCTGTCATCTATGATATCCCTCAGAATGAGATTCGACTCATCCAGACACATCAGGTTCTTCTCCTTCAACAAATCGGCGAACCTCCTGTAGAATTCACCTGCAAATCCAAGACTGAAAATAGACTTGTCTATGATGCAGGCGGTGGAATATTTCCTGTAAGGCTCCTCAAAAAGCCCGGCAAGCTCAGGGTCGGCATTCAGCGCACGAACGCCCGGTTTCTTTATCTTCTGTCCCTTTTCCAGGGGCTGTCCGGATATTTCCCTGTACTTTTCCTCGAAGCGCCTGATCTCCTCCCTGCATTCCTTCCTGATCTTTTCCAGATTCTTCTTGTCGAAGAAAGTCAGATCGTCGATTCCGCATTCCGCGGCCAGTTTTCTGTGCTCCTCGGATTTAAGGAGGGATCCCATCTCGTACAATCCTTCGTCTATGTTGGCTCTCTGCCCGTTTTCCAGACGGTCACCGACCGTCTTCCTGATCCATTCCAGAAGATCCTTCCTGTCTTCCGTAAGAGAATCCAGGATTCTGTCCATCGCCTCCGAAATGACGGAATCCCTGTCAAGTTCTATCTGATAATCGGCAAACTGCCCTATTTCCCGCGAGAAGGCCTTCAACGTCCTTTGGAAGAACTTGTCTATGGTTGTGATGGAGAATGCGCTGTAGTCGTGCAGGATGTCCGTAAGAATTCGTCCCGCCTTTTCATCGGTGCGCGCACGCGAGGCAAGATCGCGGAGAATCCTGCTTTTCATCTCTGCCGTGGCCTTGTTCGTAAAGGTAACGGCCAGGATGCTCCTGTATGGATTCTTCTCCCTGCTGCCAAGAAGGATATCCAGATAAGTCTGTGAAAGACGGGTTGTCTTGCCGGAGCCCGCACTGGCTTTCATCACTTTCATCTTCCGCAGATCATTTTAAAGTCACAACAGGCGCAGGTCTTCAGGTCTCCGTTTCTCCCGAACGGGATTTCCGGATTGTCTATCTCTTCGAGAATGCCGACAAGCTTTTCCAGCATGGCATTGCGGAACTCATCATCCGCAGTCCTGTTCTCAATGGGAGACGTGAACATTGAAGCGATATGATATACGCAATTGACCACATTCCTTCCTTCAAGAACCGGTTCATCCTTTATGTAGGTGTCGTACAGGAACAACTGCAATCCCACCTTGTCTTCATCCAGCTTTCCTGTCTTGTAATCCACCACACGCACTTCGTCATCGGATATGCTGTCCAGACGGTCTATGTATCCGATGAACTTGAAACCGGCGATCTCTGCATATTTTTTCTTTTCCAGACCAAGGATCCTGAATTCATCCCTGCCGTTCCTCTCAAGGAATTCCAGATCGCGCCGGAGAGCCATCACAACATAGCGGCAGACAATATCTTCATAAATGATATTCCGGCCGCTAACCTCCAGACATTTCAGCACATCCATAATGTGACGCCGTATCCTGTCCCTTATCGAGGAAACATCCTTCATCACCGCTTTAAGGTATTGAGCGGTGACCACTCCTCCGGGAACAGAATATATCTCCTGCATGACAGCATGGAACACGGTGCCCATCTGGGCGGCATCAAGCGATTCCGACACGTCTTCATCGGCTTTCAGCCCACAGACCGTACTGTAGTAGAAACGGGCGGGACATGCTATATAATTCTGAATGGAGGAGGCGGAAAGGTACTTCTCATGAACCTTCTTCAGATCCTCCTCCGTCTTGGGTATGGAAGCGGGCACCGGGACGGTGCCGACGGGAGACTTCGCCACATAACGGTTGACATTGGCACCAAAGTGCATCTCAAGCTGCTTCACATAACGGCTTTCCTCTCCGCTGCGGCTGATTTCTGTTCTGGAGTCGTAAAGCATCCATACTTTGCGGGCGCGCTGGATGAGCCTGTAGAAATAATAGGCCCAGACCGCATCCTGATATTCATATGTGGGCATGTCGAACCCTTTGCGCAACTCCGGAGGAATAAAGGACGAGGTAATCGAGTGACGTGGGAACATCCCCTCATTACAGTTCAGAATAATGATATTGTCGAAATCGACAGCCCTCGTTTCCAACGGTCCCATTATCTGAAGTCCCTTGAGAGGCTCACCACGGAAAGGGACCGAGGCATTGCCCACCATCTGGGCAAGAAGCCTGAAATAGGTTGCCGGGCGTATTGCGAGCCTGCAGCTGCGCAGTCGGCCGACTGCCTGCCAGTACTCCTTGGCAAAGTCTATCTCCAATGCCATGTCACCCACGTTCTTGAGCCTGGTTGCTAAAGCGGAAAGGATTTTCTGCTGATAATCCTCAAGTTCAATTATTGTCCCCGCATCCGCCAGCGAGGCATCCCTGACTATCGGACGGAAAAGAAGCTCAAGCAGTTCACTGCCGCTGAAAGCATCCTGACTGACATAATAATGCGCCGATTTCCTGATATCGGCTACAATGGCGCGAGCCTCGTCGTCAAGGACAGACCTGAACACGCTGTTCGAAAAAATGGACCGTACCTGACGGTGATAGAAAAGCCACTTTCCGTCTTTCTCCCTGAGATGCATCTGCAAACCCGAGATATCGTTCATCAGGGACCAGAGTTCGCTGCCGTTCATAGGATATCCCATGGTCACATTGATATCCTTCATCTGTTCCGGAATGGAATTCAGCACCGGTATGAGCATTGATTCATCCGGAAGTATCACCGCAGTGTCAATTCCGGAAGAACCGCTCCGCTCCAATATTTCCGGAAGCTGCTTGGCCTGCCCTACAGATGAAGGCACACTGACAACATTGAATTCCGGGGTCGGAAGACCTTCGGTATCGATTCTGAATGCCTGCGGAAACATCTCCACCTCGGACTGCAGAAAAAATGACGATTTGTTTGCGGGATCCTTTATCATGGGACTGCTGAAATCCCAGCAGAACTCTGCCAGACCGGCATCCCGCATCCTCTTCATCAGTTTCCTCTCACATTCATTCAAGGCATTGAGGCCGACGAAGACGAACTTCTCTGTCTCCCTGAACCTGGAACCGAGCACATCAACCACCGGCCTGTCGTCCAGGCTCACGGCAAGGGAACGGTAAACCTGTCCCTCATAACACATGCCCTTCTCTCCGATAACGGCATTGAAATTCCTGTACAACGGAAGAAGAATATTCCAGATTCTGCGGAATTCGTCCTTGTATTTACCTCTGGTACTGAAGTGACCGGCAAAACGTTCCACCGCATCCATCTGCTTGGCGGACAAATATGCGTAAGTATCCTGAAGGCTCTTGAAGTCAGAAACATTGGTGAAAAGGCGCTCCGGATCAACCAGGTATTTGTCCACATCGTCGAAGTCCGAAAGAAGCACGCCTCCCCAGAAAATGAAATCGTCAAGCTCCTCTCCCTGCGGATTAAGCTTCTTATAACAGTCATAAAGGTCGACCAGAAGGCGGACTTTGTCCGTTGAGTGCGCCCCGGTAACGGAATAGACGAACTCGTTCATGGGAAACATCTCCGGAGCAAGGGAAGCGGCACCCTTCCGTGAGAATTCATCTCCCAGATATTTCTTGAAAAAGACCAGGGCACGACGGTTAGGGAAGATGAAACACAGACGCTCCATCCTCCCCTCGGCACAATAATGCTCCGCTACCTGTTCAAGAAATGCCTTCAAGCCGTAAATTTATTCTTCAGAAAGGAACATGGGGTCCCAGGCCGGAAGTTTGACGGGCTCCTGCTCCAACATCCTCAACACATCTGAAGGGACATATTTCCTTTCAACAACCAGACGGAACATATATTCGTTGAACCATTCGTCGGTCATTATTATCTTCCCCTTGTATCCGGTATCCCCCCAGCTGTTTTCAACCATCCATTTCTGCGGCGCACCATCCTTGATGTCTACTGCGATGAGAGTCATGGCATGGGATGAACCGCTGGCGTGGGTAATTATCCTCTGCTTCTTGTCCATGGTAAGGCTTACTCCCAGAATGGATTCATAGTCGAAGTTTTTCAAATCACATACACCCTTGGAGCGGAGTAGATACTTGCCGACATCGCAGGAGAAATACATGGGAGTGTTGTCCTTGATGGAAGCGACGGCCATCTCCTTGATGCGTTCTATGGGAAGATTGACGTAAAGCCAGTTCTGCCCGTCATAGAGGTGACGGTCATACTCTATCTCGTACACCTTTCCATATTCACGGGCAGGGTCATTCATAAGCATCACATAGTCAGCATTGAGATCATATCCGAGGAGTTCCTGATAGAACTGAACCGGAGTATAGGTCCTGCCTTTCCATTCGAACTGTTTGGGAGGCACACCATAGCACAGGGCCAGGACATGATAAATCTCCTTCAACATAGCGAGTTTCATGTCCTGAAGATATGCCGGAACATCCTTCTTCTTTATTCCGGAGGGAGTTTCACGAAGACGAAGCCCATCCTGTCGCAATATTGTGGCAATCTGAGTACGCATTGCCGATGTATTGTTGGCAACATAGCTCTCAGGCATAACATCGGAAGGAACAAGTCCGTACTTAGTCACAAGATTCGCAACTCCGGTGAATGTACCGCCATCGCTTATGGGATTCGAGAACAGCCAGTCAACCTCACGGTCTTCAATGGGTTTCTCCCGTGTATCTATAACCGCCTGAAGGAAGAGATTTGACTTTTCCAACTGGTCCCAGAAGAAACAGAAAGTCTGCGAAAACTGGAACTCACCAAGGTCATATCTGGCTATTGCATCCGCCCTCAGGACATTGAGGCCCGTAAACAGCCAGCAACGGCCTGATGATTTCTGGTTTGTTATTCCCTTTGTCTCCACGCAATCGGAGAAATTGGTGTCTATCATTGCGGAATTGTCCGCATTTTCTGCCAGAACAGTGATAGATGCGGTATTGAGGGCATTCCTGATGGCCTTGTCCGAAGGTGTTCCCTGATAACCGTTCTCAATTTCCGAAAGCATGGCCGGGGAAATTCCTCCCGGCTGCTGGGCAAACGCCGCCAAACTAAGAAGCGTCAGCGTCAATGTCGTAATTTTCTTCATATTCAAGATGTTTTGATAATTCATTGGGA
This sequence comes from Bacteroidales bacterium, assembly GCA_024401855.1. Lineage (GTDB taxonomy): Bacteria > Bacteroidota > Bacteroidia > Bacteroidales > UBA932 > Cryptobacteroides. Next base: position 10,576 of record JAKSKH010000007.1, on the reverse strand, counting down.
ATCACGGATTCCTGTCCGCCAACAATGCGCGCTCCCGCCTTCAATTTGGCGTTGGAGCGTCTTGGGGCCAGCTTGAGATGCTCAAGTTTGTCGATTTTCTTTATTACGGACTGATTGGATTCGACAAGTTTCCTCCTGGAATCATCATAGGCGGAGCGGGCCTTGTCCAGATTCTCCCCCACCTTGACAAAAGATTCCATCCAGTTCTTCAACTGCCCCATCAGTTCCTCCGCTGTCTTATATACATCGGCTATGTTCTTCTGCTGGTCATGCTGCTTCCATGTCATCAGAATCATGTTCAGCACAATCATCAGATTCTGCTGGCTCACTATGAGCACCTTGGCGTCCTTCGCCCTGTGCCACAGGGTGGGAGCCTCATCAAGCATCAGCCTGTATGCATTCTCCACAGGTATGAACATGATGTTGTAGTCAACCTTCTTGTGCTCGTCCTCAATATATGATGCGTAATCCTTTATCTTGAGTTCGTCCACATGCTTGCTGATGGAATCTATATGAGCCTTGGCAAAGCGCTTCCTGTCCTCAACGGATGACGCGTTCACATAATTGACAAATGCGGTGAGACTCACCTTGGAGTCAATCACGACTTGACCGCCATCGGGATAATTGACCACGACATCCGGAATCATGGTGGCGCCGGAATCGCTTTTTATCTCGTGTCCGGCAGCATCACGAAGGACGCCCTGGGTGACATAGTGCACCCCCTCCTCAAGTCCGGACTGACGCAGGAGGTCTCCCAGAAGCATCTCTCCGAAATCGCCCTGCACCTTCGACTTTCCGGTAAGGGCGTTGGCAAGGTTGCGGGCCTCCTCGCCCACACTGCGCGACTGTTCCACCATATTCCTGATGCTTGCCTGCAGAAGAATGTCCCGCTCGGTGGATTTTTCCCCGCTCTCCTTTATCTGCTTCTCGAAACACTCGAACTTTTCACGTATGGGCTTGAGCAGCTCACCCATGCTCTCGGCATTCTGCCTCCGGAGGCCGCTGCTGTTCTGTTCGGAAAGTGCCTTGAAAGACTCCTCCATCTGCTTGCGTTGGGTCTCGAACAGTTTCTCGCGCTCCTCCGCCGCCGCTCTGGCCGCATCCGTGCGTTCCTGAAGACGGGCTTCCAGCGCCTGTTCGCGACCGACCAGGGATGCCTTTTCCGATGACAGCCTGATTATGAACACGACCGACACCACTACCGCTACAAACAGCACGGAAGCTGTTGCAATCAGGAAAATATCCATTTACCTACGAATTATTATTCTTTCAATACGACGGGGAACGGAGGTGAGAATCTCGTACGGAATTGTGCCCAGTATGCCTGCAAGTTCCATAATGTCGGGATCTTCTCCGAATATGGTCACAGTATCCCCGACCTTGACGTCCAGCCCCGTCACATCAAGCATGCACATATCCATACAGATATTACCTATTGTGGGAGCCCTGTGCCCGTTTATGCTGAAGCTCGCGGCTCCGCAGCCGAAATGCCTGTCTATACCGTCGGCGTACCCTGCCGGGATGGTGGCGATGACGCTTCCTTCCGGAGCCACCCTGCCATGGCGTCCGTATCCTATGGTACCGTCCTCCGCATGAAGAGTCTTGACCTGAAGCACCTTCACCTTGAGCGACGCCACCGGGGCGAGATGGACTCCCGGGAGCGCGCTGATACCGTATATCCCTATCCCAAGACGCACCATATCGAACTGGTAATCGGGGAAACGCTCGATTCCGGCGGAATTGAGCACGTGCCACATAGGCCTGTACCCGACGGACTGCGTGATGGATTCCGCCCCGCGCCGGAACATTTCTATCTGTCCAAGGGTGAAAGCATCCTCCGAAGGGTCTTCCGAGGCGGCGAGATGCGAATAGATTGACTTGACCTTTATCTGACCGTGACTTGAGAGGAATTCCTCCAGAGCCGGAATCTCGGACGGCATGAAACCGAGCCTGTGCATTCCGGTATCAAGCTTGACGTGAACGGGATAATCCTTTATGCCACGCCTGTCGAGTTCCGAACACAGGGCCTCAAGGGCATAGATGTTCGGAATTCCGGGTTCCAGACGGTTCTCAATGATTTCAGGGAAGAAGTCAGTTCCGGCTGTAAGCACGAGAATGGGAAGAGAGATTCCGTTCTGACGGAGTTCCACACCTTCAACAGGAAGGGCAACGGCAAGATAGTCCGCACCCTCTGTCTGAAGCATGGAGGCCATTTCAACGGCTCCATGGCCATAGGCATTGGCCTTCACCAGAACAAGCAGCCTGGTGGAGGGTCTTATACAGGAGCGGAAGTACCTGTAGTTGCTTCTGCAGTTGAGCAGGCTCAACTCCAATCTGGAAAAGTCATTCTCCCTGAACATAATATACAAATATACGAATTAGTGCCGATTTTTCTTACATCTTCCAAAGAAATACGGAAACCGTTAAACAAAAAAAACGCCAACCCGTAAGGTCGGCGTTTTTTCAGTTTCCGATTGGAGACTAATAGCGGTCCTCTGAAGAAACAGTGAGTTTCTTGCGGCCGTGCGCACGGCGTGCAGCAAGGACGCGGCGTCCGTTGGGAGTGCTCATGCGCTCACGGAATCCGTGCTTGTTGACTCTCTTGCGGTTTGAAGGTTGAAATGTACGTTTCATTATCTTATATTTTTAATTATTCAGAATCGGGAGGGCAAAGATATTATTTTCTTATGTGAATCACAAATTTTTCTTTGAAATAATCGTCATCAAGCCATTCTTGTACAGGCCAGACGGTTATTTTTGACGGGTCCACTTTATAATGCCGGCACATCTCGGAAATCTCCGGATTCACATCACCCCCCTTGAGGTACAGGATACCCTTCGTGAACTTGCCCCTGACCCAGGGATAGAAATTGTCCAGTGATGTCACAGCGCGTGACACAATCCAGTCGAAAGGACCTGTAATTGTCTCCGCCCTGGCATTGACGCATCTTACGTTTTTCAAGTCAAGACCATCAGCAACGGCCTGCGCCACCTTTATCTTCTTGCCTATGCTGTCGCACAGAGTGAAATCCACCCCGGGCATGACCATTGCAAGCGGAATTCCGGGAAATCCTCCGCCCGTCCCCAGATCCAGCACGGTTCCGGAATCGGGCAGGAGACCCTGAACGGAAAGGTATTCCGCAATTGCAAGGGAATGGAGCACATGGTGAGTGAAGACATTCTCCATATCCTTGCGGGAAATGACATTTATCTTCCCGTTCCATTCTGTCCACAGGGCAACCGCCCCGGCAAAGTAGGATTCCTCGAATTTCATTTCAACCTGTATTCTCTGCGACCCAGAATGGAACGTACAAGCAGCGGCTCGTTGGACGTGACCGCATCCACCCCAAGTTCTATCATATCCCTGATATCCTTTTCTTCATTTACCGTCCACACATTGACGCTCATCCCGAGTTTATGAGCCCTTCCCACCCAGTCGGGATGTGTCCTGAACACACTCATATGGTAGTCTATCCCGTTGATGCCCTCTTCGTGAAGAATTTCGGGTTCCATGTCGCCGGACAGATACTGGTTGATGAATCCGGGAGCAAGAGCCGCCACTCTAAGGCACATGTGATGGCTGAAAGAAATGAAAGCCACCCTGTCCGGGGAGAACATCCCTGCCTCCCTGAGCATGTTCAAAGTCAGTTCCACGAGTCTGTCCTCCCTCTCCTCATTGTCCTGCTTCTTGAGTTCCACGACAAGTTTCGTAGTCCTGCATCGGGCGGCGCAATCCAGATATTCCCGGAAAGAAGGCCTTTTCTCACCGTTGGGAAGGAGACAGGACGACATATCGGCAAAAGTGTTCTCATGTATGCTTTTACCTTTGATCGACGCATCGTGATTGACGATAATGACATCATCGGAAGTCAAATGAATGTCGCACTCGCTTCCCCATAATCCGTATTTCCGGGCGGCGGAAAGGGACGCGATGGAATTCTCGCTGTAACCTCCGTCCTCACAGTTCCAGAAACCGCGGTGGGCCACAACGGCCACCTTCCCGCCTCTGGGTGCCCTTACCGCAGTGCCGCAGGATACCGCCAGAACAGCAACAAACAGAACAGAAAAAATCTTTTTCATATCTAAATCAGCTTATATCCAAAGCTTCAGCCAGAATGGAGACGGGATTCATCACCTCGAGTCCCGCACTCATCTCTATCTGCCACTTGCAGGTCTCGCAATCCGTTGCAACAACATCGGCATTGCAGGATTTGAGAATATCGAAAAGCCCGCTTCCAATTTTCTGCGAATAGTCATAATTCTCCTTCTTGAATCCGAAGGTTCCGGCAATCCCGCAGCAGCGCTGATCAGGAACGATGAGTTCAATCCCGGGGATCATACGGAGAAGGCCCGTCGAGAATACCGACCAACCAAGTTTGTTCATATGGCATGGGGTATGATAAACAACCTTCCTGTGATAATCCTTCCTGAACACCGGCCTGACCTTCCCGGACTCCATCATGGAATAAAGCCACTTTGTGGCAAGCATAAGGGAACCGCGCACATCGGACATGTCCATACCCAGCAGATGCTCGTATTCGTCCCTCATAGTGAACACGCAGGTGGAACTGGTAGAAAGGACAACCTCACCGACGGCAACGGCTTTTCTTATGGAAGACGCGTTTATCTCTGCCTGATGTCTGGCACTGGCTCCGAAACCGTTTGAGATCTTGGCCACGCCACAGCATTTCTCCTTTTCCAGCAGATGGACTCCATATCCCAGAGCGTTGATCACCTTAACCAGATCCAGTCCCAGCCTGGGGAAATTGTAGTTCACGTAGCAGCCGTGGAAATAGCTGACATAACGGTCGAAACCCTTCTGGCTTTCCGGGTCGAACATATCCACGAACTTCTTCCTGCCATATTCGGGGAAAGTCCTGCGGCTGTCAACCCCAAACAGAGAATGCATAAGAGCCTTTACGGGCGCAGTCCTGACCATTGCATTCACCGCAGGAGCGGCAACAGTTGCCAAAGTCCCGACAAGGTCGGTATTGGCCAGGGTGAAATCCCTGACAGGATGGGACTGCCTCCCGTACTTCAGGCGCGCCATCTGAATGATATCGCCAACCTTCACTCCTGACGGGCAGGCCACTTCGCACCGCTTGCAGTTCAGGCAGAACTTGAGCGTCAGGTCGTAGAATGCCGGATCCTTCAACCTGTACCGCTCCCCGTCCGGACCGGCCTGCTTGGGCCCGGGATAATAGGGGTTGGCGGCCATCATGGGACATACCCTGGTGCATATGTCACATTTCAGGCAACGTTCAAAATTGTTCGCACTTATTTCAATTTCCTGCATACTTCAAGCGCAGATTTCACAATATCCACTTTACCGGCCAGAATTTCTCCGGCCGCATACAGGTTCACGGAGGGCACGCCCTTGACATATACCCTTCCTTCCGCATCCGTACGCACTCCGAAAGTCTCGAAAGGCTGTACTCCCCAGAAGTCCGGGTTAACCCAGTTCTCCCTGTCCGCATCGTAAAGGACGTCACAGTCGAAAACGGGCTCGTATATCCCGTTCATGTCAGACCTCAGCCCGAGGCTGAAGAACTTACCTGTAGAGATGATGAAATTCCCGGCCTCGAGGGGGGTATTCTCCAGATTGCGGGTAAACACACGCAGCAGCCTGTTTCCCTCCCATTCCCCGCGGACAACGGAATCTCCGGAGAGAAGCACGCCTCCGGCATCCACGTACTCCTTCATCGGGGCATTGTGAATGCTCAGGCCTTCGGCAACAGCGGCGCAGCCGACACCCGCCCTGCAGAGTTCGACTCCTGCAGTAAGCCCGGCAAGACCTCCGCCTATTATGACAACGTCAAATTTCATTCCGCATATTTCTTCCGCATGAATTCAGCCTCCCGGAGAGATTCGCCCCAGCACACGGGGGCCATTCCCTTCCATCGTTCCGCAAGATACTGCCTGACGAATTCCGGAGCCTTCTCCGGGCAGCCCAGTTCCTGCGCAAGCGCAGCCGCGACCTTCGCCGTGCAGAACGAGCCCTGGCATGTTCCCATCCCGACACGCGTGCGACGCCGCAAATCCACCAGATTATGAACATCCAGATATTTCACCGCGTATGCTATTTCCGCCCGTGTCACGTGCTCGCATTCGCAGAGCACCTCCGACTTGTCGGCAAAATCCATCTTGGACACGCGGGTTCCATGTCTTCCCCTTGCGACCTTCAGGGAGATGGAATAATCGTCGGAATCCATTCCGCCTTCGGATCCGGGAAGCGGAAGTTTCGCAGTAAGGCATTTGGCATCTATTCCGAGCTTCTCGCAGACAAGATCGCTTGCATATTCTCCCATAAGCCTGTAGGTGGTCAGCTTACCTCCGGAAATTGAAATGAACCCGGAGATTCCGTCGCGCTTTTCGTGATCCAGAAGGACGATTCCGCGGCTCACACCCCTTCCGCTCCCGTCATCTCCGCTCGTGACAAGAGGGCGCACCCCCGCATAGGCGCGGAGTATCCTCGTCTGCGCCAGGGAGGGAACAAGCCTGCAGCCTTCTTCCAGAAGAAGGGACACCTCGTCCGCCGTCACCCTGATATCATCGCACTCCGAGAAAGGTACCTTGGTGGATGTCGTACCTATCACGCTCACAACGTCTCCGGGCACCAGAATGTCGGCGTTCGCGGGCTTGCGGCACCTGTTCACCACCATATTCGCAACTCTGTGGCCGAAGACCAGGAGAGAACCCTTGGACGGGAGCATGCTTATCTCCGCTCCGGCCATGCGTGCAATGCCGTCTCCCCAGATTCCCGCCGCATTAACGGTGACGCGGGCACGCAGCTCCGCTTTCTCCCCGCTACGCGTATCCACCGTACGCACGCCAAGGACGCGTCCACCTTCCATGATGAAAGAAATCACGTTCCTGTATGTAAGAATCTCCGCCCCGTGCAGAACTGTGTCAAGCGCATTGGCGGAAGCCAGACGGAACGGGTCGACGGAAGCGTCCGGAACCTTCACCGCACCCGTAAGAGCCGGGTTCAGCGACGGTTCCATGCGCAAAGCTTCAGCCGGGCTTATGGGCCTGGCATCAATCCCTGCGTTCCGGCAGCTCCTGATGAATGTATCCTGATAGGAGCAGTCATCCTCAGGAAGCGTGATGAAAAGGCCTCCGGCAGGTTCCACGCAATTGGACGCAATGCGTCGCAGAATCATATTCTCGCGTATGCATTCCCTTGCGGATTCCCTGTCAGTAACGGCATAACGGGCTCCGGAATGGAGAAGGCCGTGATTCCGCCCCGTCGCTCCATTGGTAAGATCGAACTTCTCTATCAGGACCGTCCTGAGACCGCGCAAAGCACAGTCCCTTGCAGTTCCAAGACCGGTTATCCCCCCGCCTATTATTATTACATCATATTCCTCAGCTGTCATTTTCCTTCATTCCGTCAATGAGAGACTTGGCACGGCGTATTCTGGTGCGAACCGTATTGAGTTCCATTTCAAGCTCCTCAGCAATTTCCTTATATTGCAGCCCGTCTATCATACGCCTTCTAGCCACCTGCCTGTACAGTTCCGGCAGGCTGTCGACATATCTCTCAAGTTTCTCGGCATCCTCATCCTTTATGATGGATTCGAGGGGAGTGTCCACATCGTCCCCTATCGTGTTGATCACCGCTCCGGCCCTGCTTGTATCATCATCAAGATACACGTAGTTACGCTGGGTCCTTGATTCCTGCTCAAGGATATCCAGAGCCGTATTATGCGCTATAGTCCTCAGCCAGGTGGAGAACTGGCTTTTCGAAGGGTCGTAAGTGCTTATCTGCCTGAAGGCTTTCTCAAAACTCTTGGAACAGATGTCGTCTATATAGAAATCGTCCAGAGACTTCATGGTGCTTCGCAGATAAATCCTGAGCCCGTCTATATGGGTATCCCAGAGCTCGGTGAAGGCCATACCGTCCCCTATCATAGCCAATCTGACAATCTCATCAATGGGCCTCGAGCCAATTTTCACCATAACTGCATTCTACTTTTAAAGGAACAGATAATTCAATGACCCCTTCCATACAGTCCACAAGCAGACGGCTCACCGCCTCAATCTCATCTGCAGGGACTTCCAGAAGAAGTTCGTCGTGTATCTGCAACACCACCCGGGAGTTGAGCCCATTTTCCGCCAGCGCACGGTCAACCGCAATCATCGCCAGCTTGATTATGTCGGCGGCTGTCCCCTGAATGGGCGCATTGACAGCATTTCTCTCCGCAAACTGACGCACATTGCCGTTTTGGGAATTCACGTCGGGAACGTAACGCCTGCGTCCGAACATTGTCTCGACATAACCCTTCGACCGAGCATTGTCAAGGGTCCTGTCAATGAAGTTCCTTATACTCGGGAAAGATGCGAAATAATCGTCTATGAGCCGTTTGGCCTCCGTTCGGGAGCAACGCAGCCTCTGGGAGAGGCCGAAGGCGGAAATACCGTACATTATTCCGAAGTTTGTGGTCTTGGCTATTCTCCTCTGCTCTGCAGAAACCTCCCCGACCGGAATGCCGAAAATCTTTGCGGCTGTTGCAGAATGAACGTCAACCCCTTCATTGAAAGCATTGACGAGGTTTTCATCTCCGCAGAAATGAGCCATTACCCTGAGTTCTATCTGGGAATAGTCTGCAGACATCATGACCCAGCCGGGACTACCCGCCACGAAAGCCTTGCGGATTTCGCGCCCCTGTTCCGTGCGTATGGGGATGTTCTGCAGGTTGGGATTGGAGCTGCTGAGCCTTCCGGTAGCCGTCAGGGCCTGGTTGAAAGTGGTGTGGACACGGCCGTCCCTCTCCGATATATAGGAAGGGAAGGGCTCGATATATGTCGAGAGAAGTTTCCTCGTTCCCCTGTAATCCAGGATGGCATCTATTATGGGACTCCTGTCCGCAAGTTCCTGCAGGGTGGTCTCATCCGTGGGCCAGCTGCCAGTCTTAGACTTCTTTGCCTTGGGATCGAGCCTGAGTTTCTCGAAAAGGACTTCCCCAACCTGCTTCGGTGAAGACACGTTGAGAGAAGGTTCGCCCGCCAGCTCCCTTACGAAGGCCTCCTTTTCCACAGCCTGACGGCGAAGACTGTCGGCAAAGTCCCGCAAGGATGACACATCCACCCTGACTCCGCTGCTTTCCATACGCGCGAGCACGGGAATCAGAGGTTCTTCGATGTCTCTGTAAAGCTTCTGCATTCCGTTCTTCGCGAGTTCATCCGAGAGCTTGTCGGCGACGAGCCTCGCCGCAAACACGTCCCTCTCATGATTCCCTCCGTCTTCTGATGGAACGGCATCGAAAAGGGAACCTGTTTCGGCATTTTCCCGGGCTTCGAGCTCCACCCCCAGATACGCCCTTGCAAGAATGTCGAGCTTGTGACTACGCTCGGGATTGAGCAGATAATGCATTATCTCAATGTCTTCGAGATGCCCCTTAAGTGCAATTCCGGAGGCGGCAAGCGTGTTGATGTGCTCTTTCAGGCACACTCCGGCCTTAACCACAGACTCATCCTCAAGTATGTCGCGGAAATCTTCCGCCGTTCCGGATGCCACAGCGTTGTCCGTCGCAACGTATATTGCAGTTCCGGATATGTCCAATGCTATCTTCTCCGCCCTTATTTCAGAAGGAGTGACGGTTTTGTATTCCAGAACCTGAATCTTCTTCGGGGCGGTTTCCTCTGCAATGACCCTTACGGCCGGAACCATTGAAGCAAGTTTCCGTTTAAGTGAAGGAAACTCATAAAGGTCGAACAGGGCGTTGAGTTCCGGAGTCAGGACGGTATCGAACACCATCTCGGAAGCCGAAGTCTCCAGAGGAATATCCGTCTTTATAGTCACAAGCTGTTTTGAGAGGCCAATGTGGCCCCGTGCGGCCTCGAACATCTCCTTCTGGCGGGAAGTCAGTTCTTCCAGATGGGAGTAGATTTCTTCCACCGATCCGTATCTGGAGAGAAGTTTTGCCGCCCCGACGGGACCGACGCCCTGCACTCCCGGAACATTGTCGACCGAATCTCCGCAAAGGGCAAGAATATCTATCACCTGATCCGGGTTCCTTATCCCCCACTTTCCACATACCTCAGCAACACCGAGCAGTTCATTCTCTCCTCCGGCCTTTCCCGGCTTTATCTGGAAAATGTGCTCCTCCACAAGCTGCCCGTAATCCTTGTCGGGAGTGACCATATAGACGTCAAAACCTTCTCGGGCAGAACGCTTGGCCATTGAGCCTATCACGTCATCGGCCTCGAAACCCTTTACCATAAGGACAGGTATTCCCATTGATTCCACTATGCGTGTGAGAGGTTCAAGGGCATCTATCACCAATTGAGGGGTTTCTCCCCTGTTCGCCTTGTATTGCGGATACATCTGATTGCGGAACGAACCTCCGGGAGGGTCGAAACTGACCGCAATATGGCTTGGTTTCTCCTTGTCTATCAGTTCGATGAGATATTTGGTAAAACCGAACAATATTGAAGTGTCCACACCCTTGCCGTTGACCATGGGTCTTCCCAGGAATGCGTAGTACATCTTGAAGATAAGGGCATGACCGTCTATCAGAATCAGTTTCATTCTTCAAACTTACATAAAATCTTTCGATTTTACGCCCGTTTA
>JAKSKH010000067.1 GCA_024401855.1 Bacteroidales bacterium | reverse complement strand
CCTCTCCGCCTTGGCGTTTACCAAATGCTCTTCAAGCTTGAGGTTGTAATTGTCCCTTTTCAGTTTGACCACATTGTCCCTGCCAATATCATTAATCAGTCGTTCCATAGACTCATCGGCCGTGCTTGACGCCCTGCGGCTGCGATCGTACAACGCATTCCCCGCCTCTTCATACAGTTTCTTCAGGGAAGCATAATCGTATTCCCCGGTGTATTCCGACCAGCCGCATTGCTCCATCAGCAAAGGCATCGAATTTACGAACAGGGACATATCTGCGCTGCCGTCAATATCCTCTTCGTTTGCGTGCATCGTTTCCAAACTGGATTTCAATTCATGGAGGTATCCGACCTCGTAGTAGCGCGCCTCGTATTTCTCTCTTTCGTCTTCGAAGAATATTTTCTCAAAATCGTTGTCGGTGAATGATGTCACGGCGAGCGCCTCATATGCCCAACGGGAAGGGATAATCTCTCCTATAACGGGAACATTTCCAGTCGTGCTTCTGGGATTGAGGTCCTTGAAATCCACTACCAGACCACACAGAAGTATCTGTGGGATTAGCAGGATAGGAATCGTGATATAGATTGCAACTATACTCTTGAGACGCTGAGAAAGAATCAGACCCATCAGGGCCGCAAGCATCGCGGCAACGAACAGAATCAGCCACCATTCGAAAAAGAGGAAATGAACTCCCATTATGCTGTTGCCGACTATCAGGAAAAGGAAAGTCTGGATCAGCGTCACACCTGCCATAAAAAATATCTTTGACCAGATGTAGCTCCTGTATGAAAGATTCAGGAATTTTTCTCTTTTGAGGAGGGCCCTGTCCTTGAAGATTTCCTCCGCACTTCCGCTCATACCTATGAAAGTGGCAACTATTATCGCCATGAACATATAAGAAACGAAATTGCTGTTGGCCATCACGGAATATCCTTCAATGGGGGCATAGCGGGTCAGAAGAGCACAGATTACGGCGAGGACTGGGGCTTCAAGCAGAGTGATCAGCAGCCACTGCCTGTCGGTAAGCTTCGCCTTCAGGTTGCGGTGGAAGAATATCAGCATCTGCTTGAGCGCAGATGGACGGTGCTGGTCTGTCTTCGGCAGTTCCTCCAGCTTGTTTTTGGCCTTGGGAACATTCTTCAGATATAATTCGTGCCATTCCTGAGGCGATTTCTTGCGCTTGTCCGTCACTATTCCCTTGTCATTTATTGTCTTCTCCTCTATTATATCCAGAATGACTTCGGGATTGACATTACCGCAAGTGGGACAGGTACTGGTATCGGCATCCGCATATTCGGCTGCCCGCTTGAAATATGTGACGGCCTCGATGGGGTTGCCGTCATAGACCGGGTATCCACCTTTGTCCAGTACCCACAGCCTGTCGAAAAGTTTAAAGACATCGGAAGAAGGCTGATGTATGTTTGCGATGATGAGTTTTCCGCGATAGGCCTGCTCGCGCAACAGGTTGACAACTGCTGCAGTGTCTGCAGAAGAAAGACCTGATGTCGGCTCGTCAAGAAAAAGGACGTCCGGTTCGCGGATCAACTCCAGGGCAATGTTCAGTCTCTTGCGCTGTCCTCCTGAAATGAATTTGTTGATTGC
>JAKSKH010000066.1 GCA_024401855.1 Bacteroidales bacterium | reverse complement strand
GTATGTCATCCGCGAAAACCTGCGTGAAGATTTTGGCGGCAACACCTGCAAAAGCAATAATCATTCCTGTAATGAAAGTGAACATAAGCGCCTCTTTGGCCCCCTGGAGTCTTTCCAATACAAAAGAAGCTATGCTCGCCCTGTGGCCGCCACGCCTGAAGTCCGGTCCCGGAGCGAAAGTCAGCATAACCCCGGTCAGGGCCCCGTCGGCCTCCTGCATCGGAATCTTAACCTTACCTCGGGCAGGATCGTTTATGAATACATTGTCCCTGCTGATTCCGGTGATAACCACGAAGTGCTCGAAATTCCAATGGGCGATGCAGGGAAGGGGCAGCTCTTTCAAATCATCAAGGTCGTCGATGGAGTAAGCCTTTGTCTGAAGCCCGTAATTGCGGGCAGCCATGGAAACGTTGCGGAGGCTGCTGCCGTCTCTGGACACGCCGCAGTCGTACCGCACCTGCCCGAGTGGCAGCCATTTCCCATAATATGCAAGAATCATAGCGAGCGAAGCAGCACCGCACTCGGCCGATTCCATCTGCATTATCATGGGGACTCTATGTTTCCCTCCTGTTTTCATTCGAACATCATTCTTCCCTTGATAGCCTTTTCGCGTAACGATTCGAACAGATATTCATATACGGAACGGCGTTTCGTCACAATCCTTATGTCACAGAACGTGCCGGTCCCCATATCAACCGGTTCATTCGGCTTGAACGACCAGACCAGGGATCCATCGTCCTGACGATGCAGTTCCATCTTTACAACGAATGCCGCACCCTGCTGAGGAAAGATGTCGCCTACGAAGTTCTCATTCTTCAACATTTTGACAGCATCATCCCTCGATATCGGATATCTCTCAACCTCTGTAATATGACCGACTATGTAGCCGTTCTTCTCACGGGTGAGATTCTTGGGGGTAACTTCAACCCTCATCCCGCTCTGGAGTTTCCTGGAAACCTCGAATGGGACAAAGGCCACAGCAGCGCCACCCTGTTCTTCATCATCACTGATAATGGTGGCAATGGGAGCCAGAGACTCGAAATCCTCGTTCTCCTTCTTTATATTGAGTATGGAGCCGCCGGTCGGGGAGGAAATCATACTATAAGCCTCTCCGACACTTACCATGGCCAGAGCCCGTCCCTTCTCCACAACGTCACCGTTGGTGACAAAAGTGCTCCTTACCGTTCCCCTGTTGGGCAGTGTGACGTCAACGACCTTGTCGATAGGGAAAATGACTCCGTATACCGAACTTCTGTCAGATATGCTGCCCAGCAGGCACCAGACGAATACGGCAATCACCAATATTGCCATTGAAGCAATAATCACGTACGTGGACGGTCTTGTCACCTTGATTTCAGTTTCGACAATGTCCGGACGCTCCAACTGTTTGAGGGCCTTGTTCCTGAATAGTTTATCTTTGCTTTCTTCTGCCATCCCTTTTTGTGTTAGAGTCTTCAAATATACAACAAATCTTCTACAGAATAAGTGCTGTTCAGGCGTCTGTCGTTCAAAAATACCGTGGGAGTCCCTTTTACATCGTGCTCCTTGCACCAATCCTGATTCTCCTGTGCCGCGTCCACGCCGATAAGTTTCTCTATTATTTCCTTGTCTCCTGAGTGGATGGTCATATATTTCTTTTCGAGGGTGAAACGGCCTGTAGGAAGAAGTATGGTCCCGATTGTCTCCAGAGCGGTCTTGCAGTATGGACAGGTCGGTGATACGGCGATAGTGATATTGCGCACCCCTCCGTCAATCTCCCCGAGAAGTGCATTCTCCACATCCTTGTTCCCTTTTGCAGATGACAGGGCAGCCTGAGCAGATTCAGCTTTGTGCCTGTTCCTGACGGCGGGTGTGACTGCCTTGAGAATAACGACCAGAAGAGTTCCCCACAGAAGTACTGCGCTGACGACATTACAGAGGTTGAAGGTTGTTACGGAGTATGCCCCGCAAAGCAGGAATGCCAATGCAATTATCCAGAATAGGATCTGCACCCCGACAC
>JAKSKH010000065.1 GCA_024401855.1 Bacteroidales bacterium | reverse complement strand
TCCGGGCTTTGGTTCTCTTTTGGGGATTTGACGGGAACCAGCCTTTGGCTACCCGAAATGAATGTAGATCCATAAGCAGACATAAATGTGCCCATTCTTATATCGTCAAATTTCACAACCTCAAGCCCCTCAATTTCAGGCCTTGCAATTTGGCTGTATGAATTGGAATTAAAAATCACACGAGAGAAAATGTATGGCTTGGCTTGTCACATCCTTGCAAAAGGAGCAACGCAATAGACGAATTAATTTGCCATGCTTTACAACACTCCGGATATCGTTTCCGTTAACGAAGCCTGATAGACATCGGGCATTGACTCGGAAAGAGGGTATGGGGACTTGGTGTATATGTGCATCTGCTCAATCTCATATTCATACCCTTTTCTCACCTGGTATCCGCGTTTTGACGCCAGATACGCATTCTGGCCATTTGTATATCCGGCAAAGAAGACTGTCTCTTTTTTGAATGTGCTTCTCGTTTCCATCTGGTACTCGCAGAACGGCTCTCCCTGGGAACAGAAAAATATTACGCCATTTACGTTCAACGCGGTCATGTCGAAGTCCAATGACTTGTAATTCTTTCCTGGCATATCCCACTCATCAAGAATCTGTTTCTTCCACCTTTCGACATCTTCCTCCCAGGTCGCGAATGGAGTCTTCATATGTTTTATAGCTTCCGCATGCGCAATCACAGCTTCCTTGGTCACCTCCGGGATGGCATACGGCAGATGCGAGACGTTGTGGAACAGTTTCAGTATCCCATCCTTACCGGCAGGAGCGAATTCAATACCGGCCAGGGATAAGTATAGGCTGCTTCCGCACTTCTCAGCATATTCGTAAGTCTGAGGGCCTTCAGCGGGGTCCATATTCCCGGCGGCTCCTGTGAACTGGAAGACCTCACAGCCCCATTCCCGAGCGAGTTCTTTCCGTGCAACTCCGGAATAGTCCGAGGACAGCAGAAGGCTCTTCGGTCCCATGCATACCGGATGACAGGCAAGATTTATGATGGCGCATATAGGTTCTCCTTCCTTGCTTACAAAACGGGCGGCATACACATCGGTATCTACCGGACCCTCTTTTTCACACCTGTTTCCGGAAATGTCAGTGGTGGTTTTCCCGACTTCGAGGCGGAATTCACGGAAAGCCTTTTCGTCCTTGACCGTCTTCACGGCATTTGCCACTATAGTTTCCACCGTGCGCAGCTTGTACGCGTAATTCGGTCCGTCCGGCTCTGCCCAGGTGCCGGTAACACGCGGCGCGCTGTGAGAATGCAGGTTGTTGAGAAGTATATACCTGCGGTCAAGCCCCGTCTCAGCAGCTATCCGGTCGCGTATTTCAGATGCCAGTGCGGGAGCCGTCTCCATAAGGTCATTGTTCACTATGCAGACCTTCTGCTGTCCGTCCGTTATGACCAGACAGTAGGTCCGAATCTTCAGATGTGTGCCTGTGGACAACTCTTTCCTGTCGGAAAAACCGGCCAGACTGACCTGTTCCCCTTCGAGCGTGGAGATGTCAGCTGAGGAATAATTGCATTTGAGCGGACTGAAATCAGGTAAAGGATCTTTCTGGCAACAAGCCAAAAAGAGGATTGAAATTATGAATGGAATCTTGAATACTTTCATACTGCTTACATCTTGTTACTCTGGTAGACTTGCTTGCCTTCGAACCAAGTGCTTTCAACCTTTGTGTTGAAGATATCCTTTTTGTTTGTCTTCTCCAGTTCAAGAACATTCTTGTCCAGCACCACGAAATCGGCATATTTCCCGACCTCGATGCTTCCACGCTCCTTTTCAAGGCCAAGGCTTGCGGCTCCGTTTATGGTGAGGCACTTGAGCGCCTGGGTGACAGTGAGCAGCTCTGAAGGGTTGAGCGGGTTCACATCGGGAAACTCGGGGCACACTCCGTTCACCGCCACTCCAATAATGTTCGGGACGGTACCCGGAGTTGTTCCGGCAGGAGAGTCGGTGGAGGATGACACTACGATGCCTGCATCCATCAGTGATTTCATCGGATATCCGTTTTCATAAATATCTTTCGGAATATAGGAAAGC
>JAKSKH010000064.1 GCA_024401855.1 Bacteroidales bacterium | reverse complement strand
TGCCGTATATGTCAGCCAATATTTTGAATGAATCGTTGACAAAACCGTACTGGAGACTTGCGCCGAATTGGTCTTTCTTATCATAGACCTGACCGACTCCGGTGGTAAGAAGCGATATCAGACTGAGTTCATTATTTCCCAAGCCATGCAGGATATATGCATCCCAAGAGTTCATGTAGGCATTATTGATAGGAGTCATCCTCATATTGCCTTTCTCATAGTCCAGACCAAGCCCTATGTAATTCCTTCCCAACTTCAGGACTGCTCCTGGCTTTACGACCAGAGAAAACTCATTGCCATAACCTCGTGGGTCAATCTGCTTTGCCCCGCTTTCCGTGAAATAGCTTGCGCCTATGCCGAAAGCAACTCTGTCCCAATAGAAAGGAGTGGAGGCCTTCATCGCCAACTCATATTTCTGCTTTTTCCACCAACTCAGATTAATGTCGGCGACATAGAAAGGATTATCCTCATCCAGATTCAAGAATAAGGTGTTGTATTTGGTATCCCTTTCTGTGATGTTGCTGTATGAGAATTTCCCCCATACTTTGCCCCTCCACAAGTCTGTGGAGCCCTCGGCATTCAGAATCAGGTCTCTGGCATTCCCCTCGGTATAGCTTCTAAAATCCCCGTTTGAAATATGATAGTTGGCATCGATAGCCTCAAACGGGGCTATCGATGTAACTGTCATACCTGCGGCATTGTCCGAATCGAACCAGACAGCGCTTGCTTTTTCCATTTCAAGCGCGGCAGGGGTCTGCCCCATCAAAGGGAAAGTCCCGACTGCCAACGCTATGATAATGGCGGGTATATATCTTCTCATTAGAGACCTCTCCTGATAACAGGAGTGTCATTGGCGACGAAGTCTTCCGTAGAATTGTTCGTATCAACGAGTCCTCCGGTAATATCTGTTCCGTTCTTGTATTTACGGCTGAAGCTGATGCCTGTATGATCCCAGGAAGTCATTTCCATACCGATAAGAGGGTGAACATACTTGACGCTGTTCGCCATATAAACGGCACCACCGTCTATCGCAGCAGGAAGACGCTTGAATTCAACCATATCAGCCTTCTGAACAGCCTCGACACCGTCAATGACACTTGAAATCGGAATCTCCTTGCACTGATCAGCTTTGCCGACAGGTGAGACGAACGTAGAATTGTCTATCTCTCCCTCAGGTTTGAAAAGAATCATTGCAGGACCCATTACGGTAGGAAGATAACGGTCGGCGCCATTTCCGAATTTTCCGAATTTCAGAACCATGTTAGGAATGCTAGGATTATCTGCGTAAATATTCTGATTCTCTACGAAAAACTCGAAATCAGCAGAGCTCAAATCAACAGTCCCTGAAATTATCTTTGTGTGATCGATAGGAATGGAAGCCAGTACAACAGATTTGCCCGGCTTGAGGACAAAGTCCTTACCATTCCCAGGGAACTGCCATATAGCCTGGCAGTAAACATAATCCTTTGCGTTCCTGCCACCATCAAGTTCCCATGTGAGGACTTCTGATGCCACTGTCGGAGCAACATTGGCGATGCAAAGACCGTCAAGATATGCATCGACACTGCTATTGTTGAAAATCTCAAAGAAGTTATCATCCCTGTATGGCTGTGAAGACCCCTCCGGGAAACGGCCTGAGCCGCCCACATAGAAGATCTCCTTGAAGAGAAGTGCGGACTCTTTGGATGCAGCAAGAGTGACTTCGATGGTCTGGCCTTCCTGAGTGATTGCAACGGAATTGAGAGAACCGCTGAAATTATAGGTGATTCCACCGAAATTGTTAACGCCGAATACGCTTACGTTGTAAATGCCCGAAAGAATGTTTTCAACGATAAATTTTGCGCCCTCAGCAGCTACCGTCTGCTCAAATACAACTGTTCCTTCCTGTGATGTAACCTTGACGTTGAATTCAGCTGGTAAAGGGACTCCCGCCTCAGCAGAGGTAAGGACAATATTCGCGGAGAAAGACTTAATCTCCTCCGGTTTTTCCTGGCAGGCTGCGAAGCAAAATGCAGCAACTGCAAAAGCAATAAATAACTTTTTCATTTTTTAAAGGATTAATACTATTACTATTTGATATTGACTTTCAAGTCGAACCCGAAAAACAGGGTGTTGTCAGAAAGAAGGGTGAACGTCTTGCTCGGGTCCACCTTAGATTTGTACTGCGGCCTGTTGTTCAGGAAATTGTTCGCAAAGAACGATGCGGTCAGCCAGT
>JAKSKH010000063.1 GCA_024401855.1 Bacteroidales bacterium | reverse complement strand
AATCACCCTCCTTCATCCATCAAAACCTTTGTTTCATACAACGGATTTGCCGGGACGGGCAGTATAATTTTCCTTTGCGCCGTTTATCAGTTTGCACGGCGTAAGCGGAAAAGCCGTGCCGGGAGCTGCCGGAGTCTGAAGGAGGAATTCATAAAGCGCGCGAAGTCCTAAGACACGTGGCAGCACGGTGAACAGAGTACGCATCAACAACTAAAAATCAAAAACTATGGCAATAAGTCAAATTCCTGCACAGATGGCGACCAACGCCCTGCAGGCTATTCCTTTCAGTTCCATGATTGGCGGTCCTCTCAAGGCCTGTATCGAGGCTCAGGCGATGGCAGCCCAGACATCGTGGGACTTCATCCAGAAGGTCGGCCTGAACACCGATCCGAAAACCGGAGAACGTCAGGCTGTCAATGTATCGTTCTCGTTCAATCAGGGCGGACGTATGATGCAGATCAACGTTCCTCTCCTCACAATTGTCCCGATTCCCTACATTGCAATCAACTCCGTGGATATCAATTTCAAAGCTAACGTTTCTGCATCTTCTTCAAGTTTCTCGGAGAATACACAGAGCAGCAGCGTAGAAGCCGGTGGCACGGGCAAGGCAACGCTTAATCTCTTCCTGTTCAAACTGGAAGCTGACCTGAAGGCGAACTATTCGTCCAAGAAAGACTCCAAAGCTACCGAGGAATCCAAGTACAGCGTTGAGTCCACCATTGACGTAGCGGTAAAGGCCGGACAGGAAAGTATGCCTGCAGGCCTTGCGAAGGTGCTCGAAATGCTCAGCAATGCAATGGACGTGTCTGACGCAAAGGGGACCCTGGAGGCAAGTGCTCTCGTGCTCGATTCAGGTGATACCCTCATCCTTACATACAAGGACAGAAACGGCCTTTTTGCGCCAAAAGAGATTGTATGTACAGCGGGCAACGCAACCACAAAGGTGGCTGACGACAATGTCGTTTGTGAAAAACTGACTGCCGGAAAATACACCTTCAAGGCTGGTGACCGCGAGGTTACTGTCGAAGTCAAGGATAAGAAGGCAGACAAAGGTGAGAAGAATGAACCTGCTGCAAAAGAGGAGAAGTAATCCCCTCGCACAATGATGTCCGGGGATGCGGGCACTCTGACCCGCATCCCTTTCCCATAAACACGAATTCAAAACAAAAAGAAAATGGCAAAACTACATTCAATTATAGGCTCGATAATGCGTGATATCATTGCCGCGCAGCACGAGGCCAACCTGTATTCCCTGTCACTGAGTGAGAATTACGGCAGCGAAGGACGGGCAAGAGACCTCCAATTGCCAGGTGTCCAGTTCGGAGAAATAGAAATGGATTTGAAGTATGGAATCAAAGCCTCCGACCTGGATGAGGAATCCAACATCCGGTTGGGAGAGTTGGGCGGATTTATAGCGAAACTGTGCCAACGGTGTGCCGATATGTCCATAAAGGTTCTTGCAAGCCATATGACCGGTTGGAATATTTCAAATAAACTGAATCTTGGAGAAGACTGGCGTGATTTCTTTGCCGACATTGCAAAAGATGGAGATTCAGTAAAGGAATACAGTCTGTTCCTGAGCAGAGCAATGAAGGATGCATTCAATGGAAGTCTTCACAAAATCGTCGACAGCAAGAGCGGGCTGCCGGTTAATGACCTGATAGTTGAGCGGATGATGTCTGTTTTCGAGAAGGAGATATTGGAAGGAGAAGAAATCCAGAAGATACTGAGTTCCCCCAATGGGGCTGAACACAGGGAGAAGATAATTTCCTCCGTAAGGGATGCTCTCGCAGAAACGGTTGCAGAGGAATCTATGGAGCAGAACTTCAGGCGCAGCAAAAATTATCTTCAGCTTGACGTAGCGGTAACTGCGGAGGAATTGGAGAAGATGCCCGAAACCGCAATACATGATTTCAAGTTCAAGTTTGCTCCGACAACGCACAATGTCGCCGACTCTGCCAAATAGATGTGACGCTATGTTGAACCATTAGAAATTTTGCAAAAATGGATAAATCAAGAACAACTTTGGAATATCGGAACAGCCAGGTGATGGATCTCCGACAGCTGATAGCCGGACCATTGGTGGCTGCCGTAGAGGCTGACGCGATGGCTTCGCAGAAGTATTACGACTACCTTTTGAGGATTGCGTTCGAGGATTATGAAACGGCGGAGGGGAAATATTCACGATTGAGGATGCTTTCTTTCAACTTCTCCGAGCCAGGTTCGAACGGAGGGGACTGGAAAACAATCAACATACCACTTATTACGCTTTTACCCCTTCCCTTGTTACAGCTTCAGGAAGCGGACTTCGATTTTGACATACGGATTATTGACGCCATATCGGAAACAACAAAGGACAGTTTCTCCTATAAGAGCGGGAAAATGACTGAAGGGATAGAAAATCCGTCCGGATTCAGGATGAGAGCTAACATCGCCCCACAGACTTCGGCGGCAAATGGGGATATGCAGAAGAATCTCTCGGCAAATATGAAAATCAAAGTAAAGATGAGACAGTCCGATATGCCATCCGGATTGATGAACCTGTTGCGTTTGGCCTCCGGGGATCTGGATGTCCGGGATTCGGACGCGGGAGAATATAAGAAAGAACAGAAAGAAGGAGGTGAAGAAAATGTTTAATGACGGAAGGGATCGTACTCCCGGAATGGAATGTCCGAGATGCGGAGGATTCATTACGACATCCATTTTTCAACTGATAAACAACTCTGCTCTGATTTGCCCTCATTGTGGTCTGCGACTGACAATCAACAAAAGAGAGTCGGCAGAGGCGATAAGGGAACTTCGCAAAGTGTATGAAGCGCAGAAGA
>JAKSKH010000062.1 GCA_024401855.1 Bacteroidales bacterium | reverse complement strand
ATACTGCCTCACCGAAAATCAGCGGCAAGTTACAGAAAATTTTCCTAATCAATATCAAAGCAGCAGGTTATTCTCTGCGCGGCATAAGCCTTTTCCTTGCTCCTCAATCTGTTGTTAAGTTTGTGGGCACCTTACTGTCATTCATACAGACGAATGAAGCGGAGCGCCGCAGGGAGTTTGAGGGGTACGCCCCTCAATGATGATAGTTCATCCGTGCATTCGGGTGAACACAACATATGCTATTGCATTCCGATAGCCAAATATGTTTTGCCGATGTCATTTATTATGTTGGGCGGGGTGATTTTCTTGATTTTTTACCCCGACTACAAAATGATTATTTCCGGGTAGTTTGAACCATAAATTCCCCCGAGGCGACTTCAATGTTGCGCGGACGCGAGTCACTGCGCGTTTTGCGCAAACCCACATCGTTCACGCCGTCTAAGCAATCACGTTTCAAAACAGAACCTTCTGGCAGGGCCATAAGCATAGCGGCTCACACAAAAAGCCCTCGCAGCAATAACTGCGGGGGCTCGTCATATCTGTCTTTCTCTTCAGAGTTCCAACCACTAATTTTGATTAGCCTTTATTCGATAGATTTCTTTACCTTCTGAACCGTTGTCGGCGAGACTCCACAGATCTTTGCCGTTTCAGCGATTGTAAGCCTTAGAAAGCTTCTTCACAACTTCTGGATACTTGGAAAGTATTTCGTCTTCAGGGCGCTTCTTGCCCTTCGGACGGCCGAATTTCTCCGGATTACGTTCGTATGCAAAACGGCGACCGGACTCCATACGGTTATGGATGTTGTTACGTTCCATCTCGGCTCCTAGGGCAAGGATAGTTAGCATCATCTTCGTTGTAGGGTTCTCCGAACCGTCCGGAAGCAGAGAGTTCAAACCGATGTCTTGGATATAGACGTTGACTCCAGCCTTGGCGAGCTGATCCAGTGTGTTCACGACACCCTTCATGGTCCTTGATAGACGGGAGATCTCGGACAGGAGCAGGTTCCTGGCCTGACTCTCCATCAGATTCGAGATGCATTCAGCAAGGACGGGACGATCATCCTTCGCGCCGGATGCCTTCTCCTGGTATATTTCGACGATTTCAAGCCCAGCCCTTTCAGCGTATGACTGAAGGTCTACAATCTGTCTATCAGTGTTCTGACGATCACTGGTGCTTGATACACGCGCATATATGACAGCCCTATTATCCATAATAAATCAAAGAAAATCGTCCCTGTATATATCTATAAGGGCGATTTTTCTTTATGCATTTAAAAGTTCCGTGTTGAAGGAGTGGCCGGGCAGGCAGTCTACAAAAATACTGAAAACAGTATTGAGGTGATGAAAGCAGTCATCACCAGCAGCGGGAGCATCGGGTCCAGAGCCCTGTCTTCCCGTGTCCATACGCCACGAAGGTGAAGAGCAAAGAGAGGGACCGTGATGAAATACAGCCATTGCATCCACCCTGTCGCCGTCTGCAATGAACACGGAAGCATATACGGCGAGTCTGAGTATTCTTTTCATAGGTCGCAACAATTTGAAAGCTAAGTTAGTGTTTTCTTGACATCAGGGGCCTCTCAGGGAAATCTTTCAGGGATGAATTCCCGTGACAGCCACGCAATGGTCGGGATATGCCGAAACAATCAGAGGCAGCAGCGGGCTATCGGGAACATCCGCCCTGGCCCTGGCCCTGGTATGATTATGGAACTTCACACTCCACGGATGAGAGTGGACGATTTTGCCGGAAAGACCTTCGCAAGTATGTATAATTGGATGATTATATATAAATTATCCCGTTTTTATATATCTTTGCGTGGCAATAAACAAACGAACTATGAATCAGACACGAACAGTTGAAGAATACGAGTCGCCTGACATAAGTTTCTTCAAGACACAAACCAGACAAATGCTCTGTAGCAGTTTTAGCAACGTTGAGCCAAAGTACGAAGGATTCGAAGAAGAAGAACTATTATAATTCAAGGAGGATACGACAATGAAAAAGATTATTTCAGCCATTTCAGTTGTGATGCTCCTTATAGCATCTGCGGCATCGTGCCAGAAAGAAGTGCCCTGTGAAGAGCAGTCTGTCAATGTATCGATGCAGTACTCTTTTGACATTTCCGTGAACGGAGGACCCGGATTTGACGACACTCCAACCAAGGCCGTGAAGACCGGATGGGAAAACGGAGACAAGATTTTCCTGTTCTTCAAGCCAACTGGAGGGTCCTTGCTCACCGATACCTATGCTACAATGACCTACAACGGGACTTCCTGGGCGACTACAATGCACAAAGATGCAGACCTTAAATCTGGTGGTAAACTTTCAGCTGTTTATGTTCCATATATCACGAACAGCATTGCCCCGACATACAGTGACAGCAAATGGAATATCACGTGCGGAGACGTATATTACAATTGTGCTGAATCCAAGGAATATAATGTGGAGTCCGGCACGGTCAAGGCCACTCTCGCTATGAAAATCCCGGCTGACTATGTGCAGTTCTACATCACAGGCATTGCGAATACCGAGATCCTTACCTGCAACAACGTTGACAGTTACAGCGATATAACTATTGACGGGAGTCTTGCAGTCGCGAGCAAAACCAAGACAACAGACGGGAAAATGACTGGTCGCAAGTTCAGCACAAGCGACCAGGGTATTGTATTCTTCGGCAGGCTGAAAAGTACTCTCCCTACGGATTGCCATGTCTTGGTCACAAAGGCTGAGGGAACATATAGGCGTGTCATTGTGGGCAAGAAACTTGAGCATAAGGCGTACAACCTCGGAGCCTTTTCCACGACGAATTGGACTCCCGTACTGCTCCCCGGGGAGTTCAGCGTAAGCGCCACCAAGAGTGTGCGTTTCTCTTATGGCAACCTGTATTGGACTGGCAGTGCTTTCGAGTTCGAGAAGGACCAGTTCTCATACCCGACAAGTTGGGACAGCAATCACGTAGGGCATTTCTACTGGACTATAGACGCCGCTTCCGCCTATGCAGTGGAATATGTTGAAGGCGGCGAACAATCCACGGATGTGCTCTTTACAAATAAGGAAGGATTCACTATATACGGCCAGACAGGATGGCGTACTCTCTCAAAAGATGAATGGGACTATCTCTTAAATACAAGAGATAATGCAACCAATAAAAGGAATATCGTGATAGTTATTGACGGCGAAAATGTAGAAATTGGCAAAGGTCTTGTCATCGCGCCAGATTCTTTTTCCGGACCGTTACAGTCACCCTACAAGATAGCTGATTTGAATGAAAAAGGTTTGGTCTTCCTTCCTCTCACAGGGTCCCGACAAAAAAATTCGGTTTCTGCTGCCGGCGTGACAGGTTACTACTGGACAGGAACAGCCATCAACGGAAACGGTGCAAAATGTATGTATTTCAACAATTCCGTTTTCATCGAAAGTAATCCTAGAAGCGACGCTAAGGCCATCCGACTCGTCAAGGACGCCAAGTAAAAGAACTGGTCTAAATATCAGTTTCCATATAAGTGAAAGTCGTTTTGCCTATGGTGAAACGACTTCCTTGA
>JAKSKH010000061.1 GCA_024401855.1 Bacteroidales bacterium | reverse complement strand
ATTATGAAAATTTCTCCATGAGTATTATTTGATTATCAGTGCATCAACGGCAATGGAACCCCCAAGGTTCACAAGTTGTATCTTATGCTGTTTTCCGTTGAGTCTTCTTGATTCAAAAACTATCTGCTGGCACATGACCTCTCCCTTTGAGAACTGTACTGTGCCGCAGTCCTTGCCATCGATCAACACTTTCATCTTCCCGTTCAGGCCACCAGTCGGAGCTATGATGCTTACACGCTTTCCTGTAAAATCCACACTCCAAGTGTCACCTTCACGGTCGCTGAATGAGAGGTCGTTGTTGAAGGAACCATCCTTGAGCTTGCATTTTCTGTCCCAACCGAAGGTGGACACACCTGGGTCATCGTCATTGAACCAGTTCTTCTCATAGCTGATTTTCAGAACCTTGAAACCTGATGCCAGTTCCTGGTCCGTGATGTCCGGAGTGACAACAGGTCTTCCCACGACCACCTCAAGACCTTCAGCGGTCTGCTTGAACTTGAGTTTCTTTCCTGTCTCGATCATCTCTACCTTGGTAACCTTGCCTACGGATGAGACATTGTCAGCGATAGCACTAAGATTCACGCTCCCGCCCTCCCAATTCACGAGAACAGCATAGATATTGCCGCCCTGGCGGGTGTAGATTACATTTTCGTCACCCCATACGTCGAACGGTCTTGCGCTGTATACCGCCTCGCTGTTGATCTCGATCCAACGGCCGAAATCGAGACAGATACGGCGGGCTTCATCCTCGATGTCACCGCGTCCGCGCTGAGTGACATTGAGCAGCAAGCATCCGTTTCTGGAAACGTTCTGCATAAGCCTCGTGATGATTTCTGCGGCACTGCAGTACTGCCCGCCTGCCTGATAATGCCAGTCCTGGAGGCTGACCTCTGTCTGGAACGGAAACGCCATGATGTCGTCCTCAGTATAAAGCTCGGTGCTCTTTACGAGCGAACGGTCTGCGAGAGGCAGTACATCCGGAGAGTTCTGGAAGCTGTTGTAACGGCCGCCAACGCCCTTCATGGTTGCAACTACCTGTTTGTTACCCTCTGACCGCTTCGCGGCAATATTGTAGAAATTAGCCAGAATCTGCGGAGTGAGACGTCCCAGGCCCATGTTGACACCAAGGTCCATCTGCGAATCACCTGCATGCTCGTCGAAATAGATCATATCCGGCTGATACTTGCGGATAGCGTCATCCACGCGCCACATGAACTGGTTTGCAAATGGCGATTCGAGGGAGTTGCGTCCGTCATGATGCTCAAGGCCGTAAAGGTCCTTCGGATCAAGTCCTTCCCACCATTTGCCCTTTCCGTCCTCCTTGGTCATGAAGATGTCATATGGCACACCGGCATAGTCGCCATTCTTGTCGGAGGTGAAGCGCGGTGTCATGAACTGGCCCCAGGTACGTGCAGGGGTGGCATGGAAGCCTATTCCGAAAGGCATTCCGTATTTGCGCGCGGTCTCCGCCCATATGCCGACAATGTCCTGATGAGGACCTACGTTCACAGAATTCCAAGGCTGGTAGGCTGAGTCCCAGCAGTCGAAATTGTCATGATGGTTTCCCATAGCCAGGAAATACCTTGCACCCATCTTGATATAAAGCTGCATCAGCTCGTCCGGGTCCCAAAGGTCTGTCTTCCATTCGTTGCAGAGATCCTTGTAGCCGAATTCGGACGGATGTCCGTAATGCTCCAGATGGTATTTGTACTGAGGACGTCCTTCCTGGTACATTCTCAGTGCATACCAATCTCCAGCCTCTGCTGCAGACTGAGGATCCCAGTGCGACCATGCACCGAGCTTTGCCTCACGCCACCACGCAGGAACATTGTACTGACGGCTGAGGTTCGTCCATTCCGTAGTGTAAGGCCCGTTTTCGACCTGAAGCTCAGGAAGATTCCAGATGTCAATCCCGGAGCTCAAGCCCTCCTGCGTGAGAGGCATGAAACGGATGCTGCCGTCCTTCTCGAAGCTGAGGTATTCTGCACAGACGCTTCTGCGACAGTCGCCACCGGGACCACCGTTCTGGCTGTATGAACCGTCATGGTAGATATAGTACCACTGCCCGTTGAACTCGATGACAGAAGGATGGATGGTGAATCCATGGTTGGCCGAAGTGCTGATGAAGCCGCGGTATGTCCAAGGACCCTCGATGGATTCAGCCGTTGAATAAGCCATCTGCTCCTCCTGAACACCCGGAGCGTCGGAAGCATAGACCAGATAATAGAGCCCTTCGCGCTTGAAAAGCCAAGGACCTTCAGAATAGTTGCGCATAGGAACTTTCCTGATCTCTCCGTCAAGCTCAATCATGTTGCTCTTCAGCTTCACCATATAGCAGTCGCCGTTACCCCAGGCCATCCAAGGAGTGCCGTCATCATCGATAAGTACAGTTGGATCAATGTCTGCGTTAGGACGATATGAATCCGGAGTCATTCCGTCGGAAACAAGAGGAGTCCCGTCTTTTCGCGCCGGCACAAAAGGTCCTGTAGGAGAATCACTTACCGCAACATCCACGGTATGTTCTCCATTATCCTTGCGGTCGAGTGTAACGTAATAGAAATACTTGCCATCCTTTTCTACTACCTGCCCCGCCCATGCTCCGTTAGGCGAAGCATAAGGGAAGTCCCCAGCAGCCAGCACCTGTCCATGGAAGGTCCAGTTCTTCATATCCTTTGAAGAATAGCAGAGCCAGTGAGGCATATTGAACCATCCGCCGGGTGCAGCACAATCCTCGCCCACATAAGCGTAAACGGTGTCGCCCACCACAGTGAAAGCCGGATCTGCAGTATATCGGCCAGGAAAAAGAGGATTCTGTCCTGTCACGTGAGGCAAAGCGCTTCCACTAATGCTCAGATTTCTGATATAGCCATCGCGCACCTGCAATGAATTAGGGAAACCTCCAGGGAAACCACGTCCGATCACCCAAAGAGAAGCATTGTGACGAAGAGCATGACCCGGATAGACCAAAGAAGATGACTCCTCGTCCACTGAAAGAGTTAGGGTGGACTCTTCCGCCCTGGCGTCGTACTGTGCGGAGGCTTCTACCGCATACCATTTGCCAGCCTCTACAACAGGGCCCGCAAACAAACGGTGAGGAGTTTCAAACTTGTCGGTCACCTCCACGAAGAACTTCTTCTGCATGGGGTCATATCCGAGCGAGATGTCACCGGAAAGAGAGTTTCTGCCTATCAAACGGGAGGCTTTTCCTTCCTTGCAGACAAACACCTGTTCAGTACCGAGAGTACCGCATTTCAAATCGGCCTTGACAGTCCAGTCTTTCTGGAAATCAGCGTAAGGAAGAGGATGGTTGAAATTCAATCTGTACTCTTTTACATTCAGGTACAGCTCTCCGTTTTCATAGTCCTTTTCATCTATTTTCCAGTCATTCAAAGAATACTGGGCGAATGCATAATTGCATATTAAAAGAGCGGCTGCCAACAAACTGGTTTTTTTCATAGAAGTGCTTTTGCTTTGATTAATGACGATACTGTTTTTACTTGCCGGGACCAAGGTTTCAGTTTTATCCTACAATTCCTAAGATATAGA
>JAKSKH010000060.1 GCA_024401855.1 Bacteroidales bacterium | reverse complement strand
ACACAGGACCCTCTGGTCCCAAACCAGATGCGCTAGCCAACTGCGCCACACCCCGATTGTTTTTTGGGACTGCAAATATACTGCTAAATTTTTATTTTGCAAATATTTGCTAGTCCAATTTAAGCACTGCCATAAAAGCGGACTGAGGTACCTGCACCTTGCCGATCTGACGCATTCTCTTCTTTCCTTCTTTCTGTTTTTCAAGAAGCTTGCGCTTTCTGGTTACGTCACCTCCGTAGCACTTGGCGGTAACGTCCTTGCGTACCTGCTTGACAGTCTCTCTTGCGATAATCTTGGCTCCTACAGCAGCCTGCACCGGAATATCAAACTGATGTCTCGGGATCAGGTCCTTCAGCTTCACGCACATCTTGCGCCCGAAATCGGCGGCATTGTCGGCGTGGATAAGGGTAGAAAGGGCGTCAGCCGGTTCTCCGTTGAGAAGGATGTCAAGCTTGACAAGCTTTGCAGGACGATACCCCGTCTGATGATAATCGAACGACGCATAACCCTTGGAAATGGACTTTAGCTTGTCATAGAAATCGAACACGATTTCGGAGAGAGGCATATCGTAGTTGAGCTCGACTCTGTCTGCGGTGATATAGTGCTGACTGACTAGCGTGCCTCTTTTTTCAAGGCAGAGCTTCATTATCGCTCCGAAAAACTCGGACTTCGATATGATCTGGGCGCGTATGAACGGCTCTTCGATATGGTCTATGAGAGTCTGTGCGGGAAGACCGGAAGGATTGTGCACGTCCATTACCTCATTCTGCGTGGTATAGACCTTATAGCATACGTTAGGCACTGTCGTGATGACATCCATATCGAACTCCCTGAAAAGGCGCTCCTGAACAATCTCAAGATGGAGCAGACCCAGGAATCCGCAACGGAAACCCGAACCCAGGGCCAGAGAGGACTCAGGCTCATACACAAATGAGGCATCGTTGAGCTGGAACTTTTCCAGTACCGCGCGCAGTTCTTCGAACTTGTCGGCCTGTACCGGATACATTCCGGCGAATACCATAGGCTTCACTTCCTCAAATCCCGCAATGGCGTCGGTGCAAGGGTTATCGGCAAGGGTAATGGTGTCTCCCACCTTGACCTCGCGGGCATTTTTGATGCCCGTAATGATATATCCCACATCTCCGCATTCGATGCCGGAAGAAGGGATGAGTTTCATTTTCAGTACGCCGACTTCTTCGACGTCATATGACATCCCGGTTGCAAGGAATTTTATCTTGTCGCCCTTGCGGATGCTTCCGTTATTGACTTTGAAATATGCGATTACTCCTCTGAAGGAATTGAAAACGGAGTCGAATATCAGGGCCTGAAGGGGAGCATCCGGATCTCCTTCCGGAGCTGGAATGCGTTCCACGATGGCATCCAGTATAGGTGCCACCCCTTCACCGGTTCGTGCGGAAACCTTGAACACGTCTTCCGGAGAGCAGCCGAGCAGGTCGCAAATCTCATCCGTGACAACTTCGACCTGGGCAGACTCCATATCGATCTTGTTGAGGACAGGGATGATTTCCAGACCATGGTCTATGGCCATGTACAGATTGGAAATCGTCTGGGCCTGGATGCCCTGGGAGGCGTCAACCACCAGGAGAGCTCCCTCGCAGGACGCGATTGACCTGGAAACCTCGTATGAGAAATCCACGTGGCCCGGAGTGTCGATAAGATTGAGCTTGTATTCTTCTCCCTTGTACTTATGTGTCATCTGAATGGCGTGGCTCTTGATTGTGATACCCTTCTCACGTTCGAGGTCCATGTCATCCAGCACCTGCGCTTCCATATCACGCTGTGACAATGTCTGTGTCAGCTCCAGAAGACGGTCGGCCAGGGTGCTTTTGCCGTGATCGATGTGCGCGATAATGCAGAAGTTTCGAATATTCTTCATAACGTGCAAATATAACTCAATTTTTGGTTACCTTTGTGAATGCGACAATAATAACATATTACGATATGGCAACAGTAGAAGAACTTAAAAGAATTTCCTCACAGGTGCGTCGTGACATCATCAGGATGGTCACTACCGCCAAATCAGGACATCCGGGCGGATCTCTCGGAATCGCCGACGTGATGACAGCCCTGTTTTTCAGTGAGATGAAGCACGATCCGAAGACCTGGACCCGTGAAGCAAAGGGCCAGGATGCATTCTTCCTTTCAGCAGGACATCTTGCACCGATCTATTACTCAGTACTTGCCCGCAGCGGTTATTTCCCGGTAAGTGAACTCGGAACTCTCCGCAAGTTCGGTTCCAGACTTCAGGGACACCCTTGTGTAACGGACAAACTCCCAGGAGTATTCAAGCCATCAGGTTCTCTTGGACAGGGCTTGTCAGTGGCAGCCGGTATGGCTCTCGGAAAGAAGCTTGACGGAGACAAGACACGCGTATTCGTTCTCTGCGGAGACGGTGAGAGCGAGGAAGGTCAGATCTGGGAAGCAGGAATGTGGGCCCAGCATCATAAGGTTGACAATCTTGTAGCCTTCACAGACTGGAACGGCCAGCAGATTGACGGTCCTACCAGCACCATTACCGGAATCGAGGCTCTTGATGAGAAATGGGGTGCATTCGGATGGGATGTCATCATCGCAGACGGACACGACTACGAGTCCATCCTCGATGCATTCAAGCTCGCACGCAACGAAAACGGCAAGCCGAAGATGATCCTCTTCAAGACCGAAATGGGTCACGGAGTTGACTTTATGGCCGGCACACACGAGTGGCACGGAAAAGCTCCTTCAGCAGAGCAGTGCGAAGCCGCTCTCAATCAGTTGGACGAAACTTTAGGAGACTATTAGTATGAAGAAATATATTGACGCAGGTAAAGTCGATACCCGTAGCGGTTTCGGTGAAGGTCTTCTCCTCGCTGGACGTGAGGACAAGAACGTGTTGGCTCTCACAGCCGACCTTAAGGGCTCCCTCAAGATGGGTGCTTTCGCCAAGGAATTTCCTGAAAGATTCGTTCAGTGCGGTATTGCCGAGGCGAACATGGTAGGTGTAGCAGCAGGTCTTGCTATTACCGGAAAGATTCCTTTCATCGGCTCTTTCGCAGAGTTCGTGACAGGCCGTGTCTATGACCAGCTCCGTCAGGAGGTTGCATACAGCCATACTAATGTCAAGATTGCTTCTTCACATGCGGGCATCACTCTCGGTGAAGACGGTGCCACCCATCAGACTATGGAGGATATCGCTCTTATGAGAGCTCTCCCGGGCATGACTGTCATCGTCCCTTGTGACTATAACCAGACAAAGAACGCAACCATCGCTGCTGCCAGGATGAACGGTCCGGTTTATCTCCGTTTCGGCCGTCCTTCAGTTCCAAACTTCACAGGCGCTGACGAACCTTTCGAGATCGGTAAGATATATAATCTCAATGAAGGTAAGGATGTCACCATCGTAGCTTGCGGACATCTCGTATGGGAAGCTCTTCAGGCTGCCGAGGCTCTTGAAGCAGAGGGAATCAGCGCCGAGGTTCTCAACGTGGCTACCATCAAGCCTCTTGACGAAGAGACTCTTGTCGCTTCCATCAAGAAGACCGGTGCAGTGGTTGTCGCAGAGGAGCACAATATGGCCGGCGGTCTCGGTGAGGCTGTTTCTGGCGTGCTCGCAGCAAAGTGCCCGACCCACATTGAGTTCATCAATGGCGGAGACCGTTTCGGTCAGTCAGGAACCCCTGCAGAACTTCTCAAGGCCTACGGCATGGATGCCGCACATCTTGCAGAGGCTGCAAAGAG
>JAKSKH010000006.1 GCA_024401855.1 Bacteroidales bacterium | reverse complement strand
AAGGCTCCGATTCCAAGCAAGATAGGAGATGAAAAAGATAAATGGACGATTGAAGAACTGGAGAAATTGATTTTGAAATATTATGCTTGGCAGGTTCAGGAACGCGGGCGCAAATTCATCTGGGACAGATTTACGCGCTACAACATTCGCAGGGCTGCAGAATGGCTGAAAAACGACAGTAAAGACGGGCTCTTCCTTTACGGCGAAGTGGGAACAGGTAAAACTACGCTGATGCGCAGTTTGTATCAGGTTCTACACGATGACTTCAATCGGTGCGTGGACATTGGATCTGCCTCTCAGTTGGTGGAACTTTTCCAACACCGCGATATAGATTCCTACCCCTTCGAATATGAGAAGAACGTTGATTTTCTTTTCATCGACGATGCCGGCGTCGAGCCGGACTACTGCTGCATCTGGGGTACGGAATACGAACCTATGCGCGACCTGCTCGCATACCGCTACGACGCCCGCAAACACACTGTCATCTCCTCCAACCTCGGCGATGAGGAGCTCGCTCTGAAGTACGGCGTCCGCATCTTTGACCGGATACTCGAAACCTACGACCGCATTACTTAGGGATTGTCGGGAAATATAAAAAATTTCCTAACAAATTGATTGCCAATATGATAGAAAATCAGTATCTTTGATATAGATAAATTAATTCCTCCAAACGCCCTAGGAAAGCCGAATTTGGAGGAATCGCAAAAAAGCTTGCGATGTCAAAAGTACGAAATTTTGCTGAAATAGCGCCAAATATTGCGTTTCCAGAGTTTGATTTTTATGACCTATACAGGTCGACGTTTGAAAAGAGTGAACTGGGCAGGATAAAGAGGTTGCTCCCTCTGAGGGAGATGGCAGAGAACTTCGGACTGGTCAGCAAAAGCATGAGACCGAAACCGGGACGCAAGTCATACTTCACAGCTGAAGGGAAAGTGGCACTGATGTTCCTGAAGATGTATACGGGGCTGAGCTGTCCGAAACTGATGGAGCAGTTGAACGGCAACATCCACTACCAGATGTTCTGCGACGTGATAATAGATCCGACTCGTCCGCTGACGAACTACAAGCTGCTGGATGACATAATGCTGGAGCTTTCCGGAAAGTTGAAGATACAACAACAGCAGGACATCCTTGCCGAGATGTGGAAACCGTACCTGGATAACCTGGATACGATGTACACGGATGCGACCTGCTATGAGAGCGAGATGCGGTACCCGACAGATCCCAAGTTGTTGTGGGAGGGAATAGAGAAGAGTTACCGAACGATGTGCGAGCTTAGTTCAAGATTGAAAATCCATCGTCCGAGAACAAAGTTCATTGACGTGCAGAAAGCGAACCTGACATACAAGAAACAGCGCAAGCACAGCAAGAGCCAGACACGGAAGATGACGCGCAGACTGCTGGAGCTTTTGGACAAGATACTGAAAGAGATACGCAAGACGGAACGTGCTTATGAGAACGCGGGGATCCTGCTGACATCCAGGGAGAAAGGTGATTTGGAAATCATCACGAAGATGTACCGCCAGCAGAAGAACCACTTCGAGAGCAAGGACTGCAGAGAGAGTATTCCGAACAGGATAGTGAGCATCAGCAAGCCGTACGTGAGACCGATAGTGAGGGGCAAGGAAGTGAAGAGTGTGGAGTTCGGAGCGAAGGTGAACAACATACTGGTCGACGGAATCTCGTTCATTGAGAAACTGTCCTTCAACGCCTTCAATGAGGGTGCAAGGCTGATACATTGCCTGAAGATGCACAAGAGATTGTTCGGAGTTGATGCGAAGAAAGTGGGAGGAGACACCGGCTATGCCGGAACCGACAACAGGGACTACTGCAAGGAGAACGGCATCCAGACATCGTTCGTGAAGAGAGGACGGCCGTTCAGTGAGGAGAAGAAGGAGAAAGACCTTGTCAGAAAGGAACTTGCCAGAGTATTTTCCATCTTCTTCGGCATTCACACGGCGAACGTGGTGCAGTTGGCGGACAGGATAGAGCAGAAAGCGTAGCTGGCGGCCGCCTGAAATGAAAATATGCACATAGAAAAGTGCTACCGCAGAGGAACTCAGCCTCTGCCATTGAAAACAGACAAGAAATCCGGCCGAAACGACCGGGATGAGATATAAAAATGTAAATTTGATGAGCCGAAAGCAGAAAACGGATGGGACCAGTCGCTGCCTCGCTCAAATTGAAAACATTAAACGACAATCCCTACTTTAAGAATTTGTTGTATATGTCATGTCCCATCCTATTGTAGTGGCTGGTTTTATAATCTCTAAATCCAAAGGTATTTATTCCCTTTAACTTCGCTTTGCATTCCTCATACGACATTACTGAGGACGTGTTTTCGATCATGCATCGAATAGTATTTAAAATACCATTGACGAATGTGATAGATAGTAAACCTTTGTGCGTTTTGGGATTGTAAGGGCTCCATTGCTCTGAATCCATGGATTCTTTGAAGGCTCGAAAGATTCCATTTATTTTTTGTACGCAAAACGCTACGTAGTCATCGCGTAATTTAATGTTATCAATATCAGGTTTTGTAAGTTTATTCTTTTCCTCATTATCCCAAAGTCGAAAAATTGAATCCTTTTTCTCAACTTGACTAATTTTAATTAGCGGCTTTAATCCAAAACTAATAATAGATGCTGTTTTTATTTTGTCTGTTTGGTAGGAATACTGCTCGAGTAGATTCTCTAATGGCCCATTCTGATTTAAACCATAAATTATTCTTTTGCCTATTGCAGTTGAAGAGAAAGGCGAAACAATCAAATCAATTTCTTGCTGGAGGTATGAATTGATTTTTGTTTGATTGTTATTTATTTCCTGGAACAGTTGCGCTTCAAATTTTAGTCTTGATTCTTGAGATTCATCGGCGGGGAAAAGAATACCTGTAACAAGTAAGTTCTGTCTTCTCCTTAGTGGCTTCATACTATTTTCGTAAATATCATCCCCTTCGTGATAAGCGTAAATACGATGTTGACCATCAATTATTCCAATTATCTTAGAACTGTCTTCGATTTCAATTTTTCCAATAGAGATGCGTGTATCATTTGGAGTGGCCTCTTTAAAATTACCATCACGTTGTCTTGAGATAACATTATTTTTGTCATCATATAATCTGATTTTATCTTCGGAAATAGTAGTAATTATGTTGTTTATAAAAACGCGTTTTTCAGCGGAAAGATATTGCCGCATCTTTTTTATTTTACCAGTATCTACCATCCTCTGGTAGAAGTCTACACTATTCTTTCCTTGCCATCCTTCACGCCGTAACACATAAGATCTACGCAATAACTCTTGTGGTGAGATATAAAAAGTAACGATTTTATATCCTTTATTGAAATAGCTTTTTTCTTCTGGAAGAACCTGACTGCAGAATGTTTTTGAAGAAGTATCGCCATCACGACGTATTTCGTCTCCAAAATTTTTAGGATCAAGGCCAATAAAATCAAAAAACTCATATTTTGTTGAGCGTTTTATAGCCTTTGATAGATATTTAAAATAATGTACTATATAGTAATCAAAGAATGTTACCCCGTTTACAAGTTTCTTGTGCTCATCTTTTACATCCTGTTTGGAACAATAAAGAATTCTGACCTCTATTTGATTTTCAGAGTAATTGTCAACAATGTTTTTATTATAATATTCTCTAAATGAAATAAACTTCTCATTAGTAAGCATAAACCTGACAAAATCCAAACGAGATTCATTTACCTTATCGTAAAATATTTTTTTACCTTTGAGGTGGTCTCCCGGCTTCCCAATTGTATACTCAATGAGCAAGACGAGATTTTCCATAACAAAAATATCGTCTAATTCGGAAATTCTATCTTTATATTGAAATTCCTTGCCGTCAGTAGGGATTCTGTTAAAACCGATATTTTGTAATATGGTTCTTATTTCCTTTTTTTGTGCTCTTTGTTCTAATTGTTGCGAAGTTGGTTTACTTTTCTTTTTTTGAGTGCTTGTCTTACTCATAGTCTTTTTCTTTTAGATTAACACAAATCGGGCTAATGACTTTTACTTTATCAGATTGTAAATCAACGTCCCTAATATATGAATAAGAATTTGTTTTTGAGTAATAATAGTAATTGGCTTTCTCCTCTAGAATGTTAAGAAAACATATTTCATATTCGATTCCAAATTTTGATAATGGCGGTTTTGATGTATATTCCTTAATTGTGTCTCTAACTTCACATGAATCTTCTATCCCAACAAAAGAACACCTTACTCTTAGAATTTTATTTGAACTATTTAGATGTTCCAAAGATTCCACAAGTACCTTTGTGTGGTTTGTATTATGGATGCTGTCGATATGATTTATTAATAGCCTTCCGAATTTTAATGCTCTTAGATTTAAAATTAAAGTTTCGAATTCTTTCTGAGTTTTGTTGTCTCGTTGAGATTCATATTCTGTTTTGCCCGTATGAATGGTCTTGGACAGATAGTCTTTAAATTTATGCACGTAGTCTGGGTTCAACTCAATGCCAACATAATCGCGATTCATATATGCAGCTTGAGCTAATACGGACCCAGTTCCCGCAAAAGGATCGAACACGATATCACCTTCATCCGTACTTGTCTGAATCATATTAGCAATCATTTCTTTCGGGAGTGGGCAAAAATGTCTAATATATTCTTTCCCCCAAGATCCTTGTACAGGTATCGGATACTCCCAAACCTCGTCTAATGCTTTTCCTTTGGGGTTATATCTTTCCGGATATTTTACCCACCAATGTTTTAATACGGTCGTATCATATACGCGCGCAGAATCTTTATGATTCTTATATTTGGGTGATTTTGAGAAGAAAAGAATATACTCGAATTTCCGTTGCATAAAACCGCTATTGGCCCAAGGGATGGTTTTGTCTTTTTTCCAGATAATAACATCCTGCAAAAGCCATCCAACGCCTTTTAGCCTTTCCGCAAGATCAAAAGGTAATGGCACAACTACATTATTCCGTTTAAATGTGTCAATCACAATCCACAGGGTTCCATCCTGTTTCGTTTTCTCATATACTTGTTGAAATATTATTTTTAAATCTTCAAGATAATCTTCATATGTTTGACCATAACCGACTTGATTTTCTATGCCATAATCTTTCATGTCATAATATGGCGGTGAAGATATTGTTGTTTGAAAGAATATATCGTTTGGTATTATCTTACAAATATCCCGGGCGTCCGCTATTTTTAATGAATTCATCATTATCTTAAAATTGATTTCAAATAATTAATGTTCATATTACTTATAAACAAATTCTATATATGTGTCAAGAATATTTATGTGCGGAAAATATTATTAACATGTGATAACGTTTTGGCTATCCTATTATTCCTTTTACGGCAAATCCAATGAGGATGCTGATTGCAAAACTCATAAATGTTCCAAGTAGCACATATTCTGTAGTGCGCACATCTTTTGCTTTGTTTAAGTCTCCGAAACGGAAGATGGATTTGGCGGCTAAAAGAAACCCAATCCCTTCCACATGGTTGGCATAGATAAAAGTCAATGTTAGGATGCGTTCCAGATATCCGATCCATTTCCCAGCATTTGGTAGAGTGCCCATGCTGCCTCCACTTGGAGCCCATTGATTAATAAATAATTTAGTGAGAATGGATGTGGGTTTTAGAATAATTAGGTAACTTAAACCATACAATAAAAAGTTTGAACGGCTTCCAATCTCCCAAGAAATATGGCCATCAGCATAAATATATCCGATTGCTATAATTATAAAAATATGGGCGGCTTGGTCAATTACAAATGAATATATGGCATCCTTTTGATACCAACTCTTGCATAAGTCAATTAAGAAGTGGGATGTTAGTATTATAACCGGTATTAACCAACAATACCAATCTCCTATAATGACATATGCTAAAATCGCCATAATCAAGGCATGTAATGCAGAATAGCATATCCCTTTTAGCGTACGTTGTTTTTTTTCTTTACAACACTTTTCTGTCTGAAAGAAGAAATCTCCCAATATATGGGCTAGCATTAAGCGAAGAATTATATCCATACTATTGCTGGTTAATTAATGTTTCATATCTATCAAGGAACATTATGACTAAATATTCCTTAGCCTTTCTTAGAGTTTTTCCAATATTTTGTACTGATGTTCCATTCATTGTTGCAATTTCCTTCCGAGACAAATTATCAAGCAAAACTTTGAAAATTAAATCCGCTTGTTTTTTTGACCACCCACATATAATGTCATCTGCGAAAGCACATGATAGTGCCAGTTCTTGATTGATCATTTCTGAAGGAGTAGCAACACTAAGACGCTTTTTCCCTATTCCATCAAAAGAACGCCCGGATAATCTATATGCTTCACCATCGGACATCGTTATCCTATCATTCTCATAAGATACGCTGCCAATTCCTAATGAAAGTCGTGCGTCCCACATCTCTCCTTCAGGAGCGAAAGCCATTAGGCCTGCACGGATTAACAACGCGCAGACCATACCTTTACCGGCATCAGGGATCAGGACTTGGAAACTATCCCCTCTATACATTTCAATGCGTACTTGAGATATTTTCTGCAGTGATACTTCAATTCGTTGCAAAATTTTCACTAACTCATCTCGGCTTTCTGCACCAATTTTAGTGGAATTAATAATATCTGCGGTTATTACACATATCATATCCAATGAAACTAAATTAGGTTTAAATATTAACTGAAACCATATTCGGTTGTTTTGTGAATAACAACCTTTTTCGGTTGTAAATATATGAAAATCTTTTATTATTTGCTATTGAAGAGGCGACATATCTTTAAATCACTTCCAAATTCTTATCCACCCTATAGTCTTCCTGATCGAAGGCGAGGTTCATCAGTTTGAAGCGGTCGGCGAGTTCGAGCATGGTGTAGTGGGTGACGGCACTGCTACCTCGGCGGTGAAGTCCGGCAGCGTACATATTGATCTGGACCTTATTCATCATATCGACGTGGGTGGAGCGGGCGAGTTTGCTGCTTGAGGTCTCGCAAATCGGGATATACTTGTTGACGCCTTCGACTTCATCGAACTCCGTTACCTTGCGGTCAATGCCGGCAGCCTTGAGAAGTTGCTTGATCTTCTTGTTGTAGCCGCTCTTGCCGGATGGATACTTCAGAATGGTGAGATTAAGCTGCGTCCTTTTGATGATATCAAAGGCATAGCGGACAAGCGGAGTGATGGTCTCGCTATTGTCCTTCTGAGTGCCCTTGGTTTTTTCAGGGAGATAGTGGATATAAGGGATCCCTTCCTCGGCTTTCGATATTCTGGTGGAGGCAAGCAATGATGGTCTCGCGTTTTTCAACAGTCTCAGGACTAATGCTCGCAGTGTGCGCTGCATCAGAATGCCTGCTGTAAACACCCTCGCGACCCCTACTTACTTCACAGAGTATTCCCCATGTCGTTGGACAGGTGCTTGAGCAAATCCTGCCTGCCGGCTTTCTGGAGCCTGAAGAATATGAAAAGGAAAACGATGGACAGGACAATCGATGTTATCTGATAATGGACAGCGTCGGATACCATGAGAATCCAGTCGAACAAAGTGTGGGCAAGTATGGGGACGGCGAT
Source organism: Bacteroidales bacterium (assembly GCA_024401855.1). Taxonomy (GTDB): domain Bacteria; phylum Bacteroidota; class Bacteroidia; order Bacteroidales; family UBA932; genus Cryptobacteroides. Next base: position 76,541 of record JAKSKH010000006.1, on the reverse strand, counting down.
GGTCAGCACCTTGAAGATCTTGATGTTGCCATAATCGAAATGTACATAAGAATAGTAGTAGCCCATGAAAACGGCGAACACGTAGTGACCGGGGACGCTGATCAAACTTCTGGCGATTCCTGTATGAACCCAATATTCACCGGCGTTCGACAGATAGCCGATGTTCTCCACGAAAGCGAATCCCATACCGACGCAGACGGCATAGACAATTCCGTCAAAATGCTCGTCGAAAGCCTTGTTGTTCCTGAGCGCAAGCCAGAGCATGAACAGTTTGGCAAGTTCTTCCGGAATTCCCGCACCGAAAAATGCGACACAGAAGTGGTCTCCGATTGTTGCGGGTGAGGATGAATATGCTCCGAGCATATTCAACGGAATTGATACGACGAGCGAAAGGCTCGCGGATAACATTCCGAATATGAATGCTTTCAAGAGATATTTCGTAGGTTCCGGAGACTTCCTGTCCTTGAAACAGATGAAGCCTATCATAATGAGCGAAGGGATCAGAGCTCCCAAAATCAACGACACAGTCATATTTCAGCGTTTTATTCTTGCCCTGCGCGACAATTCCGCAGGATTACATTCGCAAATTTAAGAATTATTATCAGTTATTCGCTGTATCTGCATAAAAGTGGAGAACGGCGGTGCGGCTTGCTTCTATTTCTTGCCGGCGGCATTCACCACAGATTGAAGTATCCCCAGGCCTACACCTACCGCCTTGGCCGCTTTTTCGCGACGGACCTGCTTTTCCTGTTCGGTCTGGGGCTTCTTCGTGGCAGTTTCACCGGCATCGGTCTTGCTCCCGTTTTCTTTCCCGACATCGGAATTGCTGTCATGGCTGATCTGACCGGGAGTGTACATTTCCGGTATTGGAATGTTGCAAGGCTCCTTGCTGAGTGTCAAGTCATGGAATACGTACTGCCCGGAGCGGCATTCGCCGCATTCCAGCCAGAACATCAGCTGATGGCATTTGAAAATCGGTACCGTTACGGTGAGAGGCTCCATGTCGTTTGACAGCCAATATTCACCCACAAGCCGCTGGTCTGCGAATACGTTCAGCTTAACCGGGTTTTTCTTTGCTTCCGGACTGGGATTTCCGAGCATGCTCTCGTACTCATCAATATGGGCATGGGCATTGGTCACGGTGAACGTGCAACTTTCATACTGACCGAAAGGGTTGAATGCAGCGGCCGAAGACTGCTTGTTCTCCTTATCGAACAGAAGCAGCGAAATTGTACCGATCATAGGACCGCCGGCACCTGCCGTCGTACCCGTCTGTGCGGCAACATCAGAATTGCTGATATCCCCTCCCACTCCTGTCAGGAATAGAAACATAGCATCCATAAGAGACAGATCCTCAAGCCCGAGCGGAATATTGGTCTCAAGCATGAAGCCCTTGTTTATCTGCCTGCCGTCGGGCAGCTGGAAATATTCTTTCCTGGTGCTGCCGTCATGGAAACAGTCATCCATGCTGAAATTGGTTATGCTGCTTGCAAATCTGCCCACGTAGTGGAAGTATGGTCTGCCGCAAAGATCGATCAGGTCGGTCCGATAGGGGCAATCGGGAGTCTCATGCATGAATATGCTGTTGGCTACCGGCTGTCCACGGTAAAGAACTATATCGCCCACGCCGATTATAGTCTGCTTGGATTTGCCGTTTCCCGGTTTTTCGAAGCGGAGGGTCCGGCACTTGTACACCGGTACTTCATAATGCTGGTTGGGCCAGGTGCAATAGACCATCTTGTCGAAGACCAGCTTGCCATCGGCATAGATTCGCAATTTGTCGTCATCCATGACATGATTCTTGCTGAGGCATCCGGCATCGAAACTGATGTAATCGAACTCACCTGCAAGGTCGAATTCGGCATATGAGTCAATCATGTCTTCCAGCAGGGTGTTGCCTGTAGTGAACAGCATGCCCTCCCAATAACTCATTCCTCCCATCTTGAATCCATAGTGTCTGGTTTCACCATAAAACATGGTGTCATAAGCATCGCTCTTCCCGCGCACCGAGAAAGGACGGATGTTTGACATCAGCGGGCATACATCCGGCAGCGACGCAATCTTGTCCTTGTTGACGTTGAGCACGCCGGCCTGGGGGATTCCGGCATAATCATATTTATATGCATAGATGTCAACGACACCGAAGGTCATTGCCCCCAGAAGGTCACCGGACCTGCGCTCACAAAGGAAGGACAGCTGCTCCGCGCCGGTGACATCAAGGACAACCTGCTGCGCGAGGTCGGTCTGGCGGATATATTCTTCGTATATTGTGCGGCCATCGGCTTTCACTACCAGCCATGAGCTGGAATTGGAACTCTGATTGTCGCGCGGACCGACTATGAAAGAAAGCTTGTCGTAGCGTTTGTTTAGCCAGAAGTAACTCCATCCCTCGGAATTCTCTAAAAGACCCTCAGGTGTGAACATGCTGAGGCCCGAGTTGAAGGTTTTGCGGTTTATGCTGATGGGCTCGGTGCGGTCTTCCCAGTAAATCTCCTTGTCGTCGGTTATCTGCTTGACCATACCCCGTTTGGTGAAATAGGGCTTGAGCTGCTCGACAAGCTTTACTCGGTCTTTCGGCAGTTTGTCCATGGGATTCGGCGCCACAACCGCATTCTGGCCGGCCTTCCAGAGTTTTGGGGTGCCTATGCCTATTGTTTCCGAGCCCCTGACATTCTTGAATGTGATCTGATTTACTCCGGACACATCAAGAGTAATGAATCTGACCTCGTCATAGCAGTTCACTATAACATCAAGCAGCGTCCTGCCGTCTGCCTGGACCACCAGTATGCCGTTTCCCTTGTTGCCGTTGGGATTGGCGTATGCGGGGCCCAGCACAAAGGTCAGCTTGCTGTATTGCCCATTCAGCCTGTATGTGACAAACGACAGCTCCTGTGATGCGATGAGTCCGCCATCCGGTGACTGAAGTATCAGCGAATTGTCATATTCCCGGCCGCCGATTCTGGTCTGGGAAGGATCGGCGCTGCAATGTTTCTGCTCTACAGGTTGCAATGTGTTGACAAGGAGCGACTGCGCAAAGGCGGAAAATGCGCACACAGCAAGAATGAGTGTCAGTATAATTCTCTTCATAAGGAACTTGTGTATAATGACAAATATAGAACATTTTAAATAATTATGTTTGCTGTTGTTCCAAAATCGGCTTCTGCCGGATCGGCGCTTCCGACACAGGCAAGGCAACGGTTGTTATTTGCGTATTTTTAATATCTTTGCAAAGACCAATCATACACTGTTTCATGAAATATGAGATAATAAGCTTGCAGGATGCTCAGGTGATAGGCATGTCAAAGGCAATGGCAAAAGAAGAACGGTATGCGGCACTTCTTCCTGCAGTTCATTCCCTGATGAGCGGTGAGGAGGACGTGATAGCAAGAATGGCGAATCTGGTGGCACTTATCCATCATGAATTCGGATTCTGGTGGACGGGCTTCTATAGGGTGGATGACGGTGGCGTTCTGGTTCTCGGCCCTTTCCAAGGTCCGCTTGCCTGCACAAGAATCCCTTTCGGGAAAGGTGTCTGCGGGACGGCGTGGGCTGAAGACAGGACGGTGGTCGTTCCTGATGTGTCCGAATTCCCCGGACATATTGCATGCTCTTCGGAATCGAAAAGCGAAATCGTGGTGCCGGTGAGAGCTCACGGACGGGTGGTTGCCGTGCTGGATATCGACAGCCGGGAACACGGCACCTTCGACAGCACGGACGCCGTGTGGCTCGGGAAGATAGCGGACTGCATCTATGGCCACGGCGTGGCATCTCCGGTTTTTTCAGAATAAATCAGTTCAAATGAGTAGAATAATAACATGCATCGTGGCAATGATGCCCCTCCTTGTCTATCCCTTCCGTTTCGCCCCTCATGAAGGCTTGGTGAACCGTACCGAAAAGCAATGGCGCGACGAAGTCTGCCTGAACGGATACTGGGACTTCCAGCCGGTGGCTGTCCCCGATTCGTACAGACAAGGCGCGGGGGTGGCGCCGGCACTGACCATGCCCACGGAGGACGGATGGAGTGATGTCAGGATCAAAATCCCTTCACCCTGGAATATCAACAGTTTCGTATACGGCAATCTGGAAGGTCCGGATCACAGGAATTACCCCTCGTACCCGAAAGAGTGGGCTGACGTGAAGATGGCCTGGATGAAAAAGACGGTATCGATACCCTCCGGATGGGAGGACAAGATCATCAAGTTATATTTTGAGGCGGTGGCCGGGAACGCCGAGGTCTACGTCAACGGAACGAAGGTATGCGAAAACTTCGACCTCTTTCTCCCTTTCAGCGCCGACATCACTGATGTCGTCAAGCCCGGCGGGACGGCCGAGATACTTGTCGGTGTCAGGAACCAGGCCCTTTTCGAGGACAACTCCACCGTCGGCCGCAGAATTGTCCCTGCAGGCTCGATGTGGGGTATCCACATCAGCGGAATATGGCAGGACGTCTTCCTTGAGGCCGTGCCCAAGGTGAACATAGAGGATGTATATGTGAAACCTCTGGTGTCGAAAGGTGTTCTGGAAATGGATGTGACAGTCAGCAATGCGGACACTAAGAAGGCGGACTTGTCGCTTCAGGGAGTTGTGAAGGAGTGGCTTAACCTGGCCGGCAGGGGAGTGAACGAGGCTCCCGTTCCTGCCTGGGATCTCGGGAAGGATGTCCTTGATGTCCCGTGCACCAGAGTCAGTGTAGCCCCCGGGGAAAAGGAAAAGGTTACAATCAGCGTTCCGGTGGGCGAGGGCTCCCTCAGGTTCTGGACACCCGAATCGCCCAACCTCTATTCCCTGCTTCTCTCTCTGAACGGGAGGAAACAGACGGTCGATCTCAAGTATGTCCGTTTCGGATGGAGGGAATGGACTCTGGAAGGCACAACGCATTGCCTTAACGGAAAACCATATGAACTCCGCGGCGACTCCTGGCATTTCATGGGTATTCCGCAGATGACCAGACGCTATGCCTGGGCCTGGTTCACTGCAATCAAGGGTATGAACGGCAACGCGGTGCGTCCGCACGCCCAGATATATCCGCAGTTCTATCTTGACGTGGCCGATGAGATGGGGATATGCGTCCTGGATGAGACGGCAAACTGGGGAAGCGACGGCGGACCCAAGTTCGATTCTCCGGAATTCTGGGAACATTCGAAGGACCAGCTGCGCAGGCAGGTTCTCCGCGACCGCAACCATGCCTCTGTCTTCGGATGGAGCATAAGCAATGAGAACAAGCCCGTCATCATAGATGTGGACAGGAGACCGGACCTCATTCCGCTTCAGGAAAAAGCCTGGTCCGATTGGAGGGACATCGTCCGCGAAAACGACTCCACGCGCCCGTGGATTTCGTCCGACGGCGAAGATGACGGCAACGGCATCCTTCCCGTGACGGTGGGCCATTACGGCGATGACGATTCCATGAGGGAATGGATACGGATAGGTAAGCCCTGGGGTATCGGGGAGCATGGAATGGCTTATTACGGAACCCCGGAGCAGGCCTCGGAATATAACGGGGAGAGAGCCTACGAAAGCCAGCAGGGACGTATGGAGGCAATTGCAAACGAGGCATACAGGCTCATCTCCGCACAAAGGGAGAACGGAGCGTCATACTCCACCGTGTTCAATATGGTGTGGTATTCGCTCAAGCCTCTTCCCCTGGGTCTGAGGGATCTTTCAAAAGCCCCGGACCTGAATGAAGACGGTGTCTTCTTCGGAAAGTATGAGGAAGGCCTTCCGGGCGTTCAGCCGGAAAGGATGGGCCCCTACTGTACGACTCTCAACCCTGGGTACGACCCGTCTCTCCCTCTGTTCGACCCCTGGCCCATGTACGATGCTATGAGGGCTGTCAATGCCCCGGGCGGTCCAGGGTGGTCTCCTTGGGCGGAAATCGACAAATCGGTATATGAAGCTCTTCCGGCAGAGCCCGCAAAGAAATACGGTGAAGTGGTGTTCGTAGGGGAATCGGGCCGGACGAAACGCATTCTGGATGCGCAGGGCGTAATTTTCTCGGATAAAGTCACTGTTCCGTCAGAAGCTCTGTACATCATAGATGCATCGAAGGAAATTCCTCTCCGCGTCAGGCAGACTGTGGCGGCCGATATGGCTGCAGGCGCAGACCTTTGGCTGTGGGGCATAGTTCCGGAAACGCTCGGCTTCTACAACTCCCTTCTCCCGAAGGAGCTCGAAATGGATGAGCTCCACCGGGCTACATTCCTTCCGGAACAGATTTCCTGGACAAGGGGGCTCAATAACTCGGACTTCTATTTCTGTGAACTCCAGCGTTCGGACGCATCGCGTTATACGCTCAAGGGAGATTTTGTAGATTATGGGACCGTGCTTCTGAATGCCTGCCGTACAGAATGGAGAAGCTGGAACAGGAGAGGCGAAGACTCTAAGACAGCCGCCGTTCTCAGAAGCGAATATGAATGCACCAAGTCTCTTCCTGTCTTTGTGATGAATGACGGAATCTATGTCAGCACCCTGACCGACTTTGCGGACTCCGAGAAGGGGTTCAGGACACTCGCCGCCATTCTGTCAAATGCGGGCGTACGCTGCAGGACCCTGGAGAAGGATGCTGACCAGATGTTCTTCCTGCGCGACGGAGAACTTTTCTTCCCCGCAGGTACGGAAAAGTCCGTCAGGGACGGCAGACTTGAAATGTACGTTTTCAGTCCCAGACCGCTGGACGACCTTCTCATCGAACCGGACATGCCCAAGCTTTCCCTCGTTGTAAGATGCGGTGGAAGCAGGCTCAGGATAAACGGTAAGGAACACAGGACGGCATCCGGCAACTGGAATGAGACAATATTCCGCGAACTGCCTCTGCAACAGGGCTGGAACAGGTTGGAAATAGACATACCTCAATTGGAGGACTTCGGCGGCGCTTCCTTCAGATGCGTGAACAAACCTGATTTTCTGTCAATGATGAAAGCTTCTTTTTCTATCTTTGCGGAGTAAACGCTCGTATATGAACAGGAAAGGTCCGGATGCGGGGAAGATACAGTCGATGTTCGACTCCATTGCCCCAGATTATGACAGGTTGAACCATATTCTTTCCCTTGGGGTGGACAGGATATGGAGGAGGCGGGCCCTTCGCCGGATTATTGTGGGGGAAGATCCCGTACAGATTCTGGACATAGCCTGCGGAACAGGCGACTTCAGCATTGAGATAGCCTCACACAGTCCTTCCGGCACAACGGTGACGGGAGTGGACCTGTCCGAGGGCATGCTTGATGTGATGAGGAGGAAGGTCTCCGCCGCAGGCCTGGCGGACAGGGTTTCGGCAGAACAGGGCAACAGTGAGAAAATGCGTTTCGCCGACGGGGAGTTCGATGTGGCCACAATCGCATTCGGCATACGTAATTTCGAGAACAGGGAGAAGGCCTTGAAGGAGATTCTGCGCGTGCTCAAACCTGGCGGAAGACTTGTGATCCTGGAACTTTCCGTCCCTTCGAACAAGGTTCTCAAGTGGTTCTACTGTTTATATTTCACAAAGATTCTTCCGTCCGTGGGCGGACTCGTTTCCGGTGACAGGGCGGCATACAGATATCTCCCCGCTTCCGTACTGGGATTCCCCGGAAAGGATGAATGGATGGCTGTGATGCGTGATTGCGGCTACCGGAACGTAACCCATAAGGCATTCACTTCAGGAATATGCCGCATGTATTGCGGAGAAAAATGATATGACTGTAAAAGCTTGTCTCAAATCAATGCGTCTCCGTACGCTTCCGCTCTCCCTTGCGGGGATTATCGTCGGCATTTCGCTGGCATCCTCTGTAGTGACACTCAATGTTCCCACCGTAACCGCCCTTTTGTTTACGGCGGCCTTCCTTCAGATACTCTCCAATTTGTCGAACGAGTTGGGCGACACCCTCCACGGCACCGATACATCCGACCGTCAGGGTATCCATTATTCCATCCAGGACGGGGAGATGACCGTGCCTGAGATGAAGCGCCTTATAGTCATTATTGCCGGTCTGTGCTGCATCAGCGGTCTTATAATGGTTCTGTGCAGTTTCAGGACTGTCCTGGCTGTCGAACCCGCCGCTCTTCTTCTCCTGGGCGCTTCCGCCGTCTGGGCTGCGATGCACTATACCCTCGGCGACAACCCCTACGGGTACAGGGGGCTCGGAGATGTTTTCGTATTTGTATTTTTCGGGCTGATTTCAGTCATGGGAGCCGGATATGTGTGTTCACATACTTTAAGCGGCTTGTGGAGCCTTCCGGCGGCCGCAATAGGGTGCTGGAGCATAGGAGTTCTGAATGTCAACAATATACGTGACATGAAGACAGATGCCTCTACAAGGACTACGGTTGCACTGAAACTGGGCTTGAAGAAGGCGCGCATCTACCAGACCGCGCTCGTTGTCACCGGCTGGGCGCTGCTGCTTGTCTTCAACATACTTACAGCCGTGGACTGGAAACAATGGCTGTTCTTTATTACGATGCCTTTGTTTGTCCTGCATCTCAAGGGCGTATGGACGAGGGAGGACCGTTCCCTTGACCCTATGCTTCCCTTGATTGTGATGAGTACGTTCCTGACTTCCGTGCTTTTCGCGTCAGGGGCGTATGTCCTGTGATTCCAGTTCCCGCTGTATCTCCTCAAAGATACCTCTCCTCCCGGCATATCGCAGAAGTGTGCTTCTGTTCACTGCAAAATTCTGCAAGGCTGTCCGGAGCATGGCGGACTTCTGACTCTGCCCCAGGTAATCGAAATCGTGTTCCCTCCTCACATCGATGAGCAGTTTTTCAATGGAGGGACATTCTATTCCGTCTATGAATAGCAGGGGGGAATCCGTAATGAGGGGGCGGACTATGACAGACGGGGAACTCACGTTGACGTAGTCTTTCAATACCTGCCTTGACGGTTTGTGAAATACCTTCTCTCCGTCTGCCTGCAGCTTGCGGAATACGATTTCCGTCCTTGACCTGTCCGTCTCGACATAAGTGAGCGCATTGATTCCGGGCGTGTCAAGAAGCGGGTTCAGTATTTCGCCCTTGTAAACGCAGAAACTCTGCCTTGGGAATTCCTTTGTCAGGTAGTCATAAAGGCGTATGGTGGCTTCGTCCGGAACGTAGTCGAATTCCTCCACGTCCGTGATTGCATATATTCCGTGTCCGACTCTTACGAGTTCTCCCTTCTCCACCAGCTGGACCAGGGTCCAGTTGATGTAGGAGCTTCCAAATTCTTCTGTTGAGGCCTTCAGCTCCGAATAGGAGAACTGCTTTCTGCCTTTGCCGTAATTAAGGATATATTTTTCAGCTTCAGTCATAATCGGATACAAATATATCTAACCGCCGGCATATTTTCAAATTTGTTGACGCTATATTGATTTATATTCCCCCGGAGTCATTCCTGTCTGCGCCTTGAAGAATTTGTAGAAAGACGGAACTCCCGCAAAATTGAGACGGGCCGCAATCTCCTTGCCGCTCATTTCGGAATATTTCAGGAGATTCTTGGCTTCCAGGGTGATGAATGAATTTATCCATTGCGGTGCGGATTTGCCGCTTACTTCCTTCACGAGTCTTGAAAGATACTTCGGTGTTATGCACAGTTTGTCCGCATAGAAACCCACTTCCTTTTCCGTATGGTAGTATTTTGTCACCAGCATCATGAACTGGTTGAAAAGATATTTTGCATGGTCCTGACCCGGGTGCCGTTCTCCGTATTTTGTATCTATCTCGTTCTTCCTCATGCCGCCTACAATGCTGAACAGAGATGTCACTATCGAGCGCATCGCCTCCTTTACGCCTGCGTTGTCGAGGAGATAAAGGTCACTGGCAAGCAGATAGTAGTCGTACAGGATTTTCCGTTCCGCTTCTCCTATCGTAATGCATGGGCTGTTCAGCACATTTATGCTTTCGTCGAAAAGACTGGAGATGTCCAGTCTTATTCCCTGGAGGAATTCTCCCGATACCGCAACGATGATAAAGTCCAGATCGTCCAGGTCGTGCTGTCCTGATATGTGAAGTTTTACTATGTTGCCGGGTGTATAGACTATCATGGTGTTTTCCGTCACCTTGTAGGTCGTTACGTTGATGTCTACAAGGAAGGATCCCTTGATACAGAAGAAGGCGCAATAGGCGTTGAGCCTGCAGGGGAACTTCAGATAATCGTTCGACCCGTCGTATCTCACTCTGGCCATCAGGAAATCTTCTGAAAAATTGTCAGTGGGCGCCGCACCGAAAAGTTTGGAAAGGTCGCTGATGCTGAGGTCGTTGTAAGTCCTTGACATATTGTCTGTATTCTTTTTTTGCAAAATTAATCTTTTTCTTGCATTTTGTATCCAGAAGTTGAAATATTGGTAGTTTGGATAATAAAATAATCCAAATGGTTATCGTATATGGAAAACGGGAACATATTTTGCGTAAATTTGGCCCGGAAATTATACAATTTATAGGATATGAAAAACAGAATCGTAGTTGGAGTTGTTTTGTTATGCTCCCTGTTCCTGACATCGTGTACAAAGGACAAGTCGCAGACGATAGCCGGAACTTATACCTACAAGACCAGCGGAACAGTAACCCTTCTCCCCAGCCAGCTTGTCGGTCTGGACGATGCAACCCTAGCCATGTACAGGGCTGCCGGCGTTGCTGTCGATCCCGTGGTGGTGGGACTGTACCCCGAGCAGGGACAGATGAATGTCCTCAAGGACGGGGATTCCGAAGGAAACGTCAAGATTACTTTCAATGATCTGCTCGGCAACGCCGATGTCACTTCCGGCCGCGTGGACGGAAGCTCCATAACTTTGGAGAGCGGACACGTCAAGGCGGCCCAGCTGACCGACGGCACCGACAAGATAGGTGCCGGAATAGTCGCCTTTTCCGGAAGCGGAAAGAAATATGAAGATGTTCTTATCATCGATTTCCAATATCAGGGAAAGTTTACCGTGAGCGGTGTGGATATGACCGTTGTTGCAAGTGATGTGCACTGTGTGGCAAAGACCAATTAAAAGTATCGGATTATGAAAAAGGTATTGTTGACGCTCTTTTCCGTTCTGGTAGTGATGTCGCTTGGAATCATAGTCTATTTCTTCCGGGACAGGTTGAAACTTCCCGAACCCCAGGCTGAAGAATCGGTTCCTGTGCCTGTGGCAGTGATGAAAGTGGGCCTGTGCGAGACTTTGTCGGGCACTAACTATGTGGGAATGGTGGAGCCTTCCAGGAGCGCTGTGGTCGCAAACCAGTTCCCCGGAACCGTCAGGGAGCTTGTCGCCGTCAAGGGAAGGCAGGTAAGGAAGGGAGATGTGATTGCGAAGGTTTATTCTGAAACGGTATCATCCGCCTACGATATCGCCAAGGCAACGTTGGAGCAGGCGGAAGACGGATACGGGCGTGCCGAGAAAGTGTACGGCACCGGAAGCATAACGGAAGTGAAAATGGTTGAGGTCCGCACCCAGCTGGAGAAGGCCCGCGCCGCGGAGAAATCCGCCAGGAAAGCTCTCGAAGACTGTGTGGTCCGGGCCCCGTTCAGCGGAATCGTAGGGGAGGTATATGTTCACGGTGGGGAGAATGTGATTGCCGCCCAGCCTCTGGTGCAGATTATCGATGTGGAAAGTGTGGAGATACATTTCAGCGTGCCCGAGTCCGAATATGCCAGAATCAGTCTGGGAGCCAGGGCCGACGTTGAGATTCCCGCGCTGGAGAAGCATGTCGGGGCCGATGTGGCGGTCAAGGGCGTGAATGCATCCAGACTGTCACACGCATATGATTTCACCCTCAAGAACATAGACGATACGGACATGCTTATGCCCGGCATGGTCTGCAAGGTCCGTCTCTATTCCGCCAACGAGGCCAGGATAGTGATTCCCGCTTCCGCTGTAATGACGGATATGGACGGAAGATACATCTGGGGCGTGTCTGCAGACGATACCGTGGTCAAGACTTATGTGCGCGTGGGAGATTTTGCAGGTGACGGGGTGGTTATATTGAGCGGGCTGGAGGAAGGAGACAGGATTATTGTGGAGGGAAGCCGCAAGGTTTCCACGGGAATGAAGGTTAAAGTTGAGGAAAGATGAGAAGACCGAAGGAATTGGACGGATGGGTCAAGTTCGTCATAGACAACCGTAAGCTTGTCTATCTGATTGTCCTGATCCTCACCGTCGTGGGCGCTGTTGGCCTGGCGCGCATGAACAAGGACGAATTCCCCACGTTCGTTATAAAGCAGGGACTTGTTGCCGGGGTGTATCCCGGTGCGGATGCAAGACAGGTTGAGGAACAGCTCACCGGAAAACTGGAAGAGACTCTTCTGTCTTTCCCGGAAGTGGACCGTTCATCCCTGCGTTCCGTTACCAAGGACGGAATCTGCTACATATATGTGGATCTGACGTGCTCCCAGGCCAGGAAGGATCAGGTCTGGTCAAAGATAAAACTGAAACTCCAGGCTCAGAAGATGACGCTTCCCGCCGGCGTGCTGGCGGTGGCCGTGCTGGATGATTTCAGTTCTATTTCATCCCTTCTGATTGCCCTTGAGTCCGACGACAAGAGTTACGCGGAACTCAAGGACTACGCCGATGACCTCTGCGAAAGGCTCAGGAGGCTGCCCAAACTGGCCAATGTGTCCATAGTCGGTGAACAGGAAGAGGAGATAGCCGTTATTCTGGACAAGGAGAAACTCTCCAGATACGCATTGAACCCCACGGCTCTGTTCCTCAATTACCAGAGTTCGGGCCTTGCGGTTCCGGCAGGCACTTTCGAGACGGATTTCGTGTCTTCTGCGGTCAGGGTGGCCAATCCGGCCGAGTCGGAAAGGGAGATTGCCGAGCATATACTCTACTCCGATCCGGAGGGCAACATCATCCGTCTCAAGGATGTGGCAAAAATAGAGAGAAGGTACAAGAATCCCGACTCCTTCGTGAACTACAACGGGCACTCCTGCCTGATAGTCTCTGCCGAGATGCGTCCCGGCAACAACATTGTGGAGTTCGGGGAAGATATGGACGTGGCGCTGTCCGAGTTCATGAAGGATATGCCCGACAGCGTTTCCATCAGCCGTATTTCAGACCAGCCGAAAGTTGTTGAGACCTCAGTTTACTCGTTCCTGAGAGACCTTCTGATCTCCATGCTCGTGGTGATTCTGGTCATGCTTATGCTTTTCCCGCTCAAGTCGGCTCTCATAGCCGGTTCGGGAGTTCCTGTGTGCACGGCAATTTCCATAGGAATAATGTACCTGTTCAAGATAGATCTGAACACGGTTACGCTCGGAGCCCTTATTGCAACTCTGGGAATGATTGTCGACAATTCAATCATCACCATGGACGGGTATATGGGCAAGCTCGGCCACGGGATGACAAGGGAGCAGTGCGCGGACCGGAGCATAAGGGAACTGTTCCCTCCCACGCTTGCGGCGACCCTTGCCATCAGCGCGATGTTCTTCCCTGCAAAGTATATCATCACCGGGTATCTGGGAGATTTCATCAATTCTTTCCCCTGGGTGTTCGTGATCTCACTGCTCGTGTCGTTGTTCTATGCCGTGTCCGTAGTTCCTTCACTGGAAGTCAAGTTTATCCATAACGGGCAGCCGGCAGGAACGAGTTTCATATCCCGTGCCCAGAACGTGTTCTTCACGGGAATGGAGAAAATATATTCCAGGGTGGAACGTTTCTGTTTCAATCACCCTGCAGGTACTTTGGGCGTGGCGGTGCTCACGGTTGGTCTGGGCATTTTCATGTTCCTTCAACTGAACATCCAGATGATGCCCATGGCGGACCGCGACTTCTTCGTAGTGGAGACTGAGATGGAAGGTGGAAACGGCATCAGCCAGACCAAGGCGTGCACCGATTCCCTTCAGAATATATTCCTGAGGGACAGCAGGGTGAAGTCGGTTACCTCCTTCATAGGGACCGGCGCCCCCCGCTTCTGCATTACCTACAACCCCATTCTTCCCGGAAATACCGTGTCTCAGATGATTGTCACGACAACATCCGAAAAGGATACGGAGTCGATACTTCAGGAGTATGAAGGAAAATACGAGCACCTTTTCCCCGGAGCGCTTATCCGCTTCAAGCAGATTGACTACCAGGCTGTGGACGCCCCGGTTGTGGTTACATTGAAAGGCCGTGACCGTAACGAACTTCTTGCAAGCGCCCAGCAGATAAAGAACTACATGTGCTCTCTGGACGATGACCTCAAATGGGTGCACAGCACAGCGGATGACTTCGCCCCCACCGTGAAGATAGATTTCAAGGATGACGAGGCCGACCGTCTTGGAGTCAACAAGGCTCTGCTTTCGCTCTCGCTTGCGGGCAGCTTCAACGGAGAAAACATTGAAACGCTCTGGGAAGGGAACAGGGCCGTACCCGTAAATCTCTACAGCCTTGAGTCGGAGGGCGGGATGGATTATGATGCAATAGGCAACACCATGGTCACAACGATGATTCCCGGACTGAGCGTTCCTCTCAGGCAGGTTGCCACCGTAACACCGGACTGGTCTGCCGTGACCTTGGAGAAAAGGGCCGGAGAGGAATCCATCAGCGTTTTCGCCGACATGAAATACGGCTGCAGCCAGCCGGTTGCCATGAAAAAGATAAAGAGGTACATCAAGCATAATGTGGATATCCCCGAAGGCGCGCAGCTGGAATACGGCGGACTTACCAAGCTTAATGCAACTGTAGCTCCCCAGATCTTCTGGACGTTCCTTGCCGCGGTAACCATTCTTTTCCTGTTCCTTCTGATTCATTTCAAGAAGGCGTCCATCGCGGGACTGACCCTTCTGATGAGCTCGCTCTGCCTTTTCGGCTCGTCTCTCGGACTTGTGATCTTCCGTCTGGACTTCGGCCTTACGGCAGTTCTCGGCCTGATAAGCCTTGTGGGAATCATAGTCAGGAACGGCATCATCCTGTTCGAATATGCGGAGGAACTGCATTTCAAGAATGGCCTTACGGTCAAGGAGGCGGCAATGAAGGCGGGAGCAATGCGCATGCGTCCCATTTTCCTTACATCCTGCACGACGGCTCTCGGTGTTCTCCCCATGGTTATCGGAGGAGACTTGCTGTGGCAGCCTATGGGTGTCGTCATCTGTTTCGGAACGCTTCTTTCCATTTTCCTTATCGTATTCATAATGCCGGTTTCTTATTGGCAAATGTTCAAGAAATATGACGAAGAATAACATATTCATTATACTCCTGGCCCTTCTGCCATGCGTGGCGGGGGCCCGGGAGAGAAACATCTCTCTACAGGAATGCCTCGAACTGTCCAGGAACAACAGTCCCGAGGTCCGCAACGCCGCTCTTGACGTGAGTGCGGCCCGCGCCAGGAGGCAGGAGGCCCTCAGCAGCTGGTTCCCGAACGTATCTGCCTCGGCATACGGTTTCCACGCGTTGGACCCCTTTGTGAAGATAGGACTTGAGGATGTGCTGGGGAGCAGCGATGCGGCGAACAACGCCCGGTTCTACCTGAGCACCAGCGCCGGTCTTGCCGGAATCAGCACGGAATGGTCCATGCTGGGCAACGGCTATTTCGGCGGGGTCAACGTTCTACAGCCGGTTTATGCCGGAGGAAGGATAGCGAGCGGAAACGCTCTTGCGGTTCTGGGTGTAAAGGCGGCTGAGGTCAAAAAGGAAATAGCCGACCGCGACAACGATGACAATGTGGAGAAGAAATACTGGGCTGTGGTTTCCCTTTCCGAGAAGAAGGCCGCCCTGCAGCAGGCTCTCGACCTGGCCGCGAAACTTGAGGCCGACGTTGTTTCTGCAAGAGAAGCCGGTCTGGTGAAGGAGAGCGATGTGATGCAGGTGCGTCTGAAATGCAAGGAACTTGAAACCAGGATGCTGAAGCTCCGCAGCGGGGAGAGGCTGCTCAAGATGGACCTGTTCAATCTGATAGGCCTTTCGTACAAGGTCCTGGAACTGGATGACTTTCTTCTTACCGACTCGTTCGACGGCCTGCAGCCGCCGGAACATTATTTCCGGGAAGAGGAGTCCGTGGTGGCTTCCCTGCAGGAGAACAGGCTGCTCGACATGTCTGTCGAGTCAAAGCAGCTGGAAAAGAAGATGACTATGGGGGAGGCCCTGCCGCAACTTGGCGTGGGGGCGGCATACGGATATATCAGACTTATAGGCGAACCACGGATGAACGGAGCCGTGTTTGCGACTGTAAGGATACCTATTTCGGACTGGGGGAAGACCGCCAGAAAAATGCAGCGCTACGATTGTGAGATAGAAAAGGCCAGGAATCAGAAGGATTATCTTGATTCCCAGCTGGCGCTGAAGGTCCACAAGGAATGGGTCGATCTGGAATGTGCATGGGAACAAATGGCCGCCGCCCGCGATGCCGTCGAACTTTCAGAGACTCTGGAAGCTCAGAAAAGAGGGGAGTACGGGAACGGCCTGTGCACCATGGCGGAACTGCTGCAATGCCAGACTGAACTGCAGGCCGCCAGAAGCGCTTATGTGGACAGCCGCATAGACTACTGCAACGCTGTCTGCGAATGGGTCAAATAAGATCCGGGTGTGAAAAAGAAAAAGCGGCCTTGTTCATAAGGTCGCTTTTTTTATGATGGATGAGTGATTACTGCTCGTCCTCAAGACGCAGATGCTGTACATAGATGGCTTTCATCCTGGCAGCGCGGCGGATCACTGAAGGTTTTTCGAAGTTCTTGCGTGCGCGAAGCTCGCGGACTGCACCTGTCTTCTCGAATTTGCGCTTGAATTTCTTAAGAGCGCGCTCAATGTTTTCACCTTCTTTAACCGGTACGATAATCATGCTTGTATCACCCCCTTTTTCTTTTGAGTTCGCAAAGATATCAAAAATTTTCTATTCCACGCTTTTTTCGAAGAAATATTTTCCCGCCCAGTACTCGAACAGAGGGTCGAGTATCACGGGCTCGTCGTTCTCGTCAAAGGTAAGGATCTCTTTCTTGCACAGGGCGTCCTTGAGCCTGTGAACGTTGGCGGAAGAGTTCAGACCGTATTCCCTTATCACATCGGCGGAACTGAATTTCTTATATCCGTCAAGAACGGCGCGCAGCAGGCTGACCTGGAATGTCGTAAGGTCGTTCATCATGGCAAGGAACCGTGGTTCGTGCAGAGAGATAAGGGTAGCGAGGGCTTCCTGCAGCACCGGCTCCATTATGTATCCCTTTGAAAGATGGTCACATATGGAGCAGAAATGGTTGATGTACCACATGTTCCCCTTGAAAAGCCTGCATACTCCGAGCATCAGGTCCCTGTCCAGAACTTTACCGGAGACAAGGTAGCCCTTTATGCAGTTGTCCACGATTTCCCTGTGTTCCACCGCATCGAGCGCAATGTGCTCCACCTGACGGTAGAAATACCTTTTGTCTTCGAATATGTACTTCATCGCGTTGACCCCGGAGCCGCAGAATATGTAGCATGCGTGCCTCCTGCAATCCGGATTCAGTTCCTTGAACATGTTCTCCAGAATCGTGCAGGCCCTGTCACCGTCCTCGGTGAGCATGATGTTCTGGAATTCTTCGAGTATGAGTATCAGTTTCCGTCCGTTCTCCGAGCCGGCCCTGTACGGCAGAGAGAAAACTGACGCGATGTCGTTGTCATCCAACTCTTCGGGGGCGATGGACAGGATGTCCCCTTTTTCGTAGAACTCCTCGTTGCTGAAGATGAAATGGGTGCCGGGGAGCAGGTTTTCCACGGCGGAGCCGTAGTCTGCGGAGGAACTGGCTGCGGCTTTTATGAGCGCTGAGCCGATTCTGGTCATGGCCGCGGCGAGACTCCTTACGTTGAAAAGCGATACCTTGATGGGCAGGAACGCATGGCCGCTTCCCTGCATGTCCAGGAACGTCTGCTGAAGAAGGGAGCTTTTTCCGGCTTTCGGAACATCGTATATGGAAACGTTCTCCCCTTGGGAAAGAAGATTCATAAGGCTCGTGCAGTTCTGCTTTCTTCCCAGGAAGTTCTTCCCGCTGACGCTTTTATTGTAAATGAAAGGTGTGTCCATGGTAACAATCTTGTTTCACTGCAAAAATAGCAAATAATTTGGCAGAACAAACAAAAATATGTATATTTGCGTCCCAATTATCAGATGACCGTTGAGCTATGGATTAAGAGCTGTCGCAGAAGGCAGACGCTTGCGGCCGAAACTTTTAAAAAAAGTTTTATTTATGTACGCAATTGTAGATATTGCAGGTCAGCAGTTCAAAGTTGAAGCTGGCAATGAGATCTTTGTTCAGAGACTTTCTCAGGCCAAAGGTGCTGATGTGGAGTTCGACAAGGTCCTTCTCGTCGAGAATGAAGGAAAAGTCAAGGTCGGTACTCCCTATGTGAAGGGTGCAGTGGTTAAGGCTACTGTTGTAGATGACGGTGCAAGGGCAGACAAGGTTCTTGTATTCAAGAAGATTCGTCGTAAAGGTTTCCAGAAGTGCAACGGACACCGTCAGTTGCTCACCAAGGTTAAAATTAACGAAATCGCTTAAATTCAGAAGACTATGGCACACAAGAAAGGTCAATCAAGTTCTAAGAACGGTCGTGAATCCCAAAGCAAGCGCCTTGGACTCAAGAAATTCGGTGGCGAAGTAGTTAAAGCCGGAAATATCATAGTACGTCAGAGGGGAACAGTCCACAATCCTGACCGCAATGTCGGAATGGGCAAGGACCATACTCTTTATGCTCTTGTGGATGGTACCGTAAAGTTCACCCGCAAGCGTCAGGACAAATCTTACGTATCGGTTATTCCTTTTGAGAACTAATCTCGGAGGGATTCAAAGACAATCAGGGACCCGCACTTCGAGATAGGTGCAGGTCCTTTATTATTATAAAGTTGACATGCTTACATTGAAAATGCTTCGCGACAACCCCGGGTTTGTCGTAGAGAAACTGAAAATCAAAAATTTTGATGCCAAGCCCATTGTGGACAAGGTGCTTGAACTTGATGCGATGAGGCGTTCTTTCCAGACAGAAAGCGACGCCCTCCTTGCGCAGCAGAAACAAAAGGCTGCCGAAATAGGGCAGTTGATGAAACAGGGCCTTAAGGATCAGGCGGAATCTGCCAAGAAGGCGGTCTCTGAACTCAAGGCCAGGTCTGCCGAACTTCTTTCGAAGATGGATGAGGCCGCCGCAATGATGGAGAGCCAGCTTGTCCTTCTTCCGAATATACCATGTGACCTGATCAAGCCCGGCAAAGGGGCGGAAGACAATGAGGTTGTCAAGATGGGCGGACCGGAGATCAATCTTCCGGAGAATGCCCTTCCTCACTGGGATCTTGCAAAGAAATACGACCTTATAGACTTTGACCTTGGAGTAAAGATCACCGGGGCCGGTTTCCCCGTTTACAAGGGTAAGGGTGCAAAGCTTCAGCGTGCGCTCATCAATTTCTTCCTTGATTGCAATTCTGAGGACGGTTATCTTGAGGTTGAGCCTCCGGTTATGGTGAACAAGGATTCCGGGTTCGGTACCGGCCAGCTTCCCGACAAGGAAGGCCAGATGTATCATGCCGAGTTGGACGATTTCTATATGGTTCCTACTGCGGAGGTGCCGGTTACCAATATTTTCCGTGACGTGATTCTTGGTGCGAACGAGATCCCTCAGCGCCTTACCGCCTACACCCCCTGTTTCCGCAGGGAGGCCGGTTCCTATGGCAAGGATGTACGCGGGCTCAACCGTCTGCATCAGTTCGACAAGGTGGAGATTGTACGTGTCGAGAAACCTGAAGACTCCTACAAGGCGCTTGACGATATGGTCGCTCACGTGGAAAGTATTGTCAACAAGCTGGGCCTCAAGTACAGGATTCTTCGTCTTTGCGGCGGAGATATGTCTTTCACCTCTGCAATCACCTACGATTTCGAACTTTGGTCCGCAGCTCAGCAGCGCTGGCTTGAGATATCTTCAGTGAGCAATTTCGAGACGTATCAGGCCAACCGCCTTCATCTCCGTTACAGGGATGCCGACGGCAAGACCCAGCTCGCTCATACCCTCAATGGAAGTTCGCTCGCCCTTCCCCGCGTGGTCGCCGCTCTCCTGGAGGCGTTCCAGACACCGGATGGAATCGTTATTCCCGAGGCCCTCAGGCCATATACCGGCTTCGACGTAATTGACTGATAGAAAGACAATACTTGGTATAGATCCCGGAACCAATATCTTGGGTTTCGGGATTGTGCGTGTTGACGAACGCTCAAATCCCGTGTATGTGGATATGGGCGTTCTTGATCTGAGGAGAATTGAATCGCCATACGAGAAACTGGAAGTCATCCATGAAAAGGTGGGGGCCCTGTGTGACCTTCACCGTCCGGATGACATGGCTATAGAGTCTCCCTTTTATGGAAAGAACGCCCAGGTCATCTTCAAGCTTGGCAGGGCTCAGGGGGCGGCTATGATTGCCGCCATATCCAGAGGGGTGAATGTTTTCGAGTATGCGCCCCGTAAGGCGAAAATGGCAATATGCGGTAACGGAGCGGCCTCAAAAGAGCAGGTTTCCCTCATTGTACAACGCACTCTTGGCATAAAAATTGAAAACAGGTACATGGACGCGACAGACGCTCTGGCGCTTGCTATGTGCCATTTTTACCAGTTGTCAAGTCCTCTTGCAAATACCCGTGCAAACACTTCCTGGGAGAAGTTCATTCTGGAAAATCCGGATAGGGTGCGTTAATTTTTTGTTGGTATGAGTTTTAAGAAAGTTTTGTTTCTGCTGCCTTTTCTTGCAATAACGGCATTGTCTTCAGCACAGAACAAAGTCTCGGCGCTTCTCGTCGACAAGTCCAACGGTGATCCCGTCGGATTTGCCACTGTGTCCATCACGCGTGAAGGTCAGGTCAAACCTGCAAAGTACGTCCTGAGCAACGAAGGCGGAAAAGTTTTGATTGAAGGAGTCCGTAACGGAAAGTATTCCCTGAAAGTCGAGCTGTTGGGTTACAAGGCGTTGACGAAGGACATAAGCGTGGCCTCCGCCAATGTCGACCTTGGAGAACTTGCAATGGAGGCCGACACTGAGCAGATTGATGCGGCTACCGTTTCCGCGGTCGGCAATCCTATAGTGATAAAGAAGGATACGATAGAATACAACGCATCTTCCTTCAAGACTACCGATAACGATGTTCTTGAGGACCTTCTGAAAAAACTCCCGGGCGTGGAGGTAAGTGAGGACGGAAGCATCACCGTAAACGGAGAAACTGTCAAGAAGATCACTATTGATGGGAAGACCTTCTTCCTCGATGACCCTCAGCTGGCATCCAAGAACATCCCCGCAAAGATAATCAACAAGCTGAAGGTTGTGGAGAAGAAATCCGAGCAGGCCGAGTTTACCGGTATTGAAGACGGAGAGGAGGAAACGGTCATCGACCTTTCCGTAAAGAAGGGAATGATGAAGGGAGTCTTCGGAAATGTCACTGCCGGCGTGGGACATGACGTGCCCGGAAATTCGACGGTAAAGGGCGATACAAGGTTTCAGGGGGCGGGGTTCCTGGGAAGCTTCAGGGAGAAGTCCCAGATCAGCGTTATCCTGAATGCAAACAATACCAATAACCGCGGTTTCAATGATCTGTCCGGCGGAATGATGGGCGGAATGATGGGCGGCGGAGGCGGAATGGGCCGTGGCCAGGGTGGCTGGGGCAACGGAAACGGTGTCACCACTTCCTACATGGGCGGTGTCAACGGCGCCTGGGATCTGTTCCAGGACAAGATGAGCCTGGGCGGCAACTATCTCTATAACTACACCAGCAAGGATGTGCAGGAGAGCAGCAATAAAAGCACATATCTCGACGACTATACCCTGAATTACAACAGTGATGGCCGGAGCCTCACCAACAGCGGTGGCCATCGTTTCGGTATACGCCTTGACCATAAGTTTTCCGACAACACTTCCATCCTGTTTGAGCCGAGGGTCAACTTCGGTAATGGAAACTATCTCCAGACAAGCAATACCAGCACGTACAGGAATAATGAGGAATCGCCTTTGAACATGGCGGAAATCAACAATACCGGCAACAACAGGAACGTTACCACCAACGGTTTCCTCCTGCTCCGGCAGAAACTCGGAATCCCCGGAAGGACCCTGACTGTGATGGGCCGTTATGAATTCTCCAACAACGTGCTTGACGGCAAGAACTGGAACAAGACCATAGACGCCGATAATGAGGAGCTTGTGGACCAGTTCTTCAACAACAACCAGAAGAACGCATCCGCGATGGGCCGTGTGACCTATACAGAGCCTTTGGGGAATCATTTTTATGTCGAGGCCAATTATGCGTACAACTGGAGCAAGTCCACATCGGACAAGAAGACATATGATACACAGACAAAGGAGCTTGTTGAGGCGTACTCCAACAATATCATAAACGAGAACACCCGCCAGGACATAGGCGCCAACATGATGTACCAGACAGACAAGGTCCGCGCTCAGCTGGGATTCTCCGCCATGCCCACCAGGACAACCAACATCACTTCCTCAAGACCGGAACCCTACAGGGATTTCAGATGGAATTTCTCTCCGCAGGCCATGCTTTGGGGCGAGTTCTCGGAGAATTTCAATGCCCGCATGTTCTATCGTGGAAACTCATCGCAGCCTTCCGTAAATCAGCTGCTTCCTGTTCCGGACAACACTGACCCTCTGAATATCCGTTTCGGTAATCCTTCGCTCACTCCTTATTTTTCTCACAACCTTAATGGAGATATCAGGTACAACAACAAGCAGAACTTCCTCTCCTTCAATGTACGGTTCGGTGGGGGACTTGTGCAGAACCCCATTGTGAGCGCCATGTGGTATGGAAGCAACGGAGCGCAGTATACAATGCCCTTCAACGGTCCCAATTCCGGTTCAGCAAGAATCAACCTTTTCTTGAACGCGCCTATTGCCAAATCCGGTTTTACCATCAGCAATACCTTGAATTCCAACTGGTCAGTAAGTTCGTCATATATCGGCAACAATGTTGACATGAGCAAGTATCCGGATCCCACCGTGGACTACTATTCTTTCATGCAGATGTTTACGAATGATCATCCGGACATGGCCTCGGCTTCTGATTTCTATCTGAATACCACAAACAATTTCGGTCTTACGGAGCGTCTCCGCTTCATATACAGGAATGATGCACTGGAGCTGACGCTGGGTGGCCGTACCAGACTGAACAAGTCATGGTATACATCAAAGGCGGCTGACAACATGACTACATTCAACAATCAGGTTTCCGCTTCCGTCAACTGGACCTGGGATGAGGCCGGGCTCACAGTCAAGAGCGACTATGACTTCAACTGGTACAACGGATACAAGACTCAGCAGCCCAATGAGAATATCCTGAATGCGGAGATCCAGAAGATGCTTTTCAAGAACAAGGTCACGCTTGCCCTCAAGGGATATGACATCCTCGGACAGGCAAAGAACCTGACTGTCAGTGATGAATCGAACTATCATCAGGAAACTGTAAACAATACGCTCGGGAGATATATCATACTTGCCGTCACATTCCGTTTCGGCCAGATGAGCAGAAACAGCATGCGCGGCCCCGGTGGGCCCGGAGGCCATGGTCCCGGTGGTCCCGGTCCCGGAGGTCCCGGCCCGGGAGGCCCTCGTCCTTAGTAATTGAATGTTATGGTATTTGAATTACTTAAAGCTTTATTCATAGGTATAGTTGTGGCAGCGCCGGTAGGTCCGGTGCTGTTGCTTGTCATACAGAAAACATTGTGTCACGGCAGGAGAGACGGCATGTATGCCGGCCTAGGTTCCATGGTGGCGGACAATATTTATGCCGCCTGCGGAATTCTGGCCCTTTCTGTGGTACGCAGTTTCATATCGGCCCACGAAGCTCTGATTATGATTGCCGGAGGAGCTCTGGTATTCATTGTAGGCCTGTCTATGGTTAAGAAGAAAGAGATTGTAAAGACTCCTGGAGAAACCGGGAACAGCTGGTGGTCAAATGCGCTTCAGACCATGGGCTGTGCATTCTCTAATCCAAGTGCATTCGCATTCATGCTTGCAATGCTTGCCTTATGCAAGATTGACTCGGGATCTCTGATATCTCCGGTATGGCTTATTCTCATTTTCATAGCTGCCGGTGAGTTTTTATACTGGATGTTTGTTACCTTTGCACTTACTCACTTTCTGAAGATAAGTGATTCTCTTCTTCTCAAGATATCCAGGATCGGAGGTGGAGTCATGCTTGTCTTTGGTATTGTTCTTTTGTTCAAAGGTTTGATGATTGTTTTATGAAAGAAGGTTCCGTTGATTTCTGGAAATGGCTGGCAAAGAATGTTGTTCTGGCGGCCTTGTTCGTGCTTGTACTGGTAATTGTGGTGAGCGCGCTTCTGTCTGCGATAACGAGGCATGGCAAGGAAATCACTGTCCCGGACTTTTCAAATATGTCTTTGTGGGAAGCGCAGAAGGTGGCGTCCGCTTCAGGTCTTGAACTGTATGTCAAGGATTCAGTGTACATCAGAAGCTTGAAAAGGGGCGTTGTATATGACCAGTCTCCCAAGCCCGGCAGCCATGTCAAGGAAGGCCGAAAGATTGAGATAACCAGGAATACCGTACTGGAGCAGCACGTCAAGATGCCCAACCTGGTTGGTTTCTCTTTGAGACAGGCACGTGCTCAATTGATCCGTAACGGACTTAAATTGAGAAAAATAGAATATGTGCCCGATATAGCAACCAATGTCGTTCTCCATCAGAACTACAACGGTTCTCCCATAAAGGCCGGTACAATGATAGGGAGCGGAGTGGCGATAGACCTGGTTGTTGGAAAGAATGCGGAGGAGGGTATGACACCTGTCCCTGAAGTTCTGGGAAGAACATATCAGAGGGCCGTTGACCTTCTTCAGGACAATTCACTTAATGTCGGGAATGTGCGTTTTGACTCGACTGTGAAGACTTATGCGGATTCTTTGAACGCTTTTGTATATTCACAATTTCCAACGAGTGATTCCGAATACGTGGAAATGGGTTCGGAAGTCTCTCTTTCCCTGACAGTGGATGATGCCAAACGAACTTTTTGAACATTTCCGCCTGAATGTGGATGAGGGGCAGGCCCCGATGCGTCTGGACAAATATATGTCCACCCACATGGAGGATACTTCGCGCAGCAAGGTGCAGAATGCCCTGAAAGAAGGGTATGTCTATGTTAACGACAGCCTTGCGAGAGCAAACTACATAGTCCGTCCCGGTGATGTCATCAAGTTTGTGATGCCCTATCAGAGGCGTGGATGTGAGATTATACCGCAGGATATCCCGCTGAACATTGTTTATGAGGATGCTGACGTCCTTATTGTGAACAAGCCTGCCGGAATGGTTGTACATCCCGGACACGGCAATTACGAAGGTACTCTTATAAATGCCCTGTCTCATTATCTGGGGATCAGCCAGGGGCCGGATGCCGAAGATGAGAGAATGGGAATTCTTGTGCACAGGATAGACAAGGATACGAGCGGCCTTCTTGCTGTAGCCAAGAACGAGGCGGCCCAGCTTAACCTTGCAAGGCAGTTTTTCGTGCACAGTATCGACAGGCGTTACGTTGCCATAGTCTGGGGGGATATCAAGGATGATGAAGGCACTGTCGAGGGGAACATCGGCCGGGACCCCAATGACCGCCTCCGCTATAAAGTCTGTGGCGAAGACGAGGGCAAGCGTGCTGTAACACATTACAGGGTTCTTGAGCGTTTCGGTTTTGTGACACTGGTGGAATGCAGACTTGAAACAGGACGTACACACCAGATCAGGGTGCATATGAGCAGCATAGGGCATCCCATCTTCAATGATTCCAGGTATGGAGGGAGCGAGATACGCAAGGGAACGATCTATTCAAAATATAAACAGTTCATCAGCAATTGCTTTGAAATCTGTCCCCGTCAGGCTCTGCATGCCAGGACGCTTGGTTTCATCCATCCTGTCACAGGAGAATGGAAACAGTTTGATTCCGAGATTCCCTCAGATATGACCATGCTGCTTGACAAGTGGAGGAAATATTGCTGCCAGATGCCTGAGGAATGAAGAATACATTTACAGTTTCCTTTCTTGTTCTGCTTTTTGCAGTCCTGATGAGCATCCCGTGGCTTGTGCCCGGATGCGGTTGGGCGGCATTGTTCGCCTTCGTCCCTCTTCTGATGGCTGATTCCTTTGCTGAGGAAAAGCATGTGGGGCATTTCTGGATCTATCAATATTGCGGATTCGTTCTTTGGAATGCCTTTGCGACTTTCTGGGTATCAAACGCTACGCTTGGAGGCGGTGTCTTTGCCGTTCTTGCAAATGCCCTGCAGATGTCTCTGGTATTTGGAGTTTTCCGTTGGAGCAGGAAGTATCTTCATGGTTGTCTGCCGTATATTCTCCTGGTCACATTGTGGGTGACCTGGGAGAAGCTGTATTTCAACGCTCAGATATCATGGCCGTGGCTTGTTCTTGGCAATGCATTTGCAGGAACCGTGAAACTGGTCCAGTGGTACGAATATACCGGAACCCTGGGCGGTTCGTTATGGATATGGGCTTCAAATATCGCTGTTTTCGGTATCCTGCGTTCCTGGCGGAATTCAATATCATATCCGGGGATTGCCCTGGCGCTTGTTCTTTTGATTGTACCTCCCGTCATCTCCCTTAACATATATTCCCGTTACGTGGAGAAGTCCGAGGGCACTGTGGATGTACTCATTGCACAGCCGAATTTTGACCCTTACGAAAAATTCTCCTCCATGAGCCGGCAGGAACAGAACAATGTTCTTCTGGAACTTTTTTCTGAGGCCGACGATTCGTCCGGAATGCTGTATATAGCCCCGGAAACATTCACCGGTGATGTGTTTCTCAACGATGTGGAGGGTTCCCTGACCGTACGTACTCTGAACGGTTTTATTTCCGACAGGAAAAACTCCTCCGTCCTTCTTGGAGCAAGTACATATAAGTTCTATCCGACACATTCGGCACCTTCCATCCTTGCCCGCCCTTATGGTAATGAAGGATGGATCGAAAGCCGTAACAGCGCTCTGCTCCTTGGATCCGGTTCTGAACCGGAGATCTGCCATAAGGGCAAACTTGTCGTCGGAGTTGAACTCACACCATTCCCGAAAGTTTTTGTTCCCTTTGACAACTGGCTGAGTAAAAAGATGGGTGTGAACGGGCTTATGGGAAGGGATGTGCCGCAGGAGGAGGTCTCAGCGCTGCATTTCAACGGCATTCCTTTCGGATGCGCCATCTGCTATGAATCTGTATATGGTGAATATTGTACGGAATATGTGAAAAAAGGAGCGGAATTCCTTACTGTAATAACTAATGATGCATGGTGGGGAGATACGCCGGGATACAGACAGCATTTCAACTATTCCCGCCTGCGGGCCATCGAGTTGCGACGGGATATCGCGCGGTGTGGGAATACCGGATTGTCTGCTGTAATAGACCAGAAGGGGGATGTGCTGTCCTCCACCGGATGGTGGACCAGAACTTCTCTGGCCGGAACACTGAACCGCAATACTTTCAAGACCTTCTTCGTGCGCTACGGAGACATTGCGGGAAGAATATGCACATTGCTTTCCGTTCTGCTCGTCCTTCTTTCACTCGTGAGATTTTTCACAGTTGAAAAATGAGGTTCCCGTTATTCGAGAACCTCACCTTTTTGATTGTAAATCTCATTCTGCAGGATGCTGAATTCTGATGATTCCACCAGCTCAAGCTTGCATTTGTACTTTTTCTTCCATTTCCGGAGGAAGGAATTGAAACCCCGTGAGAGATAAGCCCCCAGAATTGGGCTGACCATGATGGTCAGTTTCTTCTCACCTTTTTCATTTGCCTGATAGGCGATTTTCCTTTCAATCTCCTCATCTATCACCAAAGTGGATGAAATCTTGCCTGTCCCGTGACAGACAGGGCATTTCTCCGTGGTGTTAATCTGCGTTACGGGCCGTATCCTCTGCCTTGTGATCTGCATAAGACCGAACTTGGTAAGGGGAAGGACATTGTGCTTGGCCCTGTCGGTTTCCATCAGACCTATCATGTATTTGTATAGGTCGTTCCGGTGTTCGGTGCTGTCCATGTCGATGAAATCGACAATGACTATGCCGCCCATATCCCTGAGCCTGAGCTGGCGCGCTATCTCTTCAGCGGCCATTTTGTTCACCTCAAAGGTGTTTTCCTCCTGATCATTTGTCTTCGCCCTGATTCCGCTGTTGACGTCAATGACGTTCAACGCTTCAGTGGTTTCTATCACCAGATAGGCTCCCTGTTTGATGGGCACCACTTTCCCGAAGGAACTCTTGATCTGGCGGGTGATTTCAAAATGGTCGAAGATAGGCTCGTGGCCGTCGTACAACCTGACGATTTTCTCCTGTTCCGGCGAAATTGTGGAAACATAGTTCCGTATGTCTTCACAAGTCTTCTCGTCGTTGACGTAAATGTTGGAGAAAGAATCGTTCAACAGGTCCCTCAGAACGGTCGTGGTGATGGAACTTTCTGTGAAGAGAAGCTGAACTCCCTTGCTTTTTGAGATGAGTTTGAAGGAACTCTCCCATTTCTGTATCAGAGATTTTACCTCCGATACAAGGATGGATGCTGTCTTTCCCTCGGCCGCTGTGCGGATAATTGCTCCGTAATTGGCCGGAAGAATGCTTTTGACAAGGGTCTCCAGTCTCTTTTTCTCTTCTTTTGATGAGATTTTCTGTGAAACACTTACCTTGTCTGCGAAAGGCAGCAGTACAATGTTGCGTCCTGCCAATGAAATTTCTGCCGTAAGTCTGGATCCTTTTGTCGAAATCGGCTCTTTGATTATCTGCACCATTATCATCTGACCTGTTTTCAGATAATCTTCTATTCTCCCTTCCTTGCCCAGGACAGGTCCCATTTTTATGCTAGAAAACAGGTTGCCGGGGTTTTTGTTCGGATTCGTTTCCCTTACGAAAGAATCGAACGCATCGAAGTGGAGACCGAGGTCCAGATAATGAATGAAAGCTTCTTTTGAGTCGCCGATGTCAACAAAGGCCGCATTCAGCGCAGGGAGGATCTTCTTGACTCTTCCGAGCAGGACATCCCCTACGGTGAAATTGTGCTCTTGAGTCGATTCCCTGTCCAGTTCAATCAGACGCCTGTTTTCTGTCAGGGCGATGCGGATCTCGGAAGGGGAGACTTCGACTACAAGATTCTTTTCTTTGTTTTCAGTTTCCATTGACTGCCTGATGAATAACAAAAGGCCCGCCGGATCTCCCGTCAGGCCTTTTGCGACTACTTCTTCTTATGTCTGTTCAAACGAAGACGTTTCTTGCGTTTGTGCGTAGACATCTTATGTCTCTTATGCTTTTTTCCGTTGGGCATATATGTTGGTGATTATTTAGTTTTGACTGACTCAACAAAAGACTTGGCCGGTTTGAATGCGGGAATATCGTGTGCCGGTATTGTGATGGTAGTCTTCTTTGTTATATTGCGTGCGGCTTTCTGTGCGCGATGCTTGATAATGAAACTGCCGAACCCGCGAAGATATACAGGCTTGCCTTTAATCATTGAATTCTTGATGCTCTCAATGGATGATTCAAGAACTGACTGAACAGTCACCTTCTCAATACCAGTCGCTTTTGCAACTTCATTTACAATCTCAGCTTTAGTCATAATTCTTAAATATTTAGTATTCTGTAATGGTGTGCAAAAATAGACTTATTTTTTTATTATTCAAAATCATTTTGGAGATTTTGGCAGTGGCACGGAGATTGTCTATATTAGCGACGATAAAATTATATGCCTTATACTGACATTTTGACACATGAGACAAGATAAAGAATTTACATTCCCATTCGGATCGGAGGTGAGCATCATCCCCGTAGTGCAGGGTGACCCGAATATGAAGATTGACGAATCCGAACTTCCGGATGTGCTGCCTGTGCTGGCCCTCAGGAATGCCGTGATATTCCCCGGGACGGTTTATCCTATAACGATCGGCAGGGAGAAATCCAAGAAACTCATACATGATGCCGAGACCGTAGGTTTCTGCATCGGCGCTGTCCCTCAGTTGGATGTGATGGTTGAGGAACCTCAGCAGGAGGACCTCTGCCACTATGGGACCGTCTGCAAGGTTATCAAGACTCTGGAGATGCCTGACGGAACAATAACCGCCATACTCCAGGCTTACAGGCGTCTTGAACTGGAAGCCGTTCTTGGCTTTGAACCTTATATCACCGCCCGTGTACATTATCTTCCCGAGATGCTTCCGGGAGGTGACAAGACCACGGACATCAAAGCGATTTCAGAGTCGCTGAAGGATAAGGCCATTCATATCCTCAGGGCGTCGAATCTCGGAACGCGGGAGACTATAGGCGCAATCAAGGCCGTTGACAATTTCACTTTCCTTGTGAATTTCATCGCCACCACCGTGGAGGTGGAGGATTTCGACAGCAAGATGGAACTCCTTGAATATGACGACGTCAAGGTAAGGGCTCTCAAACTTCTGTCCATTCTCAACACCCAGGTTGAGCTGATGAACATCAAGAATGAAATCAACCAGAAGGTAAAGAGTGAGATAGACCAGCAGCAGCGCGAGTACTATCTCAACAATCAGTTGCGTACCATTCAGGAAGAGCTCGGCATGGACGATGCGGAGGAGTTTGACAAGTTCCGTGAGAAAGCCGCCGGCAAGAAATGGCCGGAGTCCGTTGCCAAAATTTTTGAAAAGGAGCTTGCGAAACTTGAGAAATACAACCCTTCATCTCCTGATTACAGCGTGCAGTACAATTATCTGGAGTTCCTCCTGGATCTGCCATGGGGAGAGATGAGCACTGATAATCTCGACTTGAAGCATGCCCAGAAGGTCCTCGATGAAGACCATTACGGCCTGGATACTGTAAAGGACAGGATAATAGAATACCTTGCCGTGCTGAAACTGAAGGGAAATATGAAATCTCCCATTCTCTGCCTTTACGGGCCTCCGGGCGTAGGAAAGACATCTCTTGGCAAGTCAATTGCGAAGTCTCTCGGGCGCAAGTACGTGCGTATTGCCCTTGGCGGCATGCATGACGAGGCGGAGATACGCGGACACAGGAAAACTTATGTCGGTGCCCTGCCCGGACGCATCCTCAACGGAATCCAGCGTGCAGGAACATCCAATCCTGTGATTGTGCTCGATGAAATTGACAAATTGTCGTCCGACTTCAAGGGTGATCCGTCATCCGCTCTCCTGGAGGCGCTGGACCCCGAGCAGAATACGACTTTCCACGACAATTATCTCGATATAGATTATGATTTGAGCAATGTTCTCTTCATAACTACGGCCAACAGCATCTCTCCCATACAGCCGGCCCTGCTGGACAGGATGGAGGTCATCAATGTGACCGGTTATCTGGCTGAGGAAAAGATGGAGATAGCAAGGAAGTTCCTTGTGCCCAAGCAGCTCGAGGATCACGGAATAGACAGGAAGGCTCTCAAGATAAGCAAACCTGCCCTGAAGAAGATAATCGATGAATACACGCATGAATCCGGAGTCAGGGGACTTGAGAAACAGGTGGCCAAGATAGCCCGCGTGACTGCGAAGAAGATTGCTCTGGAGGAGGAGTATCCTTCCACCATCGGTCCGGAGCATCTCAAGGATTATCTGGGACTTCCCATATCCTTCCATGACAGGCAGAAGGGAAATGAGGCTCCCGGTGTGGTCACGGGCCTTGCCTGGACTCAGATGGGAGGTGAGATTCTCTTTGTGGAAAGCTCCGTTTCCAATGGAAAGGGCCTGCTTTCGATGACAGGAAGCCTCGGTGATGTGATGAAGGAGTCGGCAACGATTGCATACCAATACATCAAGGCTCATCCCGAAATGGCGAATATAACTTCCAAACAGTTCTCCTCAAAGGACATTCACGTGCACGTTCCGGAAGGAGCCACACCGAAGGACGGTCCGTCCGCAGGAATAACCATGGTAAGTTCCATGGTGTCCGCACTCAGGAACAAAGGAATAAGGAAGGGAGTCGCCATGACAGGCGAAATGACCTTGAGGGGCAGAGTCCTGCCCGTAGGTGGAATCAAGGAGAAGATCCTTGCCGCCAAGCGTGCCGGTGTAAGCACCATAGTGATTTCGGAAGATAACCGCAAGGATGTTGAGGATATCAAGGAAATTTACATAAAGGGTATGAACTTCCATTATGTCCAGACTATTTTTGACGTTATCAACTTCATATTTTGACAGTTAAGATAGAAAATACGTGGAAGGAGGCTCTGCAGGGTGAGTTCGCGCAACCCTACTTTGCGGAGCTCGCCTCTTTCCTGCACGAGGAAAAGTCTCGCGGGGTCAGGGTTTATCCTCCCGGTCCCCAGATTTTCCGGGCCTTTGACCTTTGTCCCCTGCCTGATGTGAAGGTGGTGATTCTGGGACAGGATCCGTATCACGGTTACGGACAGGCCATGGGCTTGTCCTTTTCCGTTCCGGACGGAGTCCCGGCCCCTCCATCCCTCAAGAACATATTCAAGGAGATTGAGAATGACCTCGGCATCAGAATGTCCGGCCGTCCCAACCTTGAAGCATGGGCGAGGCAGGGAGTCCTGCTCCTCAATGCAGTCCTGACGGTCAGGGCGGGGGAGCCTACATCACATGGCGGAATCGGTTGGCAGAGATTTACCGATGCCGTAATCAGAAAGATTTCCGATGAATGTGACGGTGTGGTCTTCATGCTTTGGGGAAACTACGCCAGGGCAAAGCGGGATCTGATAGATGCGGACAGGCATCATATACTTGAGGCGGCTCACCCGTCTCCTCTTGCAAGGGGGGCTTTTTTCGGGTGCCGCCATTTTTCAAAGGCAAACGAATTATTGGTCAAACAAAATAAAACTCCCATAGATTGGCAACTGTAGCATTGTTTCCAGGGTCTTTCGACCCGTTTACGGCAGGTCATCTGAATATCCTCAACAGAGCTCTGACCATGTTCGACAGAGTTGTCGTAGCCGTAGGTATAAATCAGGACAAACGGAGTTTCTACACTACTGAGCAGAAACTTGATATCATCCGGCAGTCTACAGCCGGAACAGATGGTGTCGAGATCATTAAATATGACGGACTTACAATTGATATATGCCGCCAACTGGGGATAAGACACATTGTCAGGGGTGTCAGGAACATGCTTGATTTTGAAAATGAAAGGGCTATCGCGGACGCCAACAGACGTCTGGCCCCGGAAATCGAGACCATCATCATTCCTACTGCACAGGAATACGCCCACATTTCATCTTCGGCGGTCCGTGACATACTCAAACATCACGGGGACACATCTCTTTTTGAACCCGAGGGAGTCTCTCTTCCTCCCGTTCAATGAAACGCCTGGCGTTCATATTGCTTGTCTTGTCTGTCCCGCTCAAACTGGTGGCCCAGACAGATTCCGTCAGCCGTTTCAGCAGCCTTGACAGCCTCCTTGTCAGGTTCTATGACACGCTTCAGCCCGAGGAAAACTCCGTCAAGGGAAGGGAATTCGACAATCTGATAGCAATGTGCCACGATTCCCTTACACGCCAGCACGTTACAATGCAGGTTTTCGATCATTACAGTCATTCCAGGGTGATGGGGGAGGAGGCCGTCGCGATACATGTCTACGATGAATGGATAGGATCGGGGAAGGTGAAATGCCGGAGTGAGTTCGAAGACATGGAGAAGCAGATCTTTGCAGAATTCAACCGACATTCCCTGGTTGGAATGCAGGCCCCTCCGGTTCGCCTGTATAAGCCGAACGGCGCCACACTGACAGTTCCCGAAAAGGGCAGGACAGCTGTTCTGTTTTTCTATGCCACTGACTGTATGAAATGCAAATTGGAATGGGAGGTGCTCCCTTCCGTGCTTTCACACATAGACATGCCCGTGAACTTCTATGCCGTGAATTTCTCTTCCGACAGGAAAATGTGGAAGAAATACAGGCGGTCGCTCAAAGTCAGGAACCGCAATGTTACTGTAAAGCATTTATGGGATCCGGATGTGGAATCCGATTATCAGCGCATGTACGGAGTGACAGCCACTCCGAGGATGTTTGTTGTGCTGGAGGATGGAGAAATTTTCGGAAGACGGCTCGAACTTGAGAATCTTCAGGAAATTTTTCACTATATTGGTATCGGATATGGCAACAAGGAAAATCAAGGGAAATAAAGTCGATCCCGACTATCTGAACAAACAGAAGGCTTCTCTCAAAAGGGTTTACAGGAAGTCCATTCTTTTCAATCAAAAGGAAATTGCGGCGATTGATGAATATTGCCGCAGGTTCAAGGTCTCTTCAAGATCGGCGATCATCAGGGAAGCCGTCATGGAGAGGATTCTCTCCGGACTTGAGGAGAACCATCCAACCTTGTTTTAACGTATCCTGTGCGTATTATCTTTTATCTGTCGCTATATGAAGAAAATACACGTTGTGGCAATTCTGGCCGTTTTTTTCTTTTCCGCCTGCTCGAACCGGCCGGCGGCAGGGAAATATGATCCGGTGTTCGATTCCGAACATCTGGATTATATCGCTTTCCCTATAGGGGGTATGGGTGCCGGTATGTTCTGCCTTGAGGGAACAGGCGCCATTTCCCATATGTCCGTCAGAAATACTCCTGATCTTTTCAACGAACCATGTATTTTTGCTACTGTTCATGTGAAAGGTCTTGAGAACGGTACCAAGGTGGTCGAAGGACCGGTTCCGGACAGGAAGAAGTTCGGAAATCCCGGAAACGGGACCGGTTCAACGGGTACGACTTACGGGTTGCCGAGATTTGCCGGGGTGGAATCCTTCGAAGCCCGCTTTCCCTTCGCTTTTGTGCGCCTTAAGGATGAAACCATGCCGCTTTCTGCGGAAATAACCGGATGGAGTCCGTTCATTCCCGGTAATGAGGATGACTCGGGTTTGCCGGCAGGAGCTCTGGAGTATAGTTTTACAAATACCTCATCATCTGAAGTTGACGCTGTGTTCGCTTTCAATTCCCGCAATTTCATGGGGTGGAACAATCCCTCGGAGTGTGGAACTCTCAAGGTGGACAAAGGTTTTGTCCTGAAGTGTGTGAATGATGAGGAATATCCTTATGACGGTGGAACTTTTGAGGTCTCTGCACCATTTGAGGATGAGGTGATTACAGATTGCGGATGGTTCCGCGGCGGCTGGTGGGATCCCATGACCATGGCATGGAACAAGGTCGCTTCCGGTGACTTGACGGCGGTTGAGCCTGCCGAAGGGACTACGGGAGGCTCCCTATTTGTCCCGTTCAGACTTGCTCCGGGCGAGAGCAGGACCATAAAGCTCCTTTTCAGCTGGTATGTGCCTGTGACCGGGCTGCGTTTCGGCAATGACGCAACGGATGAATCCGATTTCGGGACTTGCTATGACAAATCTCTGTACAGGGACTGTCCGGAGTTCTACAAACCGTGGTATTCAGTGAGGTTTGCCTCGCTTGACGAGGTCAGCGCATACTGGTGCGGGAATTATGATTCCCTGCGCAGGAAAACAGAAGAGTTCACAGACGCCTTCTACGATTCCACGCTGCCTGCCGAAATCATACGTTCGGTCGCCGATAATCTTACCATTTTGAAATCTCCGACTGTGCTGCGTCAGCATGACGGACGGTTTTGGGGTTATGAAGGCAGTGGAGACAGATACGGCTGCTGTGTCGGTTCCTGCACCCATGTATGGAATTATGCCCAGGCGCTTCCGCATCTCTTCCCACGTATGGAGAGGTCTCTGCGGGAGACCGAATTCTTTGTCAACCAGGATACGTACGGCCATCAGATGTATCGCAGCGGCCTTCCTGTCCGGCCCCTGCATCACGACCATATAGCGGCCACCGACGGACAGCTCGGAGGTGTCATCAAGGCATACCGTGACTGGAGGATAAGCGGCGATACCGACTGGATACGCAGACTGTATCCACAGATAAAGGCCAGTCTGGACTATTGTATCAAGACTTGGGATCCAAGGGAGACAGGTGCCATGGAGGAACCCCATATCACGACTTATGAGAGTGAATTCTGGGGAGCGGACGGCATGTGTACCGGTATATACGCTGCCGCGCTTGAAGCGTTCATAGAGATAAGCAGGGGAGTTGGGGAAGACTGCTCAAGATACAGGGAATTGTACGGGAAAAGCCGTTCCTATATGGAAAACAAGCTATGGAACGGTGAGTATTTCTATCAGGATGTACGGTGGACGGGCCTTGACGCCAAGGATCCGACTACACGTCTGACCGGCATAAATGACCAGGTCTATTCTCCCGAGGCCATAGAACTGCTTGAAGATGAAGGCCCGAAGTATCAATATGGTACAGGATGTCTTTCAGATGGTATCATCGGCAGCTGGATGGCTTTGTGTGCCGGGCTTGAGGATCCTGTAAACAGCGATATGGTTGCGGAACATCTCCGTTCCGTATATCATTACAATCTCAGGAAGGACCTGTTCTCCCACGCCAATCCGCAAAGACCGGGTTATGCTTTCGGCCACGAAGGAGGCTTGCTCCTGTGCACATGGCCTCACGGAGGCAAACAGAGTCTTCCATTTGTTTATTCCGACGAAGTGTGGACCGGAATTGAGTTCCAGGTTGCCGCAAACCTCATTTTCGAAGGTGAAGTGGAGAAGGGGCTGGATGTGGTCAGAACCTGCCTCGACAGATATGACGGCAGCCACAGGAATCCGTTCAACGAATACGAATGCGGGAACTGGTATTCCAGGGCCATGTCAAGTTATTCGCTGCTGCAGGCCATGACCGGTGCAAGGTACGATGCCGTGGATTCGACCCTATACCTTCAACCACGCTTGAAGGGAGACTTCCGTTCGTTCATTTCCACCGCGACCGGGTTCGGTACAGTGGGAATCAGAAACGGGGAGCCCTTCCTGGAAGTTCGCGAGGGTGATATTCCCGTTAAGAAAACAATTGTGTCGGGAAAAGAAATCAAAAATTGAAGAATATGAGTATCTGGGTAATTATCATTGCAGTGATGGTGCTTTCGTTCATCATCCAGCAGACGTTGCAGCATAAGTTCGACAAATATTCCAAAATCCGCTCACCAAAAGGTATGACAGGAGCGGATATAGCCAGACTTATGCTTGAGCAGAACGGTATTCACGACGTTACGGTCCAGTCCGTTCCCGGTAAACTTACAGACCATTTCAATCCTCAGGACAAGACAATAAACCTGAGTGAATCGGTTTACAGCCAGGCAAGCATAGCTGCCTGTGCGGTTGCGGCCCATGAAACGGGGCATGCAATCCAATACGCAAAAGGATATGGACCGCTGCGTTTCCGTTCAGCCATCATTCCGGTTGTCACTTTTGCAAACAATACGGTTCAGTGGGTGCTTCTTGCAGGAATAATTGTGCTGAATATAGTCGGCCCGTCCGTTCTATGGCTGGGTATTGCCATGTTTGCCATGACCACTTTATTCAGTTTCATCACCCTGCCTGTCGAAATCAATGCAAGCGTACGTGCCGTACAATGGCTTGAAAGGGCGGGCATTGTGAATTATGAGACAAAGGCTTATGCAGAGGATGCACTGAAATGGGCGGCATACACCTACGTCATTGCGGCCATAGGTTCCCTTGCCACACTGCTGTATTACATTTCAATTGCAAACAACCGCAGATAGAGCGGTGGCTACATGTCAAGATCGTCCATGAGAGCGTCCAGGCAGCGGCGCTCTTTTTTAGTAGGACGGCCGGTGCCCCTGTCTCTTTTCAGGACAATGGTTTCTACCGGAGCATGAAGTTTTGCCAGCTCGCTTTCCGGGGTCAGATTTTCTGCAAAATCGGGTACGAGGGATGCTCCCATGCGGTTTTCGGAAAGTTGAATGACCTTATATGAGAAGCAGACCGAAGCCTTGTGTATTTCGATGACATCTCCGATCTTGACCGCTTTCGAAGCCTTGGCATTCATTCCGTTGATTCTGACTTTGTTACCGTTGCAGGCATCGGCCGATTCCGTCCTTGTCTTGTAAACACGGATTGCCCAAAGGTACTTGTCTATTCTTACACTGTCCATTACTGTTCCGTTTGAAGGTATAAAGAGAATGCGACCTTTTCCGCCGCTTCTTTTCCGGAAATCATTTCCAGAATTGCGAGTCCGAAACTTACTGCATGACCGGCGGAACGTCCGGTGACTATGCGGCCGCAGCGTATGGCCGGACGTGGAATGAATCTTGCTCCGAATTCGGAGGGTGTTGCCTGAAACCCGTCAAAGCAGGTGAATTCAACGTCTCTGAGCTCTTCTCCCAATTGTCCGAGCACAAGACCCGGGGCCGCGCAGATTGCCGCAACGCTGCCGCCGGAAGCATAATGGGTTTTCATTATGTTGATGAGTTCTTCATTTTCGGCAAGGTTCTTTGTTCCGGGCATTCCTCCCGGGAAGATCATTATGTCGGAAGTGCAGGTTCCGTTGCTCCGCCTGTCTGTCTTGCCGAACGTTGTGTCGGCATTGATGACAACTCCTCTGGATGATTTCACCTCGGTGCTCTCATTCATAGAAATGAGCTTGACGTCGATTCCTCCCCTGCGGAGAACATCGTTTGTACCAAGGGCCTCCATGTCTTCGAAGCCGTCTGCAAGAAATATGTTTATCCCTTTCATAACTGCAAGATAGCGATTTTTTGTTTATTTTTGCGGTATGGAAGAAGAAAAGAAATTATATCCGTTCCGCTTTTGCACGCTTGAAGATGAGTGCAACTGGGGCAGGATGCGTTTCGGTCTGGCGGATCTGGGATATCGTGATTCTCTTGTCCGTGACGGATGGCTTGCCGGCAACAGTATAGGGGAAGTGATGGATATGTATATGGACAGGGTCGTGGGTGAGAACGTGTTTGAATATTGGGGACGTCAGTTCCCCGTTTGCGTCAGAACTCTCGAGGTCAGGGGGAGGATGCCCCTTCAGGTCTGTCCGTCCGATGAGACCGCCGCCCAGAGATATGACCTGCTCGGAAAGGAGAAGCTCTGGTATGTTGCCCGTGCGGGCAGGAAAGCCGGTATTGCCATCGGTTTCCGCAAGGTGACGG
Organism: Bacteroidales bacterium; assembly: GCA_024401855.1. Classification (GTDB taxonomy): domain Bacteria; phylum Bacteroidota; class Bacteroidia; order Bacteroidales; family UBA932; genus Cryptobacteroides. The sequence continues at coordinate 37,732 of JAKSKH010000006.1, read as the reverse complement.
ATGCCTCTGAAGTGTATTCCAGGTGTGCTGACGGAAGTATAGACGGGATACTTAATTATATCGCCCCCCATCAGGGGCAGATACTCCGGATCCCTGCCGGTACCGTGCATGCGGCGGAAGGTGATCTTGAGATTGTTGAAATTGCAGAATCATCACCATTGGATTTCTGCCTTTGCGCCTGGGGGCAGGCCCTGACCGAGGATGAGTTCGATCCGACACTTGGAATAGTAGATGCGCTGGATTTCATCGACTATGCTCCGTTCAAGTCTGTGCCGGCTTCCGGAATTCCACAATTCTGTGTTGAGCTGATCCGCCTGAAGGATGCCTTGCGGGTCAAGGGAGGCAATCCGGAATCATTCACATTATACTCCTGCGTATCGGGTGGAGCGTCTGTTCAACTGGAAGTGTTGGGGCAGACTGCATCTTTCCCGCTCAAAAGCGGAGAAACCGTTCTTGTTCCTGCCGAGTGCCCTGATTTCCTCGTTGTTCCGAATGTGGCGGAAACCGTTGTCCTGGAGACCACAGTCCCTTACCGCAGCGAAAAGGACGGCTATATCAATTCCGATGTTCCGGCCGCTCTGCCGGAAGATTCAGACCTGACGTCTTGTTGAGAGCAGAGAAATGACAAGGCCTATTGCGGCAACGCCCGCAGCGGCCGCAAGAACGTCAGACCACTGGAGAATGACGGGATAAGCGTCAATCAGGTAGTTTCCGGGCAGCTTGACGATGCCGGTTTTCTGCTGCAGTACTGCCAGAGCCGTGCCGGCCACCAGTCCTATTGCCAATCCCAGAAGAGAAACCATCCACCCTTCCGCCACGAAGACCCTCCGTATGAACCTGTCATCCGCCCCGGTTGCTTTGAGTGTGGCGATGTCCTCCTCTTTCTCTATGATCAGCATGGACAGGGAACCGAAGATATTGAAGGCTACGATTATGACGACGAAAATGAGAATCAGGAAGATGGCGAATTTCTCATATTTCATCATTTTATAGAGGGAAGGGTGCTGCCTGTATCTGTCCAGGAGAAGATATTCGTTTCCGAGAGATATACTTTTGATGAATTCTCTTACGGCTTTGGGACTGTTGGCTTTCAGACGTACTTCTATCCCTGAGATTATTTCGTCGTCGCCGAGAAGCTCCTGCATAACCTCTATCGGAACAATGATCTGTTTCGCATCCGTGTCTGTGCTGATGCTGAATATGCTGCCGGCCTTGATGTCGAATGTCACCAGAGAAGACATGGGATTGGCCAGCGAAACGTTGGTGTTCCTTCTTGGGTAATACAGTTTCATAAGGTCTATGAAACGTGGCCTGATACCCATCCGGTATGCAAGAGTGGAACCGACGGCAGCCATGGGAACATCTCCGTGAAACAGGGCGAACTGTCCGTCAACTGTGTGTGTGGCCAGTTTTTCGATGCCTTTATACCCGTCGATGACTCCTTTGACTGATGCTATGCCCTGGTTGTCGCCATAAGCTATGAAAACATTGTCTTCAAGGACGGGACTTGCATCGTAGACATTCGGGTCCTCCCTTATGATGTCGAAGAGCAGGTCAAGCGGCTCCATATATTTTCCTGCCGCCGGTTTTATCAGGACGTCCGGATCCAGATCGGAGAGATTGTCCTTTATTATTCCGTCAAAACCATTGTAAACGGACAGAATGAGTATGAGGGCGGCTGTGCCGAGCGCCATGCCGGCCACGCTGATTGCGGATATCACGTTGATTACATTATGCGATTTCCTGGCAAACAGATACCTTCCGGCAATGTAGAGTGCTGTCTTCAATTATTTTTTGAGAAGTTCTTCTATGTGTTCGGCATAATCGAGAGTGCTGTCAAGGTAGAAGTCCAGCTCGGGCACTATCCTCAGTTGGGATGCAACCTTGCGGCCGAGTTCTCCGCGATATGTTTTCTTGTTTTCCTCAAGAATCTTCATCACGTCCTCCGCTTTTGCGGATGGGAAGATGCTGACGTAAACCTTTGCAACAGCCAGGTCCGGACTGATTCTCACTTCGCTGACGGTGACCATGCTCCCGCAGAAAACGGCCATGCCTTTGCTGCGTATGATTTCTGCAAGGTCCCTCTGCAGTTCCCTCGCCACCTTCAGCTGCCTTGTTGACATTCCTTCCATTACCTGACGATTATGATGTAGTAGTCTTTCTTCCCTTTCTGTGCGAGAATATACTTCCCGTCAATGATGTCTTTTTCTGAAAGGGTGTACGCGATGTCGTTCACCTTGTCTTTGTTGAGACTGAATCCGTTTCCCTGAATCATCTTCCTGGCTTCTCCCTTTGAAGGGAAGATTGATGTTTCGGTTGCCAGAGCATCAAGAATTCCCAGAGGAAGCTTGCTCTTGTCTATCTCGAACGTGGGAACACCGTCAAACACGGCAAGGAAAGTCTTCTCGTCAAGTTTTCTCAAATCTTCGGAAGTGGATTTGCCGAACAGAATCCGGGATGCGCTGACGGCCTTCTCGTATTCCTTCTCTCCGTGAACCATTATTGTCACCTCCTTTGCGAGGAGTTTCTGCAATGTTCTGAGTCCGGGATCCGTCTTGTGCTCCGCTATTGCACCTTCGACTGTTTCACGGTCGAGCATGGTGAAGATTTTTATGTATTTTTCCGCGTCTTCGTCGCTGACGTTGAGCCAGAACTGATAGAACTGATAAGGACTGGTGCGTTCCGGGTCGAGCCAGATGTTCCCTTTTTCCGTCTTTCCGAACTTGCCTCCGTCGGCCTTGGTGATGAGGGGGCAGGTGAGGGCATAGGCTTCCCCTCCGTTGCGGCGGCGTATCATTTCGGTACCGGTGGTGATGTTGCCCCACTGGTCCGCTCCTCCCAGCTGAAGTTTGACGCCGTAATTCTCGTACAGATATACGAAATCGTAGCCTTGCAGAAGCTGGTAGGTGAATTCGGTGAATGACATTCCTTCGCGTGATTCCGAAGACAGGCGTTTCTTTACAGAGTCCTTGGCCATCATGTAGTTGACTGTGATCATCTTGCCGATATCCCTTGTGAAGTCGATGAAGGTGTAGTCTTTCATCCAGTCGTAGTTGTTCACGAGCACAGCCTTGTTCGGGGCGTCGGAATCGAAATCGAGGAACCTTGACAACTGTGTCTTGATGCACTTTACATTGTGCTCCAGAGTTTCGTTGTCTAGAAGATTACGTTCCTGGGATTTGCCGGAAGGGTCCCCTATCATTCCGGTTGCTCCGCCTACAAGTGCGAAAGGCTTGTTTCCGCAAGACTGGAAATGCTTGAGTATCATAATGCTGACAAGATGTCCGATATGGAGGGAGTCTCCTGTAGGGTCAATGCCGACATAGGCTGACATAGGACCTTTCTTCAATGCATCTTCCGTTCCGGGCATTATGTCGTGAATCATGCCGCGCCATTTCAGTTCTTCTACAAAATTCTTCATTTTCTGTTTTATAATAGTCCACAAATTTAGTAAATTTGTACCGCATTTGAAATTATCAAAACATTTATATCATTATGAGAAAGAAAATCGTTGCCGGAAACTGGAAGATGAATACAACAGTTCCCGAAGGTGTAGAACTTGCAAAGGCTGTATGTGAGAAAGCCGCGGCTGTTCCTGAAAACATTGGTCTTATCGTCGCCACTCCTTTTACTCATCTTGCATCCGTAGGTTCAGTCCTTACCGGTCGTGTGGAACTTTCCGCACAGAACTGCGCTGACCATACCAGCGGGGCATACACAGGTGAAATCTCAGTTGCCATGCTTAAGTCAACAGGTTGCAAGTGGACCATTCTCGGACACTCCGAGCGCCGTCAGTATTACGGTGAGACAGATGAGAAACTCGTTGAGAAAACGAAACTTGCCCTTGAGGCCGGACTCGGTGTGATTCTCTGCGTAGGTGAGAATCTTGAAGAGAGAGAGGCCGGCAAGCATTTCGACGTGTGCACGGCACAGATCAAGAACGTGCTTTATAATTTCACGGCTGAAGACATGAAGAATATCATAGTTGCCTATGAGCCTGTATGGGCTATCGGAACCGGCAAGACCGCCACATCCGCACAAGCTGAGGAAATCCATGCCTGCATCCGCAAGGTCCTTGCAGACAAGTTCGGTGCTCAGGTGGCGGAAGACACCACTATTCTTTACGGTGGTTCCTGCAAGCCTTCAAATGCAAAGGAACTCTTTGCACAGCCCGACATTGACGGTGGTCTCATCGGAGGAGCCGCCCTCAAGGCTGACGACTTCATCCAGATTGCAATGTCCTACTAGGATTCAATCCAGAATGCGGAGTTCAGCGCCAATGCGGCCGTAGGAACTCCAGAGCCATACCTTGTCACCCTGAAGCCTTATGACTTTCAGGGTGATTTTTTTGCGGGCCATAATATCGTTTCTGGTTGTCCAGATAATGTCGGCGACAATCTCCTGTCCTTCTTCCGTGGGGATATCGGACATGTCCTCTATGATGAAATAGTCGGACATGGAGTCCGTATGCGCCCTGAACTGGCCGTTCTGCCTGTTGAAGGAAAGCTGACATTTTTCCGGAGTGTATGCGAACATGCACACGCCGTCCACTTCCAGACGAATCTGGTCGCGCAGGCTGAACGCCTCAATCATCTGATTGTCGTTACATCCGGAAAACAGGAGCAATGCTGCGAGGAGCAGCGTCAATCTTGACTTCATCTTACGCTGATTTCTTTTATTATCGTTTCTCTGCTTCCGTCCTGATGATGGATGACCGCTTTGAGAGTCCCGGATTCCGATACTGTCCAGTAACCTTCAGCGCTCGCCTGTATCGGCTTTGAATTGAAATACCATTCGGTCTTCAGGGAACCTACTGCATTGAAAACCCTCAAAGGCAGTTTTGCTCCGCTTTCAAAGGTGCCGTCATCATTTCTCCGTGTTCCTGTAAGGTATATGTACGGCCTCACTTCCGGCAGGTAGGTCTTGGTACGGAATTCCTTTCTGATGGAGAATTTACGGTCTTTCGTATCTGTAACCTTTATCCTGACAGAGTAGTATGTCTGCGGTTGCAAATCTTCCAGGGTGACGCAATGTTCTCCGCCTGTGCCCATTGAAAGTATTTCCTTATTTCCGGAGTATAGAAAAATCTCCGATGACTTTTCTTCAATCCCGCTTACTTCCCAGGAAACAATGGCTGCATCCTGAAAGCAACTTATACTGTATAAGTTCAGGGGTTTTATTACGTTAAACGTAATGTTTGCATTTTCGTTGAGCCTGATATCGGTCAGTGCGAGTTCCGGTAATGTCCCGTCCCGGAAAGTGAACGGGCTCCCGCTTTCTGTGCTGAAGTAATTTGCGTTGTATGCCGGCCAGAAGATATGTCCGATATCATCGGTCCCCGGCTCTGCTTCCAGGAGTGCCGCACAGGGATGTTCCGGATTGCAATTGACTTTGTTTGCTTCCCAGAGTGCTGAATAATCCGGCTTTCTCATATCCAGATGATATATAAGAAGACCGCTTCCGCCTATGAAGGCATCCCGTCCGGATTCTTTCCGGCATTCAAAAAGAAATATTTCTTCACCGGCCTTGCTCCTGTAGGCAAGGTATTTCCCATTGTCCGAAACCGGCTCCAGTTCGTAGTGTCCGGTGTGAAGGGAATCGCACTGCCCTGTACCCAATTGGAAGTGGTCTATGGCATTCAGTGCCGGTGGTGTCCATCCTCTGTCATTAAGGTTCCCCTTATCCATAAGGGCTGTTCTTCCCCAAAGTCCGCGGCATATACCTCCGCTGCCCTCGTCATCCGTATCATACATGTCGGCAAGTCCCAGTATATGACCGGTTTCGTGACATAAATCACCGATACCGCAGAACCTTGCTTGTCCGCTGTCATCAATCCTGATTTCAGTGATAACGACAAATTTGTCCAATGTCCTGCCGTCCAGAGAGATCGTCTTTCCATACTCGTGCAGGAAAGACTGCTGGGGCCATATACAGTCTTCTCCGGCTCCGTCCGCTTCACTTGGTCCGGCCGCGAGAAGAACGATGAAGTCGCACTCGGAGAAATCAACGTCCTTATCTGCCGCATGACATGCTTCGATGACTGCTTCGTTGATTTTCGCATCATGAACGGTCTGGCTGTTCCTCCCGTAATATGCGAACGGGTGTTGCAGAGTGAACGGTTCCGTCATTGTAAATTCCACCGCCCCTTCTCCGTGCAGCTGCTCCTGAAAATATGCTGAACTCTGGTCAGCAACGGCACGCAGATCCCCTGTGCCATATTTGAATTCCGTATCGGAGAATTGTACAGGGATGAAAATGGCTTTAAGGGAGAAAAGAATCAGAGACAGGAAAATGTGCATCGCCATGAACTGCTAAAGGCCGGCAACCTCACGGCTGACCGACCTTTTGACGTGTACTAAAACCTAAACCTGCATTATAGATGCAAAAGGTTTTATAAACGTTGTATGAACTTGAAGAAAATTTTTAAATTATTTCTTTGAGTCCTCTACGGAAGCCTTGCGGAATTCCTTGAGATCTTTCATAAGTTCAAGGGCAGCCTTGCGTGCGCGTGCGCCTGCAGCTTTGTTTCCCTTTACAACCTGAGCTTCAGCATTGATTTTGAAAGCTTCGATGTTTGCATTGATTTTTTCTACAAGAGTTTTCATGGTTCTAATATTAAAATTTATTATGGTTTTTCACTGATGCCCGCAATATAGGCAAAGAATAACAAAAAAACAACTTTTTACAAAAAAAACTTATTATCAGCAAGTTATTGGCTCACTTCCGTTTTACGGTTTAATTCCGTCATGGCTTTTTCTATGCCTGCAAAGGCCCAGGTCCTTATGCCTTTTATTGTTTTTTCGCATATTCCCTGCAACTGAGCCTTCTGTTCATCGTCAAAATCCCCGAGAACAAAATCTATCTGCCCGCCCTGTGTGAAAGCGTGTCCGACACCGCATCTGGTTCTTGCGTAATCTTTTGTTTCAAGAAGTTCACAAATGTTCTTCAGGCCGTTGTGTCCTCCGTCGCTTCCGCTTTTACGCATCCGCAAAGTCCCGAACGGGAGGTTTATGTCATCGCATATTACCATAAGGTTGCACAGTGGGATATCCAGCCTGTTCATCCAGTACCTTACTGCGTTTCCGCTGAGGTTCATATAGGTGGAAGGCTTCAAAAGGACGAATTCACGACCCTTATCCCTTATTGTGGCGACATCCCCGTACCTTTCCGTGGAAAAAACGATATTGGATGTCTGTGCCCAGGCATCCAATATCATAAATCCTACGTTGTGTCTTGTATTCGCGTATTCTGCACCTACGTTGCCCAAACCCGCGACAAGATATGTTTTTTCAGACACGTTCAGTCACAGATTAAGCGGCTTCCTCTTCTGTAGTGTCAGCTGATACGTTGCGTGTGGTCTTGACTCCGCAGATGATGGCATCCTTGTCTGTTACGACAGTTGCATTCTCAACCTTGATGTCTCCGGCCTTGATTTTCTTGTCGAGTCCGAGAGTGGTGATGTCAACGGTCACTACGTCAGGAAGATTCTTCATCTGTGCGCAGACGCGGAGCTCGCGTGCTGACTGGAAGAACTTACCACCCTGCTGAACACCCTTGGCGTGTCCTGTGATGGCGATGGGAACCTTGATTGTGATGGGCTTCTTGTCGTCAACTGCGAGGAAATCGACGTGCAGACATTCGTCTGTTACGGGATGCCACTGCAGTTCGTGAAGAATGGCCGTGCGCTTCTCTCCGTCAAGAACGAGGTCTACGATGAAAGACTTGGGAGTGTCTGTGAGAGCCTTGAGCTCCTTTGCGCTAACCGTGAAGAGAACGTTCTCGATGCCGAGTCCGTAGAGATTGCAGGGAACGAGCCCCTGTTTGCGGAATGCCTTGATGACGGCCTTGTTGCCAACCTTGCGGGTCTGGCCTTTAAGTTCAAAATGTTGCATTTGTTTATAATTAAAATGTGTTACTCAGTTCAGGACAGGCCCGAACCCCATTGCACCAAAACCGTTCGGTTTTAAAATGCGCGCAAATATACTGATTTTTTTTTATTCCACAAGTTTCACCTGTTTGTTCCAGGCCAAAGTCTTGTAATAATCATTGAGATACGTCCAGCTTGCCCCCGGAAGGTACATGCTCATGCCACTGCAGTTGTCAAGCTTGATGTTATAGTCACTTTCTCCCCTGAGAAAATATTCGGTGTGCTTTTCCAGCAGCACGGTTTTTTCAAGAGCCGAGTCAAGCAGTTCGAGTTCCTGCTGCGTGGCTCCGCATGACTCCAGAATATGCCTGAAGTCATAAAAGTATGGCCTTGAACGTCTTGCATAGGATTGTATGCGGTTCCTGTCGAGAGCCTCAATCTCCTCACGGTGGGCTGATATAATATCCGCCGCTATCCGGGAAAGTTCCGTAAGCATGCTGCAATCCACCAGGGAAATTGTGGCCGAGGGATTGGATCTTTTCTCATAGAGACTGTAGTAATCCAGGCATACTCCCTCAAGGTCGGGTTTGGAGCTGAGAAGGCGGCCCGGAATGTTGACATAGTCCAGACCGTCTGTCAGGATTTCCGTGGGTGATGCCACAAAGTATGAGCACTTGTCCTTAACTTCGTAGGCCACTTCCACGCAACCCATAAGGCAGCAGTCCAGAATCATATAGTCCAGATGCATGGGAATCGCTTCCGCAAATTTGCGTATGTCCATCTCGCGGGCGTTGGCCGCACTGATGTCATACTGGGAACCTATGCTTCTCAGGATGTCCGACTTGGTTTTGTCCTTGGGACTGTAATAATATGACTCGGGCAGCCATCCGCTGCCGTGTGAAGAGAATATGAGTCCGTAGTGCTTTGCCTGATACCTGTTCTTGATTTCGGAAAGGACGCTGTTGAAGAATTCGGGGTCAGTATCCACGCTCTTTTCCGGGTAGACCTTCAATGTATCCCTGACGACATATCCGCTTCTCCTGTAGATCTTGATCAGGCAGGGGGCGTGCTTTGTCTGATAATCGCCGGTGTTCCGGACCGTATTGTGGCAGAACGCCACTATCGCGTTGTCGGAGTTGACATCCGGCACCGCCCCTTCCGTTATTGAACGGATGTCTTCCGCAAGGTATCCGGAAAGGTTGTTGTATCCGCACCCGTAATATATGAGGAGATTCTCGTATGAGGTTTTCTCGCGTTTGTCACAACTGCATGAGGAAACCCCGAGAACGGCCATCAATAAAATGAGTATCAAGTTCTTTTTCATAGAATACAAAGTTAGTTATCTTTTTTATATTTGTATATATGAAGGAGTATGCATATTACCTTTCAATGGAACGCCGCCTGTCTCCGAACACCGTTTCGGCGTATTCCTCCGACGTGGACGAATATATCGGGTGGGGAGGCAAGCCGCTCTCTGACGGCCCGGATGAAATAATATCATACCTGGAGCATTGCGGAGACACCGTGTCTCCACGCTCGCAGGCACGTATTCTCAGTTCCCTCAGGTCTTTCTTCGACTGGCTCGTCCTGGAGGGAAGACGCGCCGACAATCCGTGCGACAAGGCGGAATCTCCTAAAATCGGGCGTTATATCCCGGCCGTCCTTTCCGTATCCGAAGTCGGTGCCATAATGGACAGCGTTAATCAGGGGACGTGGCAGGGGAAGCGTGACAGGGCGATTCTTGAGCTGCTCTACGGTTGCGGACTTCGCGTTTCCGAGGCATGCGGACTTCTCATTTCCAGCGTCTTTCCCGATGAAGGGATAGTCCGCATCATAGGCAAAGGGGACAAGGAACGCATAGTTCCTATAGGGGATGTTGCCCTGGAAGCGTTCGAGAACTGGCTCGAGGTACGTCCGGAGACTTCTCCGGCATATTCCGACGCAGCTTTCATCAACAAGGACGGCAAGCCGATAAGCCGTATATCCGTTTTCAACATGGTCAGGAAACAGGCCATGCTTGCCGGAGTCAACAAGGAGATATCCCCCCATACTTTCAGGCATTCCTTCGCCACGCATCTTCTGGAGAACGGAGCGGACCTGCGCATAGTGCAGGAAATGCTCGGTCACGAAAGCATACTTACAACAGAAATCTATACCCACATTGACTCCGGGACCTGGCAGGCCTCTATTCTTGAACATCATCCCCGCAATAAATGAGGTCCTTGAGGGCATCATATCTTTCCCTGTCGAAATTCCTGATATCCATAAGCTGCTCGGGGGTCGAGTACCGCCCTATCTTCCTCCTGTATTCCACCATTTCCCCGGCAAAGTAAGGCCCTATTCCCGGCAGGGCGTCGAATGCCGCCGAATCGGCCTTATTGATGTCCAGCCGTGGAATGCATATATAAGGCTCCAGTCTTGAATATACCGAGTCTGCAACCACAAAGCTTCTTGAGAAGTCTTCCTTGCGCCGGAATCTCCCTCCCTTTGCGCGGTAGTTGCATAGAGCCTGCGCCTGCTTTTCACTGAATCCCAGCCTTTGGAATTCTTCTGCGCTTGCGGTGTTGGGATCAAAGCGGAAGCTTTCCACGCGGGCCGTCTTTCTGCGCACTTCCTTTACCATTCCGCTGTGTGGAGCTTCTGCACGGAACGTATCGCGCCTTTCCTGTGAGCCGGAACTGTCTGCCCGGACATATACGTAAACTGTATCCGGCCGGTCCCTGTTCGCTTCTATGCGCAGAACCGCCGCTTTGTGTATGAAGATGGAGGCCTGGTAACCTATTATAAGAAATGCGAGCGACACCGCTCCTGTCTTGAAAGTGGCCGAGCTACTTGTCTTCTTCCTGTTTTCCGTCGGCATCGCAGTCTCCCTCCCCGTTCCTGTATTTGTTGTGATGCTCACCGCGTGCGGCCTGTGGCGCACCGGCTACTACAAGGACAATCTCGCCCTTGGGTTCCGTCTGCCTGAAATGTTCAAGCACTTCCGCGAGGGTTCCCCTGCAATGCTCTTCGTGGATCTTTGAGATTTCCCTGGCCACGGAGCACTCCCTGTCGGGTCCGAATGCCGCGGACATTTGTTCGAGTGTCTTGACAAGACGTCTCGGTGATTCATAGAATATCATAGTTCTTGTTTCTTTGGTTAAGTTTTCAAGCTGGGTCCGGCGTCCTTTCTTCTGGGGAAGGAATCCTTCGAAACAGAAGCGGTCGCAGGGCAGCCCGGAAGACACTACCGCGGGGATGCATGCGGTGGCTCCCGGAAGAGTCTGCACTTCTATTCCTTCGGCGGCACAAGTGCGTGCAAGCAGGAATCCGGGGTCGGATATTCCCGGAGTTCCGGCATCACTTATAAGTGATACGTTCAGGCCGGAGAGAATTTTCTCCTTTATCATCTGTACGGTCTGGTGCTCGTTGAACTTGTGGTGCGACATAAGTGTGCCGTGTATGTCGTATCTGCTCAGGAGGACTGAACTCGTGCGTGTGTCCTCTGCAAGGATGATGTCTGATTCCTTCAGGGTCCTGACGGCCCTGAAAGTCATGTCTTCAAGATTTCCGACAGGTGTCGGAACAATGTACAGTTTCCCGCAATATTTCATTATATTTGCATACGACAACTGCAAATCTACAAAGAATGTTCTCAGAAAACAACAGAAAGACAGGCAGCATCGAGGTCATATGCGGCTCGATGTTCTCGGGAAAGACAGAAGAACTCATCCGCCGTCTCCACAGGGCCCAGTTCGCCAATCAGAAGATTGCCATCTTCAAGCCTGTGGTCGACAACCGCTATTCGGACGTGGAAGTTGTATCCCATGACGGCAAGAGTGTGAAGTCCCAGCCGATTTCCTCTCCCGCGGAGATGCTTACGGTGGATGCCGGAATAAAGGTGATAGGAATCGATGAGGCGCAGTTCTTTGATGATTCCATTGTGGAGGTTGTCCAGTTCCTTGCAAACAGGGGCATAAGGATTATCGCTGCAGGGCTTGACATGGACTACACGGGCAAACCGTTCGGACCCATGCCCAAGCTTATGGCCATCGCTGAAGATGTCCAGAAGGTTCACGCCATATGTGTGAAGTGCGGAAACCTGGCAAATCATTCCCACAGACTCAGCAAGAGCACCGATCTTGTGGTGCTTGGCGAGAAGGATGTCTATGAGCCCCTCTGCCGCGAATGTTTCAACAAGGCGGTCGCAAGGGAGAAGAAATCAAAATAACATAGCCACGAACCCTGCAACAAGAGCAACGGCGCAGTTCACCGCCTTTGCCTTGAGGAAACTGGTCTTGCTTTCCGCAATCAGCGGGAGAGAGGCATGGCCGTCCTGGCTTATGCAGCTTGCGAGGAGGACGGGGAAGGGGATTATCCCGGATGCGTACAGTGTCACGAATATGAGATGGGGTCCCGATTCCGGAATGATGCCTATGGCGGTGGCCAGAAGTATCATAAGAGCGGTGTTGTCACTTATCCAGGCACTGACGTCAAAGTAATTCAGCAGGACTCCCATGAACAGGAGCACTCCGAATGTCCAGCAGAAAATGACAGGCAGATGCCTGACTATCACGTGATGCCACAGATGGCGCTCCACAAAGTGGTCGGAGGCGAGGAGAATCACAGCAAGTATTATCACGCTGAGCGCGGCGAAGAAGATGTTCATCCACTCCTCGCTCAGGAGATTGATGGATCCGGCTATCTCTTCCGAATGTCCGTGCTCATGTTCGAGCTGTCCTGTTGCAAGCGCGGCGATGAACAGCGCCACACCTGTGAACATTATTATTCTTTTTGCTCCGAAGTGTCTTGATGCCGTTCCGGTTTTTTCCCTGTCTTCTTCGTGGACATCATAGTGCTCGCCGCAATGCATCACGGCGTCTTTCCTTACGAAAAGGTCACAGATGATTCCGGCAACGACGGCTATGCAGAAGAGAAGACCGAAAATCCAAAGCGCCTTGTCCGGTATGGTGGCCAGCATTACGAAGGCCTCGTCACCGCAGGACGCTATCATCATGGCAATCAGCGCTCCGAATGAGAGCATGCTGTGGGTGTAAAGGGATACGGTGGCGAATCCTCCCATGCAACCCGGAATTGCACCGAGGACGGCTCCGAAGAGCACTCCGCCGAACCGGCTGCCGCGGAGCCCGGCAAAGAACCTCCCCTTGGATTCTATGTTGAGCGATTCGATCATCATCATCATTATGACAACCAGACCGCTGATCAGAATAGCGTTCTTTATTGCATCTATGAGTATGTCCAGGAACATTTCATTCAATTTATTGCTGCAAAGATACGTTCATTGCTTCAATTTTTCCGAAAGTTTGTATCCGAAACCGGAAAAAATAATTTCCATCGCCAATTCGAAGAGCGCCGCCGTGGCGGAACATACGAGAGCCTGTTTCATTGACCACCCGAACAGTGTGACGCTTACCGTTACTGCGAATATGAAATTGTCTATGAACTGTGAAATGACGGTGGAGACGAAACTGCGTATGGCGAACGTGGCGTAAGTGTCTTTCCTGAGAAGCTTTGAGACGGATATGTTGATGGCTGAATTGGTGACGGAGGAAACCGACATGGCCATCGCCGAAGCCAGAACTATCCATGAGGAGCCTCCTATTGTCCGGTTGAGGGCATCGTTTACCTCAACGCTGCCGGTATCGTAATAAGCTCCCCACATGCCCGGAGCAAGTGATACAAGTTTGAAGATGCCGAACACCGCAAGGTTGATGCCGATGGCCAGAAGTGACACTGCGGCGGCCGTTTTCCCGCCGAAGGCCTTGCATATTGCATCCATTATGAGAAAGGGAATCCAGGAAAGGATGAATCCGCAGTCAAGCGCAATCCAATCTGTGCGGAACAGTTCCTTGTTGGCCAGAAGGTTCATGGAAACCACTGAAAGAATCAGGACTGACAGAACCAGAGGGTGTATCTTCCTTATCATTGCTCTTTATGTTTTGATTTATACCGCGGAGGATGACAAGCCCAGAACTCCGCTTCCGGCTGCAAAATTAGGTAATTTTCCTATCTTTGTTCCATTATGGAAAAAGAAAGAATAATATTCGCTGACTATCTGAGGGTGGTTGCATGCTTCCTGGTCATGCTTGTCCATGCCTCGGAGAACTTTTATGCCGCCGACAGTTCCGGTCTGGCAGGAAACGTTTCAATGCTGGCAAATGAGGCTAACCGTTTCTGGGTGGCGTTCTATGACGGGTTCTGCGCTCGCAGCTGCGTGCCTCTGTTCATAATTCTTTCTTCCTTCCTTCTGGTCCCGATGAAGAGCGGAACCACAATGACAGGATTTTACAGACGCAGATTCATGAGGATACTCCCTCCGGTCCTGATTTTCATGCTGCTCTATACATTCCTCCCGCTTGCATGGGGAGCCATGACCCCGGAGCAGTCCCTGCACGACCTGAAGATGATTCCCTGGAACTTCCCTTCAATGGCAGGGCATCTGTGGTTCATTTATCCTCTTATCAGTCTGTACCTCATTATTCCCGTCGTCTCTCCGTGGCTTGAAAGGGCATCGGCAAAGGAGGAGAGGGTTTTCCTCGGAATTTTCCTTGTATCCACGTTCATCCCTTTCATCCACCGTTTCATTACTCCGGAGTTGTGGGGCGAATGCTTCTGGAACGGTTTCTCCGCGCTGTGGTATTGTTCCGGATATCTTGGATATCTGGTCCTTGCCCATTATCTCCGTGTTCATCTTGAATGGAGTGACAGAAAGCGGATGAGTGTTGGAATAGTGTCTTTCCTTCTTGGAGCGGCGTTTACAGGGTGGTCCTTCTGGTTGAAAGGCGTCCCCGGACAGATGATAGAAACCCCCATGCTGGAATGGGCCTGGGAATTCTGTACTCCCAATGTTGTTCTGGCTACCTTCGGCGCTTTCCTGATGTTCAGCTGCATCAAAAGGAAGAAGGCTCCTGCCATTGTCACAACTTTGTCGAAGCTGTCATTCGGAATGTACCTGATGCATCTTTTCTTCCTTGCCCCAATCGCGAGGCTTGTTATCGGGGGCAGTGTTGCGCAGCCGTTGATTCCCGTGTGGGCCGCAATCCCGCTTATAGCCGTATCCACTTTCGTCTGCTGTGCCGTGACATCCAAGCTTGTCTCCCTTATTCCGGGAAGCAAATGGATTATTGGGGCCTGATATATTTCAGGTAGCTTCCGTCTGTAAGCACTTCTTTGGTACGGATGACAGGATTGGAGAAGAATCCATCTCCTCCGTCTTCTGCTACATCAAGGACAATGTTTTCCTTTACGGCATTGTGTTCACCCATGCCCACTGTGATGTTGGACACGCTTGCGTTGAAACACTTGTCGGACCTGATGGCGGTATGCCTTTCGCCGCTTTTTGAGTACCAGTATACAAAACAGTTGAGAAGGATGTCATGGCATCCGCTGAGCAGGAATCCTGTGGCGAACTGGTCACTGTAGCAGAAGTCGAACCAGTTGTCGTCACATTCGCTTATGAAACCGACGCTGTCCTGGTAATACTCTGCCGCATTGTGAAACAGGGGATGGATGTTTCTGAGATAATTTCCGCCTCCTTTGAGAAGGACACCTGTGGTGACTCCTCCAATTCTTATGTTGGTGAAGGTGTTGTCGTACGACTCCACCAGGATTCCAACGGATTCCCGGGTATAGTTCCCTATTATGTTTATGTTACTTATATCACAGTCGGACGAACCTCCGTTGGCTCCGTATTTTATGTGCAGGCCTGTTCTGGCTCCCTTGATGGAGCAGTCGCGCACCTGTGTCTCCCTGCCTCCGTCAATCGATATGGCCGAAGCCACTCCGTTTCCGTCAATCACTCCTCCGGACAGATAGTAATTGCTGCCGGCTTTCCTGACGTTGTTCGCAGGATGACTGGCACCCAGCCGAATCATGGCTTCGTCGCTGGTCCAGTCCTTTGAAGCGCGTATGACTGCATAGTTGGACAGCTCCAGGGCAACACTCTTTTCCGGATCGGCCGGGGTAAGTATGGGTTTGCCTATTATGTATTCCCCGTCGGGGAACCATATAGTCCTGTTCGGGTTGTCATCGATGATTTTCTGAATCTCGTCGCTGACGTCCTTTCCGGTTCCGGCCTTTACATAATCGGTAACTGTGACAAAGTTCCTGTCAATCACAACTTCTGACCTTCCGGGCATTCCGGAACAGAAAAGTACGGCAACAAGCGCAAATAATTTTCCTGCTTTCATTTTATTTGGAGTTTATGTCTGGTTCTACGTGAATTGAAATCTGCGTCCCTTCCCCGAACTTTTTCTTCAGGGCCGTTTCCGCAATGTCTGTGAGGTCGTGTGCCTTTGCAACTGTCATTTCAGGATCCACCACAATATGGACATCTATTATGATGTCGGGCCCCGCTTTCCTTGTCTTGAGCGCGTGTGCGTCGGAGATTCCGTTTACGGAAAGCAGTATTCCGCTTATTTCCTTTTCCGTTTCCTCAGGAAGGGAAGCTTCCGTGAGTTCGTTCAGGGCAGGAATCATCATCCTGACGGCAACTACAATGATGATGATGCTTATGATGCCTCCGACAATGGGATCCAGGACAGTCCATTTGCCACCGAACAGGATGGCGCCGCCTATACCCGCTGCTGAACCGACGGATGACAGGGCGTCCGAGCGGTGATGCCATGCATTGGCAATTATGGTGTCGCTGCCGGCCTCCCTGCCTGTGTGAGCCGTCCAATGGTACAGGAACTCTTTGACGGCTATTGATGCGATGGCCGCCCAGAAGGCTATCTTCCCCGGTTGGGGAAGTTGTCCGCCCTTGACTACCGTGTGGATGTTGCCGACCGCACCTGCCATGAGCCTGCCTCCGACAACCAGAAGTATGAGACTGATTATGGCGGTGGCCAGGGTCTCGAATTTCCCGTGCCCGTAGTCATGGCTGACATCCCTTCCTTTGGCGGCGATACGAACCATGACCAGTACGATGACGTCGCTGAACAGGTCTGACAGTGAATGGATGGCATCGGCAATCATCGCCGAGCTTCTGCCGACGATTCCGGCCGCCATCTTGAATATGCAGAGCAGCATGTTGGCTACGGCTCCCCACAGCGTGACCGATGTTATTTTCCTTGTCCTGTCCATATCAGAAAATGTCTATTTCGTCGATGAAGGTGAATCCCTGGTCCCCGTATCCACGGTGCCATGAAGGAATTTCGCCGAAATGATGTGCGACGATTCTCACGAAAGAGGCTTCAACAGGCTCGAAGGTGACCTTCCAGTCTTCAATCTGCACATTTGGGTCATCGATGGCTACGCTGTTCTTGCGGGAGCCCACAGGAACGAAATCCTTTCCGTCCGCCGATATGTAAACTTCCATGTCACGCGGCATCCAGATGTAATTTTCCATATCCTGGAGGAAACCTGCGCTCACACCGCTGACTGTTCTCTTTCCAAGCAGGTCGATTATGACGTCCACATCGCTATGCTTGTATCCCTGCCAGCCTCCCGCTCTCCAGTTCAGCTTCCCTCGTCTGCCGTCAACGATGCCGGCCGCACCTCCTGCGGAATAGGCCTCCACGAATTGCGTTTGAGGGAAGGCAACCATATCGGTTTTCTTCTCCTCATCGACCGCTTTTCCGAAATCTTCAGGGAAATATGCATCATATGCGTATTCCTTATCAATGCCAGTCACCATTACGGGGTCTTTCCCGAAGCCGGTCGGTGTTCCGCTCATGATGAACTTCAGGGTGCGTCCGTTGAGGATTTCGTTGAAGTCCACTGCCGCTCTGTCAATCTTTTTCCCGTTCAGTTCAGCATAGGAAACATATGTCTTAACCGGGTTGTCGGAACTTATGGTGAAACGGCTGTTTCCGAGATTTATGACAGCCTTCTTCACGAGAGGGGAGGTGAGCGCCATGATTGAAGTTCCCGGTGTAAGGGAGTACAGTCCGAGCGCGCTCATTATATACCACGCCGACATCTGACCGCAGTCTTCATTTCCGCACAGGCCGTCCGGCCTGCTGTTATAGAACTCGTCGCAGATCTGTCTTGTGATTTTCTGGGTCTTCCAGGGCTGACCTGCAAAATCGTACAGATAAGCCATGTGATGGCTCGGCTCGTTACCGTGGGCGTATTGCCCGACAAATCCGTCCACGTCAACCAACTGATTCCTGACGCCATCGGGACTGGTGCTGAACATCTCGTCCAGCTTGGATATATAGGCCTCCCTTCCTCCGAACATTGCCATATGGCCCGCTATGTCGTGCGGTACAAAGAAACTGTACTGCCAGCTGTTTGCCTCGGTGAAGTGTGAAGATACCTTTACCGGATTGAATTCGGGCGCCCAGCGGTTCAGCTCCCTCGGCCTCATGAATCCGGTTTGAGGGTCGAATATGTTCTTCCAGTATTGTGAGCGCCTGATGTATTCCGCATAGTCTTCCTTTTCTCCAAGGATATCGGCAATGGCCGCAATGCACCAGTCGTTATAGGCGAATTCCAAGGTCTTGGATACGCTTTCGCTGTCCTCTCCGGCGGGGTCGAACCCGTACTTGCAGAAGAAGGCATGGCTTTCATCCGTATTTTCGGCCGTGTTTTTCATGGCCTCATAGTACTCCCGGATGCGTGATTCCGGAAGCGTCCCCTTGACATATGCATCCGCAATGACGGAGACGCTGTTGAATCCTATCATCGTATTCGTCTCGCATCCGGCAAGCTCCCATTTCGGCAACCTCCCGCTTTCCTTGTAAACAGAGAGCATGGATTCGAGGAAATCCGGCATATAATCCCTTGCAATCATGTTGTACAGGGGGAAAGCCGCCCGGAATACATCCCATATCGAGAACACCGTGTACCGCTCGTACCCTTCCGCCTTATGCACCCTGCGGTCCATCCCTCTGTACTCTCCGTTGACATCCGAGTACAGGCTGGGGTGTATGGCCGCATGATACATCGCCGTGTAGAAGGTGCGCTTCTGCTCGGGAGTGCATTGTACATCTATTCTGGAAAGCCATCCGTTCCAAGCCTTGAGAGCATCCCTGCGCAGCGCCTCGAAGTCCCAGTCGGATTCATCCTTTTCCGCCAGAAGATTTGCATGGGCGTTCCCGCAGGATACGCCCGACAAAGCTATCTTGACTTTAAGGGCATCATTTCCACTTGCAAAACTTAGACGCACGAAGGCCGAATCGGAGTATTCAAGCTTGGATATTGGAGATGAGAACTCGGCATAAAAATATACGTCCTGGGGCTTTGCCCACGATCTGGACTGCCTCCATCCCTGAACCGCGTTGGCCCCGACCTGTTCCAGCGTTGCTCCGAGGAGCCTGTCGCGGTGGTGCAGGTCAATCACTACGGCGCGGTCAGAACCGTCCTCGTAGCTGTATTCGTGCATTGCCATTCTGCGTCCCGCCGCTATTCTCACATCCACTTTCTGGTGCTCCAGCCAGACTTGGTAGTACCCCGGCTCTGCGCTCTCCCTCCCGTGGGAGAACTTTGATGCAACGGTTCCGTCGGTGACGGGCATGAGCAGGATGTCACCGTAGTCCAGGCATCCCACCCCGCTTAGATGTGTATGCGTGAAGCCGAGAATGACGGAGTCGCTGTAGTGATATCCGCTGCATCCGTCCCAGCCGTTGATCCTGGTATCCGGACCTGCCTGAACCATACCGAACGGGAGGGTTGCCGCAGGGAAAGTGTGTCCGTGAGCATCGGTGCCAACAAACGGATTTACATACTTTGTGTAATCCCCGGCTTTTGTGGACAGGGATATGGCGATGATGAGGATAGATATCAGAGTTCTTTTCATTTTACCTTAAGCGTTACACCGTTTCCGGCAGTGAATTTTATACCTTTTGGGGCGGTTACGTCCGCCGTTGTCCGTCCGTCAGGTCTGCGCTCCACCCTGATGAACACATTCCCCAGGGGCGTGGGATACGATCCTTCCGCCCATTCCAGGTCTTCCAGATGTGGGTCAATCAGGAGTTTCCTGCATCCGGGTTCAAGAATTCGGACTCCGAGTACGTGATGGGAAAGCCATGGTGTAGGCCCGGAAGCCCATCCGTGGCAGAGACTGTGGCGGAAACTCTTGTAGCAGTATGCTCCGAAGTCGCCGTGAATATCCTTTTTCCCTTCCACAGGCATTTCGTCAATTCTGAAGGCATTTTCTGTCCAGTCGAGGTCGAAGTCCTCCCAGAAGGATGTGGCTCCCATGTCGAGCATGCCTCCCCAGAAACTCCGTATTATGTTCAGGGCTGTCTGATATTCTCCAGCCATAGCCAATGCTTCAAGCATGTAGTAGCCGTAGAAGGTGGAGAACCCTTTGGGACCGCCTTTCGAAATGACCTCGTCGCAAGCCTCTTTCGCCGGAATCAGGCCGGCCATGGCCATAAGGGACGCGGCCTGTTTGAGCCCGTTGTGAGGTTTTATCAATTTGAGCATCCTTTCGCGTACGGCAAGGCTCCTGGACTCATATTCCTTGTCTCCGATAACTTTGCAGAGCTTGGCTCCGTCCTCGAGGGCAAGGCAGAGAAGAGCCCTGTAGCCGGCTTCCGTTCCCGTCACGTCGGGCGATGAAGGCCAGTCCAGGAAGCGCCAGTCGGTGATTTCTTCGCTTCCGTCCTCCTGAACATATTTGTCGAAGTTGTCTATAACGCCACGGATATAGTCATGATGCTTCTCTATGAATTCCCTGTTGCCGTTCTGAAGGTACCAGTCGTAATGGATGATGAGATACCACATAGAGTATGAACTCATCCCGTTCAGCCATTTGGGAATGGGATATTGCCCGCAGGCCAGATCTATGCTCCTGTCTATGACATCATTGTACCCGAACACGGCGCAGACTGTGGACATTTCCGGATGCATGTCTCCGAGCCAGATCAGCCTGTCTCTCTTTATGCCGTCCCAGATGTACTCCTGCATGTTGAGGTGCGTGGTCCAGGCTCCCGTCTGCCATATTTCGTTGAGCCTTTCATCGCTGCATCTGAATGAACCCTGATAGGGGATGTCGCGGAACCGCAGGATTGCGGTCGCCTCCCTGAGGGCGAGGGTTGTGTTCTCTTCCAGAAGGTCTATACGGACAAAGCGGAAGCCCGTGCAGCCTATCTCGATTGACCCGTCGCGCGGAATCTTCATTGTGAAGTCGCGCATTGCATGGTCATTCGTGGAATGTCTGTCAACCCATTCCGTATCGCAGGTTTCGCTGCATGTTTCTGCAACGGATTCTCCGAAACGTATCCTGACGAGCTTCGGATATCGCTCCGACCCTCCCATGACCAGCTTGAGTCCTCCGTGGAGTTCCCTGCCATAATCGAGGATGATGGATGTGGTGTCTTTCGTGTAGTGCATGTTGCAGCAGGGGAGACCGGCAACGTCGCTCTGGCCTGTTCCTTCCTTAAGAAGGATTCCGGGCTCTTCAACATCTCCGGCGGTCCATACGATCCTTACCGGAGTGATGTAAGTTCTGTCCATTATGTCCTTGCGCTCCGGAACCGCGCTGCATACAATAATGCCCAGGAAGGCAAAAAGTGATGTGAGAAGTGATTTTTTCATTGCTTGTCGAATAATATGCCGTCTCCGTCCTGATCGAGGGTCTGGGCCAGTTTTTCAATATTGAGTGAACGTGCGGAGGCATCCACGATTTCTTTGTACACACCACCCTGGCGGTAAACTTCATCGGGGTTTCCGCTCTGTTCCACACGTCCTGCCTTAAGCGCGTAAATGACATCGCTGTCTATAATCTGTGAAATTGAATGGGAGATTATGATTACCGTGCGTCCGCGCTTGATTTCATCTATGCTTGATTTTATCTGTTCAGTCGCAATGGCGTCGAGCGATGCCGTAGGTTCGTCAAGGAATATTATGGGCGGGTTCTTCAGAAACATTCTTGCAATGGCTATGCGCTGCTGCTGTCCGCCGGACAGTTCCGTCGCCTGCGACTGGAATCCCTTCGGAAGCGCAGCGATCTGATCATAAATGCTTGCCTTCCTTGCGGCCTCCTCCACCTGTTCCATGGTGGCTTCCGGAAGTCCGTACCTGATGTTCTCCTCTATGGTACCGTCAAAGATGTGGTTCTTCTGGAGGACAAGACCTATGTTGTCGCGCAGGAAACTCGTGTCGTAATCCCTGAGATCAACACCATCCAGCTTGATGGTGCCGCAGTCGGGAACGTAGAATTTGTCCAGCAGGTTCACAACCGTGGACTTTCCGGCACCTGAAAGGCCTACAAGGGCGGTGATTCTTCCGCTCTCGATCTTCATGTTGATGTTGTGGAGAGCCTTGTTTCCATTGGGGTATGTGAAGTCGACGCCGGAAATTTCGAAGTTGCCCTGTATTTTTTCGGGACGGTATGTTCCGCTGGGTTCCCTGTCCTCATCGGAGTTGAGGATGTCAAAGAATCCTTCGGCATAGATGAGCGCGTCGTTCATGTCGTCGAATATGCGCTGCAGCTGGGTGATGGGTGCCGTGACGTTGGCGAACAGCATCACATGGTACATTATTTTCCCTATGGTCATACCGGGATATCCGCTGAGGACCAGATATGCTGTGAGAATGATTATCAGAACGGTGCCCACCTGCCTTACGAAACTCTTCACCGCATCATAGTAGAACGATGTTTTCCGGACGGCCATCTGGTTGTCTGTGAATTTGGTCTGCAGGTCCCACTGTTTCCCGCTCTCTATTTTTTCGCGGTTGAAACTCTTTATGACGTTTATGCTTTCTATGATGTTCATCACCCCGTGGCTCTTCTGCTCGCGGTATGTGCGCATGTTGCGGCGCCATCCCTTGAGTTTGCGGGCCTGCCTTACCGTTATCCAGAAGTAAACGGGTACAATGAACAGAGCTGTAAGCCCCACCCATACATTGGCCGCGAACATAAGTATGAGCGCCAGAACTGCACTTGTGAAAAGAGGCAGGAGGTCGATGAAAAAATTCTGCACCGTGCGGCTCAGGCTGCTTACACCCTGGTCTATCCTTGTCTGCAACTGGCCGGTTGCGTTTTCCTGACGTGAGAAAAAGGCCATCCTGAACGTCAGTATCTTCTCTATGATGGCCTGGCTCATATCCTTGCTCACGAAGATTCTCATCCTCTCTCCGAAATAGTTCTGCGCAAAATTGACGAAGGCGGAAAGGATTTCCTTGGAGAGAAGCACTACGCTTATTATTGTGAGAATACGGGCCGCCTTTGCCCAGGAGAAGTCGGCCGCCCCTACCAGGGCGTTCACGGCATCTACCGTCCGGTCCAGTACAACTGCATTGATCTGGGCGATGAAAGAACCGATCAATGTCAGAATCAAGGTAAGGACAACCAGCTTTCTGTATGGTCTTACAAAAGGCTTGATATTCCTGAAAAGTTCGAAAAGGTTCATATTAATGTGATGCTATGAATGATACTTGGGCCGGTGCTATTCTAAGGTACCCCTCCCTGTTCATGTGAAGATGGTCCTCCATGTAGTATTTCTCAAAGTTGAATTCATTGATTCCCTGCAGGCTGAATTGGTCGAGTACGGGGATTCCATAGTTGGCGCAGCATGCTTTCTGACCTTCTATGTAGTCCGCGAAAGTGAAACCGGCGCCGTTCGCCTGTTCGGAGAATGGATTATGTCCGGATTCCGAGCTGAAAAAGCGCAATGACGTGAAAAAGAAGATGGTTGCCTCCGGGTTCTTTTCCAATATTTTCCGGATGCAGTAGTTTATCCCTCCGCACTGGCTTGCAAGTCTGCTCTCATCGTATCCGTCATATGCCGTGTAGTCTTTCCAGGTTCCCACATCCCTGCAGTTCGTGAAATCATTTGTTGATGCCCACAGTATGTAGATGTCATGCAGGCCGGCTGTGTCTACCTGATGCTGGATGGAATAACCCTGCTCCAACGAGAATCCGGCACCTCCTGCTCCATAGGTGGTTATCTCTGCGTCCAGCAGGTCCGCCCACATCTGCTTTGCGGCATCTGACTCGTCGTTCACGGACAGTGATCCTCCGAAGACCGCGATGCTTTTCCCGAAATTGGGTGTTCCCCTGTATGGGCTGTGTCCGGCTGTCCTGCAGTCGGGGCGGAGATGGTGAGCGGACGGATTGGACTGACCCGAAGACGGTATGGCATACCATGCAGTCAGAATTATTGCCAACAGGAAGGAAAGGTGTAATCTGTATCTCATATATGCAGCATATATCCGTTGTAAAGTTAATCATTCTTGAACTATTTTGTTTAACTTCGCGTCATAGTACTTTGATTTATATTCTTATCCGATATGAAAAGAGCAGCCGTTTTTTTTGTGACCCTTGCCGTTTGCGTATCAATGACGGCGCAGTCCGTCCGGTCGCAGTGGAACGGCCGTACCATAGCTTACCTCGGCGATTCGATAACCGATGCGGACCAGCTTGGAAGGACGAATGACACGTATTGGAACATAATGGTCGACATGATGGGGATAAAGCCTCTCGTATACGGTATAAACGGTCACCAGATGAGCCAAGTCAAAGGACAGGCGGAGAAATTGCTGGAGGAGCAGGGACAGTCTTTTGATGCCATTATGGTCTTTGCCGGCACAAATGATTTCAACTCTTCCGTTCCGATAGGCCGCTGGTTTGACACCGATACCCGTGAGGTGAGCAGGAACGGTGAAATGAAAACGCTTCTGCATCGTACACACTCTTTTGACTCCGATACATTCTGCGGACGTATCAATACCGTGCTGAGCTACCTCAAGCACGAATTCCCCACCAAGCAGATTATCCTCGTCACGCCTGTTCACCGTGCATATGCAAAATTCGGCGAAGATAACGAGCAGCCGGACGAATCTTATGCCAACGAGGCAGGTGAGTTCATAGATGCGTATGTGGAGTGCATAAAGCAGGCGGGCAATATCTGGTCTGTACCCGTAATTGACCTGAATGCCGATTGCGGTCTTTACCCTTTGGACCAGGCATATTCCGTTTATTTCAGAGACAGTGGGAAGGATATGCTCCATCCGAATACCGACGGGCATCGCCGTATGGCGCTTGCCCTCTCCTGCCGCCTGCTTGGAATACCTGTCATTGAGTAAATGGGGGTTCGGAGTATTTTTCCGGCCCGAATACAATATATATGAAAAAAATTATTACAGCATTTATTGTCCTGATGGTGCTGGCGGGCGGTTTCAGTGCTTCGGCGGCAGAAAGAAACTATGTGACCGGTGTTATGGGATTTGACCAGTTGAGGGAGTGCCTTGTACAGAACCAGGCCTGGGTTCCTTATCCGGATTATTCTGACAGGGCGGGATGGGACGCCCTCATGGGCTGCAACAAAGCGTCCGTAATCGCCGCCGGCGAGAAATATCTGGACTATGAGTGGAAGGTTGTCAGGATGAGTTCATACCTGGAATATGAAAAATCCGGAAACAGGACTGTGATGGAGTCTCCGTTCGACAGGAACAACAATGCAATCGCCTGCCTTTTTGCCGCTGAACTGGCCGAAGGTCGCGGCCGCTTCATACCACAGATTGTGGACGGCGTGATCCATACCTGCGAAATGACATCCTGGGCCCTGTCTGCACATATCCAAAGTCTCGGTCCGGACCACAGACCGCTGCCATGGAAGGGCGACACTACTCTGGAGCTCGTTCAGGGAAATGTATCACAGATGTTTTCCTGGATATATTACTTCCTGCATGACGAGTTCGACAGGATTCATCCCGAAATCAGCCGCAGGCTCAAGGAGGAGATAACCTGCAGGGAACTGAACCCGTATCTCTGCGAGACTGAATACTGGTGGATGGGCTTCGATCCCGGATATGTGCTCAACAACTGGAATCCATGGTGCAACACCAACGCTCTGCTCTGCTTCATGCTCATTGAAGAGGATTTGGGGCGCCTTGCCCGCGGGGTCTGGAAGTCCATGTGGTCCGTTGACCAGTATCTCAACCGCATACAGGGCGATGGAGGAATAGAGGAAGGACCCTCCTATTGGGGACACAGTGCGGGAATGACATATCAATATCTCTCTGCAATATATCTCGCAACCGGGGGATCGATAGACCTCTTTGGTGTGGACCAGATACGCGGGATGGGCGAGTACATTGTCAATTCCTACGTAGGTGACGGCTGGGTGGTCAATTTCGCGGATGCATCGGCACGCGGAGGCGCAGACGACCTGAACCTCATCTACCGCTTCGGAAAGGCAATGGGCAGCGGGACCATGATGGGCTATGCGGCCAAGGTGCAGAAGGAGCATCCTTCCAAACCGTTCCCCAACACGAACATCTTCGGTTTTCTTGAAGCTCTGTCTGTTTATGACGAACTGAACGGCGCCTCCGGCGTATATGAAGCGAAGGATTATGTATGGTATCCGGAAACCCAGTTCCATTATTCCAGAGGAGACAAGGGTCTCTTCCTTGCGGCAAAGGCCGGATACAACGACGAGAGCCACAATCACAACGATGTGGGCTCTTTTATCCTGTATGCCGATTCACTTCCGGTATTCATAGATGCCGGTGTAGGAACATATACGGCAAAGACATTCTCTGAAAGCCGGTACGATATCTGGACAATGCAGACCGATTATCATAATCTTCCCCTCATAAACGGAACTGCACAGAGGAACGGTAAGGAATTCAGGGCTTCCAATGTGAAGTCCGGCCGCAACAGCTTCTCCGCCGATATCGCCGGGGCATATCCGGAGGAGGCCGCTGTCAGGAGCTGGGTGCGTTCCTATACCCAGCAGGGCGGCTCTCTCATCATCTCGGACAGTTTTGACCTTGCTGAGGCAAAGGCTCCCAATCAGGTTGATTTCCTCACCTGGGGGGATGTTGACATTTCAACCCCCGGAATTGTAAGAATCTCCGTGCGGGACCGTAATCTATGCCTTAAGTATGACGCATCAGGCTTTACGGTTGAAAAAGAGTCCATAGCAATTGATGACGGAAATCTTTCCAGGGTCTGGGGGAATGAAATCTTCAGAGTAAAGCTGACAGCCCGCAAACTTCAGAAGAAAGGAAGCTATAAGTTTATCATAAACCGCATATGAAAAGATTGTCATTCTGTATTTTCCTGCTTGTTGCCATAGTGTCCATCCGGTCATCGGCACAGGAACGCAATGTGGTTGCGGAAAAGGTCGGCAGTCACATAGACGTCACCATAGATGGAGGGTTCTTTACGAGCTACCGCTTCGAAGATGATGAGAAATACCCTTATTTCTTCCCTGTCAACGGACCGGCTTCCGGCGGCAGCGTTACTTCCATGCGCAATTCCCTGTACCCGCACCATACGTCACTGTGGTTCGGATGCGATCTTGTGAACGGTGGGAACTACTGGCAGGAGGGCCTTGACAGAGGAAGGATTGTGTCAATCGGTGCGAGGGTGCTTGAATCCGGCGGAAGCAGGGCCGTAATTGAGGATGAATGCATATGGAAGAGGCCTGATGCGGTATCTCCTGTCAGGGACAGGCGCATAATTACCATAAGTGCGCCATCTGAAGACTATTTTCAGATAGATTTCAACATAGAGGTGGAGATGCTCACGGATGTAACGGTTCTGAAGACCAATCATTCCCTTTTCAGCGCCCGCATAGACGAGGGCCTGTCTGTCAGGGAGGGCGGTGTGATGATCAATTCCGAAGGCGCGGAAGGGGAGGAAGGAACTTTCGGAGTCCCGTCACCGTGGATTGACTGCTATGGCAGCAGAGGTCGCTCCGGAGTGGAAGGCATAGCAATAATGCAGCATCCTTCCAATGCCCGGTATCCTTCAAAATGGTTTACCAGAAATTACGGATTCATCTCTCCAACTCCTTTGTGGTGGCCGGATGACGGCAACTCCACCAAATTCAGCAAGGGGGATGTCATCAGTTTGAAATACAGGGTGATAGTCCACAAAGGAACTGCCGGGGAAGCAGGAATCGCCGTTCTGTTCAACAAATATTCCGAAGAGAAATGAAGAATCCGTTGAAATTGCTGTTCCTGTTACTTGCCGTCTCCTGCAGCGGTGTCGGGACATATAAGACAGATGTATGCATTTATGGCGGTACGTCCGCTGCCGTGACAGCGGCAAAAAGCGCCGCACAGAACGGATGCAGGGTCATCATCATCTGCCCTGATACTGTCCTCGGCGGTATGACCACGGGAGGCCTGGGAGCTACCGACATAGGCAACAAGCAGGCTGTCATAGGAATGGCGCGACAGTTCTACCGCGACCTCGGAAGGCACTATGGCGTTGAGGAGCAGTGGACATTCGAACCGTCGGCGGCACAGGCCATATTGGACTCTTATGTTGACAATCCGGATATCTCAATCTACAGGGGATATTATCTTTCCTCCGTCCGCAAGAAAGGGACAAGAATAGTGTCCATCACCTGCACGGACGGGGAAGGGGGCATGTCAAGAACAATAAAGGCGTCTTCGTTCATAGATGCAAGCTACGAAGGGGACCTTCTGGCAATGGCCGGGGTAAGTTATCATGTCGGGAGAGAAGCCTCCTCCATCTACGGAGAGGAATGGAATGGCTCTCACATATCCGAATACCACCAGTTCAAGGATGGAGTGGACCCGTATGTAGAGAAAGGCAATCCGGACAGCGGCCTTCTGTGGGGAATCCGGGACTGGAAATTGAAGGAGGAAGGAGCCGGTGACGATTATATCCAGGCATACAATTTCCGCCTCTGCCTGTCACATGACAAGGATAACCAGATTCCATTCACCAAACCGGATGATTACGATCCGTCCGTCTATGAATTGCTCGTACGCGTCTTCGAGTCCGATCCGGATCCGCAGATAAACAACTATTTCATCTGGTCCCTGATGCCGGGAAACAAGACGGATGTAAACAACAGGGGGGCTTTCTCTACGGATATGATAGGGATGAACCACGATTATCCGGAAGCCTCATGGGAGCGCAGAAAAGAGATAATTGCCGCCCACAAGAGCTATACGCTGGGCCTTATGTGGTTCTATGTGAGTGACCCCCGGGTTCCGAAGGTCCTTCAGGACTTTGTCCGTGAATGGGGATGGGCAAAGGATGAATACCCGGCCACAGGAGGATGGACGCATCAGATTTATGTCCGCGAGGCCCGACGCATGATAAGCGACTACGTTGCCACGCAGGCCGACTGCGACGGCAGGACTGTTGTGGAGGACGGCATAGGCTATGCCGCCTATTCCATGGATTCCCACAATTGCGAGCGAATATTGGTTGTGAAAGACGGAAAGGTGATGGTCAAGAACGAGGGTGATGTTGAAAAAGGTGTGGGCAGGCCTTATCCTGTCTCATACAGGAGCCTGGTTCCCAGAAGGGAAGAGTGCACCAACCTCCTCGTGCCCGTCTGCGTTTCTTCGAGCCATATCGCATACGGCTCCATCAGGATGGAACCCGTATTTCTGGAACTTGGTCAGGTTTGCGGGCTTGCCGCCTCCCTTGCCGGACGCAATCCGGTCCAGGATGTCGACATCAGCCGCATCCGGGAAGAGGTTGGATTTAACGGCAATTGAGAATCAGATATTCATCCCTGCCGGATTCGGATCAGAAAGCTTCGATTGCGCTGTTTATGCTCTGGAATCCGTCTCCGTCACCGACGAGCTGTTGCACATTCATCCGGATATAGCGCGCGTTAACGCTTTCGGGAATGCTGACAAGACGGCGTGAAGGGTCATTGATTATGTTGTCGAACTCGCAGTCTGCGACCTTGGTCCACTTCTTTCCGTCCGTGCTTACGCTCATTGTGGCGCGGCTCACATAGTCACCGTGGAAATTATCCTTGTTGGGGCAGAAGTAGAACCCGGAAATCGTAATTGTTTCACCGCAGTCAATGACGGTGTCCAAAGGGTTGACAGTTGTCTTCCAGGCGCTTCTGTCATAACCGATTCTGGTTTTGTACACTTCTCCTCTCTGCCCGTTGATGATGCATACTGCCTTCAGTGTGCCATTCTGGAACTTGAAAGGCTCCGTGAAAGGTGTGGAGTTTTCATCAGGCTCGGTGCCGTCGAGAGTGTAATATATCCTGGCACTGGGGTTGAGGTTCGCGGATGAGTTCCTGTCGTTACGCTGCCATGCTATGCTCCGGGCATCAGGAATAATTGTAACATAACCGTCTTTGCTATAGGTCGATGTGAGGCTGAATGGCTTTTCGGGGTAATAATGTGCACTCAGGACGCTGATAACGGCATCGGCACGCGATTCAAGCACGCGAACCCTTATGCGGTCGGCGGTGACGGTCGCGAAACGCACGATTCTCTTGTGACCTACGTTCCCGCAGGTGGCGACTTCCTGCCATTGTCCGTCAATCCTTGCGTCAACGGCAAGCTTCTCAATCCTCTCTCCGGTAAATCCTATCGGCTCGCAGATGACGGCCCGGTTGACCTTGCACTGCCCCTTGAGCTTCATCTCCACGCCATCTCCCACCTCGACCGGTTTTTTCAGACTGCGCCTGCACAGGCTTGTTCCGTAAGTCTCACGGATTCTGCGTCCTACCTCCTCCATCGTCTCTACGTCCCGCTCGCCCAGCACCCCGTCCCTGGTGGGAGGAAGATTCAGAATGAGTATCGAGTTTCCTCCGACTGAACGCTCGTAAATGTCGAATACGTCATCGGCCGAGCGCACCGGTTGCTCGTCATCGTTGCGCCAGAACCATCCGCCGCGGATGGAAGTGTCTGTCTCTGACGGCTCGTAATGCAGCCAGAACGGTCTGCCGCAGTTCAGGATTATATCTCTGTCGCCGAGTCTCGGATCCATCAGATTAACAATACAGTTCATGTTGTCGGGGTTTTCTCCCGCATAAGGAATGACGTTCCATTCGGATTCCCGTGTGTCTCCGCTCTCGTTGCCGCACCAGCGTATGTCCTTGAGGCCGAACATGACAGCATCCGGGGCCAGGGCACGGATGAGCTCGCTCCATGCAGGGTAGTTGTATTGCTGGTTGCCCTTGCGTCTGGGATGCGCGCCGTCAAACCAAACCTCATGGATGGGACCGTATTCTGTGAGAAGTTCGAAGAGCTGGCTCATGAAATATTCGTTGTAGTCGTCGCATTCGAAGCGGAATGTTCTGGTATCGGCGAAGGGCCGTCCTTCAACCTGTTTGGGGATGGTCCGCATCGTAATCGGGCTTCCGTTGCCGTACAGACCGTCGCCCTCCATCTGGAAAAGGTCGGCGGGCGAGAGGTATACGCCCAGTTTCAGACCATACTTTGCACAGGATTCGCTGAGCGAGCGCAGTATGTCGCCTTGACCGTTCTCGAAGTCACAGGACATTATGCCGTGCGTGGTATATCGGCTGCGGAATATCACGAATCCGTCATGATGTTTCACGGTTATGACGACCTTGGTCATTCCGGCATCTTTCATCACACGGCACCACTGGTCGGTGTCGAGAGTCTTGAGGTCGAACACTTTGGGGTCTTCGGTACCTGTTCCCCATTCACGTCCGGTAAAGGTGTTCGGCCCTATGCAGGCAAAAGCTATGAATTCATCGTCCATTGCTTCGAGCTGACGCGCTGAGGGTCTGGTGGCGACGGCTTTGGCAATAATCTCTTCGGGACTGTCATCCGCCTCTACGAGGACTGTGTTATTGTTGTCGGGTACAGTATTGTTTCCGCAGGAATATCCTACGGCAATGAGTGCGGATAGCAGAAACAGTTTCTTATTCATTCTGGAGAACATTTGATGGAATATTGCAAGGTGAAGTGTGACGGCCTCCGATTTCCGTTCCGGCCACAGGGCAAAGATACTCTTTTGATTTGGATTTGGAACCATTTCAAAACTGCTTCTTATTGAAACAGATTCAGAATTTTGTTAATTTTGGAATTGATTGTCAATTACGATATGAAAAAGGCACTTATAATCATTTTCACACTTCTGGTGTGCGTTGCTCCGGCCCTGAGCCGTCAGAAAAAGCAGAAATATGACGTTGCGGCATTCCTTTATCCCGCATACGTATACGATGACCCCAGACTTCTCCCCCTCTGGCAGGGAGGTATGGGCGAGTGGGAGACCGTATTCACGATGCAGAAACGCAACCCCGGCCACTACTGGGACCGCAAACCGCTCTGGGGTTATGTCAACGAAGCCGACCCCTCAGTTATGGAAATGGAGATTGAGCAGGCGACATCGCACGGAGTGAACGTGTTCATCTTTGACTGGTACTGGTTTGACGGCCGTCCTTTTATGGAAACGACTCTTGACAACGGCTTCCTGCAGGCAGGCAACCGCAGCAAAATGAAATTCTACCTGATGTGGGCCAACCACGATGCTCTGATCAATGTCTGGTCCCCCGGACTGAAAGGCATAGGCAACAATGTCATCTGGCAGGGAAAGGTCAACAGGGAAGAGTTCGAGAAGATATGCAGGAGAAATATTGAAAAGTACTTCGGATTGCCTGAATACTATAAAATAGACGGGAAGCCGGTATTCATGATATATGACATACCCCGGCTCGTTGCCGGACTGGGAGGCCTCGAACAGGCTGTCGATGCTCTGAAATGGTTCAAGGAAGAGACTGTAAAGGCGGGATTTCCCGGCCTGGAGCTCCAGATTACGATGTGGAGCATAAACCTCAACTACAGCGGAATAGACGGCTCCAAGGAGGAGATACCTTCCAACGAATTCGTCCACAGGCTCGGTTTCACCAGCGGTACGCATTACCAGTTCGCCCATTTCCTGGACATGGACAGGGATTACAACGAAATTGTAGCAGATGCGGAGAAAGAGTGGCAGTGGATAGAGAATACCTATGATTTCCCTTATTATCCCCATGTCAGCATAGGATGGGACAACAGCCCCCGTACGGCAGAGAGCGCCGTGGTGAAGAACAACACGCCAGAGAACTTCGAGGCTGCGCTCCGCAAGGCAAAGGCTTATGCCGACCGCCATCCGGATCAGGCGCCTCTGATTACAATCAACAGCTGGAACGAATGGACGGAAACCAGCTATCTGATGCCGGACAACATCAACGGTTACGGTTATCTGGATGCCGTCAAGCACGTTTTCGTAGATGAATAAAAGCGAATGTAAATCTTTGTCAATATGGATAGAAGAAATTTCATAAAGGCTTCCATTGCATCGGCGGGAGCGCTTGCAGTGGGCGGTGTTCAGGGATGCGCAGGGCCGGCCGGAACGGAAAAGGAAGTACAGATCCCCGGACAGAAATGGACCGGCTGGAGGAAAGGGCATTTTCAGATTCACTTCATCTATACCGGTGTAGGTGAGTCGGCCTTCTATATTTTCCCCGACGGCACCACCATGCTTCTCGATTGCGGAGACCACAATGCCATCGGACGCGGCAAACTCGCTGTTCCCGTGCTGCCTCATTCCGCAAAGCATTCCGGGGAGTGGGTGGCCCGTTATGTGGAGAGGGTAAATCCTCAGGGCAGGGAAGTGGACTATATGATGATTTCCCACTACCATTCCGATCATGCAGGGAACGACGAATTCTTTGCAGGCGAAGAGATGTGGGAAGGTGAGCCTTACCGCTTCAGCGGGTTCTCGCAGGCGGCTCAGACCCTCCGGTTCGGCAAAGCGTTTGACCGTTGCTATCCCGCGACGGGAGATCCTCTTCCCCTTCCAGATGATTTCGACTCGTCATCGCCGGCTCATATCCGCAGGTTCTACAAACGTATGCAGAAAGAGTGCGGACTGAAGGTGGAGAAGTTTGAAGTGGGGGCCGTGGACCAGATCAGGATGCTCCGCGATGCGGCGTCCTACCCTGGATTCAGCATCCGTAACATCTGCGGCAACGGCCGAATAGCCGAACCTGACGGTACAGTCCGTGACCTGTACGAAGAGTACATCAATCGCGAGCATCCCGATTACATAAATGAAAATGCGATGAGCCTCGGGTTCGTGGCAAGTTACGGCCCGTTCCGATTCTTCACTGCAGGAGACTTTTCGGATTCTCTCAAGCTTGCAGACGGAAGCAGGGTTGAGATTGAAGACCTGCTCGGTGAGGTGTGTGAGCCTGTGGACGTTGCCAAAATCAACCACCACGGACATCACTCGATGTATCCCGGACTGGTGAAGGCCCTTTCTCCCCAGGTTTACGTCAGCTGCGTGTGGGACCAGCTCCATAATCTTCCCGACACTCTCAGCCACATTGACGACCGCAGCTCATACGAAGGCGACAGAGTCCTTTACGCCGGCATATATCCCCCCGAGCGTCGCGCGGAAGACGATGGTCAGGAGTGGCAGCGGGTTGTTGACCCTTCCTGCTACGAGGGTTCCCATATCGTGCTCGACGTCGATCCTTCAGGCAGGAAGTTCTCCATCACGACCATCGCCGCCTGCGACGAGTCAATGACGGTCAGAACCTACAGGGAGTTCGCGACCAGGGGCTGAACGGATTTGATCAACAGAGATCTAGAATAGAGACAGCAGGCGGAATATGCCGTAGCCGAGGTATGTTCCCACCGCATACCCTACAATGCCTATGGCGAGTCCGGCGGCAAGAACGCGTCTGTTACGCATCGCCGCGGATATCATCGGCACAAAGGGAGGAGAGCAAATCAGCGCCACCGACCCTATGACCGCGGTGTCGGCGTCCAGATGCAGCATCCTGGAGAGAACTGCCTGGATCAGAAGTGAAACAAACACGATGAAAGCGAGGTAACCGAGTGCTCCGAGACCTCCGGAGAAGTCGAAGTTGCGGACATCCGCCATAGAAGCAACAACGATACTGAATATGTATATTCCGTACATTCCTACGTCATAGCTGTAAGGGAGACTTCTGAGTTTTGGAACAAAAGATGCACCGATGCTTATGGTCGTGAGGGCGAGGATGAATATGGTCATGTTCAGCTTCCCGTCCTTGCTGAACGGTAACTGTATAAGGAATGACAGTCCGCATATGACAACAGAAACTGCAACGAGAATGCCTAGAACCTTCAGTCCGTGCTTTGTGCCCAGGCCCTTGTATGGATTCTGCTCATCATCATTCTCCTCATCCGGAGTGTCCAGATTCAAGTTGGCAATTATGTTTTCAGGAAGTTTCTCCTTAAGTTTGATTTTCAATTTGACCTTGTCCTGGCGGATTCTGATTACTATCTTCTCCTTTACGACTTCCTCCGAATCAATGATTCTGTCGGCAAGCTTGGAGAAGAATGACTTGTTGGTGCCTATGAATCTGCGGGACAGCTTGATGCCCACGGACATCAGGAATATAAGGAATATGAATCCTATTGCCATGTCGTAACTGTTCAGAAGCAGATATGTGCTGTCAGACACGCCGAGCATTGTCTTCAGTGAGGCCATATTGACTGTTCCGCCCGTGTAGGATCCTGTCAGAAGTCCGCCTATCCTGGCGGCACCGTCAACAGACATTGCGCTGGAGTCTATGGAATGTCTGAATATGAAGAAACCACCGATGATTGCAAAAATAACAGCGACAAGTCCGGTAAGAAGCACCAGGAAGTATTTATGTATGTCTTTCTTGTTGAAAGTGCAGCCCAAAAGCATCAACGGGATGGCGAATGGTATTGTGACGCCACTGAGAATCTTCTGGACTGAGGCGCTTGACTCGGGCATCTCGAATCCGAAAATGTTGCCCAGGTTGCCTATTATCACTCCAAGAATGTAAAGAGTGAGAATGGGACCCAATTTGCCAATCCACTTTACCTTCCTGCACAGCAGCAGGACCAGGGCCGGCATCAGTACAAATACAAGAACAAGACTAATTTGATATACCATAATTTTCCAAAGTTAACAATTTTTTGCGGAATTCCGTGCGTAATCAAAGAGGGCCTGACTCAAGTGACAGTAGCCGTCGGGGTCAACGTAATAGACACCCGTGCGGTAACGGGTTCCTCCACTACTCCCTCTATCAACTTGAAATACTTCTCGGTCCCCCAGAAGCATCCCCCCGCAAAATAAATATCCTGCAGGGCTTTTCCTGATTTTTCTCTCATATTATTTCCTTTCTCAAGGCGTTTCTTCATGGCAGTTCGCACTTGCCCGACAAAATTATCAAATAATGTTTAAAACATGCACCGAAATTTGAAAAAAGGACACGGGATTTATCAGTTTTTAGCCGTATCTTCGTGGAATAACCCCGATTCCTACATTCCTCAATGTAATATGAAACGAATACTGTCAACGATATCACTCCTGCTATGCCTCTGCTCCGCGCCGGATACATCTGCACAGAACTACGACAATCTCGAACCTCTTACACTCCTCAACCGCTCGGTGCTCGACAAGAGCCGCAGGGACATCGGGCGTGATGACATCCATACGCGCGGCGTCGTTGCAAGACTTGTGTCCGAGGCCGACCGGATGATGCGGCACCCTGTACCGTCCCCTGTAGTCAGTGACACACAGGTGCTGAAAACCGTATGCGCCGATGTCATGACCCTCGGTGAGGCTTACTATCTTACCGGGCAGGAGAAATATGCCGCCAGAGTGTATGACTACATCCGGCCCTGGATGATCGATCCCGACACCCGCATTTCTCCGAGGCTGCCTGCTACCGCCGACTTCGTGGCGATGAGCCGCATTATCGACATGCTCGACGGTTATCTGCTTACCGATGGCTCGAAGGCGTGGAACAGCACGGATGACACCGCCATGAGACAATGGTTCGACGAGTTGCTGGGCTGGCTCAGGAGCGAAGAGATGATGGCGGGGATGAAACAGCTTGACGACTATCAGGGCATAGGATACGACATGCTCCTTACCGCATCGAAGACATTCTTCGAAAGAGAATGGCTGCACGAGATGAAGGTGTTTGTGGACGCCACTACAAAGGCCCGCCTTGACAGGATTCTTGCCGCCGACGGTAAGATGATGATTGGAACTGGCAACACCGTCCTGGCCGAAACCGAGCACCTCGTCACTCTTGTAAGAATGGCTCTCATGGCAGAGAAGGCCGGCTCCAACCTGTGGCTGTACGAGACAAAGAGCGGAGGAAGCATAAGGCGGTCCATAGAGTGGCTGAGCAATCTTCTGCTCAGTGACAATGCGTGGGTAAAGGGCAACGATGCCGGGAGCATAGCCCGGGGCTATACTTATGTCCTGCTGAGTGCCGCCTGTCCGCTCACAAGCAAGAAACTTTACGAAGAGCGTCTGAACACCCTGGCCTCGATGATGGAGGGGCGGGAGGACATAGGCACCCTTTCTTATCAGCTGACATCGCCTATCGTATATGGCACGCTGCTGGGCGACGAGGATTTCTTCGACACCATCAACCTCGACACTCCGGGACTGGAAACGGTGAAGGCCGATGTCGCATCGGGCGACATCGCCAAGGCAAAGAGCGAATTCGTTTCCTACCTGCGCCAGCGCGAGTACCGCTTCGACTGGAACAATGCCGACAACAGCAGTGACACCGGCAGCTACGACATCACTGAGGTGACCAACACGGTGAACAACCTCCTGATGGGCGAGCAGTTTGGAGACACAGTCATCTGGACCCGCAACAATACGCCTCTGGAATACGAGGAATGGCCTTGGCAGCTGGGACGCCATCAGTACTGGATCGGTCTGGGCCGCGCATACAAGGCCACCGGAAACGAGCGGTATGCCCGCGCTTTCGTAAACCAACTGAACAGTTGGATAGACCAATCGCCGCTGCCTGACTACGATGCCAAGATTGACTATTCCCGCTGGCGTACCATAGAGACCGGCATCCGCACCCTGGGCGCATGGCCCATGGCCTATCTGTACTTCCTCCAGTCCCCCTCATTTGATGATGAGAGTGTGTTCCTGATGATGAAGTCGTTCTACGAGCACGCCATCCACCTCAGGAAGCACCACCGCACGAACAACTGGCTCTCGATGGAGATGAACGGCCTGATGCACATAGCGCTCTTATTCCCAGAATTCAAGGAGGCCGCCCACTGGGCAGAGTACGCCGGCACGAAGATCTATCAGGAGACAGAGATACAGGTCTATCCTGACGGGGCGCAGGTGGAGCTGGCACCCGGCTATCACGGGGCCACGCTCAGCAATTTCCTCGGTCTGTACTCGATAGCCAAGGCCACCGG
>JAKSKH010000059.1 GCA_024401855.1 Bacteroidales bacterium | reverse complement strand
TTCCGCATTGACCATATTCTTGGATTCTTCAGAATCTGGGAGATTCCTTCAGAGTTCAGCAGTGGACTCAACGGGCATTTCAACCCTGCGCTCCCTTATTCCCCTGAAGAGATTGCTGCAGCGGGTCTGCCACTTGAAGGCCTCTTCCATGCGGATCCGCGTCATCCCGGGATGTACCAGCCTCTTATCACTCCTGTCTCGGGGAATCTTCCTCAGTGGCAGCAGGAGAGGTTCGGGGCTATGTACAATGACTTTTTCTTCCATCGCCACAACGAGTTCTGGCGCCGCAATGCTATGAGAAAGCTTCCGGAACTTCTGGGGGCTACCGGAATGCTTGCCTGCGGTGAGGATCTGGGAATGGTGCCGGACTGCGTGCCGGGAGTCATGGACCACGAGAAAATTCTTTCCCTGAAGATGAGGGGGATGGAAAGCGAAGGGGAGTGGAAGACGCTGAGTGTCTGCGCCACATCGAGCCACGATATGGAAACCCTTCGTATGCAGAGCCCTTCAGACCCTTCAACCGAGGAGTGCCGCTCAATGTTGAGCGAGTTCCTGTGCTCACCGTCAATGCTTGCAATCTTCCCTCTTCAGGACTGGCTTTCGCTAAGCGAAGACTTGCGTAATCCGTCCCGTGAGGAACGCATCAACCACCCTGAGGATCCGGACAACCACTGGCAGTTCCGTATTCACCTCGACCTCTCAGCTCTCAGCGCCGACTCCGGGTTCTGCTCGTTAGTCTCCTCCCTGATTCATCAGAGCGGAAGATAATTTTTTAGGGGGAGGCGAGAGCACCCTGCCGCACTACGCCCTCCCCCTGGATAACGTCATTCTGAACTTGTTTCAGAATATCATTCGTCTGAACGGATGAATCCGATATGGAAAAGTCGCCTAATGATGTAGGTTCTTGGCAGCTGAAAGAAAGGTTCTTTATTGAAAAAACATCCGAGAACCCTCCGAGTTTATGGAATAATTGCTAACTTTATCCCGATAACTTGCAATTTAGTACGATGCGGCCAAAAATGTTTTTTCTCAATCTTGTAGTCTCGGTTGTCTTCCTTCTGATAACAGGATGCAACGGGGCTATTACCCCACAAAGATATGTTCATAAGGCTGTTGCCATTATGGATAAAAACGCATTGTTCGCAAACGGACAATTATGGGAGAGCGCGAAGAAGCAGGCGCTTTCATCCACTCCTGAAACAATGGACGAAGCATATAAAATCGTACGTGAGGCGCTTAAGCCGGCTGGAGAAAGCATTCTTTCCTCATGGAGCGCTCAACGGTACAATATAACGATACTCTACAATGGCGGATGCCGATGATCGATATGACCGAGGACGGCATCCTTGTCATTACAATACCAGACTTTTCCGGAAACGAAATACAAGCAAGGCAATACGCACAAACACTTCTTGATGGCATATCACCGGATGTTCAGCGAGTAATCCTGGATTTACGAGGCAATACAGGCGGGAATATGTACCCGATGATAGCTGGTGTCAATGCACTACTTCCGGATGGAATTGTTTTGAAGTTCAGACGACAGAACGGACGCGAGTCAAACCTGACCGCCGAGTATATCGCAAATGTACAAGGGGTTGAGAGGAAGGCCACAATATCACCAGATATTGCTATCTTGACTGATGGTGATACAGCCAGCTCCGGTGAGGCACTCTTGATTTGTTTTCGTGGATTAAGCAATGTCAGAACCTTCGGCTCGCCGACTGCTGGTTATGCCTCCTCCAACCGGAGCTTCGACATGCGAGATGGCTCCATACTGGTAATCACGACAAGTTGCGATGTCGCACGTACAGGGGAAGTATTCTGTGATGATCCAATCAACCCTGATTGCCTGACGGATACCCCTATGGATGCTGCACTCGAGTGGCTCCGGACATCACATTAATCAATTCCCATTTATCGAACACATTGAAGCCCGGTTCCCATGTCGGATCCGGGCCTTTTTTTTTGAATCAGAACTCAATCGTTTAACGCCCCAAAGTCTATACGGTCCATCAAATATCTGCCGTACAAAACAGACATGGATCTGCGAATGCAAAAGCGTACGTTCCTGATTCATCAGTATGTACGGATGAGTATCAATGCCTCCGCTTTCGAATATCCGGACTTCGACTTAAGGATGACTGACGGTTTGTCAGATCTTGCCGTTGGTAAAATGCCGGCAATAAGTGCCGGTAATCGAGAATAAATGTATATTTGCCCTGTGAAAGAAACTAAAACCATCCTGAAGGGAGGCAGAATCTATGACGGGACCGCCTCCGAACCCTTTGTAGGCGACATTCTGTTCCAAGGTGACAGAATACTTGAAGTCGCTTCATCGATAGATGACCCTGACGCTGAAGTTGTTGACATCAACGGCCTGAGCGTATCATCCGGATTTTTCGACGCACATTCCCACAACGACTGGTTTGCAGTAAAGAAACAGCCCGTAAAATACTTCGAGCCTTTTATCCGCCAGGGCATAACATCCTTCATTACCGGCAACTGCGGCCTTTCTGCCGTAGGATTCGAGCCGGACACTCCCTACGTTGATAAAGTCGGAGGTGGGCTTTTCAGTTACGGCGAGGATATGACCGGCATATATCCTGACGTGGAATCGTACTTCAAAGCAATAGACGGCAACACTCCCTGCAACATCGCTCTCCTTCTCGGGCATTGCTCCGCCCGAGCCAGCGTCGCCGGCGACAACAGCCGCAAACTGGGGCCCGAAGAGTTAGAACGGATGAAAGCCATCCTTGAGAAAGGTCTCAAGCAGGGAGCCTGCGGTCTGAGCCTCGGTCTGATGTACACTCCCGGTATCTACGCCGATGTTCCGGAACTTCGCGAAGTGGCAAAACTCTGCGAGAAATACGACCGGCCTATGACCGTGCACCCGAGGGCAGAATCGAAGGTATCGATGGATTACCCGATGTTCGGCCGCGCCCACAACCTCAGAGCACTTGATGAGATGGTTGAAGTCACCAGGGGCCTGAAAATGAAATTCCAGCACAGCCACCTCATCTTTGTCGGACGCAATACTTTCAAAACCAAAGATGCGGCGCATGCCATCCTCGAAAAGATGTGCTCCGAGGGAATTGACGCCCAGTTCGACATCTACAACGAACTGCTGGGCGTAAGCGTGATTACAGTCATAATGCCTGCCTGGTATCAGGATCTAAGCGCAGCCGATAAGCGCAAATGGTGGAACAAGCTCAGGTTCTCCATACTTTGCAAGGCATCCATCATCCTTCTGGGACTTGGATGGGAAGGAATACAGATAGCATACGTGGGCGAAGGGAACGAACGCTGGGAAGGCAAGACCGTTCCGGAATGCGCCAAAGAAATGGGCAAAAGCTGCGTCAACGCATACCTTGACCTCTGCGAGATGAGCGATTTCAAGGGCAGAATCAACTTCGGCCCCTACAGTACCCCGGAGATTATCTCCTGGCAGTCAAAACAGGATACCTGCCTGTATATGACCGACGCCTGGGTTGAAGAGCACGGCGTACAGAACCCTGCCATCTATGACTGTTTCCCGAAATTCCTGCGCTGCTCTCTGCTCGGCACGGGAGACACGATGCCCCGCACCATCCGAAAGATGACCGGTGCCGTGGCCGACCGCTTCTCCATCAAGGAAAGAGGATATGTCAAGCCCGGATATTACGCCGACTTCACCGTATTCAATGAAGATGCGCTCAGGAACGGTACGCCCGATTGCGGCAAGGCATTCGGCATCGAAAAAGTGTTCATCAACGGCTGCTGCGTCCTTGAAGACGGCATTCTCGACAAAGAAGCCCTCAAGACCACCGGGCGCGCTATGAGATCGTAGTCGGAGTTAACGTATGTTTTTCTTTCTGATTATACGCATTTGTGCTACGTTCATCCGTATGCGCGGATGAACTTTGCTAACGCACTGCTTTACGGAACAAGATCCCTACC
>JAKSKH010000058.1 GCA_024401855.1 Bacteroidales bacterium | reverse complement strand
CCCGCGAGATATCTCCCAGGTCGATAAAGTTTACGATTTACTAGAATGGAATCACTATTCATACGAAATCTGCTCGATGCTGCCGAAAGAAATGCCGGCAAGACAGCGATTGTGGATCGGGGAGGTCTGCGCAGGACCACTTACGGTGAATTCATCGGTCTTGCCCGCCGCATTGTCACGTTTCTTGAGAATAATGGAATATCTCCCGGTTCGTTCATTGCGGTCAGGATGCCGTATTGTATGGAATATATGGCCGCTGAACTGGGTATCTGGCTTAGCCGCTGCATATCCGTTCCTCTGGGAGACAGTTTTCCCCAGAATCGCATAGACTATATTATGAATCACTGCGGGAGTCCGCTTATGCTTACTCCCGATATGATGGATGTGATATGCACACTCGCTCCGGGCCGGGGAGAAGTCCCGGACGGTAATGACATGGCTTTCCTTCTCTACACTTCGGGTTCTACAGGCAATCCTAAGGGCGTGCTCATCGGATTTGAAACTCTGGACAACGGGGTTCCGCGCCCTCTGGCACCGGATATGCCTATGGACGGTGTCGTTTTCGGTTGCTCCGCGCCCCTGTATTTCGCGTTCGGCAACATCGTCTGGAATGTCCTTCACGCCGGCGGCGTTCTCCATATGTACAGCGAAGATGTGAAGAATGACGTCCGTCTGATGGAGGACTATATCCTCGAACACGGAATCACCATAAGCCAGATAAGTCCGGCCGTACTGACGATGTTCCGCAACAGGAGCACGAAACTCTCCACAGTCATCACTTCCGGCGAAAAACTCACAACTCAGTATTCAAGGGACGGCTACACCCTGTACAATCTGTATGGACAGACGGAGACGATGCATCCCACCATCTGCTACAGGATGCCGGAACATCCTATGGACGTGATTCCCATAGGCAAATGCATGTGGGGAGTCGAATTCAAGGTTGCGGATAGGGACGGCAACGCTTTGCCGCAGGGGCAGATTGGGGAGATGTGCCTGAAGGGACTCCTTTTCAGGGAATACTTCAGGGAACCGGGACTTACTGCGGAGGCTTTCCGCGACGGATGGTTGCACACGAAGGATCTGGTCTATACCGATGGGAACGGGGATATTATCTACGTGAATCGTATGGACTGGATGGTGAAGGTGAACGGCCAGAGGGTGGAACCCGGTGAAGTGGAAACCGCAATACGTTGCATAGACGGTGTCACTGGTGTCGTGGTAAAAGGTTTTGACGGCAAGGGAGGCAGCCAGTACCTCTGTGCATATTTTACAAGCGACAGGGATATTGACGGAAACAGAATCAGAGAGATTCTGTCAGGAAGACTTCCGTCATATATGGTGCCTTCATATTACGTGAAGATGGACAGATTTCCTCTGAACGCCAACGGAAAACTTGACCGCAAGGCTCTTCAGGCACCTGACTCAGGTTCCTTCAGACGGGCGTATGCCGCTCCTGCCAATGAAATGGAAACAGTCCTCTGCAATGCTTTCGCCGAGGTTCTGGGATTGGAGACGGCCGGTGCCGACGATGACTTCTTACAGCTTGGCGGCACCAGTATACAGATGATGGAGATACAGCGTCGCTGCGCCGCTTCGGGCAACGTGGCTTTCTCCACGATGTCCACCAAACTCATCAACAAGG
Organism: Bacteroidales bacterium; assembly: GCA_024401855.1. Taxonomy (GTDB): domain Bacteria; phylum Bacteroidota; class Bacteroidia; order Bacteroidales; family UBA932; genus Cryptobacteroides. The sequence continues at coordinate 2,334 of JAKSKH010000058.1, read as the reverse complement.
GCCGAACTCCCCGAGGTATTGCCGATCTGCTGAGCCGTGAGAAGGTACACTTGAAGGAACGTCAGGATGACTATCCGCTCAGCAGCATACAGACTTCATACTACAATACCTGTATGGCAAAGGTCGGGAAGCCCATATTCAACGCTTCGAATCTTATTAAATTGGATGAAAGCGTGGATTTGGACCGTCTTATTTCCGCCATAACGGCCGCCGTCGCGGCTCATCCGGGTTTGCAGGCGCGCCTGTTTGTAAATGAACGGGGTGAGGTACGACAGAAATATGTGCCGCAGGAAATGGAACTGAAGGTTGAGCGGATCTCCGACCGTGACTTCGAAACCATGAAAATGCAGCTGATACAGCCGTTCTATCTGCTCGAGGACAGATTGTTCCGTTTCCGTATCTTCCGTACGGATTCTGCATCATACCTCTTCTATGACATTCATCACATAGTCTTCGACGGCACTTCGCAGACCATTCTTTTCAGGGATATTGAAAAGGCGTATCAGGGCCAGGCCATTGAGCCCGAGGACTGGAACAGTTTTGAGACAGTTGCGGAGGAGGCACGGTTACATAATGCAGAGGCGCTTGCAAAAGCTGGGGAATGGTATCGGAACACATACGGTGATGCCGTTCAGCTCAAACGTCCCGACACCGATCCCGGGGCCTCTCCAAAACTGACGGAGAGATTTTTCTGTCTTGACGTGTCGTACGACGACGTCACGCGCTTCTGCAACGACAACGGCATCACCGTCAATATCCTGACCACATCGGCCTTCGCCCTGCTCCTGGGCCGGTACGGCTGCCGGAATGACGTGCTGTTCACTTCTGCCTACAACGGCCGCGAAGATATACGCGTCAGAAACACTGTCGGGCTGTTTGCGCGCACTCTGTTCGTGCGTTCACATTGGGAGGAAGACGGACTGGTCAGAGATTTCTTGAACTATATGCGAGTCACAATCCTGGAGAGTATGGACAATATCATTTTCAGGAACGAACTGCTCCGACTCTACGTCCCGCAGACACCGGGGTATCACTTCATCTATCAAGGCGATATTACAGACGAGCCCGTCATCGGCGGCAAGCCCACCGAAACGGTCAGGATTTCCGAAAAGCAGGCCGTTTCTGCAATCGAATGCCATCTTTTCCTGAACAGGGAGCGGCAGTCCTTCGATTTCAAGATTCTTTACAAGAAAGACTTCTTTTCTACCGGATTCATAGAATCGGCAGTCGGGAATTATCAGTCGGTTCTGAACGCTCTGATGACAAGGGAATTCCTTTCCGAAATCAGTGTTAACATAAATTATTGAATATCCATGAAGTACAAAGTATCCGTGGTCACGCCTTTCCACAACGTGGATATGCAGATGTTCTGCAAATGCGCCGAATCGGTGAAGCGACAGAGCATAGGTTTCGGGAACATAGAGTGGGTGATTGTCATACACAATTGTGACCCCGGTTATTTCGAATCGGTGAGTTCAATGTTCGCAGACTATCCCAATGTGATTGTCAGGGAACTGAACAATGGTGCCCGCACGCCCTCCTCTCCCCGCAATTTCGGCACATCTCTGGCTTCCGGCCTCTATGTGGGATATCTCGATGCCGACGACAGCTACACTCCCGATTGTCTGGAGGTGGCCGTGCGCGAGGCCGTGGACACGCAATCGCAGATTGTGTGGTTCCGCCGGGAGGTTGAAATGGAAAGGCCCGGTCTTGCTCCGCCGACGGTGTCTTCCCTTTGGGACAATACACAGAAACGCATCGTCGTAGAGAGAGGCAACTGGGACGACGCGAAAATGTTCAGCGGTTTTTTCGGCTTTGCTACGTCCTACATATATGGGTTGGAATTTCTCCGCTCCAATAATCTGACATTCAGTGATACGATGCATTTTGGGGAGGACTTCCTCTTTGTTGTGGAGAGTTGCGCGAAGGCGGAGCGGATATGCTATCTGCCACAGCATATCGGATACCATTATTTCGTCAATTCCGGCTCTCTGGTACAGAATGCTAACAAATCGTCGGAAGAACTTATTAATTATGCCGAAGGGTTCAGAGACCTTTTCAGAATAATGCGGAGTTACGGAGTGGATACACAGGAGATATCCCAGGTAATGTGCGGACGGAACATAGCCCGCTTTACCCTAGGCTCTCCTCAACTTACGGTGGAGGATCGACGCAGAATAAAGGAAATCCTGGGCACAGACGTATGTGCGATGCATCAACTGCTTCCAAACAAGTTCTTCGATGCCGCAAAGCGCGAGATGCTGCTCAGAATGTCCCGGGACGTTATTCTCAATCCGGAGAATCCAGGCGGCACGGTGCTCCGGATGATGCTTG
>JAKSKH010000057.1 GCA_024401855.1 Bacteroidales bacterium | reverse complement strand
TTAGGGAATGCAAATATAGGCTAATTTGTCCGAAATACAAAATAGTAGGGGAGAATGCTGTAATAAAATATTTTCTTAACAAGCAAAACCTTGAATTTCAGCGTATTAACTTATTATTAAAAATTTTTCAAAAAATATTTGCATTTTAGATTTTTTGTTGTACCTTTGTAATCGGGTTGAGTAAGTGATTGTTCTAACCCATCAACCTATTGGTTATTAGTTTTAGTGTTATTAATTATGTGGTTAGGATGAGTTGTCGCCGTGAGGTCACAACTCATTTTCTTTTTATACTCCTTTTATCTATATTTGTTCTGGCTATGCAAAAGGCGTCAGCCTATAACTCATGGATAAATACAACTTTGACGAAATTATTCCCAGAAAAGGCACAAACTGCCTTAAATACGATCTTGAAGAAGTAGGGGACAGAGCCGCATTATGGATAGCGGACATGGATTTCAAGACTCCGGATTTCATTGTTGACGCCATGCGCCGCAGACTTGAGCACCCGGTCTTCGGATATTCATTCATACCGGAATCATATTTCAATGCTGTCACATCCTGGGTCAAGGATCTCCACGGTTGGGAAATCAGTAAAGAATGGGTGAGATACATCCCCGGTATCGTCAAAGGCATAGGAATGGTGCTTTGCCGTTTCTGCAACCCGGGAGACAAAGTCATCATCATGCCTCCGGTCTATCATCCGTTCAGGATTGTTCCGGAAAAGAACGGGCTGGAAGTTGTGAAATGTCCTCTGATACCAATTTATGACGAAGAAGGATTCCTGAAGACATACAAGATGGATTTCGATGCCCTTGAATCCGTCATAGACGAAAAGACAAGGGTACTGATCCTGTCCAACCCGCATAACCCCTGCGGGGTCTGTTGGCCTGTAGAAGAGCTTAAGAAACTGGCTCATATCTGTGCAGAACACAATGTCTTGGTCATTTCTGACGAGATCCACGCAGAGATGGCGTTCAATGGTCACAAGCATCATCCGTTCGCCACAGTGAGCGAAGAAGCAGCCAACAACTCCATCAGCTTTCTGGCCCCTTCCAAGACCTTCAATATCGCCGGAATCGTAAGTTCCTACACAGTCGTGCCAAATGACAGCCTGAGGGATATTTTCTTCAGATATCTCGATGCTAATGAGTACGACAGCCCGACCATTATGTCGGTAATCGCAGCCGAAGCTGCATATACCTACGGACACGAATGGAGGGAACAGATGCTTGATTATGTGCAGGGAAACATCGATTATGTGGATGAATACTTAAGGAAATTCATTCCTCAGCTGCATTGTGTAAAGCCCGATGCTTCCTTCCTGGTCTGGCTGGATTGCAGAAAGCTCGGAGTCACACAGGAAGAACTAGTCTGCCTCTTCAGAGATAAGGCCGGTCTTTTCCTGAATGACGGATCAATGTTCGGCGAGCAGGGGAACGGCTTTATGAGGTTGAACGTAGGATGCCCGAGGTCAATCCTCACTTCTGCACTCGAAAGTCTTGCGTGCGCCGTCTCCGGGATGAATAAATGAGATACTTTCTGCGTGGAGGAACAGTCTGCCCCCATCTGAAGATCCATAGAGCCGGTCACCCTTAATCGGGTGGCCGAGTCCGTTTTTATGGGCGGCATGAACCCTCAGCTGGTGCGTCCTGCCGGTCAAAGGCCTGAAGAGAATTTCAATTTCGCCATTGGGAAGGATCTCCTGAACTTCATACTCAGTGATTGCCTTTTTCCCATTTTCGTAATCCACCATCTGTCTTGGCCGATCATAATAATCCAATGAAAGCGGGAGGGCGACAGTCCCTTTGCGAGCATGTCTGAAAGGCTCTTTCCCCGAAGACAATCTAGCACGGTAAATCTTTGATACTTCTCTGTTTGCAAATTGGGACTCAAGCATCACTTTAACTTCTGGAGTCCTGGCGAATACCATCACTCCTGACGTATCCATATCGAGACGGTGGCAGGAATATACCTCCGGGTATCTTGTCCGAAGCCATTCAAGAAGAGAAACTTTTCTGGTCTTTCCTGGAACGGACAGCATACCGGACGGCTTGTTTACAACCAGGATATAGTCATCTTCGTAAATGATCCGCGGCTCTGTCTCGCAAGGGAAAGCGCTATCCAAAGGGTTGGGATCAACATCAAGACCCTTCATCATAAAAGTCAGTAAAGGCCCGCATTTACCTGTACAGGAAGGGTAGAAGCGGCCCTTTTCTCTTACTTCAGAGACAGGTGAACTGCCATACCAGAACTCTCCCATAGTCAACGGCTTGCATCCTTGCCTGTATGCGTATTCAAGCAGCTTCGGACCGGCACAGTCTCCAGTTCCGCCCGGTGGGACAAGCCCCCTGAGGGCAAAGATATCCTTAACGCTTGCAGTCTCCCCGGCAGCATTATGTACCACATAGTTGGAAAACAATTCATCCTGAATATGCCTGGAATCATCTGCAGACAAGGCCGGCCGGAGATTTTCAGTATCGAAAATCGGAGGCACGAAACCATCGACATGCGACCGGCCTTTTGCCAGTCCGGAAAAGGCATAAAAGCATTTTACCTCTCCCTCTTTATCCTCCGCCAGAAGTACGCCCATCATCTTCCCTTCGCTAAACAAAGACTTCAGGTATTCGTCCTTATCTATCTTGTCAATCAATGAATCGGCCGCCTCTACAATCAGCGGATGCGGCACATAACAGAAAGGATAGGTGAAAGATTCCGGAGGGTTCATCAATTGAATTTCCGAAGCTCCTTGTAAACACGGTGGACAGGGAATCCCATCACATTATAGAAAGAGCCCTCAAGTTTCGAGATTGCGACATAGCCTATCCATTCCTGGACGCCATAAGCACCGGCTTTGTCATAAGGTTTATACTTATCGAGATAGTAGCGTATCTCATCATCCGTCAATTGTTCAAAAGTGACGAAAGTGCTGTCTGAAAAGGTCTCTTCCTTATGGGCATCACGGATCGTAACAGCCGTTACAACCTCATGGGTCCGTCCGGAAAGGGCTCTGAGCATTTCCACCGCGTCTTCCCGACTGTGAGGTTTCCCGAGTACTTTTTTGTCCGGATCATCTACAATCACAACCGTATCAGCAGTAATCAGCAACTCATCCTCCTTCAAGTCTCTGTGAAATCCATGAGACTTCCCAACAGACATCATTACAGGTATTTGATGCGCTTCAACTGAAGCATCGATTGACTCAACGAAGCTATTCCCGGTATCTATGGTGAACTCAACGTCAAGACCACGAAGCAGCTCTGAACGACGCGGAGAGTTGCTGGCAAGAATAATCTTTTTCATTAATAAAACTCTTCAAATCTATCCGGGTTGAAAGTCCATTTTCCCTGGGCTTTCAGCAGATTCTCTACTTCATGCCTTACGCACCATTTCCCTCCGGGAAACTCGGATACGATGTCGGCAGCCTCTTTTGCTTCTTCAGCGGCATCAGAAGGTGCTACTCCTATGCCGCAGGCTTTCAGGACCTGGATGTCAGGAATGTCATCCCCGAAATACATCACTTCTTCAGGTAATATGCCGTTTTGCTCACAGAATCTGTTGAATATGGCCAATTTGCCCCTTGCACCGAGGAACAGGTTCTCCGGCTTGACATTCAGATGAAGGCACCTTTTTTCGAGAGCCTCGGTCTTTCCGCCGGATATGATAGCAGTAATGAGCCCCTTTCTCGCAGCGACCCTGATTGCAAAAGAATCCTTTGCGTCAAAAACCCTGAGCAGATCCCCGTCAGAGAGGGGAATCAGGCTCCCGTCAGTCATCACGCCGTCAATGTCAAACACAACGGCCTTGATTTTCTTAAGACTTTGCTCCGTTACCATTTGCGAAATCTGCAAGATTGAAAGTTCCTTTCTGCTCCGACCCGATGTTGATCTGCCCGTACTGGGCTTCATACTTGCTGATATTGTCTGCCAGTGCATTCATGAGCCTCTTTGCATGCTCCGGGTTCATCACTATGCGGCTGACAATCTCAGGCTTCGGGAGTCCCGGAAGCATTTCAGCGAAATCTATTATGAACTCGCTGTGAGAATGGCTGATTATCGCCAGATTCGAATAGTTCCCTTTAGCGATTTCGGGTTTCAGTTCAAGGCTGAACTGCTTTTTCTCTTCATTTTCCATTGTCTGATATGGTTTTATCTGTACAAATATAGATAAAAACCAGCGTTTTTAGGCCGGTTGAATAAAAATCAAGACC
>JAKSKH010000056.1 GCA_024401855.1 Bacteroidales bacterium | reverse complement strand
GAAGCACATCTTCACAGACTGCAAGAGAGTCCAATAACGAACTACTCGAATTCCCCTGCTTTTTAATAGAGTCAATAAGACGTATGCTATTCTGGATATCCGGCAGTAAAGATTCGATAAACGAAAGATTACCATCGACATTCAGAACAAGCCGTTCTTTACTTTCTTTAGATGCGTCTGCCATCACATCATTAAATGAGAACCATAAATAAGCAAGTTCTACTCCTCGTCAACCCCACCAATCAGAATGCTGTCGGGATTCTTATCAAGGAAATTGCTGTCAGACACAACCGAATGACCTATTTCCTTTTCAGCGGCCTTACGGGCAACACCTGCAACGGAACCGCCCCTCTTTGCCACCTTGACATTTTCGCGCATCCCTTCCGGCTTCTCCTTCTGGGACACCTCGGTCGTGACGCGCTCACCGAGCATCGTGAAAATCAGTTCAAGGTCGGTCATGTGGTCACGGAGGTTCTGACTCTTCTTGGTAAGTCCTTTTATCTCTTTATGTTCCGATGGCGTGATGCCGAAAGTCGCCTTGGCAATCTCGGCCGTCAGGATAGCGTAATCCTTCTGTTCAGTGATTCCCCGCTCCTTCCATTCGTCAGTCAGATTTTGGCGGATGGCAATCCCACGAAGCCGCTTGTCAATCCAATCCTTCGGATAGCCCTTCGCCTCATAGATAGCCTTCATCCGCTCCTGTGCCAGTTCAGGGTTCTCAATCTCCTGAATGCGCTCATAGCCCACTCGTGCAAGCCACTGCTTGAACGGCTCAGCCTTTGGGGACGGAATACTCTGGATAATACGGAAAAGCTGCTCAGCGTCAGCCACATCGGTTAGGTACCTTTTCCCATCCTTAGGTGAGACCAATTTCAGTTGGTTACAATTTGTAACCAACTCATTTCCCTCCTGTACAATCCTGAATTTCAGAACTTTCCAATAATTCTTCGCACGATCATAATCTGGCTGGTCGGTCAAAACGCCACACACATCAACAATGGAGAAATACCATTTCTCCTGCTCTTCGTCCCACACTGTCCGGACCTTCCTATCCTCAAACAGCTGGATTTGTTCTCTCTTTGTCATGATATTGTCCATTTATCGTTTTTCTATTGTTCGGTCTTAATATCCGTTCAAATCGGTAAATTTACAAAAAGTCAAGCATACCTTATATCTCCTCCCCGGCATACTGAATCTTCTTACCCAGTACTGTGGCGAAGATCATTTCAATATCCTTGATGAAGGAGTAGTGGCGGTAGTAGTAGCAGTTCAGGCGCACTTTGTCTGGATAGATGACGGTGTCGTTGTACTCCACAGCTATGTCCTGTGCGGGACGGGTGTCTCCGGCAGCCTGCTTTTGAGAAACGTATTCAGCTATCATTTCGTCCTCCAACCGGTACTTCAACGTTGCAGGTCCTGTGATTCCGGGGCGAAGTTTCAGCACATCCCTATCATCCCCCTCCAGTTTGTCGGCATATCCGGGGACATCAGGACGTGGGCCTACAAAGCGGGTATACGAATTTACAAAGAAATCATATCCACCTCCCCCAACGGCTCATACCTGCTGTCCTTGCATTTCAAGATACGATGGAATCAAATGTTGGACAAGCGTCCAATTACCGCCTCCTAATTCCGAACCTCTTTTTCTGTTTGGTGGTAAGGGTATCTGTTGTCTCCAGTATATCCCAGATGTTTTTACGATCATCTTCGTTCAGAGTCCCATAATAATCTCCGGAAAGCAACTTCTCTGAAGAACAAGAGATTATTCCGGCACAATCCACATACGAGTCATACCGGAGAAACGACTCATAGTCTGCCTGCTTGATAAGATACTGGCTGGAGAAGAATTCGTCAGAAATCCCAGCCTTGGAATTTATCTTGGTATTGATGAACACACTCCCGAAATAAGTATCATTGTCTTTGTCATAACCGATAATGATGATTTTCTTGGGCTTTTGTTTCCGACCGTCTCTGATTACAATTTCTTCGTCCGTAAAATTTGTTTCGATAAGTGCGCCGGGCAGAAGTTTCTCGCGGGTAACCTTGCGAAACTCCTTCATATAATCGTCCTGAAGCACTCTCAAGTCCATAGTCAAGCAAATAGACGAGCGTTGAGTTGCCTCTCTCTGATTATATCCTGCATTGCTTCGCTTGCTCCCCCTGCTGCAGCAATGTCAACCAACGTCATGGCTATATCTTCGCCAGTCCGTTCCGCTTCTGCCTTTGCCTTTTTCCAGGCCTCATCGTGAGACAATCCGGAAAGAGCAAACGATTTGACGTCACGAAGCTTTTCAATCCACTGGTCGAGAATCCTAATATTCGACACGGACAACTCATCCATATCACAAGACACATTCGTCTTACGATAAACCATCTGATGTCCGTCTTCCATCCGCACCTCAATCGAATCGCAGAAATCATCAAGACCCTGCATCATATCCACCGGTTTCCCTTCGACCTTGCGGACAACCTTGTATGTAACAGAAGGCACAGGTCCATGTTTGCGAGCCTTAAACGTGTCTTCCATCAAAGGTAGTCCGTAAACAACCAAATGGTTCTGCTGTGCGAAATACATCATTTTGAACAAATGGATGTAATCCACACCGGTGCCGAGTTTTTCCAAAACATACAACACGACCGCCTTTATTTTCTGTATTTGATCAACAGATTTCATAATGCAATCTACATAAATATCAGTGATTCTTCAAGAAAGCAATGAACCACATACTATTTTTAATTTGTAAAGTTACAACTTTTTCCCGACACAGACGGTGATTCCCGGAATTTTCTTTACACTTTAACGATTCTTAACCTCTAACCTCAACCACATCCTCGGGAGACAAAGGCTCATACCTCCCATCTTTGCATTCAAGGATCACGGTGGGTTCCAGGACATTGACCGTATGCCACTGGCCTACAGGGATGCTGAGGCCCTGAACGTCACCACTGGCTTCGAGGAGCACTCGGGAGGTCTCGCGGAGCACCTTCCTGCGGCAGAGGTCTTTGCAGCGGGAATCACCGTCCCACTCGCTTACAGTGTCTTCCTCATAGAAAATCTCCTCCATCTTGCCCCGAAGCAGAACCAGCGTTTCGGTGGTCTTCGTGTGCCTATGTATCGGCAGCACCATCCCCGGCAGCAATGCGTTGAGCATCCGCTGGGAGCCATCCGACTCCGATGTACGCAAATCCAAATTCATCCTCAGCCGAGGGCTCTCAGCCGCCTGCGCCAGCAGGTTATCCAATAATTGTTTGTCTATATTCATAATCAATTTTTACATTTTGTACGTCATTCTCTCAGCCATATGCTATAATCCGTCATCGTTATCGTCATCGTCATCGTTATCGTGGGCGAAGCCCCTTTAATACTCCCTCACTACCACTTCAAAGGCTTCGGCGTAGTTCAAGCCCCACTGGCCGCCACGGTATGCGGCAAGGCCGGTGATGTATTCGGCAGAGCGGGGGTGCGGATATGGACGCATTACACCACGATACATATCAAGAGCCGCAATCTTAGCCTCAACACCAGCGAGACCGACCTTGACAAAACAGTTCGGATTAAATGATGCAAGAGCATTGTTTATCTTCCACTCCGTACACGACGGCACTTCCATATACCAGAATTCCTTGATACGTTTGACTGCCGGCTGACGCTGAGGCAGGCGAACCGCCTCCTGGCACGCCATCGAGGTCTGAAGATGATCATTGTTGGTATCAGCAGGGTGATGAGTTATCACAATATCCGGCTCGCTCTCACGAATTGCGCTTTCTATGAACTGCACCAATTTCAGATGCGGCACTGTGTTCATCTCGATATTCGGGAATGTTCCCTCATAAATCCGATCAACGCCAAGGCTCTTTATCGCCTTATGCGTATCGTCCTCCAATTCGCCGTCGGAAGGACGGAATGCGCGGGCCTTCGCCTCGGTGCACATAATGCACACATCTACAGTATTTCCCTCGGAAGCCCATTTCTTTATCGAAGCCCCGGCTCCAAGCACCTCGTCATCCGGGTGCGCTACAACAAGCAAATATTTCATAAACGTTATATTTTATTCACTCAAAGTCTTTCAAAATTACGAAATCTTCGGCATAACATCAATCTCCGGATTTGACTCGCGGGCGTCGCGCAGGAACTCCCGGAGAATCCAGGTGCACTCCTTGCCAACAGCGGCATAGAGGATGCAGATAACCGTATAGACAATCATCTTGATATCATACCAAAAGCCGGCCTTTTGCACATAGGTGTATTCCAACTCGCGACGAGTAGGATAAACTTTTTCCATATACTCTGCCTCGTCGGTGAACTGATCACCGTAGATGAAGTCATATAATGCCGCAGGACCACTCAAACCGACAGGCACCTTCGCAGCCTCGTTCCACTTGCCGTAGCGGAACATCTCGAACTGATCCTGCGCCACCGGACGCGGGCCGATGATGCTCATCGTACCGTTCAGGATATTCAGCAGCTGCGGCAGCTCGTCAATCTTCACCTTGCGGATGAAATGCCCGAACGGGAAAATCCTGTCCTCCTCCGGACGGAGCGACGCCTCCGCACCCGCAACGGGCCGGCCGAATTCATCCTGAGCCTGTCGAAGGACCCTCATCGAGCGGAACTTATACATCTTGAACGGCCTGTTGTCCTTGCCGATACGATGGGCAGTATAGAAAATCGGACCCCAGTCCGAGACCAGAATCCCCACAATCCCGACAATCCACAAAGGCGATGTGC
>JAKSKH010000055.1 GCA_024401855.1 Bacteroidales bacterium | reverse complement strand
ACAAGATGTCTGAACTATGGATTAGGACCGCGGGCCGCAAGCTCCTGAAACATTAGAGAGCCTGGCGGGAGCCGTTATTATGCACTCTCGAAGGTTAAGCTCTCTGAAGCCGTGGATGTGTTCAATAAGCAAGGAGTTGACTTCACCGTTTCCCTTGGTGATACCTTCGACCCCGATCCTGACACATATCAGGACATCACCACAGCGGAGCCCATCACCATTCGGGAAAGATAATGCATTATACTTTTCGCGGAATGATTGAAGGAGAAGGAAACCATTACGGAATCGTGCGGATATACAAAGACAGTATAGACATTACCGAATACCCTCAGAAAGCGTTACCGTCCGAGTTTTGAGATGACTTACGCGGAATTATCCACCTCATGAACGGAGCCCCGAGACTTGCCTATCAAAAGTTCGAGCCAGACGATCGTATTTAAAGATAATTCGTATATATTCGTAAAAAATTATATCCTATGAACGTCAAAATACTTGCAGCCGTTCTTCTGAACACATTGGTTATATTCCATTCCTGTGCATCCGGACCCGCAAATTCTGAACCCGATGTAGTGGCAGCCATATTGAGCGGAGAAACCTCGCTCGATATCAGTTCGTTCAAATGGACAAGAGAGCCGAAATCCTTCTCCATAGAGAACGGCACTATAGAGGTTGTGACAAACCCGGGCACTGACTTATGGCAAAGGACATACTACCATTTCCGTAATGACAATGCACCGGTGTTCCAGATGACAACAGCCGAAAAGTATTTCAGCTTCATTGTCAAGACTGATTTCACGGACAGCCATCACAGGTTTGACCAATGCGGAGTCGTGATGTATCTCGATAGCGAGAACTGGCTCAAAGGCTCTGTGGAATATGAGAATGAGAACTTCCAGCATTTGGGCAGCGTGGCTACGAATGCCGGTTACAGCGACTGGGCCACCACAGCAATACCTGCCGATGTAAAATTGATATGGTATCGATTCTCTCGTCGCGCTGACGATTACTGCATTGAATGTTCAACTGACGGCAAGACTTTCAGCCAGATGAGGGTATGCCATATGCATGCGGCTGATGAAACTATCAGTTTCGGTATATATGCCTGCTCTCCGGAAGATTCATCCTTCAAAGCTGTCTTTTCTGACATGCAGATTACCGAATGCGCTTGGAAGGCCCATGACGGACAACAACCGGATGAAGATTGAAATCTATCTGAGCGTTTCTGGCTCTATATCGGCGGTTCAATTATCTGTATGCTACTTAGTGGAGTCTTTCTTTACCTTGCGCAGAAAACAATACCTATCAGCACTGCCTATATAGTCTGGACTGGTATCTGTACAGATGGCAGACGAAGAACTGATTGAAAACAAGTACAGGAGCGGCAAAAAGAATCGGATACTGACCTTTAATTGAGGTAAAAGAAGTATCTTTGTTATCGGAGTTACGATAACATATTTTATGTATGAATGCCATTTTTCAGTTGAAAAGCAGAATCGCATTTCTGGCGGCTCTTTTGGTTGCAACTCTTCCGTTAAGTGCCCAGCCTGACTATGTTCCCTCTCCCGAAATTCTCAAGGCACGCAGTGAGTTTCAGGACGATAAATTCGGCATTATGATATGCTGGGGCATATACAGCATGATGGGTGACGGCGAGTGGGTTATGAACGACAAGAATTTAAACTGGGAAGAATACGCCAAACTGGCTGAAGGTTTCTACCCTTCGAAGTTCAACGCCGCGGAGTGGGTGTCCGCCATCAAGGCGAGCGGTGCCAGATACATCAATTTCGTCTCACGTCACCACGACAGTTTCTCGATGTTCAAGTCTGAGGCATCCGACTTCAATATTGTTGATGCTACTCCTTTTGGCCGTGACGTTCTCAAGGAGCTCTCAGATGAATGCCACAGACAGGGAATAAAACTGCATATTTATTATTCGCAACTTGACTGGCGTCGACCCGATTATCCTGCCGGAGGCAATACCGGCAAGAACAACAGCCGTGTCCAGCGTCCTGATCCGGACAGTTATTTCGCTTTCATGCGGACCCAGTTGACGGAGCTTCTTACCAACTATGGTCCTGTCAGCAGCATCTGGTACGACGGATGGTGGGACCGTCCCGACCAGGAATGGGACATGGATGCCCAATATGCGCTTATCCACAGACTCCAGCCTTCCTGCATGGTCGGAAGCAACCATCATCGTGCGCCTTTTCCGGGAGAGGACTTCCAGATGTTTGAGCGCGACCTTCCCGGAGAGAACACCATCGGTTGGAATGACAAGGCAGAAGTCGGCAATCTCCCTCTGGAGACCTGTGAAACCCTTAACGGAATGTGGGGCTACCGCATCACCGACCAGAATTATAAAGACAAGAAGACACTCGTGCAATATCTTGTCAAGGCTGCCGGCAAGAACGCCAACCTTCTTATGTGCGTCGGCCCCCAGCCCAACGGTGAATTCCCTGCGCTTTCAACCAAGGCTCTATCTGATTACGGTGAATGGATGAGCGAGTTTGGTGACACCATCTACGGCACCCGCAGCACCGCAGTCCCTCCCCAGAGCTGGGGCGTGACCACTCATAAGGGAAACAGGATGTTCGTCCATATCTTGAGCGCTGAGGGCAATACCGTGTTCATCCCCTATGCAGGCAACAGGTTGAAGACTGCCACCGTATTCTCCAGTGGAGAAAAGATTTCTTTCAAAAGCTTAAAAGACGGCATCACACTTCAGTTCAAAGATACCCCTGCAGACGAAATCGACTATATTGTCGAACTGACATTCGCTGATTCGATTTAGAATCTGTTTGAAATGGCTCACGAAAATTGAAGTTAATTGGTTCAGAACGGATTCTCAATATGGACAGAAGGAAGTTTCTCAAATCAACGGCTCTGACAGCTTTATTTTCACCATATTTCCGCCTTTATCCCAGGGATAGAGGCTCATATAGACTTTGATGTCAAGATTGTCACAGCCTTCCTCCTCCGCAACGCTCATCACTACTGCGTCGAACTGCGCGCCTGCCATTTTCTTGTCCAGCGGCAGGTAGTATGTCAGGTTGCTGTCATTCTTCTGCAGGCCCGACTCCCATTCATTGCAGGGGTACGAAGGAGCCCTGTCCGGACATCCTACTGGCTTCCCGTCAATCCTGAAACCTGCAAAAGCCCCGTCGATACCGCACTTCCCGTTGATTGCCACGCACAGATACGCTCCCTCCGGAATCTCGTCAAGGGTGAAACTTGCGCTCCAGGCTTTCTTCGGATGGCAGTACCAGCCGTCATACTGGGGAAATACGTTGCTTGCTTTCCATCCGTCGCGCTTCAGAGGCTGCCCGTCGGAATATCCGCACACTTCGGCAATCCTGATAGGAGAGCGGCCGAAACGGAAATAGCGGAATGCGCCTGAACGGGAGCAGTCGAGAACGGTATGAAGTTCCGGGATGAAGCCACACTCCTTCCATCTCTTCAAATCTTCCGAAATGTAGAAATATGCTCCGTCATCCATATTGTATGGCTGCAGTGCGAACCAGTCGGGGAAGTCGAACGTAAGGCTGTCAACTTTCTGCACCTGCCCAAGGTCGAGGAGGAACGCCGGATCGTCGGTGCGATCATAGTTTCTCAGGCTGATACTGAAGCAGGTGGACTTGTCGCCATCGAACAGATATCTGCTGTCGATTTCCCTGTTCCGGTAGATTTTCTGGTTGAAGAAGGCGTCACGGGATGCCTGTACCTGAGGAATCTCCGTAGGCCCGGATCGTCTGATGCTCTGCAATTCAAGGCAGTCACTGCTCTGGCTGTAGGCCGTGGCCCAAAAGATTGACTCCATATCGTCGGGAATCTCACACTCTTCAAGAGATGTGATGTACCTGTTCGGGTCCTGAGTCAGCTTGTCACCATCGAAACGGACCTTGAACCGGTTTTTCTCCGCTTTGCCGCGGGATACGCGCACGTTATATTCCTTACCGGGCTCCCCGAGCATCTTCACCGTGCAGGTGTCGCCGACTCTGTCATTGACGATGCGATATGGAACTCCGCTCAGAAGCACCCTGTCCTTTTCCGGTACGTTGGTCAGTTTCACCAAGGCCACCCTGAACGGGGCCACACTGATTTCCACGCTACCGCCGAAACTGTAGTCGCCTCTGTCTTCGATGCAGGGGTGGTAGAGGCGGGCTTTCACTTTCCTGCCGTTGTCTGTCAGACCGATGCTGCCGTCCAGGTCAACTCTGAAATTTCTGGTCTCCCAGGAGAGGTTGCGCAGGGTGATGAAGCGGGTGTTTCCGTCCCCTCGACTTACTGAATGTTCCCCGTATTGGGTTTCAGGGAGTTCAATGCCGTTGACAAGGATGTCACGGTAATCCTTGTGGAGGTTGAAGATGTATGCCAGATAGGGGAATTCATCGTCGCGGAGGAACTGGGGACTTCCGTAGATTTCCGGAGCCAGGATGAGGTTCCGGCAGAAGGCCTGCAGAATCAGGTCGTCATCCCAGGCGTCGAGGCAGGAGGAGAAGCAGACGCCGTGGTCCTCGCTCAGCCGGGTCAGTCCTGGAGTGTTCTCTCTGGCCAGATTTCCGGCCCTGTGGTGGGGTGCGGTCACGTTGTTGCACATCTGCACGTCGACGTATGTCTCCCGTCCTCCCAGAAGATATGTTGTCGAGTGGGCGGTGCCTTCTCCAAGGTCAAGCCTGTGGTTGAGGACGACGAAGTCCGGCACCATTTCCCGGATGGTGTCCATCATCGAGTTGAATTCACCGTATTTTTCCGGACGCAGCACTCCGCAGCAGGCGTCGAGCTTGAGCAAACGGAAATTGAAGTTCTTCACCATATCGATGAACATTCCGGAACGTCTGGCCGCGTCTTCAGCGGTATCGCCGAATCCGTCCGGTCCAGCCCACATCCCCAGCCCCGTACCCATCAAGCGAGACAACTCCGCAACCGCTCCGAACCCGTCAGGAAAGTTCCTCGCTGTCCTGCCGCTTTTGTAGTAGCCGTAATGGTTGTGTCCGTCGATATTGCCGGCATCCAGCGCATAGATGTCCAGCTGCATCCCGTAGGTATCCTTCAGCCATTTGAAGAGATTGAGGTTGGCGAGGGTCTGCTCTTCTGTGGAGCCCTCCCAGGTATGGTCTATCCAGGTAAAATATTCCGATTTCGAGGGTGTCTGCTGCGTTGCTCCGCCCTTCGAAAAGGGAGCGGTCTGTGCCAGCAGGCCCGATGATATCAGCAGTGCGCCGAGTGTCAGAATGAAAAATGTATGTCGCATAGCTTCAGAAGTTTCCGGCTATCTCATATTTGTAAAGATAGTGTTATTTTTATATTCACCGGGTAACTTCCACCGACAGAACTTCTCCCGGGCGGAACGTGTATTC
>JAKSKH010000054.1 GCA_024401855.1 Bacteroidales bacterium | reverse complement strand
CTGAACCAACGACGTCATGCTGAACTTGATTCAGCATCATTTATGCTAACGAAGGCACCTGTCATCGAGCATAACATTGTGGCAACGAATATCTTTCCGAAATATTGAACTGCCATATCCTAAAATGAATCAAAGAAGAAACAATGTTCTTCTTTGACAAATGTCCCCTTTGACTTAACCATCCATGAAAACCCGCGATTTTCTGGACGAAATCAAAAATTTGACAAATCATCCATAAATATGGCCGGTTTCATGGATGATTTGGGTGGAGGAGCAAAGCCGTATGACTTCCTGCAAATCACCTTCCACGGTGAAGGGCATTCTGTGCAACCTGGCCGGGAATCGCGTGGAAGGTGTAAGCTTTAAGCCGACACCTTCCACAATAGAATGCCCTGGAACACCACCGGAGCCATCCTCCCGTGGAAGGCGATTTGCAGGAAGTTGCCGGGAGGGGAGTAGCAGATCACGGATCAGGTCCGTGATGACGGGAAAGGCGTCATGCTGGAACCGCCTGACGTCATGCTGAACTTGATTCAGCATCTGAGATGCCACGTCGAGCGCGGGATGACGGAAGAAGGATGAGAGATGCCGTGTCGAGCACGGGATGACGTCACAGGCTGACGAGGTGGTGGGAGGCCCTGAAGCGAGTTCAGGGTGACGGGTGGTGGTATGAACAGAAAGACGGGCGCAGTCGAATGTGTCCGTCTTTCTTTATGAAGTATTGATTTTCTAGAAAACCAGGTAGTCGGTATTGAAGTTTCCGTCGTCGGCTTTATCCTCATCCGAGCCCGTCCCGGTAAACGGAAGATACTGTGCAGATGAGGCATCGGGGTCCTTGACCATATAAATACTAGACAAGTAATGATATCCGGTTCCACCGCTCACAGAAGGAGTTGACGCACGGCTACCAGTTTGTATAAAACTGCTACCACTAGAATGGAGATAGGTTCCCAACTGAGTACTGCCGCTTGTATAAATTGTTCTTTCCTGAGTATCCAAAAAATAAATATTCGTACCCGATGTATTCAAAGTAACAGTGGCCCCGGAACCTCGGCTCGTATCTGAGACATACCAGAAACGGTTCTCACCATTGGGTATGCTGTACATCACACTCTTGATTGTTGTTGGTCCTTGCGGATCTGTTACTCCCCACCTCCAACTTACCCTTGAAGTATTATAAAACAGACTGCTGTAATCATATGTGTTTGCATCGGAAGAAAAGGCCAAGGCGGTTTTGCTTGTTGCATTAAGATAGTAGTTTCCGTTAACAACCCGCATGATGAAAATACCTTTTCTGATGAAACGGTCATCTCTTCCATAAGTTCCACCGGTAACCAATCCCCAAATCTTGATTTCCTTGTCTATAGAATCGATTGAGCCTTCAGAGGTGTCGCCATCGGAGAAGTTCAAGGTAATGTTACAATTTATCTTGCCACCGCTTGCTCCCTTGTAATCATTGGTATATGCGGTAGATGAACGGAATTCGTAATATTCTTTTCCCCCTATCGTTACAGTGGAAGACTGCTTGTTGAACGTGTAGGTCTTGGTGCCTATTTTACCGGTAACAACAGGTTCTCCGGCGTGAAGATCGGCCATATTCTTAAGAGCATAAACAGTAAGATAAGCCGGCTGGCCCACGACGGGCTCGTTGGTCTTGGTGAGATTTCTTCCGGTATCCACGGTCAAAAAAGGCCTTCCGCTTGTCGGAGCGGTTGTGGAATTGTCCTGTATAAGCAGCTGGGCCCAGGCCAGATTGACTTTCTGATTCGCCGGCTCCACTTCAAGGTCGGGATTTTCCTTGTCGGAAACGTCAAGCCTGAACTTGAATGTGGTGATTCCCTGCTCAATGAAGTCTGAGGGATAGGTGTAGTTGTAGGTACCTTCTATAACGGTTGTAGTACGCTTGGTAACATTGAATTCGGAATATGACCCGTTTGTAAGTATGACTTCCGTAGGGGCTCCGACCGGGGCGTCGCCGTGGCAAGGCTGAATGGTAAGCTTGACCTGGACAAGTCCCACGTTAAGACCTCCCTTGATTGTGAGGGGCAGGACTGCGCCCGGAACAACATTCTTTGAAGAATAGTTCTGGGGAAGCGTCAGGTTTGCATAGCCCTTTCCTTCGTAACTCTTGTCCTGCACGCAGCGTACCGTTGCCGCGGAAGTGCGGTTGGTATAGTCACGCGGACTCGTAATGCTGTAGGACACGCGATATTTGCCCTCGGGAACGGAAAAATTGAAGAGCTGCTGCCCGTCGATGTTCTCCTCGGTCCAAGAATCTTTGGAAATGTAGGTCCTCAGCCGGTGGTTGGTGAAATACTGATAAAGTGAGGCCATGGAAGGAGGGCAGATGAACCCGCTGGTATAGTCTCCTCTTACCGCTACATAGTTGAATTCGGGCTCGCGGGAATACTGTCCGCGCTCGGAACCTATGAAGCCGGCATAAGGGAAGAATACCTGGATGTTTTCTTCCGATGTCAGCGTCACGCCCTTGCCGTCGGCCTGTGCGATTGATTTGGCATTCTCGAACAGGTTTTGAATCTCCTCATGGGCTACACGGTAGCCGAAGGGACAGGGGTCGTAGATGGACTTCTGAATCTTTCCGCCGGTGTTGAGACCCCAGAGGAAATCGATGGGCCTCTGCATCCAGTTGTACTGGTAGTAGGGCGAATCGTCGCAATACAGATAGTTCATAGGGTTCTGTATTGAAGCCTCGATTCCGCTTCCGAAGGAGTTTGCATATATATTCCTTATCTCTTCCGAGAAACCGTCGTACACCGGGGTAATCAGAGAGGTGAAGGTGTTTTTCTCGATGGGACCCGGAAGAGGATCCTTGCGGCCCCACTGATAGTAAAGGCCGAAGCTTGAGAAGAGTGTGGCATCGTCGGAACCGGCATTGTTCGAAAGGGCTCCAAGATTGCGGTCGAGCATCTTGATCTTCTCACCAAGCCCCGGATTGATTGTCACTTCCAGCGGACTCTTGGTAGGGTCTTCCGTAATCCAGATGTGCCAGCTCCACAGAATCTTTCCGTTTGCATCGGTGATGGCAAGCACTGCATTGCCCTCCTGGTTCTTGTTTACGATAAAGCGCACGTACTCGTGCTGCAGCTGAACGTTGGTAATGAGGTTGCGGTCGCTCTGCCATACAATACGGGCAGAAGTTCCTCCGCGGATTACCGCATCGTCGGTGGGGAAGTTGACGCTGCCGTCTGAAACGACTCCCCTGAGACCGTTGCCCATTATACTGCCGGTAAAACAGTAACCGGCAGGGCCTTCTGTCGCGGCGGCGTCGAATCTGTTGTTCAGGTCGGTTTTGTCTATCACATAGCAGTTTGCAGACATGAAGTTCTGGTTCTGATTGTCGTATGGCGACAAATTGACATAGTTCACGTCGTTTTCCTTCTCGATGAACTCGTTTATGGAGCCTTCGGTACGCAGGTTCAGGATTACGTCATATATCTGGCTTTCCTGAAACATATTCTCTTTTGTTACGTGACCTGCGCCGTCGTCGTAGGAGGCAATTGAAGGAATGGTGGCATAGTATATACCCGCAGATGTCTGGATGGCCAGCTTGATTCCGTCTTCCTCGCTGAGTTCCCAAGTCTGGAAAGGTTTTACCAGACAGTATCCGAGATAAGTTTTTGTCAGCCGCACTCCACCGTCCTTGGTCATATCGATAGGATATTGCACGGTGTAATCGCCTTCCTTATTGTTGGCATCGTCTCCGAAAAGCCTGTCGGAGTGAATGTTGTGGTTGGTTTCATCGCCCCAGCTTATCACGTTGCCCCAGGTAAGTTTCTGGCGGTTGATATAATAACTGCCGTCCGCTTCTTTCCTGAGCTTTCCGTATTCATCCATTTCGAGCGGTGAGGATGTTTCCTCGGGCAGGGCAATGATTGCGGTTGAGGGTTGGTCCACGAAAGACACGTTTACAATCTCGCCCCAGGTCTTGAGGTTCATGTTGGTGGTTTCGCCGCTGTTTTCCACAACGGCCCAGAGCCGTACGGCGGAAAGATAGTGGCGATACATTATAGGGTTGGAGTACTCGGGATGGGTGTAATGCCCGAAAGGCATACTGTAAACAACCTCTTCCTGTGTCTGGTCTTTGTCGGCATAATGCTTGACGTTGTAGGTCTCCTTTTCACGCGATTCGGGCTCACGGGGGTCGAACTTCCTGTGCCAGCGCTGGCCCTCGACCATATTGCTCATCATAAGGTCCACACTGCCGTCAAGAGCGTGGTCGAACACTACACCGTACTTTTCTGCCGTTATGTTATAACGGTTGTTGGCATAACGCGAGTTGGAAAATTCTATTGCCGCCGCCTTGTCACCGTCGCGCGGAACGGAAAGAATCATAGGATGCCAGCCAATCAGACGGCTGTGGTAGAACAGGGTGTCGATATCGTCGTTATAGGTGCGGATATTATATGCCTGGGTGGGAGTGAAGGTGATGCTCCGGTAGAAAAGCCGGCTGTCGTTTTCCGGAGCCGAAACAACCTCGGCTTCAAGAAGCTTGGCCTTTCCCCAGTTTTCCCATGAATAGGTGGCGGCACCGGTCTCGCCGATTGTCTCGTCCAACCTGAGGAAGTTGGTGGTGAATTTGGAGGTGGTGTTATAGTTGTAGATAGACTTGGTGGCCGGAGAATCAGCAGTTCCGTCCGGCAGGTACTCCGGCATTTGCGCATTTTCCCCTTTGCGGAAAGAAACTACCTCTACACTCGCCGTGTCGGTCACCTCTCCCACAGAAGCTTTGGTGGCATCACCCACCTTGCTTACGGTTACGTTGACCGAGAGCTGGTTTGCACCGAAAGGCAGGATGGCATCTATGGAGGAGCCGGCCTCTATTCTGCCGTCATCCCCGCCGGGAGCGGTATTCCGGAAAACCGAATCTTCCGACAGGCAGGATGTGAGTGTAAGGGCCGTGGCCGCAAGAATTATTCTGAGTATATGTTTCATCTTCATAATCATTTGATAACACTAGTATGCACGGCAACGGATGGGGGTGCCGTCGGAAGGGAGGTTGGCCAGCTGACCGGCTTGAATTACGCCTGTGTTGTTCGGGGTCGGCCTTACGGCAAGTGCGCGCACATAGGTCTTGCCCCAATCGCTGTTCTTGCTGAATGCGTTGAAATCCATTGCGCAGTGGTTCTGGGCAGCAATATGAGAATAGGGGTCGATTCCGAACAGCCTCAATACAAGACCGAATATTTCGGCACCTAAGCCTGAACCGTACATATTGTATTCGCCTCTGTTCATCATATTGCCGTCGATTCCGTTTCGATAACCGGCGTAAGGAAGCCACAGCATCTTGTCCAGACCGGAGCCGTATGTTCCGGAACCCGGGTTGATGAATATACCGTAGGTGTTGGTGGTAGCACGCGCAGACACATTCTCCGATGCTCCATCGTCGCTCATCGCATTGTCCATACCGCTGACACCAAGGTCACCTGCGGCAAAGA
>JAKSKH010000053.1 GCA_024401855.1 Bacteroidales bacterium | reverse complement strand
AACTTATATCAGTAATAAATCTGTAAATCGAGTCAACCTAAATCAGGAAAGGACAGTTCGGGGGAGCGAGAGGCCTTCAGTCCCCCGGGTGGCATCAATATCCGCGAATACGGTTGAATCCCGCAAGGTTCATCCGTCCATACAACTGTAACTAACGTGCCCATAAATTTAATGGATTGAATTTAAGGAGTTTGCAACGACTTCGCAGAATGGTCTCGGATATAAATTTGAAACTTATGCTCAGGAATTCCTGCTAGAGCATAGTTATAGAATCAATATTTTGTGAGAATTTGAGATTTATTTGTACCTCTAAGAGATTTTATGCTTAACTGCACCTTCAATAATTCATCAAAGGGGCTCTTCATCCGTCAGGGGGCAAGCAATGGCTTTATAGTCAGCGAATTAGTATCAAAAGATAAGGGATTCCGCCTGCGGTCCGTTCTATGGACTACGGGCGGAATCCGTATGTATGCACCTGCTCTGCCATAAACCGACAGCAAATCAAGAGAGACTATAACATCAATCAATAACAAACAAAGGGTGTTCACAGCGAACATTTTGATGTTCGCGGCCCGAGCAGCAGGGCTTTAGCCCGCCGGTCTAAGGCAAGGTGACCTAATGAAAATCCTTGAAAGCCATAATCCGGTGCTCAGAATCCGAGTGCCGGATTTTCGTATCAACATATTCAAATCTTTCAAAGTTATGCCCGACACATCCGGCACCAAACCCACCACTCCTTTCAATATCCACGAATACGTGGCCACCTTCTTCCTTCCCGACAGTATGCTCGACTACTTTGACATCGTATGGGCCGAGTAGAAGACCATCACACGAAAGCACGATGAGCGCTACAAGACAGAGTTCCATATGTATCTGGACGAGAAGGACAACAGACCCGAGGAGTTGAAGACCCTCCGTCCCAACGGCTTCACGGAGGAGACGGTGATTGATGACTTCCCGGTGCGCAACCGCAAGTTCATCCTTCACGTCAGAAGACGCCGGTGGCTGGATGATAACGGGCACAGCATAGTTCTCAACGTATATCAGCTCACCGCTGACGGAACGCGTCTCTCCGAAGAGTTCGCGTCTTTTTTAAAAAGGAGCAGCTCGATAATAACCCGGTAACGACAAGGGCCGTCGCATCGTACTACTTCGTTGACGGGGACAACCTTGAACGTGCCTACAAGTATCATCTGAGCGGCTATCCCGGATGGGACCAGATTGACCACGCCGACAAGTGGATACTCAAGCCGGAAAACATCGGAGAGAACCTGAGCATAGATGAGACATCGCTTCACGATGATCTGTTCACGTTCCTATCCAACAAGGCCGGTCATTGCAGGCAAGGGACTATCGTGGCGGCAGTACGCGGCACCAGGGCGGAGGACGTCATCAGCATCCTGATGCAGATACCCGGAGAGGACAGGCTTGCCGTCAAGGAGGTTACTCTTGACCTTTCCTCAAGTATGAAGGACATAGTGTCAACGGTCTTCCCGAACGCCACAATCGTACTCGACTGCTTCCACGTACTGAAGCGATGCCACGATGCTGTGGAGGAACTGCGACTGAGAACCAAGCACTCGCTTACGCAGAGTCCGGACAAGTGGTCAGAGAAGCAGAAGGAACGAATAAACCTGCTCTTCGAGATGTACCCCAAAATCAAGGAGGCTTACTGGATAGTCAATGGACTGCGGTCCATCTTCAGAAGCAAGACTCTCGACAAGGAGGCAGCCAGGCTGAAACTCCACGAGTGGTACAAGACCGTATCCAGATGCACATCAAGGGAAATGAAGTCGGCGCGGGATGCCATCAAGTCAAGGGAAGACGAAGTGTTGAACTACTTCATAAACCGCTCGACCAATGCCGGTGCGGAATCACTCAACTCAAAGATGAAATCCTTCCGCGCCCAGCTTCGCGGAGTGAGTGATCTTCCTTTCTTTATGTTCAGGCTAAGCAAAATCTTCGGATAACTTCACACGGAACTTTGCAGGTGAGGCATTTTTTCTTGACAAATGCGATGAAAAAAAGTATATTTGCAACTGCTTCGCAAGTTTGTGCGGGCAAGCAAAAACTGTTCTCCGAAAATATTTGTAGAATCAAAACAGTGCAAATAAGATAGAACAATGTGCCAAGTGGATAAACACACAGTGATTGCGACTTACGATATTCCGCCGGATGCTGACTTGAAGGGGGCTCTATGGGAGACAATCCCGCATATCCCGGAATGGCGAAGGCTGAAGGCGTTGTCATATCGTTTTGATATTGATAGATTTCTGTGCGCAAAATCTTTCCTTGTACTGGAAAACTTATTGAAATCATACGGACTCACAGAATGTCCGGAGTTTTCTTACAGCACTTTCGGAAAACCGTATTTTACGGAGTACCCTGACATTCATTTCAACATAAGCCATTGCTCAAGAGGTATTGCCTGTGCCGTGTCCGACAACCCCGTTGGAATTGATATCGAAAAAATACAATATAATGATCTGACAGCGCAAAAGGTGTTGAACTCCGATGAGTACAAAAAAACGAAAGCATCGTGTAATCCGGCCGGAACCTTCACTGAATTCTGGACTAAAAAAGAGAGTTTGTTGAAGTTGACGGGGCAAGGGCTAGTTGACAATATGAGAGATGTTCTTGCCGTTGCTGAAGGGATACGCTTCCGGTCAGTGATGAACAAAGAGAAGGATTATGTCTTTTCATTGGCCTATATTTAATTAAAATTAAAAGAGTTGAAAACAGATTCGATAGTTCTATTTATTAACCGTGTGCAGGAATTGGCGGAAAAAGACCCCGACAGAACAATGTTCGTTGAAGGGGAGAGAAAAATATCCCGCAAACAGGTGTTGGACAAAGCATACAGGGTGTCGGCCTGTATCAGGCAGCGGCATCTTAAATGTTCCCGGTTCATACCCATCGTGCTTCCGAACTGCAACGATTATTTTGCGGCGGAACTCGGTATATGGATGAGCGGCAATGCTTCTGTCCATCTGGGTGAATGCTTTCCTGTTGAACGCGTTGAATATATTGCGGAAGATTGCGATGCACCTTTCATTGTCGACCGTTCCTATATGGACAATGCAATGAAATGTGAGCCGGATTACAGGATACAGAAGCGTAGCCCGGAGCAGGATTGTGTGATGTTCTATACCTCGGGCAGCACCGGTAATCCGAAGGGAGTACTTCACAGTGACAAGGGCTTTCTTGAAGGGATTCTTCGTTCGAACAATTACCGGTGTGTGGAGGATGACGTTTTCGGCAGTGTGTCTCCTTTCTATTTCATTGCCGGCAATTCCATACACAAATGTGCCGCCATCGGTATGACGATAGATATAATCGATGAGCAGACCTATATGAATTTCGATGCGTTGAAAGATCATATCAAGGCCCACAACATCACCATCACGTTTATGAGCCCCTCCATGCTCGGAGCGTATGACATATCAGGTCTTGGCCTGCATTTGGTTAGAACCGGCTCGGAACGTGTAAGCAATGTGTATTCTCCTGGTCCGTGCATCATCAGCAACGGATATGGTCAGACAGAGTCTGCCGGGGGAACCTTGACATTCGATATAGACAAGCCCTATGACAACACTCCTGTCGGGAAGCCTGCTCCCGGTTTGGAGGCGTTGATTGTCGACGAAGACGGGAATATGGTCCGGCAGGGGGAGGAAGGAGAACTGTGCTTCAGGGGAGTGACTCCTTGCAAGTACTATAAAGACCCGGAGAAAACGGCCGAACTTATGCGTGGCGGAATATTTCATACCGGAGATCTCTTCAGGCAGTTACCTTCGGGAGATTATCTTTTCGTGAACCGCAAGGACTGGATGGTTAAGGTCAACGGACAAAGGGTGGAGCCCGGTGAGGTTGAAAGCGCTATCCGTCATATTGATGGTGTGAAAGATGTCGTGGTCAAAGGCTTTGACGGTAGGAATAACAGCCAGTATCTTTGTGCGTTCTATACCTCTGACAAGGAACTTGGCAGTGATACAATCAGAGAGAAACTCGCACAAAGTCTGCCGTCATATATGGTTCCTCTCTATTTTGTTAAACTAGAAAAATTCCCTCTCAATGCCAACGGAAAGCTTAATCGGAAGGCATTGAAATCACCGGACACAGATTCTCTGAAAGCTGAGTACGCCGCTCCTTCAAATGACGTGGAGGCGGCATTGTGCAATGCATTTGCAATGGTCTTGAATGAGGAAAAGATAGGCATCAATGACGATTTTTTCAGGCTGGGCGGCGACAGCATAAAGGTGATGGCCATCCAGAAGGCCTGCCCGTCCATGTATGTTACGGCCAAGATGATATACAAGGGGCGCACTCCCGCACAAATTGCGGCTTTGGTAAGGTCTGCCGGACAGAAGAAACCCGTTGCCGGAGACAGGAAGGATTTTTCTCTCAGCACGATACAGTCCTTTTATTATTCGTTCTGCACTGCGCGTGAAGGAAAGGCTGTGTTCAATATACCAAACCTCTACAAACTTGATGAATCCGTGGACTTGGAACGTCTTGCATCGGCAATTACCCGAACCGTTGCCATTCATCAGGCATTCGGCACGCATCTGTTTGTCAACTCTGAGGGAGAGGTGCGTCAAAAATATGTAGATCCGGAATATGAACAGATTGTTGAAACGCTTACTGATGCGGAGTTCGAAACGGAAAGCAGGCGTCTGATACAGCCTTTCCGTCTGCTTGAGGACAAGTTGTTCCGTTTCCGCCTCTTCAGGACAGAGACTTCCAAGTATCTGTTCTATGATATTCATCACATAATTTTTGACGGATTTTCCAGCAATATATTGCAAGAATGTATCAGCGCCTTGTATGATGGAGTTGACGTGCGGCCTATGCAATGGAATGTTCTTGAACTTCAAGACGAGAATGCCGGGTTGCGCAGGGGCGATGCATTCGAAGAGGCGAAAAAGTGGTATGACCATGCCTTTGCCGGCGCTCCCTCCGAGGTATATCCGGCGCCTGACCGGAATGCTCAGTTCTCTGAAATGGAGCTTATCTCCCGCAGCATTGACGTGTCGCAGGAATCGATGCGCTCCCTTTGCGACAGGGAACACATCACAATGAATGTCCTTGTGTCGGCTGCCGCCGGATGTCTGATAGGAAGATATTGCAATACGACCGATTCTCTGCTGAAGACAATGTATCACGCACGGGAGGATATGCGTTCGCAGCGTCTGGTCGGCAGTTTTGCCGTTCCATTGATGATGCGTATGAAATGGGAAGAGAGTGACAGCATTTCGGATTACCTCCAGAATGCCAGCCGGCATATTATGGGCGGTATGAGCCATTGTGTCTGCTATTCTTCTGCGGATTTGCGGGATAATCAGGGAGTGCGCAATGCCATGCCTTTCATTTTTCAGGGAGATTCACACAGCGACGGCTTTCGGATAGGGGAGACCGTGGCCGTTCCCGTTCCCGTTTACGGCAGTGAGCACAGCTCGCCTGTCAACGTACA
>JAKSKH010000052.1 GCA_024401855.1 Bacteroidales bacterium | reverse complement strand
TTTCCGTTTTTAGGGGACTCTGCCCCCCGCTTACCCGCTCAATGAATGGCGACATTATGCTTTTTTGTAAAAAAAGGTTATTTTTGTATATAGAGCAATATGTTCGCAAAATGAAACGTCTTATCCTTCTGCTGACGCTCCTTTCTCCGCTGACTCTGTGGGCGGAGTATGATCCGCGATTCGGTGACGACATCGACCGAACAGCCGATGACTTTGTTACCGTAAGCCTGTGCGTGGCGGATCCCACGAACTTCAGAGACGATGTGCTGGGCGTTTACGGACACGCATTCCTCAGGCTGCAATGCCCTGTCTTCGACTTGGACTACTGTTACAGTTATGAGGGCGAAAGGGTGAACGGTCAACTCATCCGATATATGCTCGGCAAGTTGAAAATGGGAATGTACGCGATTCCCACCCAGGAATATGTAGAAGACTACCGCAAGTGGAACCGCGCCGTTCACGAGTATGTCCTGAGCCTGCCTCCCGACGCGGATCAGCGCCTCTGGGAGATTATGGACAACCATCTCATGGAAGGTACCGATCTTGTGCTGGACCTCGGCGAGAGGGGATGCTCGTCATCCGCCGCAGACAATGTAGTCCGAGCCCTGCGTCCTTACAGCATAAGATACACGGAAAAAACCGAGAAACTGGATTTCCGGATACCGGCCAGGCTTGCGGAAGTGTGGCAGAAAGCCACATTGAACGGCAAGCCCTTCGCCGTTTACGTCGGGGATCTGGTCGAGGCGGAATCCCCCACATGGTGGGACATATGGTTCGACGTAACAACATATGCCATGGTCATAGCAGCCCTCATCCTTCTGGCAGCATTGATTCGCGCCATCATAAGGCATAAAAAGAAGGCGCGCAAATGATCTTTCCCCTACTGCCATATTCGCAGCTTGTGCTCGACCTTATAGGAGAGTCCCCGGGGGTTTACGAGATACCCGTTCTTCTGCGCATGAAAGCGTCAGAGACGGATGCGTCCCTTCTCGATGCCGCAGTGCGCGCCGCCGTACGGAACCATCCCGTACTCTCGATGAGGCTGGACGCGGCCGGGCATCATCCCTGCATTCTGACCGACGAACTGCAGGGGCCGTACCACTCCATAAAGATAATCGAAGACAACGGACAGGTGGTGCTCTCGGCAAGATTCAACAGGATTCTGGGCGACCTGGCCAGTCTGCTGATTCTGGCCGACGACATTTCCCGTGCCTACAGGGGGCTCGAGCTTCAGCCGGACAGATACACCCGCTACCTTGAAAACTATTGGGAACTGCG
Organism: Bacteroidales bacterium; assembly: GCA_024401855.1. Taxonomy (GTDB): domain Bacteria; phylum Bacteroidota; class Bacteroidia; order Bacteroidales; family UBA932; genus Cryptobacteroides. Next base: position 4,486 of record JAKSKH010000052.1, on the reverse strand, counting down.
GAACTCTTCCCGCAACGCTACGCTCAAGAAATGGTTCGACGACGAATTCGGCACACTGTCCTGCCCGGTAAGGCCTCACACCGACACTCCACCGGAGGGTTGTCCCCTGCGTTTCTTCGGCATCCATGACGATATCCTCCCCTACTGCAGAGACGTCCTCCACAGGGAGCACATCACCCCGACGGGATTCGTGTCGCTCTGCGCGGCGCTCGCCATCATGGACTGCGAAGGGACGGACACCGCCGCCCTCACCTGGGCCTATGCCGGCAGGGACTCCGTCGAAGAGCAACGCATATTCGGAAGCCTGCACAGAGACATCCCCTTCGTGATAAGGAGGTCTTCGTCTCCGTCGGAACTCTTCAGGCAGGCTCGAACCCAACTGCGCGCCGGGATTGCCCACAGCGACTATCCCTATACTCTCACGCCTCCGCACACGGAAGTGTGGAACTACGCGCTGAACGTTCTGCAGCAGCCCGATCCCGCGGAGGTGCTGTCGTCCTTCCCTTTCGGTATAGAAATGCAGGCCCCCGTGGGAGATTCCCCGCAACCGGCCTACAGCCTTCTCGACATCGAACTGTCGGAGACGGACGAAGGCCGCCTCGCCCTGCAGTACAAGTATTCGTCGGCCCATTACAGAAAGGAAAGCATCGAGCGCTTCGCATCGCTCATGCGCGCAAACGCACTGTGGCTGCTTGGCGGGCATCACCGCGTGACACGCAGGCTGGAGGAGATGCTCTCTTCCGATGCCGCCCTGGCAGACTGCATCCGCAAGTCCATCGAACTCGCCGCCGAACGCTGCCCGGACCTTCGCATGAACCCCGTCCGCAGTCTCGACGGCCTGTATGCCTTTCTCGACCGCTTCATCGTCTCTATGCCCTGGGAGAGCCTCGGCCTGAGCGAAGAAATGCCCCTGTTCCAACGTATAGACCAGAGCACGGGATACTTCCTCTTTCTTTTCGACCAGCCGCTTAAGGAACTCGAAGGAAAGGGCCTGCTGTACCCCTCCGCGCAGTATATCCCTGCCGTTGCAGAGTGGATAAAAGACTTCAACTCCGCCTGGAGGGAGCATCTCGACAGCCCCGCCAGCTGGAACGACGTCTGCCTTGAACTGGTGATGTCCGACCCCATCTTCGGCCTCGACCGCGGATGGTACGAGCAAGCCGGGAAATGGAAGTGCTGGAATGATTTCTTCGCAAGACGCCTGTCGGGCCCCGACGCCAGGCCCACAGCCCGTTCGGAGGTGACGGCGCCGGTTGACGGCATCCTTCAGGAAAGTTGGGATATAGACGGCGGGAGTTGTCTGACGGTGCCGGAGGGAGTCTGCCTCAAGACGGCATCCGCCCGCAGCGTTGCCGACCTGCTCGACGGCAGCCCCTACCGCGAAAGTTTCGCCGGAGGGACCTTCGTGCACCAGACCCTCGATTTCTATGATTACCACCGTTTTCACAGTCCCGTCGACGGAACCCTTCTGGACGTTAGAACCGTAAGCGGCATAAGCGGAAGCGGAGGAATCGTTGTATGGAATTCCGCGCGGAAGAGGTATGAATATGCCAATCCCGGCGAGCCGGGCTTCCAGATGCTCGAAACGCGCGGCGTGGTTGTCATCGATGCCGGACAGCGCATAGGCCCCGTGGCTCTGGTGGCGGTGGGAATGGCCCAGGTGTGCTCGGTAAACTGGATGCCGGGAGTGAAGCCGGGACGCAAGGTCTGCAAGGGAGAGGAACTCGGCTTTTTCCTTTGCGGAGGGAGCGACGTCGTGCTTTTGTTCCGGGAAAATGCTAACTTGCACCTCGTCCGCGAGCCCGGCCGGCATCTTCTGATGGGCGAGGAACTTTTGGACTTGACATGACCGAATATGACAAGAGAAGAAATCGAAAACAGAACAAACAAATTCTTTACGGAAACTCTTGATATTGATGCTTCCATTCTTCTGCCGGAGTCCAGACTGAAGAATGACATCGGGCTCACCAGCATGGATGTCAATGATATCAGGCTGTTCGTTGAAAAGACATTCGGGTGGAGCATGACAATAGAAGACATTGTATCCATTCATACTTTAAAAGATTTGTATTCCTCTATTGAAGTTCATATCTGATGGCAGAAAACATTGTTAGTTTTCTTGATATCTTTGCTGATACTGCAAAACGCTTCCCCCTCAGACCTGCATTAACGGATTTTTCCACAATCGAAGGAGGAGAAGGACATACTTATACATACGGTGAGTGGTATAAGATGATTTTGCATTTATGCGGTGTCTTTCGAGGGCTTGGTTTAAGGAAAGGAGACCACATTGCCATTTGCGGATATAATTCCGCAAACTGGACAGTGTCGTATTTTGCAGTCATTGCCTTTGGAGGAATTGCTGTTACCCTGCCGCATCATCTGCCGCTTGACGAGATTGCGCACCTGCTTGATTTCTCTGATTCAAAAGCCTTGATAGCAGACCCTTTTATTTATTCAAACCATTTTATAGGAGAAAACATTCCTGTCAAGATAAGCCTGAAAGATTTCTCCATTATTTGTGGTAAGAAAGAAGGCGATTCTTCACCATTCTCCAATTTTGAAAATAATGGTCTGAATCAAGCGGCCCAAATTTGCTTCTCATCCGGATCCACTTCCGCTCCCAAAGCCATTGTTCTGTCTTTGAGAAATTTAAGCAATAATATCAAGAATGCTTTTGACAATCTTCCGAATTGTCATTCAAATTCAACTATAGCCGTCCTGCCTTTATCTCATACTTATGGATTATTAGGGGGTGTACTTTGTCAGATTCCAAACGCGCATCAATCAGTATTTCTTGGCTCTGACCTTTCAACGGAAAACCTTATCAAGTCCTTGGCTCTCTTTCAACCGTATTCACTAGTTCTGGTCCCGTCCATCATTGAATCCTTCTACAAAAGGTTCGGCAGCAAAATCAAGGAAATACTAGGAGAAAATCTTCAACAACTCCTGATAGGGGGCGCCGCAATGAACGAAACCATTGAAGACAAGATTCTGGACCTTGGAATTCCTCTGACCGTAGGTTACGGAACAACTGAAACCGGACCTCTTATCGGTGCCAACCTTTGGAACAATTATAAACCCCATTCCTGCGGACGCGTGGTATCGGGAATGGAGGCACGCATTTCCGAAGCCGGTGAGATTCTGGTGAAAGGGCACAACGTGATGCTGGGATACTACAAAAATTCCGAAGCCACAAGGCGAAAAATCAATGCCGACGGCTGGCTGCACACGGGCGACAGGGGTTGGATAGACGCCGACGGCAACATATATGTGTACGGACGCCTGGAACAGGACATGATAGTACTTCCATCGGGAGAGAATGTGATTCCCCAGGATATAGAAGCCCTGCTTGACCGGATGGACGAGGTGGCGGAGTCGCTCGTGCTTGAGCGTTCCGGTCTGCTGGTGGCGCTGGTGTTCCCGAAGTCCGATTCCGAAGGAAGACTTCCCGACAAGGATACACTGCTGCGCGCCGTGAATCTACGCTTGCCGTCGTTCAGCCAGCTTGCCGATATCGAGTTCGTTTCCGAAGCTTTTCAGCGGACGGGCAAAGCAGGTATCAAGCGTTATCTCTATTAAGAAACAGGTTCGGGGGCCTTCATCCTGTTGACCTTGAATGATTCTCCGTGATTGTGCCTTTCCGCCGGATGATCGCCCGTCTTGTCAAGGTGAGCGCCGCTGAACTCATACTCAAGAGGAATGGGCTCACCTGATGGAATTTCAATTTCAACTGTTTTTTCATCAGACGGCAAGGTTGAACCGTCTTCGTGATACGCCCAGTTCCAGTTGGTCTCCGAAACCTTAAATTTTCGCCCGCATCGCCAGGCAGACCGTATATGGTCTTAGACACTCCGCTTGTCTCCTTGCCGGCCTCACCGCCGATTGCAATCCTGCACACAAAAGTACCCTCCCTCGTGACTTCATAGATTGCAGTTTCACCGGGTTCAAGATTTTTCCTGACAATAGTGAGGGTATTGAAAAGGATGACCGGAGGTTCGAACTTCGTGTCTGTATCTTCTTCAGGAATAGGTTTGCCGTGTTCGTCCGTTTTAGGTTTGCCTTCTTCATCTTTCTGCACAGGATAGATTCCGGACTCCTCTGTATTGGTCTTCAAGGCTCCCGAAACCTCATTGCCGCCTTTGAAGATGAACGGGAACTTTATAACGAGCTGCTTGCCGTGTATCACTGGCGTACCTGACGTTATATCCATCCCGCACCAGTTCTCCGAATAGTTGAATCCATAAACTTCCACAAGGTCCTTGGAGCCCTCAACGGCCGGGTTCGCTCTGGTAAGAACTACATTAACACCACTTGTTATGTCCACCAACTCGGAGTTGAATTCATAAAGATCCGGCGCTCCGCCTGTCCCTTTTGAATAAGACGTACAATTCTGCGTATAAACCTTTATATCTCCTTCATCAGCATTATCTGGATACTGGAAATAGTTGTTGTTCACGAAATCCTTCATCGTCGTGTTGACGTC
>JAKSKH010000051.1 GCA_024401855.1 Bacteroidales bacterium | reverse complement strand
AGCTGTACGGAAGATGTGGTGGTAGTACTGCTGCTGCTTGCAAGCTGGGCCATCATCATGTAGTTGTAGTAATTGGAGTATGAATTGCCATAACCTCCATACCCGCCGTATCCTCCATACATGTTGTTGTAATAGCTTTGGTACGCAAGGTAATTGTAGTATTCACTCATGTCGTCGTCCTGCGTGTTGGAGGTGGTTATGGTTTCTGTTGCCATTATCAAAAGCCAGATATCGTAGTCGCCCCTGTCCAGCATCTTTGTCTTGCTGTTCTCCTTGTCATTCTCATCTATTCCAAGAAGTTCCTGGAGGTGGTAGGTGATGTCCGGAGCATACTGGCACAGAGACCTGTTGATATCTCCCTGGTTCTCGTCTTCCGAACTTGCGTTGTAGAGTCCTACAAATCTTGCGCTGGTATCGGTCGTTATCTTGACTGTAGGAGAGAGATAGGGAGGCCATTTCATGTCCACGTCCTTGTAGTTGTCCGGGAACTGGAACGGGAATACAAGGGTGGCCTTGTTCAGAATGACATTTTTAGGATTCCCTCCCTTTTTTGCTATTTCCTCTTCTGCCAGATGTTTGATCCCTTTGGCTGAAATGACCGGTTTAAGTCCGCCGCCTCCTTCTATGGGAATCATTTCTCCGGCCTTTCCTGCCTTCGACCTTGTTTCGTGGCCTGTAAGATTCAATCCGTACTGTGGATAACTTCCGGCTCCGACATTCGTGAGAAGTGAATCTATATCATAGAAGTCAAGCGCGCTCAGGTAGAAATTCAACGCCGTGTCCTTCCTTTCCCCGTCAAAAATCGAACTGAATTTCAATTTTGCAATGTTGCCGGAAATAAAATAGCTGTTGGCATCATACCCCAACTGGAGGTTGAACATGTTTATCCTGCCAGAGCCGCCGCTGGGCTTATCCGATTCGATAAAGATTCCCGGGAATTTCTTCAGGTAGGTCTTCATATCCTTCACGTCGTCGTTTTTCAGCGTGAGATATTTCTCAGCGAACTCTTTTGTGAAGTTGAATGACAGTGAATCCTTTCCGTTGTAGAGGAGGTAACCGTCATTTATCCGGGAGGTGCCATGCCCGACCTCCATGTTGCAGTCGTAATCTTTTTCCGGGTCCAGGGCCTTCTCCAATTCATATACGCTCAGATGTTGGAGGATGTTTGCCTGGTTCTGGTCTGCATAGTTTACCGTATCCTTGGCTACTGCGAAGTGAAAATATTTCAGGATGGGATCTTTTCCCAAGTCAAGTTTGTCTATGAACATAGGAACCAGAGTGAGGGCCGCGGACCTGGTTGTGGTCCCGTAATCCTCATCCTTGACCGCCCCGACGGTGATCCTGGTGGAGGAATAACCGGAAAGGCTGTCTGCCATTTTAAGCGAAATGTCGGTAAGGGGCGCTTCGGAAGAATAAATCTTGAATATCTGTTCCGTAGGAACCAGATTTCCTCCTATCCCGTTGTTGATTTCCACACACGAAACGCAGCATGCCAAAGCTGCAATTGCGGTGATAAACCTGGACTTCATTTTATAACTTTTCATAGAAAGCCTTGTACTCATCAATATAACTTCCGTCTTCAAGTGCTGATTTGCTGAAGGGAAGAACAGGGAGCTTGCTTGCATCGCAATAGTCTTTGATCTGACCGTTGATCCCTTCCGCTCCCATAATGATTCCGTCTGAGTACTGGATTGCAGTTTTAGCAAGATTTATGCCATCCGACTGCTTGAGAAAAGGAACGTCCGCTTCTGAAACTCCTCCATAAACAGCCTTTCTTGCAAAATCCGCGGAGAAGTTCTCTTCGGGAGTGTCGTCATAAAGAGAAAGGACAATTTTGCTGTTGGAGAATATAGGGTCGTCTTTATATGCTTTTTTCAGATATACAGGTACGAGATGGGAAATCCAGCCCTGACAATGGATTATGTCCGGGGCCCAGCGAAGTTTTTTCACTGTTTCAAGCACTCCGCGTGCAAAGAAAACAGCGCGCTCGTCATTATCCTCGAAGAATTTGCCGTTCGCGTCGCGGAAAATCTGCTTGCGTTTGAAATAATCCTCGTTGTCGATGAAGTAAACCTGAATCCTGGCGGCGGAAATGGATGCGACCTTTATGATGAGAGGCCTGTCGATGTCGCCGATGATTATGTTCATTCCGGACAGGCGGATGACTTCGTGCAGCTGGTTCTTCCTCTCGTTTATGCAACCGAACCTGGGCATGAAGGAGCGGATTTCCATTTTCCTTTCCTGGATGCCCTGGGGAAGATATCTTCCTATGTTTGCGATATTCGACTCCGGAAGATACGGGAATATCTCCGAATTGACGAATAAAACTTTTTGAACGAAATCGGCCATTTGCACAAAGATAATTATAATTTTTGAATAATTGCTTATCTTTGAACTCAAATTTGACAATCCATGCCAAAGGCAGAAAACAATAAGCTGATACGCCGGCGTCTGGTGAACGCCTATGTCTCCAGCATCATAAGCATAAGTCTGGTGCTGCTGCTCATTGGCATCGCTTCCACATTGGTGGTCAATGCCGGAAGCGTGACGAGGTATTTCAAGGAAAGCATGCAGATATCCGTTCTTCTCAAGCAGGAATCCTCCGATGCGGATGCTGTGGACGTGGCGGGGAAACTGGAGAAACTCCCGTACGTGAAGACTGTTTCGGTGGTTACCAGAGAGCAGGGAACGGAAGAGCTCAAGTCGATGCTCGGAGATGATTTTCTCAGTGTGTTCGAGTCGTCCCCGGTTCCGGTTTCCGTGGATGTCTCCCTGGTTTCGGAGTATGTGTCCGCCGACAGTCTTGCCGTGGTGATACCTGTGCTGCAGTCGATTCCGCTGGTCGACGAAGTCTCCTGCCAGGAATCTCTTGTCGATGCCCTCAATGCGAATCTGACCAGGATATCCGCGGTGCTCGGCGTATTTGTGGTGCTGCTCCTTTTCATTTCGTACGTGCTCATCAACAATACCGTCAGATTGAGCGTTTTTTCAAGAAGGTTCACAATACATACCATGAAGCTGGTGGGCGCCACCAAGGCTTATATATGCAAGCCGTTCATAATCGGCTCGATATGGCAGGGGACACTGGCTTCTCTGATAGCGATATGCGCTCTTTCGGGCATTCTCATTGCTCTCAGGAATTCTTTCCCGGCATTGTTCGGGATACTCCGGACTGAACTTCTGGTGGCTGTCATGGGCATAGTGCTTGTGTGCGGAGTCCTTATCTGTGTCACGAGCACATGGATAGTCGTGAACAAACTGGTCGGGTGGACAAGAGATGAATTATATTACTGATATGGATAAAATGGCGATTACCCCCAAGGGGTTGAAATTTGTGCTGGCCGGAGTCATAGTGATGGTGGCCGGTTTTGTCCTGCTGTCCGGTGGAGGCATCAAGGACCCTCAGGTGTTCAATTACGCTATGTTTGATTTCCGCAGGCTTGTAGCCGCTCCCATAGTGATTCTTGCCGGCATAGTGGTGATAATAGTTTCGATTACTGGAAAATTTGACAAGGAATAAGTTATGGATTGGTGGCAGGCTTTGATTCTCGGACTGGTGCAGGGGCTGACTGAATTTCTCCCGGTCAGCAGCAGCGGACATCTGGCAATAGGAAAGGAGCTTCTCGGCGTGGAGGCTGCGGAAGACCTCGTTTTCGAAGTAACGGTGCACGCGGCTACGGTGCTGGCTACAATAGTGGTGTTCCGCAAGCAGATATGGAAACTGCTGTGCGGTCTTTTCAAGTTCAGGTATAATGACGAGACGGACTACATCCTCAAGATATGTGTATCCATGATTCCTGTTTTTGTGGTGGGGATGTTCTTCAAGGATGCGGTGGAGGGACTTTTTTCTTCTCTTCTCGTCGTCGGTGTGGCACTTCTGGTCACTGCCGTGCTTCTCTTTCTCTCCGACAAGGCTTCAGGAGGAAAGGAAGGGGATGCAGGGAACTTCCGGAACGGTCTGAGCTGGAAACAGGCGTTCATCGTCGGATTGGGGCAGGCATGCGCCGTCATTCCGGGACTGTCCCGCTCAGGAACGACCATCAGTACCGGACTCCTTTGCGGAATGAAAAGGGAGGTTGTGGCCCAGTTCTCTTTTCTTATGGTGCTTGTTCCCATCCTCGGGGAGGCGTTTCTTGACGTTGTAGGAGGAGACATGGCGGCATCCGCCGCTGGAGCGCCCGCGCTTGCAATTGGCTTTATCGCCGCTTTCCTCAGCGGCCTTTTCGCCTGCAAGGCCATGATTGCCCTGGTCAAGAAGGCGAAGCTCAAGTGGTTCGCCCTGTATTGCGCCGTTGTCGGTGCCGCTGTAGTTGTATCGGTGCTTTTCTAGCCTGATGGAGAGAAATCTGACATATTTTGCTTCCGATGTCCATCTCGGATTCCCGGTGGGAGACCCCGTGGAGCGGGAACAGCGCTTTGTTCTTTGGCTGAAGGAAATACCGCGGGACAGGACCAGGGCCCTTTATCTTCTTGGGGATATCTGGGACTTCTGGTTCGAGTACCGGGACGTCATCCCCAGGGAGGGGATACGCGTGGTTGCGCAGCTCATAGATCTGATTGACAATGGTGTCGAGGTTTATTTCTTCGAAGGGAACCACGACGTCTGGACCTTCTCTTTCTTTGAAAGCCTCGGGATGCGCAAACTGCGGCAGCCATGCTTCGTGGATATCAATGGAATGACTTTCTGTCTGGGGCACGGAGACGGTGTCGGCGGTGCGAAACCGGGATACAGGCTGATGATGGGCTTGTTCCGTAACAAGCTGGCCCAAAAGCTTTTCGGCTCTCTACATCCGAGAATGGCGTTTTCTGTGGCCGAATTCTGGTCGCGTTCCAGCAGGGCGGCGCACGGGAAATACTCTTTTGTTGCGGAGCGGGAACCCCTTTATGCATTCGCGGAAAGTGTGCTGTCGGAAAGGAAGGTCGACTGTTTTGTGTTCGGACATTTCCACAGTCCGGTCGATATCCGAATGCCCGGAGGGGCCAGGTTTGTGATTCTCAGGGACTGGATGGGCGGTGGAACCCCGTGTGCGGTTCTCAATGGCCCTTCTTTCGAACTTGACTGTTGAGCCGTTCGGCGGCTATGACAGTTTTCTGGGGATATTCCATGAAGATTGAATAGTAGAAGGAATTCCATTTCCCGCTGTCCCAGATATTCACCAATTCTTCTATCTTGGCATCATTCCCTTTGGGATCGTACCTTGTTTTGAGGTCGTGCGAGAATAATTTCGCCACCAGCTGCCAGAACGCGGCGGCGAAACCGCTCTCATATGTCTTTATTATGTCATATCCGCTCAACCCGCATTCCCTGTCAACAAGCCTGAGCAGAACCATTCCCTGGTTTACGGTCATGTTCTTAATGTCGTCCTCGAAAAGCCGGAGCAATTCTTTCTCCACATCATTGATGTACCTGTTTCTTTCGGACCGTTTGGTTACGTCTGCGGCGAGGATGCTGTCCACCTGGGCCATCATTTTCCTTCCTACGAGGGCGTAGGGATACACTTTGTTGAAGTTGTAGACAAGTTTGTAGTACTTGCGCCAGTCACCGTCCTTCATCTTCCTGCCACGGGGGAATATCCATACGGGGTCAAGCGTGTCGAAGAATACCGTATCTCCGTGCTCGTCCACCTGAAAATACATGGGATAACCGGTCACCTTGCGCTTGGTCTGGCCGTTGACCGGAACCGCGCAAAGGACCAGAATCAGCAATATGATTGTCCTCTTCAACACAGCCTGCAAAGTTAACAAAAATTACACCGCTGTGAAGAATGTCCGGAAACGTCAGTCCAAAAGGTGTGGAAATATTTTTTTGTCCGAAGTGTAACTCGCTGAAAAGAAGAATAATAACATACAGGATTCCGTGTCGAAAATATTTGAAAATTTTAGTGCATAACTATGCTAATTCAAATATTTTTACTAAATTTGCAGTCCCAAAATTTGGCTTGAAATATATCAACAAGTTGATTTTGAGGAGGTTAACAGAATTTTTATTTTTAAAAGTAATACGAGATGTTACAACCTAAGAGAACAAAATTTAGAAGGGAACAGAAAAACCGTATGAAGGGAAACTCCCAGAGGGGAAATCAGCTTGCATTCGGTTCTTTCGGAATCAAGACCCTTGAAAATTGTTGGCTTACAGCACAGCAGATTGAGGCTGC
>JAKSKH010000050.1 GCA_024401855.1 Bacteroidales bacterium | reverse complement strand
CCGTCAAGGTCAGCCTTTTTCATATTGTCCATTGAAATTAGTCGAGCTGGGGACCGGCGGCTACGAGAGCCTTTCCTGCCTTGTTGCTTTCGTATTTCTTGAAGTTCTTGATGAAGCGTGCTGCAAGGTCCTTTGCCTTCTCCTCCCATTCTGATGCCTTTGCGTAGGTGTCGCGGGGATCGAGGATGTTGGTGTCAACGCCCTTGAGTTCGGTGGGAACCTGGAAGTTGAAGTAAGGGATGTTCTTGGTGGGAGCCTTGTCGATTGATCCGTCGAGGATTGCGTCGATGATTCCGCGGGTGTCACGGATGGAGATGCGCTTGCCTGTTCCGTTCCAGCCTGTGTTTACAAGGTATGCCTTTGCACCGCTCTTCTTCATCTTCTTGACGAGCTCCTCTGCATACTTGGTAGGATGCAGCTCGAGGAATGCCTGTCCGAAGCATGCTGAGAAGGTGGGAGTGGGCTCGGTGATTCCGCGCTCAGTTCCGGCGAGCTTTGCTGTGAATCCGCTGAGGAAGTAGTACTTGGTCTGCTCGGGAGTGAGGATTGATACCGGAGGAAGAACTCCGAATGCGTCAGCTGAGAGGAAGATGACCTGCTTTGCCGCGGGACCTGCGCTCAAAGGACGTACTACGTTCTTGATGTGGTAGATAGGATAGGAAACGCGGGTGTTCTCGGTAACGCTCTTGTCGTCGAAATCGATCTTTCCGTCCTTGTCAACGGTGACGTTCTCGAGGAGTGCGTCGCGATGGATGGCGTTGTAGATGTCGGGCTCTGAATCCTTGTCAAGCTTGATGACCTTTGCGTAGCAGCCTCCCTCGAAGTTGAATACTCCGTGGTTGTCCCAGCCGTGCTCGTCATCACCGATGAGCTTGCGCTTGGGGTCGGTTGAAAGGGTGGTCTTGCCGGTTCCTGACAGTCCGAAGAAGATGGCGGTGTTCTCACCGTTCATGTCTGTGTTGGCTGAGCAGTGCATTGCGGCGATTCCCTTGAGGGGGAGGAAGTAGTTCATCATGGAGAACATACCCTTCTTCATTTCTCCGCCGTACCAGGTGTTGAGGATGACCTGCTCCTTGCTTGTTACGTTGAATGCAACGCAGGTGTCTGAACGGAGTCCGAGCTCGGCGAAGTTCTCAACCTTTGCCTTTGATGCGCAGTAAACCACGAAATCGGGCTCCTGCTCGAATTCAGCCGCGTTCTTGGGACGGATGAACATATTTGTTACGAAGTGAGCCTGCCATGCAACTTCCATGATGAAGCGCACTTTCATGCGGGTGTCCGCGTTGGTTCCGCAGAATCCGTCAACTACATAGAGTTTCTTTCCGCAAAGCTGGTTGACAGCGAGTTTCTTCACAACTTTCCAGACCTTCTCGGACATGGGGTGGTTGTCGTTGGGGTACTCCGGGGTGTTCCACCATACGGTGTCCTTGGAGTTCTTGTCCATGACGATGTACTTGTCTTTGGGAGAACGGCCTGTGTAGATGCCGGTCATGACATTGAGTGCACCGAGTTCAGTCTCCTGGGCTTTCTCGTAACCATCGAGTTCGGGACGGGTTTCTTCGTTGAAAAGCACCTCATAAGTGGGGTTGTAGATAACTTCCTTCACTTTTTTGATGCCGTACTGGGTCAAATCGTTTTTTGTCATTTTATTATTGTGTTAGAGTTATACGCCGAAACGTTTAAAATCTCACAAATTTATCAAAAATTTAGATGAAAGCAAAGACGGAAACATTAAAATAAGGCTTAAATTTTTATTAGATTTGTATATCCGTAATGACGTGCCCGATGAGTCCGCAGGATGTCCTTAAAATGTATTGGGGGTACGATGCCTTCCGTCCGATGCAGGAGGAGATTATCTCCGCCGCGCTGGATGGGCGTGACGTGCTCGCGGTCATGCCTACCGGAGGAGGCAAGTCCGTCTGCTTCCAGGTGCCGGCGCTCATGAAGGACGGGCTGGCCATAGTGGTAACGCCCCTCATCGCGCTGATGAAGGACCAGGTGCAGAATCTTGAGTCGCGCGGAATCAAGGCTCTGTGCGTGCACGCGGGAATGACGCGGCACGAGGTCGACCTGACCCTGAACAATGCGGCCTACGGAGACTGCAAGTTTCTGTATGTGTCGCCCGAGCGTCTGGGAACGGAGCTCTTCCGCTCGTATCTGGATGTCCTCAAAGTCAGTTTCCTGGTGGTTGACGAGGCGCACTGCATATCGCAGTGGGGCTATGATTTCCGTCCGGACTATCTTCAGGTGGGGGCGGTCCGCAAGCTTGTGGACGCTCCGGTGATCGCCCTTACGGCCACGGCCACACCCGAGGTGGCGCAGGATATAATGGAGAGGCTCTCGAACGGCGGGAATTCTTTCCTGAAACTTGAGTCGGACTTTGGCAGACCCAACCTTTCATATGTTGTCCGCAAGTGCGAGGACAAGGGCGGAAAGCTTCTGGATGTGTGCCGCGGAGTGCCGGGCTCCGGAATCGTTTACCTGAGGCACAGGAAGAAGTGCGAGGAGCTTGCCGCGTTCCTGGTGGCGCAGGGCGAGAGCGCATCGTTCTACCACGCCGGGCTGGATGCGGCGGAAAGGGCAAGGCGCCAGGAGGAGTGGAAGCGGGGCGGCATACGCGTGATGGTGTGCACCAACGCGTTCGGCATGGGCATAGACAAGCCGGACGTGAGATTCGTGGCCCATCTTGAGCCGGCCGACAGCCCGGAGGCGTATTTCCAGGAAGCCGGACGTGCCGGCCGCGACGGGAAGCGTTCCTATGCGGTGCTGATGTGGAATGCGCGCGACATATCGCGGATGGAACAGATGCTTGAGCTGTCATTCCCTCCGCTCGAATATATTGACGACATATATCAGAAGATTCACATTTTCTACGGGATTCCGTACGAGACGGGGGAGGGACGGACGCTGAAGTTCAGCCTGGAGGAGTTCTGCAGGCATTTTTCGCTCAACCGGGCATCCGTCTCGCATGCGCTGAGGTATCTGGACCGTTCCGGACACATTTCCTGTTGCGAGGATGCCGACATCTCCACCCAGGTGAAGATTACCGTGGAGCGCAGTCTCCTTTATGATGTGGATTTCCCCGACGGAAGGATGGTGGGGCTGCTCGAGTGCCTGATGCGCTCGTATCCCGGAATTTTCTCGCATACGGTGCCTGTAAACGAGGAGCGGCTCTCTTCCGTTTGCGGATGCGGAGTGCCTCAGCTCAGGCAGCTGCTGTACGGACTGAGTCTCGAGCATGTGATCAGGTATGTGCCCGGAGACCACAGCACCGTGCTGTTCCTGCACCACAACAGGCTTGTGCCGGGCAATGTGGACCTTCAGAGGGATAAATATGAATTCTTGAAAAAGAATGCGCGGAAGAGGATGGAGGCTATGGTTTCTTATGTATCTTTGCAGGATGGTTGCCGTGCCGCTTTCCTTTTGGACTATTTCGGACAGCACGGTGCGGCCGGATGCGGCACCTGCGATTTGTGCAGGGGTGCAGCCGCCTCTGTGAGGGAAAAGATTGACAAGGGAGAAATATGAAAGCGAAACTGACTTTTCTTGGTACCGGTACGTCGTCCGGGATTCCTATGCTGGGATGCGGATGCGGAGTGTGCGGTTCATCCGACCCGCGCGACAGGCGGTTGCGCTCCTCCGTCTTCGTGGAGTACGGGGGCTTGTCCGTCCTTGTTGATTGCGGCCCTGACTTCAGGATGCAGGCGGTACGGGCCGGGATTACTCACATAGATGGTATTCTGTTGACCCATAATCACATGGATCATGTGGGGGGACTGGACGACACCCGTGCCCTCAATGTCTGTGAGGGGCATCCGATAAACATTTACTGCGAAAGATATGTGGAGGAGTCGCTGCGTCATATGTACGGCTATGCCTTTGAGGAACCAAGATACCAGGGAGCCCCGGAGTGGCATATGCATACCATAGACGGGGATCACCCCTTCAAGGTGTATTCCAATGAGATGGACGAGATTCTCAAATGGGAGAAGGGCTTCGGTTATCATCATTTTCCGGCGCCTGACATTCCCGAAAAATCGGTTGAGGTTGTGCCGGTTCACGGCTGGCATCTGAAGGAGAAGGGAATTTCCGTGCTCGGTTACCGTTTCGGGAACATAGCATATCTTACCGACATGAACCTCATAGAGGATGAGGAGTTTGAGAAGCTCAAGGGTCTGGATGCGGTTACCATCAACTGTGTCAAGGTGGGGTATCATCATTCTCATTTCTCACTTCAGGAGTGCCTTGACTTTTTTGAGAGGGTGGGGGCACGGGAGTCATACATAACCCATCTCTCGCATCTGCTTCCGCCTTACAGGGAGTTTGCCCGTATGCTCCCGGACGGAGTTTTTCCGGCCTATGACGGCCTTGTTCTCGAATATTAGTTTCTGTCCGGAGTGCAATGAACGGAAAGATTGAATTGACAGGAATGGAGTTCCACGCGTTCCACGGATGCCTTCCGGAAGAAAGGCGTGACGGGAATCTGTTTGTGGTGGACTTCTCCTGCGATTATGACATTTCCGAAGCTGCCGTCAGCGACAGGCTTGAAGATACATTGGACTACTCGTCCATCTATGATATTGTGGCCAGGGAGATGGCGGTTCCGGGCAATCTGCTGGAACACGTCGCGGGACGCATTGCTGCGGGTATCTCCACAGCTTTTCCGGAACTTGAGCATTTCAGTGTTAAAATATCGAAGCGCAATCCCCCCGTGGCGGGTGTTGCGGCGTGGTCATCAGTAACGTTCCGTAAATGAAGATAGCTTTCCTGACTCTCGGCTGCAAGCTCAATTACGCCGAGACATCCACATATGAACGCGGGTTCAGGGCTGCCGGCCTTGAAGTTGTTCCGTGGCGGAGGATGGCGGACGTTTACCTTGTGAACACCTGTTCTGTAACTGCCACTTCCGACAGCAAGTCCAGAAATCTCATACGCAAGGTGCACCGTGTGAATCCGGAAGCGGTCATAGTCGTGACGGGATGCAGCGCTGAATTGAGACGCGGCGAAATAGAATCTATTGAAGGGGTGAGCATGGTCTTCGGCGCCGGCGAGAAGTCCAGGGTGGTTCCGGAAACTCTCCGGCTCTGCGGCATCGTTCCAGATGGGGTGCTGGTATCTGCGCAGGAGTCTCCTGTCTTTCCCGCATACAGCACGGGCGAGCGTACGAGGTCTTTCCTCAAGGTTCAGGATGGGTGCGACAACTTCTGCAAATACTGCACTGTTCCCTATGCGAGAGGGCGGAGCCGTAACGTGCCCATTTGTGAATGTGTGAGGAATGCACGTGCGATTGCCGTGGAGGGTGTTAAGGAAGTTGTGCTGACAGGGGTGAACACCGGTGATTTCGGACGTACCACGGGAGAATCGTTTCTTGATCTGCTGAAGGCGCTGAACGATGTGGACGGCATAGAAAGATACCGCATCAGCTCAATAGAGCCCAATCTTATTACGGAGGAGATAATAGACTGGATTGCCTCCGGCACCAAATTCCAGCCTCATTTCCACATACCCCTTCAGACAGGTTGCGATGAACTTCTCGAGGCTATGGGCCGCCATTACGACACCTCCTTTTTCCGCAACCGCATAGAGTATATACGGAATGCTATGGAGGGGCCGGGGAAGCCGCTTGTGTTCTTCGGCATTGATGTGATGGTGGGTCTTCCCGGCGAAACCGAAGAACGCTTCAGGACCACTATGGCCTTCATAGAAAGTCTTGCTCCCGCCTTTATCCACGTCTTTCCCTATTCCCGCCGTCCGGGTACTCCCGCCGCGGATATGCCCGGTCAGGTTCCCGAACAGCTGAAGTCCGCCAGGGTGGCTGAGATGGAGGAACTCTGCGCAAGGCTCCATGCGGATTTTGTGGAGAGGAACCGCGGTGTCAGGGAACGTGTCCTGTTCGAGTCTGCTAACCATGACGGGCTCATGGAGGGATATACCGGCAATTATATCCGTATGGAGAGAGAATACGACCCCTCCCTTGTAAATGTCCTCACCGATGTGATCATCGGGTGATGTTCCGCCCTGTTCTTCGTGGTGCAGACACCTGACGGAAGCCTTCGTCTGCCTGCGGCAGACTCATCCCACCGCTGCGCTCCGCTTGCGGTTCCCCCGCTATCAAGCGCGGGTGCTTAGGGCTTCCCGTCAGGTGTCTGCGCCACGAAGGAACCGTTCATCGGACA
>JAKSKH010000005.1 GCA_024401855.1 Bacteroidales bacterium | reverse complement strand
GAATTCAATGGAACCCCCACGATGCTTGTTGCCGGGAACTCGAAGGAGGACCGGGCATGCCGCACCAAGATTATCTCCGAAGTCACGGGAGACTTCAGTCATAATGCACTCATCCGGGTATTTGTTCATTCCGTTCGCATCCGCCGGGGGCTCATTCAGGCCTGGAAGGTAAGGGTCAGTTTCAACTTGTCGTCCTCGAGACGTTCGTTGATGTTGTTGCAGTTGCGACGAATGTTGTCGAGTTCGGGGCTGGGAGTGTCGGGGCAGATGAAGGTGATCTGCCCGGGATCCGACTTGAACTTCACCTTGGCCTCTTCCTTGACCTCGGAGTAGGTGACTCTGAGCCTTATGTCATGAGAGTCGGGGTTGTTGCGGAAACAGATTGCGAGCGAGTCTTTCACAAGATTCTCTATTCTCTCGATGACAGCAGGCTTGATGCCGTATTTCTGGCAGAAAGTTCTAAGGCCGCCTAGCATAGCAAACGAGTCGTAGTTCCTGTCCTCAATCTGGAAATCGTATGCGCGGATGCGCCTGATGAAGACCTTGGTCCAGGTCTTCTGCGGATCGCCGAAAATCTGCTCGGGTGTACCGTCCTCGTAGATGACCCCCTTGTCCATGTAGAACACACGTGTCGAGACATCGTGCGCGAACTTCATTTCATGGGTGACGATGAGCATTGTAATACCCTGCTTCGCCACGTCGCGTATAACACTGAGCACTTCGGTGACCATTGTTGGGTCGAGTGCTGAAGTGGGCTCGTCGAAGAGTATCACCTTGGGATGCATGGACAGGCAGCGGGCTATTGCGACGCGCTGTTTCTGGCCACCGCTCAATTCGCTCGGAAAGGCCTCCGCCTTGGTGGCCAGGCCCACTTGCGAGAGCAGTTTGCGACCCTGCTTCTCCGCATCCACGGGACTCATGCCAAGGAGTTTGACAGGACCGATTATCAGATTGTCAAGCACAGAAAGATGGTCGAACAGGTTGAAGCTCTGGAATACCATTCCGACCTTCTGGCGTATGGCCCTTATGTCGGTCCTGGAATCCATGACATCCATTCCGTCAATCCAGATATGGCCGGAAGTGGCTGTCTCGAGCTTGTTGATACAGCGCAGGAGCGTGCTTTTGCCGGTTCCGGAGGGGCCTATGATGCTGATTACTTCGCCGTCATTTATTTCGGCATTGACGTCCTTCAGAACCTGGAGTTTGCCGTCATAAACCTTTGAGAGGTGCTCTATCTTGATCATTTGAAGAATTTTTTACGTTTGGGTTGGGTCTTGGATTCAGCGAATCTGAGCACGATGGTCAGCAGCCAGATGACGAGGAAGTATATGATTGTGACCATAATGAGCGGGAAGAAAGCTTCGTAGGTGCGGCTTCTTATGATGTCGCCGGCCTTTGTAAGGTCGAAGACCGCGATGTATCCGACTATTGATGTGGCCTTGACGAGACCGATGAACTCGCCCTTATATACGGGCAGGGCGCGCTGTACGGTCTGGGGCAGGATGATGTTGGTGAAGGCCTTCAGCTTGCCGAATCCCATGGAGAGCGCAGCCTCATTCTGCCCCTTGTCTATGCTCTGCACGCTGGTACGGAAGATGACGCTGGTATATGCACCGAAGCAGAGGGTGAACGCAATGACTGCAACCCATAGCCCGGAGATGTCAGTCCGTCCGAACACCAGATAGAACATTATCATGAGGAACACAACCTGCGGCATGCAGCGCATGAATTCGATGAACACGTTGGCGGCGCCGGATACGAACTTGTTCCTGCGCATTGACGCATAGCATAGGAGTATTCCCAGCAGAGTGCCGAACAGGGCGGCAAGAACAGATATCAGGATTGTGGTGTCCAGACCCTGAAGTATCATCTTGTAGCGGTCTTCCTTGATGAGATTCTTGTAGAAACTTTCCTTCACTGATTGGAAGAAGCTCTTGCCGTCATCCTCCACTTCGCCGGCAAGTCCGGCAGGAGCGTATTTCCTGTTTACAAGCAGAATCGATGACTCAAAGGTCCATGGGTCACTGAAGTCGATGCTCTGACTCCTCTCGGGGGTGATACTTATGATTGAGCATCCGGCATCTGCCTTGCCTGACTGGATGTAAGGGATAAGACCGGAGAAAACCACATCAGTGAACTCCCACTTCATGTTTTCGCTTATGGCGAACCTTGCGAGAATCTCAGCCTCGAGGCCCACAACCTCACCGTTCCTGATAAACTCGAACGGCTGCGTCATGGCCGATACGGCGAAGCGCAGGGTACCGTTCTCTCCGCCGACTTCGGAAGGCTGGGGCATCACTCGTCCGCTGTCTGCATCGGCCCAGTCCTGTCTGATCTGCTCGATGTCGTTCCCGGCAAGGAAGCCGGCAAGGAAGATGTTGAACCTTTCCCTCAGGTCATCCTTGTCCTTGCCGAACGCAAAGCCGATTGGAATTGGGTTGATTCTTTCACCTACCGCAACAACATGCGGATAGGAATCCTTCTTGATTGACCATACGATGTCGGATTCCAGCATGGCGCAGGCCTTGCCTGTCTCGACCATCATCAGCGCATCGTCATCTCTCTCTGAACGGAGTATTTCGCAAGCAGGGCCATTCGAGGATATCAGGAGGTCCTGCACGCTGCCGCCAAGGGCCGAGACAACCCTGCCTTCAAGGTCGTCCATCGTGGTGATGACGATGTTCTCCTGCCCTTTCCCACCGGAGCAGGAAACGGTGGCCATGGCCACTATTATGACAATAATCGAATGTGTAATTCTTCTCATATCAAAGCCTTATGAATTTGTCTGATGGTCTTTGCAACGTTGATCAGATGGTCGGCGATACGTTCGGTATCGGAGGATAACTCCATATAGTGAGCGCCTACATTCGAATTGCATATGCCTTTCCCCATCCTTTCGATATGGCTGTCCTCCATTCCCTTGGTGAAGTCATCGATTTGTTCCTCGATAACGTCAGCCTGTCCGAGCTCGTCCAGATCCTCGCGGTTGTATGCGGACATTGCCTTGTCATACAGCGAATGGACAAGAACCTTCAGCTGACTGATTTCGTAGAGGGCTTCTTCGGAGAATCTGTCGCCTTCCTTTGCAAGGGCCTCGGCATACTCGGTTATGTTCTCGGCATAGTCTCCAATCCGTTCAATATCTCTCACGGTCCTGTAAACCGTGGACAGATACAGTTTGTCGTGCCCTCCAAGGCCACGGCGATCCGAAAGCTTCACTACAAAGTTAACAAGTGACCTGTTGATGAAGTTGATCTCCTCCTCGGTACGGTCGAATGCCTCCTTTCCCGAGAAGT
This sequence comes from Bacteroidales bacterium, assembly GCA_024401855.1. Lineage (GTDB taxonomy): Bacteria > Bacteroidota > Bacteroidia > Bacteroidales > UBA932 > Cryptobacteroides. The sequence continues at coordinate 84,284 of JAKSKH010000005.1, read as the reverse complement.
CCTGAGTGCTGATTATTTCGATGGCCCTGTCGAAGTTGTCCATGGACAGACCGGCCATCCTGATGATCTCGCGCTTTGTCTGGGCTACTGCAAGAGGCGGAGCCTGCAGCATGTTGTCATCGACATAGCGGAGGCGCAGAGCCTCTTCCACGTCATCCTTATCCTTGACCATCCCGGTAACCAGATGCACGAGCGTATCCGTCAGCGGAAGCATGAACATCACGGTCAGAACATTGAAAAATGTATGGAACATTGCCAACTGTGTTTGCGGTGCTTCCGGGAACATGCTCTCGAACATTGTCCCGAAACTGAGTGTGTTTCCGCTGAGGATAAACAGAAGCCATCCTATAATCAGGAAAACAATCACACCCGCGCAATTGAAAAGCAGATGGATGAGAGCCGTTCTCCTGGCGTTTGTCCCGCTGGTGACTCCGGCGATTATGGCCACGACGCATGAACCGATATTCGAACCCATCGTGAGGAATATGCCCTGGTCAAGCGATATGAGACCGGTGACACACATGGCGAGCGCTATGGAAGTCATTACGGACGAACTCTGAATAATGGCCGTTAAGAGCGTACCTATCAGGACGAGGAGAAGCGGATTGCTGATTCTGGCGAGGAAGGTCTTGACTCCGTGCATCGCCGCGAACTCCTCCATTGAACCGCTCATAAGCGAAAGGCCCACGAACAGCATACCGAATCCTGTGAGGATGCCTCCGAGGGTCTTTGTGGAAGTTTTTTTTGCGAATGTTGCAATCGCAGCACCTATTCCGGCGAAAGCCGAGAATATGACGGTCGTTGAAAGGGCGTTCTTCCCGAACATGCCGAGCGCTACAATCTGCGCTGTGACAGTGGTTCCGATGTTGGCGCCGTAGATGATGGTGGCCGCCTGTGTGAGAGAAATGATACCCGCGTTGACGAATCCTATCGTCATCACGGTTGTTGCTCCGGAACTCTGTATGGCAGCGGTCCCGACCGTTCCGATGCCCACTCCGAGGAGCTTGCTTTTAGAGGCCTTGGCAAAGAGGCTTTTCAATTTGTTTGAGCTCGCCGATTCCAGATTGGAGCTCATCATCTGGCATGCTACGAGGAATATGCCGATTCCAGCCAGAAGGGTCAGGATTGCAGAGACAATGGCTATCGTTCCCATAACCGCAATCAATAATTCTTCTAACTCTTCTTAATTTCGGCACAAATATACATTAGCATAGTGATTCCTACAATATCAGTGAAGTCAAAAATGATTAAATTTGCCATTGGCACTGGGATGCGATAGACAGTTTTTGATATGACTTCGGAAAAGATACAGAAAACACTTGCGTGGCTTGAGGAGCACGATATACCTTATGATGTGCACTATCATCCGGCTATCTTTACGATAGAGGATTGCCTCGCCTATTGGAAGAACATCGAGGCGACACATTGCAAGAACCTCTTCATGCGCAATCACAAGGGCAACAGGCATTATCTGGTCAGCTACGAGTGCCACAAGAACCTTGACATCCACGCCCTGGAGCATATGCTGCATCAGGGAAAGTTATCCTTTGCAAGTCCTGAAAGGATGGAAAGATGTCTGGGTGTTACGCCCGGCAGCGTCTGCGCCTTCGGCCTTATCAATGATACCGGTATTGCCGGAACAGCGGATCCGAAAGAACTTTTCGAGAACGGTCACAGGGTGAGGTATTTTCTCGACAAGGAGCTTCAGACAGCTGGGAAAGTCAGTTTCCATCCCTGCGACAATACCGCCAGTGTCGTTCTGACGCACGAAATGTTCATGAAGTTCCTCTCCATCTGGGGAGGAGAATACGAATGGCTTGAAATATGAGATTGAAAATCCTCTTCGTCTGCCACGGCAATATCTGCCGTAGCCCGATGGCTGAATTTATCCTGAAAGCCCTCGTAAAGGCAAAGGGAATGGAAGGGGAGTACTATATCGAGAGCGCTGCCGTGTCTGATGAGGAATATGGCAATCCCATCTATCCACCGGCAAAACGGTGCCTTACCCAGCACGGTGTGTGGTTTGATCCTTCCAAGACTGCCCGTACCGTCACTTCTGCAGACTATGACAGGTTTGACAGAATAATCTGCATGGATCAGAGCAATATCCGCCGGCTTCGGGGTATAATTAAGGAAGACCCGCAGAAGAAGATACATCTGATGATGTCCTATACCGGCAGTGGAAGGGATGTGGCTGACCCGTGGTATACCGGAGATTTCGAGAGGACATTCCAGGATATACTTGAAGGCTGTGAAGCAATGTTGAAAATGTAAATGCAGCCGAAGTTCCGGGTTGTCAGTCAAGAAACTCCTTCATCTTCAGCTCAACCCACCCGCCGTTCGAAGGAATGTTGATATACAGAAGCATATCTTCAGGGACAACTACCATCTGATATCGGGTCAGAGTGTGCTTCGGACCTCCATCTTTCAGGGATGTGCTCATAATTTCCTTCATTTTATCCACCCCGATGCCGCCTTTGAACTTTTCGGCTTTGCCGGCTATATTGCTGCGGCGGGTAATTGAATTCCAACTGGTCTCATCACTCGGAATATTGAAAGGCCAGCTGTCATTCACGTAATGGTTTGTGCTTATCATAAGACCGTCCGGCGTCATCCCGTCACCTCTCCTGACCCCATCAAAACACCACTCATATGAACGTGCCTCCCTCTTGTCCGCTACTCCGATGATTGCAGACAAAGAGCTCTGCGTGTTCTTGAAGAATGAATCTACGTCATCGAGGCTTTCCGCAGAGAAGAGCATATTGAAAAGATTCGTCGTGCTTGGGCACAGATTCCAGTGGATCTCAGATCCCGCTGAAGGCATCCCATTGTTTAACTCGATGAATAATCCTTTGGCATTCAACCCGTTGACGCAGTATATCTCGCCGGCATAACCGACAGTTGCGGCAGCGGTTCCGTCTGTAGGATGGTACACCGTCACTACTACGTCCCTGTCAATCTCGCGGTAACTGACAGCATCGTAATTGCGTCCGAAAACCAGTTTGCCGGAGCCGTAATCACCCCATACGGCCATCGCGGAGCATAGGAAAGTGCCTTCAATATACTCTGCCGCATTGCAAAGTTTGAGCCTCTCAAGTGATATCCCGGAGGTCCGGGACACTCCGTCAAAGAAAGTTTTCAGGGAATCGGGATAGTTGGCATAGAGTTTATCCGCTATTCCGGCGGCTGTCGTAATTCTTACGGAATCAAGCCCAATCCTGCTCTCAAGATATTCCAGGACGTCATTTATCTGTTTTTCAGCCAGAATTCCGTACTGTCGCCCCATTTGATGCCAGCTGCCGTTCAAATCAAGAACGGATATTCCTTCAATGTCATGGGAATGGCCGTTCCTGTCGCTCTCAGCTGACCCGGAACAAGCGGATAAAAGAGATAACAGGATAGCCGGAATGCAAACAATATGGAGTTGATAACTGAGTTTCATAAAGCAACTGTCCGGATTATCTGTTTAAAGCCTGTAGAATCTTGGTTTCAAGCAAGGGGTTGACGTCCGGATTGGAAGCCAGCCAGTCATTCACCGTTTTTGCGGCTGAATCGTTTTGCTGGTTCATCAGCAGAGTGGTGCACCATCTGCTCGGGAAAAAGATATCTACTGTTCTCTGGATCTCTTCAAGCGCATTCAAAGAAGGCACTATGTAGGCCAAAGCTTCGTCCTGCCTGTCACGGTGGCACAGAAGAGCAAGAGCAGACAGCACGCGCGACTCCGGACGGCGGTTCCGCGCCGACTCGAGGAAGGAGTCGAAAAGGGCCTTCCGGACATCGGAGTCAGGCGATGCGGCCCGACAAAGCAGTTCAAAACTTTCTTTGCGGTCCGGGTTGGTGATACGGCCCGACTGGATTTCTGCAATCTCGGGCGCCCTGGCGGGAAAAGCTACCATAAGCTGGCAGGCAAGGTCTGTAAAATCGCTTTCTCCGAGTTCCAGTGCGGGGTATGACTGTTGAGTCCTCCATATGGAATACAGCTCTTCCAGTTGCTCGTCCGACTGTGTGGACTTATAATACTGCCTGAAGGCTGTGAGCCTGATTTCGTGGGTTCTTGAAGGATCCGTGGCTATAGAATGCAGGCAGTCCGCGAATTCCGGGCATCCACCTTCGTGGCGGAAAGACTCGGCCGCAGCATAGGAAATCAGTGATGAAAGAATAAGGGGATTGCGTTCAGACGGGATATTCCTGCTGCACCAGTCAACAAAAGACTTCCTTTCCAGCACACCTTTCCATGAATTCTCATACAGAGTCATAAGCAGCGACATTCTCTGAGTCTCCGGATATTCTGCCCAGTGTTCCATAATATAGTGTATGCTCTCTGCATCCGGCCTGAACCAGCCATAGCCCTTGCCGTCAGTATTTGGAATCCAGTATCGTCCTTCGGCAATCTCGTGCTTCAGTTCCTGCTGCCACACAGTGCCTCTCCCGAAAGGATCGGTCTGGCATATCTCCAATGTGCCGTCCGTGACATTACCGGAATACACGGGCATCCCCGGCTCTTTGATCCAGACATCCGACCATTCCCTCAGGTCGGTTTCCGTATGCCTGTCCAAAATAGCCACAAGGTCATCCCAGGAAGCGTTGGAATAACCATAAGTTTTCAGATATTCTCTCAAACCATCACGAAAGGCCTGCTCTCCGAGCATTTCCGCCAGTTTGTCCATAACTACCGGAGCCTTGTCATAGATAATGTTGCAGTATATAAGTCCTGCATCCTGGAGATTGTCAAGAGGTCTCCGGATGGCATTGCTGCCACGTGTGCGGTCTTCCTTGTAGGCCGGGGCATAAAGTTCCTTCAAATCGGACAGGGTATAGTTGATTGATGGGAACAACGGCCTGACTATACGGTATGCAAACCAGTTCGCAAATACTTCCTTTGTCCACACATCGTCGAACCAACGCATCGTGACATAGTCTCCGAACCACATATGCGCCGTTTCGTGGGCTATCAACGAGGCCCTCTCCATAAGTTCCTCCGTTGTGGGATGCCCGCTCAGGAAAATCCTCCGGTCATTGTAGAGCGTCGCTCCGGCGTGTTCCATCCCTCCATACTGAAAGTCAGGTATGACCACGAAATCATATTTGTCGAAGGGATATCCAATGCCGGTATAGTCCTCAAGCCACTCCATTGAGTCGAAGACAAGATTTATAATGTCGTCGCTCTGCGAAACCTTTGCCTGATCCGTCTCGCGGTGGTACATCGATATTTTTCTGCCGCCCCTGATGCAGTCTGTCTTTTCAAAACGGCCTGTCACAAATGAAAAGAGATAGGTGCTCAGCGGCTTTGTCGGAGCGAACGAATACAGGGTGGAACCACCCTGCTCCTTCTTAAGTTCCACTTCAGTATTGGAAACGGCAACCCAGGATTCAGAGACATTCAGAGTGAGTCTGAATACTGCCTTGAGATCAGGCTGATCAAAGCAGGGGAACAACGTCCTTGCCCTGTCCGGGACGAGGAGTGTGTACAGAAAATCCTCTCTTCTGTTGAGAGACTGCTCATTTGCAATGAAGCTGATGATGACAGTATTGTTTCCCTTCCTGACATATTTGCGAGGGATTGTCAGATGCTCGTTCTCAAAGAAGGCTTTGATGTTTCTGTTGTTTACATTTACTTTCAGCAGGTTAGTTCCGGGTGCCTTGAAGTCCAGGATTACGGCTTTCTTTTGAGATGCACGAAAGGAAACCGTATCTGAAGATACAACCTTTCCGGCTTCCTTTGTAAGGTCGAAGCCAAGGGAATAGTGCACATCTGACAAAAAATCCGCTCTTTGGGATGCCAGGGAAAAGGAGACACCTTCCTCCGTAATCGGATTACAGCAAATAAGGGACATCGCTGCCAGACAGATGCAGAGCAGCCTAACGTATTTATAACCTCTCATGGTGCCCGTATCCATAATTTTAAAAAACAATCCAGGCGTTCCTTGCCGGATCAGAAGATTTTCAGTTTTCTTATTAGTCTTAGAACACAGGTGGGGATAAGCGCAACGAGAACTTCAAGCAGTTTGGTGGATATGCCCGGTGTGAGCTGGGCTCTGCCTTTGAAATTTGCTTTTACAGCTTTCCGGGCAAGTTTCTCCGGAGTGATTATGTAACCCAGGGCAAGACCTGTCCTGACTGCGGCGGGTTTCAGATGATACAGGGTGGTTGCCACTGCACCGGGACGGACGCAGGTGACGGAAATTCCTTTGTCCTTCAGTTCTATGTGTATTGAACGTGAGAACATCTGGAGAAAACCCTTCGTTGAGGAATAGCTCGCCATTCTTTGTATTCCGAACTTTGAGGTTACGCTGCTGACGTTTATTATGTAGCCCCGACCACGTTCTTCCATATCTTTTCCAAAATGATACACCAGCATTGCCGGCGTGTAAACATGGAGAAAAAGAATCATTGAATTGAATTCCTCATTGTCTTCCAGATAATCACGGTCATGATAGACCCCGGCGTTGTTCACCAGAACTTCCACTTTAAGGCCTTTCTCCCGGCAGATTTCATACAGTTCGGCAGCTGAATCCTTCCTTCCCAAATCCATGGCGACAGGAATGACCTCCACTCCGAATTCCTTTCTGATTTCATCTGACCGGGATTTCAGGGCTTCCTCTTCATTGCTGACCGCAATGATGCCGTAAGACCTTGAAGCAAGTTCTCTTGCAAAGGCATATCCTATGCCTGAACTTGTTCCGGTGACCAATGCATAGCTATTGCTCATGACCTGTGAAATCCACCCATACTTTCATAGGACAGGCTTCACGGTTATCCCAGGCGAAGTATGGTATGAAGTTGAGCTGAGCGCCGGAAGTGCCGGCGGCTATGGTCTGCACTCCTCCGAGGAGGTCCGGGCGGAACTCGGAACTGAACGTGGTCGATGAATCCATGACAGCGTTTCCGTAGGTTTCAGGATTGTCGATACCCTCCATACAGAAAACGAGAGGTCCGCGCATGAGGGCACGCTTGCCCTCGTCATCCTTGACTCTGGGGTCCGCGCTCATAAGTTTCACAGGCATGTCAAACGACAGCTCTATGACATCCCCTTTCCTCCATCTGCGTGTCACGCTGAGGTATCCCTTGTCCAGGGACTCGCGGCAGGATTCGATTTTCTTCCCGTTGAGGGAGGCTGTCCAGGAATCACACCAAGAAGGAATCCTGACCTTCACGGTACGTTTCTTGAAACCGGAAACATTTATTTTGACGTTGCCGTTCCATGGATATCCTGTCTGCTGCTCAATCTTCAGGCCGTCCACTTCAGTGCGGCTGCCAACGAAAAGATTTACATAGACTCCGTCATTTCCGTATCCGTAGATGTAGTTGCCCACTGACGGAATGAACCGGCACAGGTTGGAAGGGCAGCAGGCGCATCCGTACCAGGCCTGGCGGTGATGGTCACCGTCTGATTCGAGGGGGTTGACATAGAAGAACCGGTCTCCCTTTAAGGATATTCCGGAAAGAACCCCGTTGAACAGCGAGCGCTCGAGGATGTCTATGTATTTGGCGTCAGCCGTCATTCCGTTCATCCTCCAGTTCCAAAGAACCATTCCGATGGATGCGCAGGTCTCGCAGTAAGCTTCCTTGTTCGGAAGGTCATAGTCGGTGGAGAACCCTTCCACGTGCCCTATGTGTCCTATGCCGCCCGTTATGTACATTTTGCAGTCAACGATGTTGTCCCACAGCCTGTACAAGGCGTTCATGTACCCTTGATCCTCCGTATAGGCGGCAACGTCCGCCATGCCGCAGAAAAGGTACATGGCCCGCACGGCGTGTCCGGAAATTTTCTCCAGCTCACGCACAGGAAGCACATCCTGGTAATGAACGGGATTCCATCCGTTAAATTCCACACCTATCCCATGTCCCCGTTCATCTATCAGCCATTGGGCGTATTCGAGATATTTCCTTTCTCCGGTTAAACGGAAAAGCTTGACCAGAGCCAGCTCAATCTCTTCATGTCCCGGAACCCAGTCCCTCCTGCCGGGACCGAAGGTGTCCATGATATGGGCAACCATACCTTCGGCTACATCCAGCAGCTTGCGCTTGCCCGTAATCTCGTAATATGCTATGGCGGCTTCAAGCATGTGTCCGGTGCAATACATTTCGTGCTTGTCCATATCCGTCCAGCGATTGTCGAGTCCTGTCAGGGTATAGAAGGTGTTTATGTATCCGTCGTCCTGCTGTGCAGATGCGATTTTGTCTATCCATTCATCGCACTTTGCCTCAAGCTCCGGGTCAGGATTGTTCTTGAGAGAATAAGCCATGCCCTCAAGGGCTTTGTAAACGTCAGAATCGTCAAAGAAGATTCCTGAGTGTTCACCTTCCCCTCTGGCGGCATTCTCGAAATTGCGGATACGTCCTGTCTGGTTTTCTATCTGGTCTATGCATACGCCTATGGTGACATCCTTGACTTTATCAAGCATAGGTGACCAGAAAGCGTCCTCTATTGCGACTTCTGAAAAAATTACGGGCTGGACAGCCTTGTGCTCGGCAGTCTGGTTGTCACTTCCGTTCCGGCAGGCGCACAATGCCGTGACGGCGAGTATGGACAGTGTTACGGTTTTGATTTTCATTATCTTTATGTTGTTTTCTGTTGATTGCAAATTTAATACAAATAATGGTACAATACAATCCGGAGAATGTCACCTATAATGGCTATATTTGCATACGGGAAACGTTTTGATATGAAAGGTGCAAGGCAAGGTTTGAGAGCGCTCAGTCCGCTTCTGGTATTCCTGACGGTTTACCTTGTCACTTCCGTCGTGTCCGCCGATTTCTACAAGATACCCGTTTCCTCGGCTTTTCTGGTTGCCTGTATGTTCAGCCTTGTCGTCAGCGGGGGGAGCATAAAGGACAAGGTCGGCACCTTCCTTTCGGGAGCTGGGAACCGCAATGTTCTCCTGATGGTGTGGATATTCATTCTTGCGGGGGCATTTTCCGGTACGGCAAAGGACATCGGGGCCATTGAGGCAACGGTCGATTTCACAATGAGAATAATCCCTCCGAAAATGATTCTGGCGGGACTCTTTCTCACCTCCTGCTTCATTTCCATGGCCCTTGGCACCAGTGTGGGAACAATTGTGGCTCTTGTTCCCATTGCCGGAGGTATTGCCGGCCAGACCGGCACCAACCCGGCCTATATGGCTGCCATCATAGTTGGAGGTGCGCTGTTCGGAGATAATCTGTCCTTTATCTCCGATACCACTATCGCCTCCACGAAAGCGCTTGGCTGTGAAATGAAGGACAAGTTCAAGGCAAACATATACATAGTCGCTCCGGCCGTTGTCGTGGTCACTGCCATTTATCTGTTCCAGGGGAACGGAATCGTCTCTCCCGGATTGCCGTCGGGGATGCACGAATGGTTCAAACTCATACCATGTCTGCTTATAATAGCTCTTGCCCTTGCCGGCAGAGATGTCACCCTGGTGCTTGTTGCAGGCATACTCGCCAATGCGGTGATAGGTTTCTTTACGCACTCTTTCTCGTGGACGGGCTGGCTTGCATCGCTTGGAAACGGGATAGCCGGAATGACCGACCTGATTGTCATCACCCTGCTTGCAGGCGGACTGCTGGAGATGATACGCGCGAACGGGGGGATAGATTTCATCATAAGGGTGCTGACCTCCAAGGTCAGGGGGAAGCGTGGAGCTCAGTTCAGCATAGCGGCGCTTGTAAGTCTTGCCGACCTCTGTACTGCCAACAATACAATCGCTATAATCACGACAGGGAGCATTGCCAGAGACATAAGCGACAGGGCCGGTCTGGATCCGAGGAAGACCGCCAGCATTCTTGATACGTTCTCCTGTATGGTTCAGGGCGTCATCCCTTACGGAGCGCAGGTTATGATGGCGGCGGGCCTTGTCGGATGCGGCCCCACTTCCATTCTCCCTCACCTTTATTATCCCTATATGATGGGTATTGTCGCCGTCCTGGCAATCCTGTTCAAGTATCCTGCAAAATACAGCAATCAGTAATATCATGGCTTCTTTCATCGACAACAATTTCCTGCTCGGCACGGATGCCGCCCGCAATCTTTTCCACAACGATGCCGCGGGACTTCCCATCATAGACTATCATTGCCATCTTTCTCCGCAACAGATTGCGGAGAACGTACAGTTCCGGGATATCACCCAGCTCTGGCTTGTCGACGGGCATTCGGGAGACCACTACAAATGGAGGGCGATGCGCGCCAACGGCGTTCCTGAAGAATACATCACCGGGGGGACCCGAAGCGCCTGGGAGACATTCGAGAAATGGGCTGAAACCATGCCTTATGCGATGCGGAACCCGCTTTATCATTGGAGCCATCTTGAACTGAAGCGCGTTTTCGGAATAGACAAAACCCTTTCACCTTCCACTGCGCGCGAAATCTTTGAAGAGTGCAATGCAAAACTTGCCACTGACGAATACCGCGGTCAGGCTCTCATCCGCAAGTTCAATGTGGAGGCTGTCTGCACCACCGATGACCCTGCCGACGATCTCCGCTGGCACAGAATGATAGCCGGGCATCCGTTCGGGACCAAGGTGCTTCCCGCCTGGCGTCCGGACAAGGCCATGGCCGTAACGGATCCTGAATCATACAGGACGTACATCGGGAAACTTGGAGAGGCGGCCGGAATGGAAATAAGGACATACGCTGACTTGTGCGACGCTCTTTCAAGGAGGCATGATTTCTTCGCCCAGGCCGGGTGCAGGCTTTCCGACCACGGGCTTGATACCTTCCATTGCGCAGATTATACGGAAAGGGAGATAGAGGGAATATTTGCAAAAGTGATGAACGGATCCGTTCCTTCCCCCGAAGAGACGGACAAGTTCTGCAGTGCGTTCCTTTATGATCAGGCTGTTATGGATGCCGAAGCTAACTGGGCACAGCAGTTCCACGTCGGTCCTATCCGCAACAACGATCCCCGGATGTTCAAGCTCGTCGGACCGGATACGGGATATGATTCCATCAATGACCTTCCTGTAGCGGAAGCAGGAAACAGATTCTTTGGAAGGCTCGCTTCGGAAGGCAGACTGGCAAAGACCATATTGTATTGCCTGAATCCCAAGGATAATGAGGTTATGGTATCGATGGCCTATAACTTCAACGACGGTTCCTGTCCGGGCAAGATGCAGTTCGGCTCCGGATGGTGGTTTCTCGACCAGGAAAACGGCATGCGCCGTCAGATAGACTGTCTGAGCTCCCTTGGTCTTCTAAGCAGGTTCGTGGGGATGCTTACGGATTCCCGCAGCTTCATCAGTTATCCTCGTCATGAATACTTCCGCCGCATCCTCTGCGACGTAATAGGTTCTGATCTGGAATCCGGAAGGCTTCCTGAAAGCGAAATGCCGCGAATCCGTCAGATGGTACGCGACATTTCCTACTTTAATGCAAAGAATTATTTCTCCTTTTAGAGCTTTCCTTCGAAGTCGTCAAGTTCCTTGAACCAGGCATCTGCGGTCTTGATGTTCCCTTTGCTCCAGCATGATCCGAAGTAATATGTGAAAGGCTCACCGGATTTGACGGTACGGCATACGAGGCCGTGGTCATCTCCGCTGGAATACCGTGAACCGGTGGCTCCGGGGACTATGACGGCAATTCCAAGCATTCCGTCCTCCGGCTCGACACTCTGGTCTGAGGCATGTTCCCATATTGCATATGAGCCTGTACGGAAACGCTCTTCCTCGATGGTCTCCTGCTCGGGGTGGCGGAATATTCCGGCGGCGACTTCAAGACTGTCACCGAATTCTCCGCTGAAGGTATAGATGTCTTCTACCTTGGTGAAATAAGTGTCTGCGCTGACCGTGATTTTCTTTACGAGGGATATCTTCTCTCCTCCCGCTTCCCATTCGGGGTAACTCAGGGAGAATACAATCTTTTCCGGACCTTCCTCAATTATCTTCCAACTTCTGTAATTGGTGGCGGGGTATATGAGGCGGTTCCCGATAATCGTCGCAGATGCGCCTGCCCCAAGGGTCCTGCCTACTTTGTAACAGTCTTTTCCGTTCCCCCAGTCCTTGTGGTAGGTTTTTCCGTTCTCAAGTTCATCCTTATATCTCTGATTTGCCACCAGAGCTCCGGGTGTCTTGACCCATACATCGACTCCCGGCGAGGTGAGCTGCCCCTCACCGCAGCTTTCCAGAGCTTCGCCGTAAATCCTGCCGGCTATGAGGTTGTTCTCAAAAATGAAGTCGTCGAAACGTTCGGGAACGAACCTTGCCATTACCTTGGCCTCCTGTTCGGGGGCGCCTGCACACGATGCCATCAGAACAATGGCCGCAAGAAATGGAACTGTCCTTCTCATTAGCGGAGATCTTTCGTTTCGCACCAGTCCATGTCGTTGTAGTCGTCGTTTTCACCGCACATTCCCCAGATGAAGGTGTAGTTGCGGGTTGCACATGCTGAATGTATGCTCCACTGCGGAGAGATCACGGCCTGTTCGTTATGCATCCAGATATGTCTTGTCTCCTGAGGCTCGCCCATGAAGTGACATACTGCGTCTTTTTCGGGTACTTCGAAGTAGAAGTAAACTTCCATACGCCTGTTGTGGGTGTGGGCAGGCATGGTGTTCCAGGTGCTTCCCGGGGCTAGTTCAGTCATGCCCATCTGCAGCTGGCAGCATGGAACCACTTCCTTTACGAGAAGGCGGTTGATTGTACGCTCGTTGGCTTCTTCAAGACTGCCGCAGTGCATCACTACAGCATCCTTCCTGCTGACTTTCCTGATTCCGGTTTCGCGGTGGGCCGTTGCCGAGCAGAAGTAGAATCTGGCGGGGCAGGCAGGGTCATCGCTTTTGAAACTGACGTGGCGGTTGCCGCGTCCTATGTAAATGGCTTCCTTGTATTCGAGGTGGAATTCCTCTTCCCCTACGAGAACGCTTCCGGAACCGCCTACGTTGAATATCCCGAGTTCCCTGCGCTGGGTGAAATATTCCGCGCGCAGTATTTCCGGGGCTTCGAGCACCAGTTCTTCATTTACCGGTACGGCACCGCCGGCAATAATCCTGTCGAACATCGAATATACCATATTTATTTCGTCCGGAGCCATCACTTTCTCCACCAGGTATTCCTGACGTATACGTTCGGTATCGTAATGTTTTGCGTCCACGTTGCTTGAGGCCTGACGCACTGTGCAGTTGATCTTTGTCATATTCTATTTGGGTTGTTTACCGATATATGCGAGTATTCCTCCATCCACATAGAGAATGTGCCCGTTGACGGCATCGGATGCGTGGGATGCCAGGAATACAGCGGGGCCGGCGAGTTCGTCGGGATCGAGCCATCTTCCCGCAGGAGTCTTGGCGCAGATGAAGGAGTCAAAGGGGTGCCTGCTTCCGTCGGCCTGTCTTTCGCGAAGGGGTGCGGTTTGCGGTGTGGCTATGTAACCTGGGCCTATGGCATTGCATTGGATGTTGTACTCTCCGTACTCGGAGCAGATATTGCGGGTGAGCATCTTGAGTCCTCCCTTTGCCGCGGCGTATGCCGATACCGTTTCACGTCCCAGTTCGCTCATCATCGAACAGATGTTTATGATTTTGCCTTCACGGCGTTCCATCATCTGGGGAAGAACGGCCTTGGAGCAGATGAAGGGGCCTACGAGATCGATGTCTATGACCTGCTGGAATTCCTCCCTTGCCATCTCGTGCATAGGAATGCGCTTGATGATTCCGGCATTGTTGACCAGGATGTCTATATGACCGAATTTCTCTGTTGCATCCGCAACCATCCTGTTGACGGACTGTTCGTCTGTCACGTCGCAGATGTATCCGTATGCGCGGATGCCGTCCCTGGCGTATGATTCAAGAGCCTTGTCTATATTGGCCTGGGTGCGCGCATTGAATATTATCGCTTCCGCTCCCGCCTGCGCAAAGGCTTTGGCTATGGCATAACCGATTCCATAACATGCTCCCGTAACCAATGCGACTTTTCCTTCAAGTGAGAATATGTTCTGTATCATTTCTTATGTTTTTCTCAAATTTACTTGAAAAATAGGAAAATGGCAAAAATAGCCAGAACAATGCCGGCATATTGCAACCATTTGATTTTTTCCTTGAAAACAATTACTCCGGCAACAGTGGCCAGTATGACTATCCCTATGTTGTAAAGGGGATAAAAGACATCCGTCGAGAGTCTCTCGAGGGCTCTCAGACAACAGGATGTGCAGAGCGTGTTCCCTATGCCCAGAACTGCGCCGCCCGCAATGGTGCGTATCGTGACCGGTCTGCCCTTGAAGTTGCCTCTTACGATACATGAAATCAGTGACAGCGCTCCTGCCGACAGGAAAATGAAACCCATCAAAGCATTTAGCTGCGTCTCGGAAGAACTTCCTGCCGCAAGATTGCGTTCCACTGAGTCCTGAGACAGTTTCAGGAAAAAGTCGGATACTCCGTAACATAGGAAGACACATGCGAGATCCAGAATTGCAAGCTTGCGTCTTTGCTCGTCTGTCTTGTTTGACATTTTGACCCCTATGTGCTTCTGGTTTTCGTTGGGCAGAAGAATCAGAGCCATGGAGATTATGACAATTCCCACAGGCAGCCACTTGGGGGCGGGTTGGGAAAGAACCATCCAGCCCAGAAGAACCGGCAGGATGAGAGAGGCCCTTGCGGCTACGGTGGTAAGGGCCACACCGGATCTCCAGACACTGCGGTCCATTATGGAGAATCCCAGAACAAACAGCAAACCCTGAATCACGGCGAATGTGATGCTTTGTCCTTCCAGGGCATAATCAGTGAATGTCGAACTTCCGTTCAACAGATTGATTCCAACGGGGACCCACGATATGAGTATGGCCGTTACATAGTTGAAAAAGATGACCTGGGGGCAGCTAATTCCCCATTTCTGACATAATTTGAATATTATGGAAAAAAGGGAGCTGAACAATATGGCTCCAAGCAGAAATAACATGTTTTATTCTATTAATGCTTCCATTACATCGTCAAGTGATACGGCTTCATTGATGGTGAAACCACCGTTGGCTGTCCTGCGCAGAGAACTGAGGAACGCACCGCTGCCGAGGGCCTCTCCCAGATCTCTGGCCAGCGATCTTATGTATGTACCTTTGCTGCAGGACACTTTTATGTGTGCCGTGCGCAGCCCGTGCCCTGAAATGTCAGCCACTCTTATCCTTCCTCTGCCGTCATCGGTGATCGGTTGGGGCGCCCCTTCCTCCAGTGACAGAAGCTCCATCCCGTATATGTTCACCCTGTTCGTCTGAAGCATAGATGAATCTTCCACGCTCAAACCTTGCCTGAAAAGTTTCCGTGCGGTTTCATAGGCCCGCACTCCATCAACGGATTTTGCGCTGAAGAGGGGGGCCACCTGGTCCTGCTCTCCAATGAAATCCGGCAGCGCTTTCAAGATTGTCTCCCTTGAGACTCCGTCCAATGGGTAGTCCCTGTCTATCTCTTTCTCAAGGTCATATGAAGGGGTGGTTGCTCCGAAGGTGATACCCGCTACATATTCCTTGCGGGATTTCTGCAGTTCTTCCGCTTTTCTGGTCGCCGGCCCTATGCATACGAGCAGTATTCCAGTGGCAAGCGGGTCCAGTGTCCCGGCATGTCCCACCTTCAGGTTTTTCTTCCCGAAATGACGTATGGCCGCGTACTTCACCTTGCGGATTACATCTGCCGATGTCCAGCGGTAAGGCTTGTCTATCGGCAGGATGATCCCATCGGGATAATCCTCTATGTTTTTTGTAAAAGTCAAGGCTGAATTTTGTCTATGCGGCGTTGATGACGTCCTCCCGCGAATTCGGTTCCAATCCATGCACGCACGATAGCCGTGGCCATATTGTAGGAAATGAATCGTGCAGGCATTACCAGAATGTTGGCATTATTGTGCTCCTTCACCAGTTTGCCCACAGCGGTGTTCCAGGCCAGTCCGGCACGAATTCCCCTGTGATGGTTGAGTGTCATGGACATTCCGTTTCCGGTGCCGCAAAGGGCTATTCCAAGATTGCATTCCCCTTTTTCGACCGCCTCGGCGAGAGGATGTGCGTAGTCGGGATAGTCGCAGCTGTCGGTGCTGTCGGTGCCGAAGTTCACCACTTCGTAACCTTTTCCGAGAAGATAGCTTATAAGCCTGGTCTTGTACTCAAAACCGGCGTGATCGCTGCAAATTCCTATTTTCATATCCTTTCAGAGTTTGTTGACTGCGTTCTCCCAGCGACGGAGCACCTCTTCGTGTCCGATGAGTCTCATTATGTCTGAAATTCCAAGTCCGCTGGCAGCTCCCGTAAGGACGAGGCGGGTACAGTTCATCACCTTTCCCATCGGCAGCTCGCGGGAACGTATGTATTCCTCAAGTTCTTCGCCTGTACTGCAGGCTTTTGCCGCTTCATATGCAGGTTTCCAGTTCTCTTCCTTCCAGAACTTGTCGACGTCTTTCTGAACATATTCATCAGGCGCTGTGAAGATGGACTTTGAGATATTCCAGAAATCGCCTACGAAGGTGGCTCTCTCCTTGATAAGAGCGACAACGTCAGTAATATGTCCGATTCCTTCCTTGTCCGTATCTATTCCGTTGTCTTTCAATATCGGTATGAAAAGTTCTGCAAGTTCCCTGTCGGATTTCTTCCTGAGGTATTCCTTGTTGTACCACTTGGCCTTTTCCGGATTGAACTTGGCTCCGGCCTTCTGCACCTTGTCCATGGAGAAAGCGTCAACGAGTTCATTCATTGTGAATATTTCCTGTTCAGTTCCGGGATTCCATCCCAGCATGGCCAGCATATTGATGAACGCATCCGGGAAGTATCCGTCCTCGCGGTATCCGTGGGATGTTTCTCCTTCTGCATTTGTCCATTGGAGGGGGAATACGGGGAATCCCATCTTGTCACCGTCACGTTTGCTCAGCTTGCCGTTGCCTACCGGTTTCAGAAGCAGGGAAAGATGGGCGAAACGTGGCCTTTCCCAACCGAATGCCTGGTACAGCAGGTAATGGAGGGGGAGCGACGGAAGCCACTCCTCGCCCCTTATCACTTCTGTGATTTCCATCAGATGGTCATCCACGATGTTGGCGAGGTGATATGTCGGAAGTTCGTCCGCACGTTTCCAGAGAACCTTGTCGTCAAGTGTTGAACTGTTGACTTCGATGTGCCCGCGGATCATGTCATCCATTGATACAACCGTATCTTCAGGCATCTTGAAGCGTACTGTCCAGTCTGTGCGTCCGGCAAGAAGCTTTTCCACCTCCTCTTGCGGGAGGGTGAGTGAGTTGCGGAGTTTCCGGCGTGAAGACCAGTTGTAAATAAAGGTCTCTCCCTTTGCTTCCGCTTCGGAGCGTGCCCTTTCCAGTTCCTCGGAGGTGTCGAATGCGTAGTATGCGCAGCCCTTGGCCACAAGCTCCTCGGCGTACTTGCGGTAAATGCCTTTTCTCTGGCTCTGACGGTATGGAGCATGCGGGTGTTTCGGAGAAGCCGTTTCCACAACTTTCCCGTTCTCATCCACGCCTTCGTCCGGTTTGATTCCGCACCAGAGAAGAGATTCTATTATGTACTGTTCCGCACCGGGAACGAACCTGTGCGAATCCGTGTCTTCTATCCTTATGATGAAGTCACCTCCGTTCTGCTTTGCATAGAGGTAGTTGTACAATGCAGTCCTGACTCCTCCCATGTGCAGAGGGCCGGTAGGTGAAGGTGCGAACCTGACTCTGGTCTTTTTCATATTTTCTGTATTCTTCTGATTGCCGGTGTGTTCTCCAGTTCAGACATAGCCTCTCCCGATGCTCTGAGGAGAATGGGCCTGCTGTCGGGGTCGAACTTGAAGTTGCACATGTTCTCTTTGGTATTGAAACCAATGTGCTGTGAAATGGGCGCTTCAAACAGCGAGATGCCTTCCTTTGCAGCCACTTCATCCTTGTCATAGACGAAGTTCCTCGTTATCATGATGTAGTCTCCCATCTCTGTGACAGGACCGAGTACGTCACGGAACTTGAGCCCCGTTACTATGGATGTGATGTGAATGGTGTCTCCGGCATCGGGATTCTCGTCCCAGATCATTCCCCGCTTGAAGTTGTTGGCACCGCCTGTATATTCCTCTATCTTGGCGTTGATGGCGTTCATGTCATCCATCGTCAGGCCCTGGTCGTTCTTCCCGCTGGTAATGTTCACAAGTACGTTCTTTGCACTTTTGAGGTCGAAATCATTCAGGAGGGGAGATTTGAACGCCTCTCTGACTGCATCGTCCAGCCTGTTGGGGCCGCTGCCGCTGCCATAACCCATAAGCGCCATACCGCTGTCTTTCATCATGGTCTTGACGTCTTCGAAGTCAACGTTGATGTAACCGGGTTTCTTGATGATTTCGATAATTCCGCGCACGGCGGTTGAGAGAACTTCGTCAGCTTTCGGAAAAGCATTGTGAATCAACTGGTCCCCGAAATATTCATACAGTTTCTCGTTGTTGATTATAAGCAGGGAGTCAACGTTCTTTTCCAGTTCGTGGATTCCGTCGATTGCTCTTGACAGGGCCTTGTTCCCTTCGTTGCGGAAGGGGAGTGTAACAACAGCCACGGTGAGGATGCCTTTGTCCTTGGCCATCTTGGCAATCACGGGAGCCGCACCGGTACCGGTTCCTCCTCCCATACCGGCGGTGATGAACAGCATTTTTGTGTTCTGGTCGAGAATACGCCTCTCTATCTCATCCTGTGCCGAGAGGGCTGCATTCCTTCCTTTTATGGGGTCCGTGCCTGCTCCCAGTCCTGCTCCCATTTGTATCTTCACTGGAACGTCGCTGTTCCTGAGAGCCATTGAATCAGTATTGCAGACAACAAAACTGCAACCTATGATGCTTTGCTTATACATGTTGTTTACAGCATTGCAGCCTCCGCCGCCGACTCCTACGACCTTGATTATCTCGTCGGATGTGACCCAATCGCTGGGTGCTATTTCAAATATTGAATCTTCCATTTCGGTTTATTTTATTGCATTTCGTCAAACAGTCCGTTCAAGGTCTTTGCAACCTTTTTTGTCCAGGAGAATTTGTATTTCTTCTTATCCTTCACGGGTTTTATATCTTCTTTGCTGATATCAGTGCTTCCTTCGGCAATCACCTCGGCGGTATCCTCTTCATCGGAATGCTTCTTCGGGGCCTCGTTTATACAGTTGAGATGCTCATCCCTGCTGGCGGCGAGCAGAAGTCCTATTGAAGAGACTGCAGATGTCTCGTTTATCCTGCTGAATCCGTTGTTGATTATGCGTTTTGCGCGCGGATATCCCACTCTGACATTGTAGCCGGACATTTCCTTGATGAGAATGGAGAGGTTTGCCAGATTGGCACCTCCTCCGGTTATCACTATTCCGTTACGCAGTTTCTCCGCGAAACCGCTTTCCTGGATGAGGAACAGAATGGCCTCTACGATTTCCCTGGCCCTGCTGCTGATGATTTCTGACAGATATTTGACGGGCAGATGTTCATAGGTCCCGCTCTCCTCATCATTTATCTGGAGAATCTTTTCACTCATGGACTGGAGTTTTTCAGGGAGGCATGCTCCGAAAGCAAGCTTCACGTTCTCGGCAAGACTTTCCTTGAATCCGCACTCGTACTTTATGTCGGATGTGATTACAGATCCTCCGAAGGGAATGGCTCCATAATATCTGAGTATTCTTCCCTTGTAAATTGAAAGGGAAGTTACACCGGCTCCTATTTCTATGAGGGCAACGCCATTGTCTTTCTCTTCATCCGTGAGGACGGCGCTGGCTGTAGCATGCGGAAGGAAGACCTTGCGTGCAGGCGCTATGCCCAGTTCGTTCAGCATTATGTCGATATTCTTGACATTTTTCTTGGCGCCGACAAAAATCTTGAAATTGCCTTCAAGGAAAGATGCAGTAGAGCCGACGATATCGTGTTCACTCTGCTGGAACAGGTCGTCAGCTGTGAATGACTGTGCAACGGCCCCGTATATCTCCTCCTTCGTTGCATCTTCGAGAGGATATGAATCAAGAGCCATGCTTTTGAGGGCGTGTACTTCTTCGTGAGTGATGCAGGAGTTGTCATTACTCCGTTCCAGCCTTGCGCTTGCAATCTCCTGCCTTACCTCGTAGCGAGGAAGACCGAGGACCAATTGCATAATCTTGATTTTCAACTCGTTTTCTGCCATTGAAATGGCTTTGCCCAAAGATTCGGAAGCTCTTTTGGGATTGAAAACGGAACTGTGTCTGATTCCATCAGACGGAGATTCCCTGTAATAGACCACTTCGATGTCATTTCCGGAAATCTTTGCCACGGTGATGGCAATCTTGGAACTTCCAAGGTCTGCCGTCGCTAAATATCTTTCCTGCATATTATTTGTTTGTTATATTTTACAGTCACGCTTTTATAGAAACCTTCCCCGACTGATGGAAGTATATGGGTGAAATATTTCTCCATACGGTCCAGCTTGCCTTCATACCCTGAAGGCGGTCCGAATATGAAACTGGCTTCCGTCCCATCTGCCATCAGGACCAGATTACGGTCCTGCCTTACACTTATGTCGCGGATTTTATTGCTCCAATATCTGGACCCTCTTATATAATCGTTGAGTGCCAGCATCTGAAGAATCCATTGTCTTTCTTCTTCTGTTCCTGCCTCGCCCTTGTAATCCGGTGATACGTTCACAGGTATACAACCGTTAACGGTCGGTACAGGTGCGGTATAACTTCTGTGCAGAGGGAATATGTAGCCTCTCTCGTCAACATAGAAACCGTATTGTTCCCCCTGGAATCTAAGAACAGGTTTACGCTGGGATATATGGATATGCAGCAGCCCGTCATTGCTGATCCAGGCTTCGCTGTTGCGTATTGCGGTCTTGGACTCAAGTATGTCTTCAATCTCGGCAAGATTTATTCTGTCAAGGTTTTTTCCGAGGCAGTCCCCGTATTCCCCGCTTATGTAGTTTCGTATTTCCGCTTCCGTCACAAATTTCAGACTGTCAACAAAGACTATGTCGATTCCGGTACAGCAATCGTCAGCCGCTTCCTCTCTAGTAAGACGCAGAAGGAACCACATTCCGACGCAGAATGCCGGAATGAGTATGGCATAAATGGAGTACCTGACGACTTTCTTCATCACTTCAGCCTTTTTTCGAGCATTTCAGCCAGAGGAGCCACCAGCCTGTCAATGTTCCCTGCGCCGAACGTGCACAGGACATCAACGTCTTCTCTGGATATAAGGTCCATAAGATTTTCTTTTGTTGTCATGACTTTTTCCGGGCAGGTCACTTCTTTGAAAATGATTTCTGAAGTAACCCCGGGTATCGGCTCCTCTCTTGCAGGATATATATCCATGAGAATGAGTTTGTCCAGCTTGCTGAGGGCTTCTGCGAATTCGGGGGCGAAGTCTCTTGTTCTCGTATACAGATGGGGCTGGAATATTCCGGTGATCTTTCTTCCGGGGAAAATCTGCCTGATTGATGTGATTGCGCTGTCAAGTTCGTTGGGGTGATGCGCGTAATCATCTATGTAGGTACATTCCGGAGTGTTTATATGCAGTTCCAGTCTTCTCTTTGCTCCGAGGAATGTTCCTATGGCCTCGCGTATCCTGTCCGGTGCGGTTCCATGACACAGGCACACGGCTGCCGCGGCTATGCTGTTTTCAATGTTTATCCTGCCTATGGCCCCTACTCTGATGTCGCATATCTTTCCGAGCGGGTACACCAGATCATAGGTGTAGTGGCCCGTATCGTCCAGTCTGAAGTTCTCTCCGTGAAAATCTGCCGAACTGTCGTCGATGTGATATGTGTATACCTTTGCATCAAGCTTCCGGTTCTTGACATTCAGGTTTTTCTTTATGATCAGAGTGTCGCTGACCTGGCCGGCAAACTGGTAGAATGCTTCTTCCACATGCTCAAGGTCTCCGTAAATGTCCAGATGGTCCGCATCTATGGCAGTGATAGCGGCTATTGACGGATGCAGCTGAAGGAAGGAACGGTCAAACTCATCTGCCTCCACTACGGCGGTTGGAGTGTGGCTCATGAGCATATTCGTGTTGTAATTTCTGGAGATTCCCCCCAGAAATGCTGAACAACCTTCCCCGCTTGCAGTAATGATATGGGCTATGAGGGTGGATGTCGTTGTTTTTCCGTGTGTTCCGGCAACGGCCAGGCAGGTCTGTCCAACTGTGAGTTCTCCCAGCATCTGCGATCTCTTTATCACACGGTATCCGTTGTTCCTCACATATTGCAGTTCTTCCAGAGAATCCGGTATGGCGGGAGTGTAAACTACGAGAGTATCTTCCGGCGTGCCCGGAATTGCATTCACGTCATCGGTGAAATGCACGCTTATTCCTTCGGATTCCAAAGCTCCGGTGAGTTCGGAGGGAGTCCTGTCATATCCGCAGACATTGAATCCCTTGAATTTGAAATAGCGTGCAAGGGCGCTCATGCCTATGCCTCCTATTCCTATGAAATAAACATTCCTGTATTCTTTTTTCATATCAATCTGTATACTTCGTCAACAATAGTCTGTGCAGCATCCAATCTTGCCAGAGTCCCTGCGTTCTTCTCTATTTCTTCAATTCTTTCCCTGTCTTGAACAAGTTCCAGGGCAACTTTGAAAAGAGCATCCACGGCATCTGAATCTTTTACCAGAAGTGCGGCATTCTTTCTTACGAGGGCCATTGCATTATGTGTCTGATGATCCTCGGCCACATTCGGTGAAGGAACGAACACGGCGGCTTTATGCGCGGCGCATATCTCCGATACGGAAGATGCTCCCGAGCGTGATATCACCACGTCGGCTGCGGCATAGGCCAGGTCCATCCTTGCAATGAAGTCGCTGTAATGTATGTAGGGCAGATCCTTCCCTTCCATAAATGAGTCCACTCCCTGTTTGTAATATTTTCCGCACTGCCACATTACTTCCACATCCTCTCCCCCCGGACAGCCGTCTGATATCCACTTCCTCACCGCTTTGTTAAGAGTGCCGCTGCCCAGGCTTCCACCCACAACCAGAATGTGTCTCCTGTTACCGTCAAGTCCATAGAATTCACAACCTTTCTTCCTGTCTTCATCTGTGTAGGCGTGGATTTCAGACCTTATGGGATTGCCGCTGAATGTAATCCTTTCTGCAGGGAAGAACCTCTCCATGCCTTCATATGCCACGCATATCCTTCCTACTCTCCTGGCCAGCAGTTTATTGGTCAGTCCGGCAAATCCGTTCTGCTCCTGAATAAGTGAAGGCACTTTCTTTCCCGTCGCTCTCCACAGAAGCGGGGCGCTGGCATATCCGCCCACGCCTATCACTATGTCCGGCTTGAAGTCGCTGATAATACGTCCGGCCTTGATAAGACTGGCTACCAGCTTGAAAGGTACCATAAGGTCATTGACAATGTTTTTAAAAGTGAGGCGCCTCTGCAGACCTGCAATGGGCAGGGCTGTAATCTTGTATCCTGCAGCGGGTACCTTCTCCATCTCCATCTTCCCTTCAGCCCCTACGAACAGTATTTCGGTTTCGGGATTGACCTCCTTCAGCTTGTTTGCGATGGATATTGCAGGGAAGATGTGTCCACCGGTCCCCCCGCCGCTTATAATAACCCGCAGTTTCCTATAAGTCATAGTCTTCATAATCGTCAAAGTTTTCTGTATTTCCGCTCTCAAAATCGTCGAGGTCCCTGAGTTCGTCCTCCACTCCACCAGTCATTTCCATAAGGGGCTCCGCGTTCATTGTTTCCCTTTGAATCCTTCGGAAAGAAATCCTGCTGATTGAAAGGATGACACCGAATGCAAGGCAGAAGCAGAGGAAAGCGGAATTTCCATGGCTTATGAGCGGAAGCGTCTGTCCTGTCATCGGGCCTATGTCTGCATTTACGAACATATGCATGAATGCCTGTCCCGTGATGAGTATGCACAGACCTGCCACGGCCAGTTTGGCAAAATTGTCTTTTTTGTCGCAGTTCCTCACTATAATGGAAGCTCTGGCCAGCAGTGAAACGTATAGGAAGATTACAAGAATCCCTCCCAGAATTCCGTATTCCTCAAGGATGAAACTGAACATAAAGTCTTCTGAGATATCCGGCACTACATATCTCTGTGTGCTTTGACCGGGACCTTTTCCGAACAAGCCTCCCTGATGAATTGCAATTTTTGCGCTGTAGGGCTGACGAATCGCGTCAAGGGCTTTCTGATACTGCAGGGATCCTTTTGTCGACTTAAGGAAAATGTCTTCATAATCCTCTTTCTCGGTGATGCGTGAGATTCCGGTACCTATGCGTTTCATGTATTTGCCGTCGGACAGTTTGAAAACACCGAAGCAGAGGGCCACAATCAGGATTCCTGCCGCACCGAGTATCATCAGATCCTTGAAATTGCCACCACCCAGAAGAAGTACGATGAACATCATTCCTCCGATGAACAAGGCGCTTGAGTTGCTGCCGGGAATAATCAGTATGAATGTGAGAAGGAAAGGCACATACAGATATGTGATTTTTTTCCATATGTTTTTCTCCGGCCATTTCAGTTCTTTCTTCTGGAAAGCGTCAATTGCCCATGAAAGGTACAGAACCATTGCAACTTTCACTACCTCGAAGACGTGAATCTGCACTCCGGCTACAGAAAGGATACGATATGCGTTATTGAGATTGATCGGCTTTATCGGCCCCACCGGTTTATGCAGGTCAAGAATCACAAGCAGGACAAGGGATACCAGGAATCCCCATTTGGAACACCAGCGGTAGAATCGGATGTTTTTGATATTGTAGCAGAGAACAATAAGTCCCAGTCCGGCAAGAACAATGCCGAATTGTGACTTTATTATGTCCAGTCTTGTCTCTCCTTCGTCAAGAAGTCTTGATGTTGACGAAAACATGCACACCAATGATATGAAGAAGAGCATAAGTACGATAATCCATACCACCTTGTCTCCTTCAAAGTGATCTGCAAAATCCCAGAATGTTCTCTTTTTTTCTGTCATTACAGTCTCCTTACAGCTTCCTTGAATTTCTTTCCCCTGTCTTCATAATTCTTGAAAAGGTCGAAACTTGCACAGCAGGGACTCAACAATACAACGTCGCCCTTTCCGGCAAATCCGCTTGCGGCCCTGACGGCATCCTCAGCGGAGAGCGTGTCAACTATGTTATCGCTCCCGACCATTCCCTCAAAAGCCGCGTGTATTTTCGCATTGTCCACGCCAAGGCATACTATGGCCTTAACCTTGTCCTTTACGACTTTGTTCAGTATGCTGTAGTCATTTCCCTTGTCGGTCCCGCCTACGATCCATACTACCGGACGTGTCTGGCATTCAAGAGCATACCAGGCTGCATCTATGTTGGTTGCTTTGGAGTCATTTATGTACAGTACATCCTTTATGTTCAGCACCGGTTCGAGTCTGTGCTCTATTGCCTGGAACGTCTTCAGGGAGTGCCGTATGACATCATCGCCGATACCGCTTGCCTTTGCCGCCAGTGCGGCCGCCATTGAATTGTATATGTTGTGTTTTCCGCCCAGGGCCAGGTCCTCGAGGTAAATCCGGGTCTCGTCCTCTCCATAACGGAGTACAATCTGTTCTCCGCTGAGGAATGCTCCCTGCCGGACTTCCTTCTGCTGGCTGAAGGGCAGCATCCTGGCCTGAAGAACTATCTTGCTCAGGTGGTCGATGGTAATGGCATCGTCGGAGTCGAAGATAAAGCAGTCCTCCGGGCGCAGGTTCTGTGTTATCTTGAATTTTGCCCTGACATAATTCTCCATATTGTGGTCATAACGGTCGAGATGGTCCGGAGTTATGTTTGTGATTATTGCGATGTCGGGGCGGAAATCATATATGTCGTCAAGTTGGAAACTGCTTATTTCAAGCACATAGTAATCGTGTTTCTCCGTGGCTACCTGAAAGGCGTAGCTCTTTCCGATATTCCCTCCGAGGCCAACGTTCAGTCCGGCCTCTTTCAGCAGGTAATGAATCAGCGAAGTGGTGGTAGTCTTGCCGTTTGAGCCGGTGATGCAGATTTTCTTCGCATTGTCGAACCTTGCGGCGAACTCTATTTCGGATATGATATGCGTCCCCTGTTCACGAAGAGCGCACACCATAGGGGCGGTAGATGGAATTCCGGGGCTTTTTACCACTTCGTCCGCGTTGAGTATGAGACTCCCGGTATGGTGTCCCTCCTCAAAGGGAATCTGCCATTCCCGCAGTGTTTTTGCATATTCTTCCTTGATCTTGTCTTTGTCGGAAAGGAATACGTCATATCCTTTGACCTTTGCGAGGACAGCGGCACCAACTCCGCTTTCCGCTCCACCTAAAACAACAAGTCTTGACATATCTTTTTTATCTTATTTTCATTATCGCAAGGGTTCCGATAGAAAGCAGCAGGCTTACAATCATGAACCTCATCGTTATTCTTGATTCGGGAATTCCCTTCTTCTGGTAGTGATGATGCAGCGGTGCCATAAGAAATACCCTTCTGCCTTTCCCGTATTTTATTCTGGTGTATTTGAACCAGTACCTCTGAATCAGAACAGAAAGACTTTCTACCAGGAAAATACCGCACAGAAGGGGGAGCAGGAGTTCTTTTCGTATCAGAACGGCGCCTACACCTATTATCCCTCCTATCATCAGACTTCCGGTATCACCCATAAATACCATAGCAGGGTATGTGTTGTACCACAGGAATCCTATCAGAGCTCCTGCGAATGCGGCCATGAATACGGCCACTTCTCCGGATCCGGGGATGTACATGATGTTAAGGTACCTTGAGTCGAGGGCATCTCCGCTTAACCAGGCTATGATTCCGATCGTAACGGCTACGGTTGTGGAAACTCCCGTTGAGAGTCCGTCCATGCCGTCTGTGAGATTGGCTCCGTTCGTACAGGCGAGAATCACGAAAATTATCACAACCATATATATTCCCCAGGTGCAGTAAACTCCGAGCTGTCCGCTGAAGGGGGAGAGCCACGAGTAGTCGAACTCGTGTTCTTTTACGAACGGTATGGTGGTGAGCACCTGATCTGTATGGATTCTGGAGCTGAAGCACATCATGGCTGCAATGAACAGCCCGAGGACGAACTGGCAGATGAGTTTCTTTTTTTCGCTCAGGCCCTCCTTATTGTGCTTGAAAACCTTTACGCTGTCATCTGCGAATCCGAGAAGGAAACAGAATATCGCAGTAACTATCAAAAGCTGCACATAAATGTTTGTAAGGTCACACGCCAGGAACACTGACCCGAGCAGGGATATGAAAATGATTATGCCACCCATGGTAGGGGTGCCTTTCTTCTCCATCTGTCCCTGAAGTCCCAGATCCCGGATGGTTTCTCCAATCTGCTTTTTCTGAAGCCCTGCAATGATTCTTTTACCGGATATCATTGCAATGAGTATACTTAATGAACCGGCAAGTGCGGCCTTGAATGAAATATAATTCATCAGGTTGATTCCCGGGAAATCCATCCCGAGAGACTTGAACCAGTTGAACAGTAGCTGAAGCATTTTAGTTTATGGTTTTGAATACGTCGTTAACAATCTCTCTTTCGTCGAAACGGTTTTTCACGCTTCCGATTATCTGGTATGTTTCGTGACCTTTCCCGGCAAGCAGTATGGTGGTTCCGGGACGGGCCATAAGTATTGCGGTGCGTATGGCTTCCTTCCGGTCCGCTATGAACACTGCCTTTGCCAGCCCGCTTGTCCCGAGTCCTTTTCTGATATCCTCCATTATGTCCTCAGTCTTCTCCGTACGGGAGTTGTCCGAGGTGATTATGATCCTGTCCGCCTTTTTCTCGGCGATCGCGGCCATTTCG
Organism: Bacteroidales bacterium; assembly: GCA_024401855.1. Taxonomy (GTDB): domain Bacteria; phylum Bacteroidota; class Bacteroidia; order Bacteroidales; family UBA932; genus Cryptobacteroides. The sequence goes on along the minus strand of JAKSKH010000005.1, from coordinate 56,627 downwards.
GGACGCTTTGTCCTGTCTCTGTCGCCTCCGCATCCGAACAGGCACCAGAGCTCCTGTTCCGGAGCGACTTCGCGCAGGGTGGACAGTACGTTTTCGAGAGCATCCGGTGTATGGGCGTAATCAATTATCACGTTCAGTCCACGTGGACCGCGCATCGTCTCAAGACGCCCTTTTGCCGGTTCAAGGCGGGAAAGTGCCACAAGTGTCTCTTCTTTTTCCGCACCCAGAACCAAGGCGGTGGTATATATGGCGAGCGCATTGTAAGCGTTATGCTTTCCGACAAGTCTTGTCCATGTTTCAGTGCCGTCTATCCTCAGCAGCATTCCCTCGAAGCTCTGCTCCATTATCCTGCAGTTGTGGTCCGCTCCGCTTCTGCAGGAATAGGTTACGACGGACGCTTTTGTATTCTGGACCATTATTTCTCCATTTCTGTCATCTGTGTTGATGATGGCCGTGGCTCCGGATGGCAGGTTGTCGAAGAACATTTTCTTGCAGCGCATGTATTCCGCGAAGGTGCCGTGGTAGTCCAGATGGTCGTGTGTGATATTGGAGAAGATGCCCGCCGTGAATTCCAGCCCGGCAATTCTTTCCTGCTCAATTCCTATCGAGCTTACCTCCATAAAGCAATATTCGCATCCTGCATCAACCATCTCGCTGAGAAGCCGGTTGATGGTGATGGGATCGGATGTGGTGTTTTCCGTTTCGCTCCTTCTGGTACCCACAAAGTTTGCTATCGTGGAGAGAAGTCCGCATTCGTATCCAAGGTTGCGGAAAAGGTTGTAGAGCAGTGTTACGGTGGTTGTCTTCCCGTTGGTCCCGGTTATTCCTACGAGCTTGAGTTTGCCTGAAGGATGCCCGTAGAATTCGTCCGCCATCATCGCAAGCCCGTGTCTGTCTGCAGACACAACATCCGCCGCTCCGGCGTCACGCGCCGCCTGTGCGTATTCGTTTCCGTCCGCTTTTGTCCCCTTGACTGCTATGAACAGGCAGCCGGGAGTGACTTTCCTGGAGTCACAGCATATCGCCGGATATGTCTTTATGTCTTTCATTTTGCCTTTGTGAGTTTTCCCCTCCAGTAGGGATCGATGTTATACAGTTTGTCTATGACGGTCTTGATAGCCTTTGCCGGTATTCCTCCTCCTTGGAAACTTTTGGAGGTGGGCTTTGAGTATATTGTGCAGATAATGCTGTACTGCGGGTCTTCCGCAGGAAAGAATCCAACGAAAGTTCCCTGATATTTGCGTCTGCCGGAGGCGTCCTCGTATTTTCCGTTGTCGAATGTGGCGAATGAAGTTCCGGTTTTCCCGGCAACATTGCATTTGGCGTCCTTCAGCCTTCTGGCTGTTCCTTCTTCGGTGACAGCCCTGAGTGCCCTTGTCATGGTATCTGCCACAGCCTTCGAACATATCGCCGCATTAAGTACGGATGGTCCGTTGACCAGATAAGGCTTCATCATTCTGCCCTTGTTGGCGATTGCGTTGTAAAAAGTGATGATGTGCAGGGGAGTCTCTCCCGTGCTGTATCCGTATCCCATCACACCGAGGTCCGTGTCTGTCCAGTATCTTGTTTCGGGCGTGGGAATGGTCGGAGTCTGCAGACCGTCAAGATCGAAGTCGAAAGCTTCTCCTAACTTGTAATTGTAAATGTTCTGTATGAATCTGTTGGCTCCTTTCTTGCCCTTGTAGTTTTCAACCGCCAGTGTTCCGAACACATAATTGGATGAAATCTTGAATCCGTCAAGTACTGAAATTCTGTTTGTGTGGTGACTGTATTCCCAATCTCCAATATGCTTGTCAACCGGAATGCCTGTATGCGCGACTTTTCCGTGGTTCGTCGGAATGGTCTGGTCCAGAGACTTTACGAATCCGTCATTCAGAACCGACATCAGGGTCACTGTCTTGAATACAGAGCCAGGTTCGGCCTTCCGGCCTATGGCAAGATTCTGTATTTCCTCGAAGTTCCCGCTTTCATTGCTCCTCAACAGGTTCACCATGGCCCGGATGGCTCCCGTCTTTACCTCCATCAGCACCATGCATCCGCCTTCGAGATCCGGCTCAATTTCAATCTCCTCCCTCAGGGCTTTGTCGGCAATATCTTGATAGTCAATGTTGATGGTTGTCTGGAGATTTTGTCCGTCAATAGCCTTCACATAGGCGCTGTCGCTGTTGACAACCCTTCCGTAGTCAGTGCTGCGCAACCATTCAACTCCTTCCCGTCCATGGAGGATGTAGTCGAATTTCCCTTCCAGTCCGACGTGGTTGTTGGTGACTTCCTCCGCCTTGTTGTTGCGCACAAAACCTATGGTTCGCCTTGCTAACTTTCCGTAAGGGTACTGGCGGATGTTTTCCTGTTCCACGATCATTCCGCTTTTGTACCTTCCTTCCCTGAAAAGCGGAAGATTGATTACGCGGTTGTAGTCGTTCCTGCCTATCTTGTGTCCTATCTTGACATATTTCCTGCCGGATTTCCTGCCGTCACGTATCAGTTTGTAATATGCCGTGGCTTCTTTGTCTCCGTAGACCTCCGCCAGCCCGATTGACAGTTCACGCACCTTGGCTATCCATTGCTCCTCTTCTTCAGGCGTATTCTTGTCTTTGAGTACGGTGCAGTCCATATAAATCTGGTATGTCGGGAAAGACATGGCCAGGAGTCTGCCGTTGCAGTCAATTATATTTCCGCGTACGGGTTCTATGCGTTTCTCGATGCTTGCGGGAGTGAGAGCTTTCAATATCTTCTGGTTGGGTGCATAGAACAGCTGGATGTAGACAATACGTGCAATAAGCACTGCCGCACCCACCAGAAGGAGCAGGTAGAGAATGTACAGGATTTTGCCTATCCTGTCCCTCTCAACTGTCTTTATGTTACGTTCCTCACTCATTTTACAAGTTCCGTAGCGGGTTTCTCCGCTTCTTTTACATCAGATCCCAGATTTTCCAGCATTGCGCTGACGCTCGCTCTTCTGCTCAGGCTGACCACTTCGAAGGTTTTCTGTGAATGCGCTATCTCCAGCTCCTTTATGACAGCCTTGTTCTTCTCGACCTTGGCCATCGTGGTCTCTATCATGAGACTCAGCCAAATAACCATTCCGAAAAGGAAGAAGGTATAGGCTATATGGATAAAATATCTGCCTATGTTCATCCTGAGGAGGAACTCTCCTTTCAGGATGGCTCGGAAACTGTTCTTCAGAAAGTTCCCCAGGTCCGATATCTTCCATTTCTTCTCAATCATATCTTCTCCGCTATTCTGAGTTTCGCACTTCTTGCCCGTGTGTTTTTTTCTATTTCCGCCTCCTCCGGGATGACAGGCTTGCGGTTCACCGCCTTGAACGGGGCGATTGACCGCCCGAACATATCCTTGTTCTCATTTCCCTCTATGTTTCCGGCCTTGATGAAATTCTTCACCATCCTGTCCTCAAGCGAATGATAGGTTATGACTGCCAGCCTGCCTCCCTTTCTGAGCGATTCGGCCGCTCCGTAAAGGAACTTTTCAAGCGAACGCATTTCCTCATTGACTTCTATCCGCAGAGCCTGGTAAACCTTTGCAAGGTATTTGTGCTCTGCGAACGTTGGCAGGGCCGCCGCTATCGACTTGTCGAGGTCGTCGGTGGTGAGGATCTTTGCCTTTGAACGTGCCGCAACTATAAGCTGGGCCACCTTTCTGGCATTTTCCACCTCCCCGTAAATTTTAAGAACCTTTTCCAATTCTTCTTGCGTATAAGAATTGACAATGTCGGTAGCGGTCCTGACGCCCTGCGCGTTCATCCGCATATCAAGAGGAGCGCTGTATCTGAAAGAGAATCCGCGCTCTGCAGTATCGAACTGATGAGAACTTACACCCAGGTCGGCAAGGATCCCGTCCAGACCTTCCCTGGCGTAAAGCAATGTGTAATTGTGTATGAATCTGAAGTTGTTATGCACCATGGTGAGACGTTTGTCCTCAGGTGCATTGGCTATGGCGTCGGAATCCCGGTCGAAGGCTATGAGCCGTCCGTTGTTCAGCCTGTTCAGAATTTCGCGGCTGTGACCTCCTCCGCCGAAAGTGGCGTCAGCATACACACCGTCCGGATTCAGGACGAGGGCGTCAATGCTTTCTTTAAGGAGTACGGGATTATGATATTCGCTCATTGTCATGCTCTCCTACTTGCGTGAGAGGCTTTTTGCAATGGCGACGTAATCTTCTTTAGAAACTTTGGATGATTCGAACTGCTCCGCTGACCAGATTTCTATCTTGAAGTTGACGCCAAAGAAAACCACTTCTTTGTTAACATCAATGGCGTCAAGAAGATATCTGGAAATGGAAATACGCCCGACCTTGGCATCGGGCTCGACTACGTCGCAGTCCCGCATGTATTCTCTCCAGAACTTAACGTGGTCGGGGTTGAAAAAGTCAAGGCCTTCACGGATTTTTTCCGACTCGCGCTCCCACTCTTCGTAGGACCACATTTCAAGACAGTTGTCGTAAAGGCTTTTCTTGATGACAAACCTCAGGTCGCTTCCGGGAGGTACAGCCCCCTTGAGCGGCGCAGGGAAAACAAGTCTTCCCTTGTCGTCGACCCTGGAGGTGTATTTTCCAATGAAATTGACCATATCTTCTTATACGCGAACGCAAATTTATAAAATATTTTACACTTTCTACCATTTTGTTACATTTTTTTACACTTTTTCTCTTCCGCGCCGGTTTTTCAGGAAGCCGGACCTTGAATTTTTGAAGAAAAAAGTTACGTGTCTTCTTTTATTTTATAACTTTGTATCATAATTTGGATTATTATGTTGAAGAGATACATTGCGCCCTCTTTATTTGTGCTTGAGGCCGTTCCGGGTCAGTCCATACTCGTCGGCTCCATCATCCCCACCACTACAGAGGTGATAATTCCAGTGGAAAACGTGACGGTTTCCGAATTCAAGGAAGACGAGGAATTCGAGGAAAACAATTTCGGCGATATTTCATTCTAGAGAATGTTGTGGTCATGAGAAAAAGTAAAACTGTTCTGATAGTTCTCGCCGCAGCGGCATTGATGACTGCATCATGCGGGAAAATGAATTTGCCGAACGACGGCAGGCTCCATTTCCGCGTGGTTGCCGACGGAACGAAAGGCGACGTCATCACTACCACCTCGATCAATACCGATGGCGAAACATTCAAGTTGGATGCCTTTCTTGAGATAGACGATTATCAATTCGTGGCTTCGCGTGACAATCCGCACTATATCAAAGGAGCAACTGTAACCTTTTCCGGCACGGAGTGGAAAGGCAACAATCTTTTCTGGTGCGATGGCATATGGACCAATTTCTGGGCCACTTATCCGGTTACGGCGCAAGGCCGGGGAAATCTGACCTGGACCGGCGATGATGCCGGCACCACTACCGATGCCCAGGAAAAGACTCCGAGTTTCACCTACGACATGAGTTCATACGCGGGCTCGACTACCGCTGCCGAAGATACAAAAGACCTGCTTGTTTCCTATTGCCGGAGCAAATGGAATGAGGATGAGAAGACGGGAGGCAACGTGGAGTTTGAGATGCAGCATGCCCTTTCCGCAATCTACTTTATCAAGGGGCATTTTGACGAAGGGTGCGATATCGACAAAATTACAATAAGCGGCATACAGTATGCCGGAACCTGTTTGCTTGAAGGGCAGACCATAGACCTCAAGTATATGGTTTCGATCAGTTGGGAATTCCAGACGGACGTTCCCGAAGTCAAGGAATTCTCTCAAAGCGTAAGCACGGGGCTTGGAGAAGACGGCTCGCTCCTCGGGACAAAATATTTCTTCCTCATTCCGCAACCGATGCAGGAAACGGCCACGCTCACGGCTCACATCACGGGTGGAGTCGGAGACGAAAATAAACAGGTGTCGCTTTCCGGTTACAGCTGGAAACCCGGTTGCAAATACAAGTACGATTTGAGTTACTACAAGGATAAGGACGAAATTAAAGTTACTACCACTGAGTACACAATAGCAGAGAACGGATTATGGACAGACTGAAAATATTGGCCACGGCATTGCTCTGCCTGGCTGTCGCTTGCTCGAAGATTGACGGAGGTGTGAATGTATCCCCGGGAGATGATATCACCGTCTCCGTTGAGGGTTCCGATTGCGCTACAAAGACCGTCCTTTCGGAGGGAAAGACTCCCGTCTTCTCCTCCGGCGATTTAATCCTTGTCTATGACAATTCGGCAAAGAAGGCAACATACAAGTACAGAACCAAACAGGAAGGAAAATTCGTATTCCAGAAAGTTTCGGCGGATGAAGGATTCGACAAGACAAAAATAGTATCCGCATTCTATCCCGCCGACAAAGTTACAGCTTCTTCCAAGGACTATTTTACGGCGGACTTCGGCGAGGAGCAGACATTTGCAGACAACAGCTTCCCCAAGGGCTCCGCGCCTATGACTTGGTTCGGTACGGCTGGTAACGAAATTAAGTTTGTCAATAGGTTTGGAGTTGTGCGTTTCGCTTTCAAATACGATTCCGCTCCTACAAAACCTATTAAACTTGGCACCGTTGCCCTTTCAAGTACGTCAAGCAAGCTTTATGGGTCTTTCAAATTCACCCAAAGTGCCGTCAGTTGCGTTTCCGGTGGCGGCACGACCGTCAAACTGACCGGCTGTGAAGCCGGCGGACAGATTGGCACTGACGAGAAATATTACCATATCGCGGTGCCGGGCATCGCAATCGCATCCGAAGTGATGAATGTGAAGGTGACACCTACTACGGAAGTGCCTTTCGGCGGCAGTTTTACGGCTACCAACGGATCTGCGGGCAACAGAATCGTGGAAAATGTGATTCTTCAGATGAATCCTTTCATTCTCATTCCGGTAACCGCAGGAGGATTCAGCGTAGCTGATTGGACCAGCGTCGGGAAGATCAAAGTGGGGCAGATAACGCTTTCAAAGACGGAAGTTACCCTTTCCGTGGACGGTTCTGAAAATATACAGATAAACGGAGTGACCGACTGGACCAAGATTGCCACCAAAGTCGTGTCCGGAGAAAGCTGTTTCGGAAACGAAAAATCAGTTGTCGGTGACAAATATTATATCCGTGTAACGGGCACTTCCGCCGGCACCGGCAGACTCTTTGTCAACGACCAGGTGACAAACTCCGGCTCGTACATCGATATTACAGTAACAGAATGATGAAAAGGACAGTCATATACATAATGGGCGCGTTGCTCGTGTTGTGCGTTTCCTGCCGCAAGCAGGAGGCGGTCAGCGCCGCCTGCGACGAGATTTCCGTACTTCCTGTGCTGGAGGAGACAAAGGCAACGCTCATTCCGGCCGGAAACCTGACGGAATGCCGTATCCATATCGACGGATACAATAACACTTCCGGCGAAAAGCACATAGACGGAAACATCCTTTATAATAATACCAAATGGATTTTCTATACCGACATAGAGGATGTGCACTACTACTGGCCCCAGAACAGCAATCTGGACGTTCTGGCCTACAGTCCGGCAAAAATCGAGAAGACCTGTATTGAGGTCAAATCAAAAAAAATAATCGAATGCACCGGACTCCCTCTGACCGACGCCCTTCAGGAAGACAACCTTCTGGATGAATTCATCTGCGGTTACAAAGAGGATTGCAAAAAGGCGGACGGAGCAATTTCAATAACTTTGAAACGTCCCTTTGCAATTGTGAATTTCTACCTCGACGAAGCTGTCAGGAGTACCCTTAAGAAGATAGAAATCACAGGTATGAACAACAAGGGAAAATATGACGTGTCAACCGGGGCCTGGACGGAAATTTCCAACAAGTCCACGTTCTGCTGCAATGTGAATAAGGTATATCCCACCCAGATTAACAACAACAGCCACCTTGGAGGCCCGTTCCTTGTAATACCTCAGGATTTGCACGGCAACGACGAAACCAATGCGGTGAAACTCGTATTCACCTATAGATCCACAGGCAATTCAAGCGATACAGTGACTGAGACGACTCTTGGACAGTCCGCTCTCGAAAACGATCCTTCGGAAAAGATAGGTTCCTGGGAACCCGGAAAAAGATACGATTACTACATTTCCCTCAACGGTGCGGCCAACGAAGTGAGAATGGCCGTCAAAATCACTGAATGGAAAAAGGAAGGAAACTCTGAAGTTGATGTCAAGTAAGATGAAAAAGGTCCTCGTTTTAATTACAATAGCCGCGGTGTTTGCGTCCTGCCAGAAGCAGACCGCTGTCGGCACCGGTCCAAAGGAGATCACTCTCTGCGCGAGGGTGTTGAACGATACAGGTGAAACCAAAGCCCCCTACGAACTTGACGTCCCTACGGCGGAGAATCCCGTAACGGCGGCCATCTGGGCTTCTACGACTTCAAAAAGTTATCAAGGTTCACAGACTTCCGAGCCGGGGCCGGAAGCAACCAAAATCGACTACCATAATTCCACCTGTTTCACCAGCGGTACCAAACAGCTTCTTGACCACCAGCTGTTTTACCCGGAAAACAAGGCTCCCGTGTATTTCGTGGGCTTCTGTCCAAGGTCGGAGTCCGGTTGGGCCGTTGAAGGCGAACCCGTATACAACATTGCCAGATATGAGTTCGACGGCAAGACAGATGTCATGTATGCATCGGAAACCAGCAATACCATTGAATACTCGTCAATGGATCTTCAGCTCGAGTTCCGTCATGTGCTCACTTGGCTGCGTTTCAATGTGGTTGCAGACAAAGAAGCGATAGAGGCCTGGGGAAGACTGAAGAAAATCACGGTCGTAAGCAACAAGCAGGTCAAAATCAACGTCAGTAACAATACCTGCGCGTTCGATCAGGTGAATAATGAATTCTCTACCTATTGCACTGCAAAAGGCGTATTCACAGACACAAAGTTCGCTGAGCAACTCATCGAACTTACCACAAGTCCCCAGGAAGTAGCCTATACCCTGTGTGCAGCCGTGGATGCCGGTGCGGCAGACGGCGAAAACGAATATACCATAAACATCGAAACAGAGTATCGTCCCGACACCAATGTCTCGATAAATCTGAAGGCCGCCAACAATGCCGACTTCTCCGGCCTCACCGAGGGCAGGCAGTTCACCGTTACGCTTCGCTTCAAGCTTGGCGACAATATAACCGCTTCTGCCTGCGTGAGCGAATGGAAGAACGGAGGAATAGGTGTTGCGCCAATTGTGGAATAATTAAAGATGCAGACTATGAAATTGAGATACATATCGTTCATTCTTCCTCTTCTGTTTGCGGCCTGTTCTACTGAGTCGTCTTCCGATGAGCCCGTCGGACTCAGGGTTGGATTTGACAACGCGACCAAGTCGGCTGCGGTAGCCGAGGCTTACGTGGATTCTATTCCGTCTGCAAGCAATCCCCTGGAGGCGGATATCTGGTTCTCGACAACCAAGAATACGTTTGTCGGGAAACAGGAGGCCAGTGTTGACTATTCATCCATCGATGTCCATACGAAAATCATTTATTATGGTCCCACAATAACGGTTCCCCAGCCTTACGACGGAAAACATTTCATACATTATCCACCTTCTCACGGGAAAGTATATTGTGTGGGACTTTATCCTCAGGGCAAATGGGCTGCTGCTGCCGACGGCAAGAGTGCAACTGCCGCCATCGACGGCAAGACCGACCTGATGTATGCCAATCAGAAAGAGGGCAGCGACGACAACTCGCTGAGCAAGACGCGCCAGATTTACAAACACAAACTGACCTGGATCAAGGTCAGGGTCTACGGCCGTGAACTCGCCACCGGCGACACTTGGGGAAAGATAAAGAAAATCAGTGTCAAATCGGAAAGTAAGGCAAAGATAAGCTTCGACACCGATGCAGTCGAATACTCGGACATTACGGATATCATTGCCTATGAATCCGAAGGTGAAATCATACCTACCACATCCACCGAATTCGGCAGTATTCTCGTTTCGCCTACCACCAACGGCAAGTACACTGTGGACATAGAGTGTGAGAATCACTACAAGACCGGCATCGAAGTCAGCCTTACCGACAACGACGGAAAGCCTTTCACCGGCAACGCCAGCGGACAGGTTTTCGTGCTTACCCTGTATTTCCAGACTCTGCCGTCCATCGATTTCACAGCCACACTCTCAAACTGGGAGGAAGAAGTAAGAACTCTTGAACTTAAAAAATAAATGAAAAGATATATCATACTATTTGCGGCAATATCAGTTTCCTTTATTTCCTGCAGCAAAATCAAGGAGTTGGAATCTCCGGTGGAGACGGAGTGGATACGCTTTTCTTCCGGTGACGGCGTGGTCGCTTCCGGTGCGGTTGAAACCAAAACCCAGATGGAGAACGAGATAACATGCACGATAACCGACTGGGAATATGCCGACGATTCTCAAAAGGCAGAAACCAAAGCCAAACTGAAGGAAACCATCTCCGGAAAGGCGGGAGTTTTCGGATACAATTACTCTTCTTCAATGAGCGGCTCGGATAAGCCGGTTGTAATGTGCAATATGGAGTGCACCATCGAAAACGGAAACATAACTCCGGTATCGAGAGTTCTCTGGAGAAATTGCGACAAGAACATAGTCCGTTTCTATGCTTATGAGCCCTATGGCAAATTCACCACTTCCGGAGCGGATGTCGGAGGGGTGCCATATCTTTCATTTACCGTGCCTACAGATAACAAGGAACAGTGTGACATCCTCTATTCTGTATCCGGAGAAATTCCAAACACCAACCGTGAGTCTGTTCCTCTGCAGTTCAAGCATGCAATGACCGCCGTGCGTTTCAGTCTCGCTATCGACAACGCAACGCTCAAGAGTGTTAAGATTTCCAATATCAAGAGTACAGGCCGTCTCAGTCTTGACGGCACCTGGTCAGAGCTGTCCGGCAAAAGCGATTATAGCGTGGCCCACACAGACAGCCTGCTCCTGATGATTCCTCAGACCCTGGGCTCTGATGCCACCATTTCCCTGACCTACAACGACGGAAGCGACCACACCATCAGCGCTTCGCTCTCCGGCCAGAAATGGGAACCGGGCAAGAAGGTGATTTACACGCTTAAAGACAAGGAAAAGCCAATCAATTACATCTATTTCGACATTGCTCTGGGAGATGTCAAAATCACAGCCAGCGGATATTCGGGAAAAATCAACGTCGGGAATGGAACAAGGAGTGACAAAACAGTCTCAGGTGCTCACAGCGACAACAACAGGTATTACATATACCAGTCAGTGACCGACACTGGCCATGACGCATTGGCCTATTGTGAGGAAGCTTTGACAAAAAACACCGGCTATATATCCCAGAGTGCCTGGGATAGTGGACAAGCGCCGAGAATTCCGGTGTACGAGGCCGACATATTCGGAAAGACTCATAAGAAAGGAGGGGAATATGCCAGCATTCCGGACTGGGGCAAATATATTACAAACAATACAAGTCCGTATGAAGTATATGACAACTGGAGAAACGGCGACCAGAACTACGGTTCCGGAAACAGGCTTTACATTTGCGGTCCTTCAAGCGGCTCTTCCGTATTCGATATAACCGTTGACAGAATATTTCTCCGCGATGGCACAGTTGATTCTGGCATTGACGATACAGGAATGATTTCGATCGGGCACGACGGTTCCGGATTCAAGAATTATTTCTCTGAAAAAGTGACTCTCCGACTGAAGAACAACAATATGGTTACCAGAATCCATTACAGGAAGCCTCTGGATGTCACTACGGACAGTTACCTCAAAATCACGAGCGCAGACGGTGACGGAGTCGCCAAGGGAACTCTTACCGTTACTCCCAGAACGGACAAGGCCACGGAGTCCGGAACGCCGTTCAAAACATGCAAGGCTCTCACCCTGATAGGTGCGGCCAACAACGCGGGCGGTAGCGGAAAGGAAGAAGAATACGATGACGATCGCGGAAAGTATCACAGGCAGGTCAAGGACCTGTATTTCGACGGCGGCATTGTTTATGTAGGTGCGCCCAAGTATGAAGGTTCCTGGTGGAAATCGGGCAACAAGTCCCTGTTGTCCCTGATTGGAGGTGTGAACAGCTGGAGTGAAATCACGATAAACGGCGGCGTACTTACAGCTGTGTCGAACAATACCTGCTCTGCAATCGGAGGAGGTGGAGGATGGGAGAGCGAAGGAGGAAGGGGAGTTGTCACCATCAACGGAGGCACCGTCTATGCCTACAGTTTCGGTGTTCTTGGCACTTATGACAACGAGCTGACCGTTATCGCTCCCCCTGCGATAGGCGGAGGCAGCACTTTGGGCGCATACATTGAAGAAGGAAAATATATCCCGGCCGATGCTGGATCCTGCGATGTAAAGATCAACGGCGGAAACGTTTATGCATGCAGTGTCGGAGGTCCTGCCATAGGCGGAGGTTCCGCAGGTCGCCACGGTGCGGGCAAGTGCGTCTTTGAGATGACCGGCGGCAATGTTGTGGCAAAGAGTCTTGCAGGGACAATCGGCGACTTTTCAGTTCCAGCCACCAACGCCATCGGAGGCGGGCGCTCGGGAATGATTGACGGAGACGGCGGCTCTGCGGAAGTGATTCTCAAGGGAGGAATGCTGTACGCCGGGTCTGTAGGTGGAGGCCTTGTGGATGAAAGGAATCTTACGGGCAGGATAGGCTCTGCCGACATCCGGATTATCGGAGGAACGACCAACGCGCAGTTCATTATGGCAAAGGGCACTGCATCAGACCCCAAATTCAAGATGACCGGAGGTTCTATTATGGGCAGCAATACCTCGGACACCGAATACGCCAAAGTTCGGCCTTACGGAGGAGCGGTATATATCGAGACAGGAGATTGCAGCATTGAAGGCGGTTCCATAATGAACTGTTCCGCCAAGCAGGGCGGGGCGGTCTATATGGACGGTGGCACATTCTCGATTTCCGGCGGTTACATTTCCGACTGTATAGGTCGTGAAGACGGAGGCGCAGTGTATATCAAGGGCGGCAACGCCACTGTGAGCGGAGGACAGATAAAACACAATATTGCGGCCAACGGCAACGGCGGTGGGGTATATGTATCAGGAGGTAACTTTATCATGCCCAAGAACGGTAATGGAGAGATACTCAACAATGCGGCCGACTGCAGTCTCACAATGGTGGGAGATACCTATTACGGAGGAAACGGAGGAGGAATCTATGTCCGTTCCGTCGACAAGGACGTAAGCGTTGACATTCTAGGCGGAAAGGTTCAGTACAATGCGGCCGACCGTAACGGAGGCGGACTGTGTGTGGATATGGAAGGCTCAGCCAAGAAGGCGCTGATTACAATAGGCAACGTGGGAGGAGTCTATACCGACCCCGACATCCAGTACAACTCCGCGGCCCTCAGCGGTGGCGGTATGGCGGTCCAGGGAACAGGGTCAAACATTGTCATCAACTCCGGAACGGTCAAGGGCAACGTATCCGCATTCGTGAAGAACGAGGATATCCGCAACGACGGAGGTGCCGTGGACCTTGTGGGAAAGAACATCCCCGGCCAGACGCCTCAGGTTGACGTCAAGTACAATACCATAAAGTTCTACGCAAACAACGGCGTGGATCCCGAGCCTTATGACGAGCAGCGTGTGATTACATCCACCAACTCTCCTCTGCATCCTACAGAAGCGGCTTTGGCTTTTGAGAAGGAGTTCTACCACATCTCACATTGGAACACCAAGCGTGACGGAACCGGTACAAGTTATCAGTTGAACGGTAGCGGTGCGGTGATGAACATCACTGCCGACATCTCGCTCTACGCCCAGTGGGTCAAGAATCAGTAAGCAACAGGGCCTGAGGCCGGACCGGATTTCCGGCAGAGCTTAGTGCCGTGGAATTCCGTGGCTCCGGTGCGGGCTGCCAGCCATTCCAGGTTTTCGGGGGTGACTCCGCTTCCGGGCATTATGATAATCCTGCCTGCGCTTTCTCTTACCAGAGAGGCAATGAGCCTGCAACCTTCCGGGGCGGTGGGCTCCTGGCCGGAGGTGAGTATCCTGTCGCAGCCGAGGCTTATTATCCTTTCCATACTGTCCAGAGGGTTGCGGCATTCGTCGAAAGCCCGGTGAAAGGTAACTTCCAATCTGCGTTCCCCTTCCCGGGCTTCCGCCATCAGCCTTCTCATCGTTTCTACGCAGATGCTTCCGTCGGGGTTCAGCGCGCCTGTTACAATTCCGTTGGCTCCGAGTTCCCGGCATAGCCTGATGCCTGACAGCATTTCAAGAATTTCCTGTTCCGAATATACGAAACTGCCTCCGCGAGGCCTTATCAGCACGTTCACAGGGATTCCAACGGCAACGGAAGCGGCTATGTTTTCCGCAGATGGAGTGACACCGCCTATTCCCAGCCGCTCGCAGAGTTCGACCCTGCCGGCACCAAACTCAAAAGCCTCCGCAACTTCGGAGGCTTTTGTACAACAGCGTTCAAGCAGCATTATTTCTTTTCAAGGTCGAGTACTCTGATGTTCTTGAACTTGACGCCTTCACCGTGCCCGAGGAAGCCTATATGACCTCTCTCGTTGAACATTCCGGGGTGGTTGCGGTGATCGACGGTGTAAGGGTTTTCGTCGCTTCCGTCCGGAGCTACGTTGTGACCCTGGCAGGCTTCGCGTATGTTTCCGTCAACAATCACCTCTCCGTTTACCGTAACTGTGATGTGGTCGCCCTGAACGCGGATTTCCTCGCACTCCCACTGCCCGAGAGGCTTGTGTACTATGCGTTTTGCGGGGATGACTCCATAAACGGAGCCGTGTACCTGATACTCGCGGAGGTCTTTGTATATGGGTGCGTCGTGGTCGAGAATCTGAACTTCGCACATTCCGTCGTATGCCGCGTCAACTCCCATAGGGGTCCTGACACCCACCCCATTGTTGACACCTTCTTTCATGAAGCAGAATTCGAAACGGAAAATGAAATCACGATATTCCTTCTTCGTGTACAGATTGCTCTCATTGCCGTATTTTGCAGAAACATATATCGTTCCGTCAACAGGAGTATAACCTATGAGATTTCCAGTCCATTTGTCCATGCTTGTTCCATCGAAGAGGAGTTCGAATCCCTGCTCCTTCTCTTCGTCGGTGAGCGCGTTGACCTCGGTCTTCACTTCCTTCTTTGCGGCTTCGGCGGCCTTAGCGTATATCTTGTCGTATTCCTTCTCCTCATTGTCTCCTTCGGGGAGTTTGAATGACTCTGCACGCCTGCCCTTCACTACGGAAGCGATGCTTTCGGGGATTGTTCCATGGAAACAGGCAAGCGCCTCAAGGGCCTTGTCTTTCAGGTCCTTGTTCTTGAGAAGAGAAGCAAGAGCGGTGGCGCAGGAGGGAGTTGCAAGCTTGCTGGCGGCCTCTATGGCTGTTGCGCCCAGCTTGCCCTTGGCCTTGAGGTTCTTGAGCACCAGACCCTGCTGGGAAGCAATGCCGTTCTCTCCTATATAGTTTAGGACGTCGGCCTTGGCATCATTCGTAAGCTTGTTGAATTTTGTGGCGGCCTTGGCTGCGAAGGACTCTCCAATATACTGCGATGCAATTATGAGGGCGTTGGCACGGCAGGCTCCGGAAGGGTCGGAAAGCGCCTTGAGAAGCTCGGGCTCGCATTTCGCTCCCTCGGCCTCGGCAAGAAGCCACAGCGCCTGGCAGCGTTCGTTGTCCTTGGGACTCTTTATGAGTTGGGCATATTTCGTCAGATTTTCCTGCACGTTGACGGCTTTTTCTGAAACTGCGGGAGAGTTCTCCGGGCAGAGGAGCCTGTACTGCGATGTGAGGAACTGAAGATTGTAGATGTCGTTGGCGTTGGTGATGGCCTTGACGAAGCCTTCTTTCACTGCGGAAAGGCATTTTGCGTTTTCGGGTCTCGTGGCGTAGCGCACAAGTCCCGCTATGGCATATTCCATAAGGGCGTTGCAGGTGTCTTTGGCCGGCCTGAGCATGCCTGTGAGTATAGCCACCGATTCGGGAGCGCTGTCTGCAAGGTCCTTGAATTCGGCTGTGAAATCAGCCTCGTTCTGAACGGGCATCTGCGCCAGGGCGTCGGCAACGATTGTAGTCACTGTGCGGTGTCTTGCATCCTGTGCATTGGAAATACCGGCAGCAAGGCAGAGAACTGCCAGGACAATATAGATATAATGTTTTTTCATGACTGTAGTGCTTTAAAATTTCCAATCTCCTCTCATGGGCTGGTCTATCAGAAGGTTTGCGGCCTCGTCGCCTGTGAACCTCTGCGTCTTGGGGTCGAAGTTGAGCGTGCGTCCCAACCTCAGGGCGCATACTCCCATGTTGACGATTGTGGAACTGTGGAATCCTATGTTCTCGTCAAGCGCGAAATGCTTGCGCTGGAGAACACATTCGATGAAGTCCGTGTTCCTGATGACGGGATCCGGAGTGTCGTTGAGAATCTCGGCCACGTTGGGGATTGTGCATTCGAATCCTTTGTAGAGCTTTCCGTTGGGGCCTTCGAGGTATGGAACCTTGCCTTCGCTTTCGAATCCCTCGCCTTCGAGAATTATCTTGCATCCGTCTTCGTAGGTGTAGGTGATGCTTCTCCAGGTGCCCACTGCATCGGGATGCTGCTGGGGAGCGTCAACCTCAACCTTTACGGGGAAGGTGTCGTCCTTGCCGAGGATGTACTGTACGGGATCGAGGTAGTGCTGTCCCATATCGGCGAGTCCGCCTCCGTCATAGTCCCAGTATCCGCGGAATGTCTGGTGTACACGGTGCGGGTTGTAAGGCTTGTAGGGGGCCGGTCCGAGCCACATGTCGTAGTCAAGACACTCGGGAACGGGTTCCGGCTTGAGGTTTGTCTTTCCTGTCCAGAAGAATTTCCAGGCGAATCCGTTGGCTCCTGAAATCCTTACGGTGAGAGGCCAGCCGAGGGCTCCGCTGTCAACGAGTTTCTTGAGGGGGAGCACTGTGGTTCCAAGACCGTAGAAAGTATCGGTGAAGCGGAACCATGTATTGAGGCGGAACATGCGCGCGTTGCGCTTTACGGCTTCCACCACCTTCTTACCTTCGCCTATTGTTCTTGTCATCGGTTTCTCGCACCAGATATCCTTGCCGGCATTGGCTGCCGCCGCCGCCATCAGGCCGTGCCAGTGGGGAGGAGTTGCAATATGTACGATATCGACGTTGGGGTCGGCCACAAGGTCTCTCCAGTCGGTGTATGACTGAGGCGTGTTTCCGTATTTCTCCTTGCACAGGTCGATTCCTTTGCGTAGATGGTCACTGTCCACGTCGCAGACTGCAACGAGACGGCACCTCGGGTCGTCATAGTAGTGGGTGCTGGAACGACCTATTCCGCCCGTTCCGATGATACCCCTCGTGAGCTGGTCGGAAGGGGCAATGAAGTTGTTGTCTCCGCCCATTTTCCCGAATACCTTCCTCGGAAGAATGGTTGCAACCGCAACTCCGGCTGCGGATTTCTTGATGAAACTTCTTCTACTTTTATCCATATCGGTAGTTTATTGGTTATTAAACTTAATGATTCACCAAATTTAAAAATATTATCGATAATGAGCAAAAAATCGTATTTTTGTTGAGTATAACAACTGATAACCATAAAAGGCATGAAGAAAATCTACGCATTTGCCCTGGCTGCTTTGATTGCAATGCAGTCGGCTCCGCTTTCTTTCTGTGACAATCACTCCTCAGATGAATTCCAGATAGGAATTGCGGGCTTTTCCTACAGAAGTTTTGACCTCGACCGGACTCTGGCTTATCTTCAGAGCATGGATGTAAAGTATTTTTCGGTCAAGGACTGGTGGCTTCCCCTCGACTCCACCAAGGAGCAGATGGATGCTTTCAAGGAGAAATGTTCTTCTTATGGAATAGAGGGTTATATCCTGGGCCCGATTTACATGAATAGCAAGGCCGATGTGGACAGGACCTTCGCCTATGCTGAGCGCTATGGGGCAGGGATGTTC
The DNA here is from genome assembly GCA_024401855.1 of Bacteroidales bacterium. Lineage (GTDB taxonomy): Bacteria > Bacteroidota > Bacteroidia > Bacteroidales > UBA932 > Cryptobacteroides. Next base: position 38,794 of record JAKSKH010000005.1, on the reverse strand, counting down.
ATCGGAGTGCCGGACTACAGTCTCATAGATTATGTCATCAAGAAGGTGGCCAAGACAGGAATAAAGGTGGCCATCCATACCCACGGGCCCGACGGAGCCGCTTTCCCCGATGTCCGCACTATCGTCGAGATGGTGAAGGACCCGACCCTCGGAGTGGGTTGCTGCATGGATCTCGGCCATACTTTCCGCATGGGCTGGGACGTTGCCTCCGACATAGTAGAGTTCAAGGATTGGATATATGACATCCACATCAAGGATGAGACTGACGCCTCCAAGGAAGGGGAGACCTGGGAGATGGGCCGCGGGAAGATGGACCTCGTATCCATCGTAAAGGCCCTGCGTGAAATCAACTACAAGGGCAAGGTTTCCATAGAGTTCGAAAAGAATGGCGACGACCCTCACGGAGGAATAGCGGAATCGGTCGGCTACCTTCGCGGAATCATTGATGCCTCCGCCCCCTGCCAGCAGGTGAATTCCCTTACCGACGAGGAGATTGCCGACGGGTGGAAACTCCTGTGGGACGGCAGGACCACCAACGGATGGAGGAGCGCCAACGGTCCGGAATTCCCGCAGAAAGGCTGGACCATCAAGGACGGCATCCTGAGCGTTGACGGTGCCGACGGTGCCGAATCCCGCAACGGAGGTGACATAATAACGACCGAGAAATACGGAAACTTCATCCTTTCAGTCGAGTTCCGCCTTACCGAAGGCGCCAACAGCGGTATCAAGTATTTCGTCAATCCGGAAGTCAACAACAATCCCGGAGGTTCCTCAATTGGCTGTGAGTTCCAGATTCTGGACGATGAGAAACATCCCGACGCAAAACTCGGGGTCAGGGGCAACCGTACTCTCGGTTCTCTCTATGACCTTATCCCCGCGCCTGCCGACAAGCCATTCCACAAGGGTGTGTTCAACAAGGCGGTCGTCAAGGTGGAGGGAAATCACGTTGAACACTGGCTGAACGGAGTAAAAATTGTAGAGTACGAGCGCAATACCCAGGAATGGAACGCCTTCGTTTCTTACAGCAAATACAAGGACTGGGTCAACTTCGGCAACTTTGAGACAGGACACATTCTCCTTCAGGACCACGGAGACCACGTTGAATTCAGAAACATCAAGATCAAGACTCTCTGATGAGGAAAAGTCCCGCCCCCTTAATTCTTGCATGCATAGGAATTTTCGCCTTCGGAGCATTCGAGGCCGGTACGGCATCGCGCATCAGGCCGACGGACCTCACATGCGAATACGTGGAGGATCCTTTCTGCATAGATGCCGCAAGCCCGCGGCTCTCCTGGATTAACAGTTCCCGGACTAAAGGCGAATCCCAGACGGCATACCAGATACGGGTATCCGGTTACGGATCTCCGTTAAGGCGCGCCGATCTGTGGAACAGCGGCAGGATAGAGTCCGACCAGTCCTTCCTCGTCCATTATGACGGAGAAGAGCTTGAATCCATGCAGCGCTGCAGGTGGCAGGTGCGTGTGTGGGATTCCAACGGCAGGAAATCCCGCTGGAGCAGGCCTGCGGAATGGGGAATGGGCATTCTGAACGAGTCCGAATGGAAAGGAGCATGGATAGGCGCCCCCTGGCAGGGTGAGGCAGGTCCGGATTACGGGGCAGGCTCCGTGGCGGAACCTGAACCCGTCCTTCGCAGGCAGATATACATAGACAGGAAACTGGTTTCCGCGAAGGCTTACGTGACGGGGCTCGGGTTTTTCCGTTTCTTCGTGAACGGTGAGAGAGCAGGGGATTCCGAATTTACTCCCAACGAAACTTCCTATACTCACCGCGAAGGTCTTGAGAATCATCCGATCGGCCTTGACGACAGCAAATTCCGCGGATTCAGGGTCATGTACTGCGGTTATGATATAAAGCCCATGCTGCATAACGGAAAGAACGAACTGGAAGTATGGCTGGGCAGCGGATTCTTCAATAACAACAACAGCCGTTGGATGCAGTCTTACGGCTCGCCCCGTTTTCTGGGGCAGATTCTGCTCGAGTATGCAGACGGCACAAGCGAAACCATCGTCAGCGACGAAAGCTGGATGGCCCGCAGGGGGCCGGTTCTTTCGGATGGAATGTTCGAAGGGGAGACATATGATGCACGCCGTGAGGAGGGGGATGACTGGGAACCTGTGGCATTGCGCAAGGCTCCGGACGGAAGACTCTGCGCGTCCTGCTACACCTCGGACAAGGTGAAGGAGATACTTGAACCTGTGAGCATCAGCGTTCTGGAGGACGGAAGTTACGAAGTTGATTTCGGGGACTATATTTCAGGATGGGTGCGCCTCAGGCATATGAACGGGAAGGCAGGGGACTGCGTCGAGACCGAGTACCTCTGCGAAAGCCCCGGCAACGGTCCCGGTATTTACGTGCTCAACGGTTCCGGCAATGAGGAATATGCCCCGCATTTCACCTGGTTCGTTTTCGACAAGGTACGTGTCAAGGGGTACCCCGGAGAACTGACTTCATCCGACATTTCCGCAGAGGCAGTTTATGCCGATGTGGCCACTTCCGGCAGATTTTCCTGCTCCAATGATCTTTTCAACCGTATAAATCACATCTGGTGGCGTTCCCAGACAGACAATATGCATCTCGGAGTTGCCACGGACTGTCCCCACAGAGAGAAAGGCCCGTACACCGGAGACGGCGAAGTCGCCTGCGTTACGGTGATGCATAATTTCGATGCCGCCGCATTCTACACGAAGTGGCTGCGTGATATGTCGGACTGTCAGGATGTCGAGACCGGATATGTTCCCAACGGCGCTCCGTGGCACCCGGGATGCGGGGGCGGCACCGGGTGGGGTGCAGCCATGAACATCATCCCCTGGGAATTCTACCTCCATTACGGAGACAGGGACCTTCTTGAAGAGCATTATCCCCATATGCAGTCGCAGCTGGAGTTTATGCGCAGCTGGATAACTCCGTACGGAACAATGCTTCAGCAGGCTCCTTCAGCGGACAAGCCGCTTTACTGGCTCAACCTTGGAGACTGGCTCCCTCCTTTCGAACTGCCTTCGGAAGAACTGGTGCACACTTATCTTTTATGGAAGTGCACCGATTATACCGCACGCGCGGCACGTGCGCTGGGCCGCCGGGATGACGCGGACGGATACGAAGCGCAGGCCGCCGGAGTCGCAGACGCATTTCACAGGCGTTTCTATGACGAGAAGAAGAAGAGTTACGGAGACTACGGTTCCAACGTCATGGCCCTGGCCATGGGAGTTCCGGATGAATGCCGTGAAGACGTAATTGAAACCTTGAGGGAGGAAATAGCCGGATACGGAGGACACCTCAATACAGGTATTGTGGGCACGCAGCTGTTTTTTGAACAGCTTGCCGACAACGGTCTGAATGAATTCGCCTTTGAAGCTATGAACAAGAGGGACTTCCCAAGTTTCGGCTGGTGGGTTGAACAGGGGGCCTATACTACCTGGGAACAGTGGGACGGAGGCAATTCGCGCAATCATCCCATGTTCGGAGGCGCTTTGACCTGGTTCTACCGTAAAGTTGCGGGAATGATGGCCGATGAAGACAGTCCGGGGTACAGGCATATCATCTTCAAACCTATGCCGTGCGGCGATCTTACATGGGCGCAGTATTATAAACTGACACCTTACGGCGATGCCGGCATACGTTGGGAACTCGGCAGGGGTTCGATAACCGTGAAGGTGGAAGTCCCTGTCGGTTGCACGGCCACTGTTTGCGTGCCTCATTCCGACGGTAGTTTCGACACTTCCGAGGTCGGCAGCGGAACTTATTCATTTACAAGCAAATATTAAATCACAACAATATGGAGAAAAATATTTCAAGACGTGTATTCCTTAAGGATTCCGCTCTGGCGTCTGCGGCTGCAATGGTCGCTCCTGCAATGATGGTATCCTGCAAGGACAGTAAAAAGGCCTCTTCCTCCCGCCGGGTGCTCGGTGCCTCAGACAAGGTGAACATGGCTATGATCGGCATCGGAAACCGGGGAAACGAAGACATTCAGGGCCTTTATGAAACGGGGCTGTGCAATGTCGTTGCCCTGTGCGATGTGGATATGGGCGCTGAGCATACGCAGGAAATCATCAACATGTTTCCCGATGCCGAAAGGTTCCGGGATTTCCGCGTCATGTTCGACAAGATGGCGGACCGGATAGATGCCGTGCTGGTTGCGGTACCGGATTTCAGCCACTTCCTCATAACCATGGAGGCTATGAAACTCGGAAAGCATGTCTATGTGGAGAAGCCTCTTGCCCGCACCTTCATGGAGTGCGAACTTCTCATGGAAGCCGAGAAGAAGTACGGTGTGGTAACCCAGATGGGGAACCAGGGCCATTCCGAGGCCAATTATTTCCAGTACAAGGCCTGGGTTGAGGCCGGCATCATCAAGGATGTCACCGCCATAACCGCCCACATGAACAACAGCCGTCGCTGGCATGGTTGGGATCCGAAGATCACGGCCTATCCGAAGGGGGAGCCCGTTCCCGAAACCATGGACTGGGACACCTGGCTCGGAGCGGCATATCCCAGGGAATACAACCACGACTACCATTGCGGTCAGTGGCGCTGCTGGTACCAGTATGGTATGGGAGCTCTGGGTGACTGGGGTGCGCATATTCTCGACACCTCCCATGAGTTCCTCAAACTCGGACTTCCTGAAGAGGTCAATCCTCTTTACCTGAAGGACCATAATCCGTTCTTTTATCCCATGTCCTCCACCCTGCTCTTCAAATTCCCTGAAAGAGAAGGAATGCCCGCGGTGGACGTTACATGGTATGACGGTCTTGACAACATCCCCAAGGTCCCCGCAGGATACGGGACTTCCGAAGTGGATCCCAATATTCCGCTTGTCGCCGGACAGCCTTTCAAGCCGGCCCGGCTCAATCCCGGAAAGGAAATATATTCCAGAACTCTTACGTTCAAGGGCGGATCTCACGGTTCTGCTCTCACCATAATTCCTGAAGAAGTGGCAAAGGAGATGGAAGGCAGGCTTCCCGAGGTTCCGGAAAGCCCGTCCAATCATTACGAGAATTTCCTGCGCGCCTGCCTCGGTCTTGAACAGACACGCTCTCCTTTCTCCGTATCGGCACCTCTCAGCCAGGTGTTCTGTCTCGGTGTAATCGCCCAGTGGACCGGAGAGAGAATACTTTTCGACAGGGAAACGAAACAGATTACCAACAGCCCTCTCGCAAACCATCTCCTCTGGGGTCCCAAACCGAGGGAAGGATGGGAGGATTTCTATAAACTTTAGCATAATATGTTCAAGGACAGTGTCATTACTGCAAGGCAGAAGACCAGGGAACTGATAATTCTTCTGGTTTGCTTTGCGATAGCCTTCTTCACGAATGTGGGGGCTACAATAGCATATTCCGGGCATTGGACCGAAATATTCACCCAGATCGGTTTTGTCGTTGTTATCACCGGAATCCTGTACGTTCTGCAATGGGTTGTGAGAATCATTGCATATCTGATCAAGAAGATTTTTTCATAGATGCCTCTGAATCTCAAGTTTGTCTATAGCGGCAAGAATCCTTCAGCCCCCGTTGCATATTGCGGTTTCCGTTCCATGCACACGGTAATGGAGCTGTTGTTTGTCCACAACGATGAACTTGCGGCAAAGAACATTTCACGGAGAATAAAGAACCGCGTCGATGAACTCGACCTTATTTTCAACAGGCACCTGGAAAATAATGAACTTGCCCGTCTTAACGGAAGCATGTCTCCTGTGAAGGTGTCCGATGAGCTCTTTTTCGCTCTTGAACTGTGTGAACAGATGAGAAGGAGTACGAAAGGGTATTTTGACATCGCTGCATTGTCTTCCACGAAGGAGAAACCTTCGTTCAGCCTTTTCCCCCCTTCTCACGAGGTGAGCAGGACTTCCGGTCAGGTTCTTATAGATTTCGGGGGATTTGCGAAAGGTTACGCGATAGACAGGGTGCGTACCATGCTTTCGGAGGATTTCGGTGTTGAAAAAGCTCTCATCAACTTCGGCAGCAGTTCATCTTTCGGTCTGGGAACACATCCTCTCGGAGACTGCTGGCTTGTCTCCGATGACCGTGACCGTAAAAGGTTCAGATTGAAAGACAGTGCATTGTCCGTTTCCGGACGTTCAAGAAGCGGTGCCGGCCATATAGTTGACCCGCACACTTTAAAATGTGTCACGGAAGGAAGGGACATTGCAGTTACGGGGCCTTCGGCTTTGATATGCGAGGTCCTTTCAACTGCACTTTATGCCGCTCCGGAAAATGAAAGAAAGACTGTAATGGAACCATTTGACAATTATCAATTCCAAGAATTATGAATATGGAAAACAAAAATATCGACAGGCGTGGATTTATCGGAAGACTCGGGGGACTCGGTCTTGCCGGGGTTGCCATGTCTGCATTTCCGTGGATCGAGGCCTGTAGTCCCAAGACCACGGAAGAAACCGGCAGGGACTATACGCGCATAGGCTTCATCGGTACAGGCTCGCGAGGATGCTTCCATCTGGAGAATCTTCAGAAGATACATAACGCCAGGGTGGTGGCTCTCTGTGACAATTATGAGCCGCATCTGACGGAAGGCTCATCCTATTTTCCTCAGGCAAGGCTGTACTCCGACTACAGGAAACTCCTGGAAGACCCGGAAGTGGATTCCGTTGTGATAGCCACTCCTCTTTACTGCCATTTCCAGATGGCAATGGACGCAATGGATGCCGGTAAGAACGTCTATTGCGAGAAGGCTATGGCATACACAATTGAGCAGTGCCATCAGCTTTATATGAAGCACAAGCAGACCGGGAAGATTTTCTTCATCGGCCAGCAGAGGCTTTTTGACCCGAAGTACCTCAAGGCCATGGAAGGCGTAGTGAAGGGAGAATACGGTCCTGTGGTAAATGTCCGCAATTATTGGTTCCGCAACAATGACTGGAGGAGACCGGTGCCTTCCCCGGATCTGGAAAGACATATCAACTGGCGTCTTTATCGTGAATATTCACGCGGGCTCATGACTGAACTTGCCTGCCATCAGATTCAGAACGGAACCTGGGCTACCGGCATGCTTCCGGAGAAGGTCATGGGTTCCGGAAGCATCATTTACTGGAAGGACGGACGTGAGGTGTTTGACAACGTATGCTGCATATATACCTTCCCGAATGGAGTGAACATGACTTTTGAGTCTGTCATTTCCAATGCTCATTTCGGAATGGGCGAGCAGATCCTCTGCAAGGATGCGATGGTGGATCTTCCCGGCTCCAGAATTTATTACGAGAATCCTCCGAAGAAAAGCGGAATCGAGCAGATGATAGCGGAAATAGAGCAGGGAATCTTCTCCAATTCAGCATTCGCAGGCACCAGCTGGTCCGCCGAGAACGGGTCCAAGGACCCCGGCATATCAATAATGCCTGAGGCGGACGGAGACGGAACGCTTGAAATAATGCAGGCATTCTGCAACAGCGCAATCTCAGGGGTCATGCCTCCCAGGATTCTCGAAGAAGCATATTACGGAACTGTATTCTGCCTGCTTGGCGATGAAGCCCTGCTGCAGCAGAAGACCATGACTCTGGACAAGGAGTTCTATATCTGATCTGCATTATATCCGCGCATCAGTATGGAAGCGATAATAAAGCATTTCACAGACAACGACCTGTACACTTTCACCTGCCAGTACTACATTCTCGAGACATATCCCAGGGCGGAAGTGGAATACACCTTCTTTGACCGTAACCGCCAGAAATATCCCGAGGGCTTCGCCGCTCTTCTGATGGAGCAGATAAGGTACATGAGGGAAGTGGCTGTTACCGATGAGGAGATTGCCTTTATGGAAAGAAAATGCCAGTTCCTTCCCAAATGGTATTTTACATTCCTGAAAGGCTACAGGTTCAATCCCGGAGAAGTGAGCGTTTCGCAGGATGAGGAGGGTTGTCTTGCCATCACCGTGAAAGGCAAATGGTTTTCCGCCATCATGTGGGAAATGCCTGTACTGTCCTGTATAAGTGAGCTTATGCACAGGCTTCGCGGAGATATTGACAGGTATGATGAGGCACTGGAGGAGGAACGCGCCCGTGCCAAGGCCGAGCGGATTTTCGGCGGCGGCCTTGTCCTGGGTGATATGGGGACGCGCCGTAGAATGAGCTTCGCCCACCACGACATGGTAATCCGGGTGATGAAGGAGGTGTGGGAGTCCCGGACAGACTGGCCCGGACGCTTCACTGGTACGAGCAATGTCTGGCTGGCTATGAAATACGACCTCGTTCCACTGGGGACGATGTCTCATCAGCTCATCAGCTTCGAGGAGAACGTAAGCGGTCTTTTCGAGTGCAATTTCAATGTGATGAAGAAGTTCAGCGATGTCTTCGATGGTGATAACGGTATCTACCTGTATGACTGTTTCGGAGACAAGGTATTCTTCGGGAACCTGTCCAAAAGAATGGCCATGATGTACAAGGGGCTCCGCGTCGACAGCGGGGACGAATTTGAGCAGACGGACAGGATTATTGCAAAATACGAGGATCTCGGGATAGATCCCGCCACAAAGCAGGTATGCTACAGCAACGGCCTGGACATAGACAAGGCCATAAAGATACATGAATACGTGAACGGAAGGGTTCTGGATTCATATGGTGTGGGTACGTTCCTGACTTGTGACGTAACGGGCTGTGACCCTATGAACATAGTATTGAAACTGACGCGCGGACGCATCACCGAACGCCGTGAGTGGCACGATTGCGTCAAACTTTCCTGCAATACCACAAAAACGCTCGGCAATGAGGAAAAATGCAGATATTTATTGAAATTATTAGGATAGTATGGAATTCAAGGATATTGTTGCCCTGAGGCACAGCGTACGCAAGTTCACCGACAAGCCGGTTGAACGCGGAATAATAGATGAAATGATAATGGAGGCCATGTCGGCTCCCTCTTCCAAGAACACCCGCAGCACGGGTTTCATGATTATTGATGACAAGTCGCTTCTGGAGGCCGTTTCCCAGATGAGAGAGTCCGGCTCGTCCTTCCTGAAGGATGCGGCGGCGGCCATCGTGGTGCTGGGCGATCCTGAAAAGACTGATCTCTGGGTCGACAATGCCGCCATATCCACCACGTTCCTTATGCTTTCTGCAGTTGACAAAGGTCTTGGCAGCTGCTGGGTTCACGTCAATGGCCGGCCGCGCAGCAAAACCGACAGCTCAAAGGGGATGGCTGAAGATTATCTAAGGGAATTGCTTGGAATAAAGGATAATATGAAAGTTCTCTGCGTGCTTGCGCTTGGGTACGAGAAGCAATAAAAAATGAGGACAGCCTTGAAAACTGTCCTCAAAAACCTTGGGGTGCGATGTGGGGCTCGAACCCACGACACCCAGAACCACAATCTGGTGCTCTACCAACTGAACTAATCGCACCGTGTCAGTAAGAGGTTGCAAAGGTACGAAATAATTTAAACTTTGCAAGAGCCGTATGGAAAATTGAGTATATTTGTGTGACGTAAATCGAAGAACAAATGGCAAAAGAAATAAAATTCTCTCTCGTTTACAGAGATATGTGGCAGTCTTCGGGCAAGTATCAGCCCCGTGTTGACCAACTTGTAAGGGTGGCGCCCGCCATCATCGACATGGGTTGTTTTGACCGTGTTGAAACCAATGGAGGAGCTTTCGAGCAGGTAAATCTCCTGTATGGTGAGAACCCCAATGTTTCCGTACGCAGATGGACTGCGCCTTTTCACAAGGCCGGAATTCAGACACATATGCTTGAACGTGGCCTGAACGGACTCAGGATGAATCCTGTTCCGGCGGATGTGCGTGAACTTATGTTCAAGGTCAAGAAAGCCCAGGGAACAGATATTTCACGTTCTTTCTGCGGGCTTAATGACCACCGCAACCTCAAGTTGAGCGTGGAATATGCAAAGAAGGCGGGAATGATATCGCAGACTGCTCTTTCCATCACGCACTCTCCCGTGCATACTGTGGATTACTATCTGGATATCGTGGACCATCTCGTGGAGTATGGTGCTGACGAAATCTGCCTCAAGGATATGGCGGGAATAGGAAGACCCACCGACCTCGCCCGGCTGACCTATCAGATAAAGAAGAAATATCCTCACATAGGAGTTCAATATCATGGGCATTGCGGTCCGGGATTCTCCCCCGCTTCAATGCTTGAAGTAGCCCGTGCAGGTGCGGATTACCTCGACGTGGCGGTAGAACCGCTTTCCTGGGGTAAGGTTCATCCCGATGTGATTACCATCCAGCAGATGCTCAAGGCTGACGGTTTTCTTGTAAAGGATGTGAACATCGATGCTTACATGCATGTCCGGGCGCTCACCCAGGAGTTCATCGATGACTTCCTTGGGTATTGGATCAACGACTCCAATTCCAAGATGACGTCGCTCCTTGTCGGATGCGGACTTCCCGGTGGAATGATGGGGTCCATGATGGCGGACCTCAAGGGCTTCAAGGCGGCAATCAATGCTTCAGAGCGGGCTACCGGAAAGCCGGAGAGCAGTCTCGATACACTCATGGTCAAGCTCTTCAACGAAGTTGAGTATGTATGGCCCCGTCTTGGATATCCGCCTCTTGTCACGCCTTTCAGTCAGTATACCAAGAATACAGCCCTCATGAACCTGCTTGCGATGGCTCAGGACAAGCCCAGGTTCAGCACCATAGACAAGGATACCTGGGGAATGATCCAGGGAAAGATGGGTAACCTTCCGGGCAGCCTCGCTCCTGAAATTGTGGAGCTTGCAAAGGAGAAGGGACTTGAATTCCATACCGAAAACCCTCAGGACAACTATCCCGATGAGCTTCCCCGTTTCCGTCAGATGATGAAGGATGAGGGATGGGATTTCGGCCAGGATGACGAGGAACTTTTCGAATTCGCCATGCATGAGCGCCAGTACAGGGACTATAAGTCCGGAGTGGCAAAGGACCGTTTCAACAAGGAACTGGAGGAACTCAGGGCAAAGGCCGGCGCACCCGTTGTCATCAAACGTCCTGTTGTGGAGATGCCCGAGTATGATATCGACACCATCGTCAAGTCTCATCCCAAGGCTTTGCCGGTGCAGGTGCCTGTAAAGGGAAAGCTTCTGTGGCAGATTGATGTCGAAGATGATTCAAAGGCTCCTGTGGTCGGGACTAAGGTTGAGGCCGGAAAGCCTTGCGGGTATGTCCAGACATATTATGGCATGGAGGAAATCGTTCCCGCTGCTGATGGCAGGATTGTGGCCGTTCCGGCCGGGCAGGGAAAGGATGTGGTCAAAGGAGAGATAGTTGCCTTCATCGAATAGGTATCTTTTCAGCGTCAAAGATATTTCCGTAAGTTTTTGACGTTTTCTTTCGGTATACTTGCCCTCACTATGAAAATAAAGGATATGAGTGAGGGTGAGAGGCCCAGATTCAGGATGGCCTCCCTGGGCCCCGGGGCTTTGAGTGATTCGGAGCTTCTTGCCATCCTGCTCCGTACCGGTAATTCCGGAGAGAGTGTGGTCGAACTTGCGCGCAGACTGCTTGCAGAAGCTGATGGGAGTTTGTCTCAGCTTTTCCGCATGTCTGCAGACAGGCTCAGGCGCATAAAGGGAATAGGGGAGTGCAAGGCTGTCACGATACAGGCGGCTCTGGAGTTGGGGCGGCGTTTCTATAATGAAGATTATGTTACATCCCGCAAGCCGTTGGTTTCAGCAAGAATGGCTTATGACATGATGCGCCCGGTATTCAAGGGAATAGACCACGAAGAGTGTTGGGTGCTTTTTCTGAATTCACACAATTACCCCACGTCAAGATCCCGTATTTCGTCAGGAGGCGGAAACTCAACCGTCATCGATGTGAACAGGATTGTGAGAATGTCTCTGGACAAGGCCGCATCCGGTATAATCCTGATGCACAACCATCCCGGTGGCGATCCCAATCCCAGCGAGGCCGACATCCGCCAGACAGACAGTCTCCATACAGCGTGCAATGCGGTCCAGATATCTCTGATCGATCACATTGTAGTTGCCGACGACTCTTTCTATTCCTTTTCGGATTCCAGAATGTACTTTAAATGAGCCTGCACAGAAGTGTGGCCTGTGTGCAGTCGCATACTTCCACCTCAACCGTGTCTCCGGCCCTGTGTGCCGTATCCGCCCATACGCACATCTTGTTCTGGCTGTTTCTTCCGCAAAGCTCGGTGTCGCTTTTCCTGGAGACGCCCTCTACAAGAACCTCAAAACGCTTTCCGATGTCTTTTCTGTTGCTTTCCAGGGACAGCCTGTTCTGAAGCGCTATGATCTCTTCCAGGCGTCTTGTCTTCACCTCTATCGGAACGTCATCCTTGAATTTCCTGGCGGCAAGCGTCCCGGGTCTTTCTGAATAGTAGAACATATACGCGGCATCGAACCCTACTTCCCTGAAAAGGCTGAGCGTTTCCATATGGTCTTCCTCCGTTTCCGAACAGAATCCGGCGATGACATCGGTTGTGATTGCACAGTCGGGCAATATCTCCCTTATTCTGTCCACTCTTGCAAGATACCATTCCCTGGTGTATCTCCTTCTCATCTTCTCGAGCATTCTGTTGGAACCTGACTGAACGGGAAGGTGTATGTGCCTGCAGATGTTGGGGTGGTCGGCCATCGTGGTGAGAACCTCGTCGGAGATGTCCTGCGGATTGGAAGTGGAGAAGCGTATCCGCATCCGGGGAACAGCCTCTGCAACAATGGCAAGCAGTTTTGCGAAAGTTACATCTCCATCGCAATAGGAGTCCACGTTCTGGCCAAGAAGAGTTATCTCCTTATACCAGCCGGTACTGCATTCGCAGGCCTCCCGGACAATGCTGCGCCAGTTTCTGCTCCTTTCCGCCCCACGTGTGAAGGGAACCACGCAGTAGGAGCAGACGTTGTTGCATCCGCGCATTATGGAAATGAACGCCGATACCCCGTTCTTGTCTGTTCGGATGGGGGAAATCTCTGCGTATGTCTCTTCCCTGGAAAGTGTTACGTTAATCTGTGGTTTTCCCTCTGCGGCCGCTTCAAGCATGGCGGGAAGATTCCTGTATGAATCGGGACCTGCGACAACGTCAACCTTTCCTGTCTGCAGTATCTCCTCTTTCATGCGTTCAGCCATGCATCCAAGTATGCCCACCGTCACTTTCCTTGTCCTGCGCTGCAGATTGAACTGTTCGATGCGTCCTTTTATCCTCTGTTCCGCATTGTCCCTCACGGAACAGGTGTTGGCCATGATGACATCCGCCTCTTCAATGCTCAGGGTCCTTTCGTAGCCGTGTTCCGATAATATGGAAAAAATGACTTCGGTGTCGGCCACGTTCATCTGACAGCCGTAAGTCTCAATATAAACCTTCTTCATAGCAAAGGCAAAGATAGAGAGAAATTTCTTATATTTGTGTTTTAATGTCCGTCATATGAGAAGATATATTGCCTTGCTGCTGCTCTTGTTCCCGCTTTTTCTGGGAGGCTGTTCCAAGACACCGGAACTTGAATTCACGTCATTCCGCATATCTTCCGTCAAGCCTCAGGGTTTCGCTTCCGTTGAGGTCGTCGTGCAGGTGGGAATCAATAATCCCCGGTCATCCTTTGAAGTCAGGGAGATGAGAGGGACCGCAAGGTTGAACGGAGTTCCGCTTATGTCACTCAGTGCGGACATGCTGTCAGTTTCAGGGAAGTGTGAAGATGTCTATACTGTTCCCGTATATGGAGAAATTGCCAGTGGCTTCAATGTTTTTGACTTGCTGCAATCTTTTGACAGCAAGTTCAATGCAGATGATGTCACTGTGGATTTTTCCGGAATTCTGTCAAAACGTGGCGGATCTGGCAGGAAAGTTGAAATGAAAGACATTCCGTTGAGCAAAATTCTTCGCAAATGAAAAGATTGTTTTCCTTGTTCATTATATTGTGTGCCTGTGCTGCAGGCGCCCGGGCGCAGGAAGGTCCCGTAAGCTTTGAATACGAACCCCAGGTCGATTCCAGTCTTGTGAACGTCGATGTCTGCGGATCCATGCCGTCCGGAGTCACCCTGACCCAGCCCCGTACTGTGCAGGAAGCCCTCTCAAGACAGATTTCCGCCAATGAGGGAAAACAGTACAGCGGGTTCAGGATCCGCATCTATTACAACAGCGTCCAGACTGCGAGGGAAGTGTCTCAGGCAACTGCCGACAAATTCTCCGCAATGTTTCCGGACATTCCCGTGTACAGATCGTATGCAAGCCCCAATTTCAAGGTCACGGTAGGGAATTTCAGGTCAAGGATAGATGCTGAAGTTGTCTTGAATTCCATTAAAGGGGAATTCCCCGACGCCACAATCATAAGGGAGTATTTCAAATATCCTTCCATCGGGCGCAGGAATGTAGAGATAACTGAAACGGAAAGCCCGGATATCTTATGATCAAACAGGGACTTGAACTCAAACAGACGCAAAAGCTGTCTCCACTTCAGATTCAGACAATAAAGCTCATAGAGCTGCCTGTTCAGGATCTGGAGCAGAGAATCCGTGCGGAACTTGAGGAGAATCCCGTACTTGATGATTCTCCCGATACCGGGAAGGACGAGGATATCAGGGATGTTTCTCTCGATGAACTCCAGGAAGAGGACAACAGCAATATCAGGCCATATAATCTTTACGTGAACAACTGGGGCAAGGACGCCCGTCCTGAATACAACACTTTTTCCGTAAGACAGAGTTTCACACAGAGTCTTATGGATCAGTTGGGGTACAGGAATCTGGACCAGCATGAGTATGAGGTGGCGTCGTTTATCATAGGTTCTCTGGACAAGGACGGCTATCTGCGCAGGGATCTGGATTCCCTGGTGGACGATCTGGCTTTCCGGGCCGGAATCCAGACAGACCGCGCCGAAGTCGAGAGAATGCTCAAGGTGGTGCAGGAGTTCGAACCTTCGGGTGTTGCGGCCCGGGATCTGCGCGAGTGCCTGCTGCTTCAGCTTGAATGCTGCCGGCAGACGGAAGATGTAGTCAATGCGGAAAGGATACTTCGTGAGGAATTTGATGAATTCTCCAACAGGCATTTCAAGAAGTTGATGTCCAGACTTGATCTTGATGAAGACAGTTTGAAGGCTGCAATGGCCAGAATTGTAAAGCTGAACCCGTCACCCGGGGGGCAGATTGATGACAATTACGCCGATCAGGCCCAGCAGATAGTCCCCGATTTCCTTCTTGAGGAGAATGAAGGGCGTCTGAGTTTCTCGATGCCCAGATTCTCCATACCGGAACTCCGTGTAAACAGGAAGTATGCAGATATGCTCATTGACTCCAGGAGCGCTTCCGAGCGCGTGCAGAAGGATGCTCTGGCTTTCGTGAAGCAGAAGATGGATTCGGCTAAATGGTTCATAGAAGCCTTGAAACAGAGACAGAACACTCTGCAGAAGACCATGCAGGCTATACTGGATTATCAGTACGATTATTTTGTCGACGGCGATGAATCTAACCTCCGTCCCATGGTTCTCAAAGATATAGCGGAGGCGACAGGTTTTGACATATCCACCATTTCCAGGGTCGTCAACAGCAAATACATAGAAACGCATTTCGGCATTTTTCCCTTGAAATATTTTTTCTCCGAGGGCTTGGAGAACAAGGAGGGGGACGAAGTTTCCACGAGGGAACTGAAAAAAGCTCTTCAGGAGTGTGTTGATGCGGAGGATAAGAGGAAGCCCCTTACAGATGAGCAGCTTGTAACCGAAATGGGCAAACGCGGGTATGTCGTTGCCCGCAGGACCATTGCCAAATACAGGGGACAGCTGGGCATTCCTCTGGCACGCTGGCGCAAGAGCATCTGATTATTTCGTCTTCTTCCCCGTAGCGTGGCAGACTACCTGTATTTCTATCCTGTCTATCCTGTATCCCCTGAATCTGCGTCCTTTCAGATGAGCTTCCACCAAAGGGTACAGCTCCGTATCCGTTATATCCTTGAATTCGTTGTTTTTAGTATCGTACAGATGCAGGTGCTTCGAGGGAACGATATCAAAATACATTTTGTTGTTGGAGCTGAATCTCCGCCCGTATATTCCCTTGTCCGCCATTGAAGAAAGAATATTGTAAACGGAGGCCACTGTAACATTGGTGATTCCGGAGGCGGCCAGGTGTCCGGCAACCATATCGGCGCTCGCGTGGACAAGCGTCATCATTGCCCTGTGTACGGAGGCTCTCTGGGGTGTCATCCTCATCCCTTTGTCTTTCAGTATCTTCGACAATTTCTGGATGTCGGGTATATTTGTTGCTGAAATCCTCATTTCTTCCAAAGTTAACAGTTATTTTATATATTTGTATCCTTTTTATTGTTATGGAACACGTTGAATGCCTGATTATCGGCGGAGGTCCGGCCGGATATACAGCGGCCATATATGCGAGCAGGGCCGCGCTTAATCCCGTTCTGCTCGAAGGCAATGAGCCCGGAGGGCAGCTGACTACAACCACTGTGGTGGAGAACTATCCGGGATTTCCCGGAGGAATCGATGCAAACCAACTCATGGCCGGGATGCGTGAGCAGGCCGTCATGCTTGGAGCGGACATACGCCGTGGTGTTGTGACTTCCGTTGATTTCGATGCAAGGCCTTTTGTGGTCACCGTCGATTCCGAAACGGAAATGACCGCGGATGCTGTAATTATTGCAACGGGCGCCACCGCCAGATATCTCGGTCTTCCTTCGGAGCTCAAGTACCGGGGAATGGGTGTTTCCGCCTGCGCTACCTGCGACGGTTTCTTTTACAGAAAGAAGGATGTGGCCGTGGTCGGAGGAGGTGATACGGCATGCGAGGAGGCTTCATATCTTTCAGGTTTGTGCCGCAAGGTGTATATGATAGTCCGCAGGGACGAGTTGAGAGCCTCGAAGGCAATGCAGGAGAGGGTTTTCAATTCTCCGAACATCGAGATTCTCTGGAATTGCAATACCCGGGAGGTGCTCGGTGATGAAAATGGCGTCACCGGCGCCCGCCTTGTCAGAAAGGATGGCGAGGTTTTTGATATAGATGTCGATGGCTTCTTCCTCGCCATAGGTCACCATCCGGCTTCAGAGTTGTTCTCCAGATGGATTAAAACAGATGGGAACGGGTATATATTGACAGACGGGGTAAGCAGCCGTACAAATGTAGAGGGCGTTTTTGCGGCCGGAGACGTTCAGGACCCGTACTATCGTCAGGCCATAAATGCGGCGGCTTCCGGATGCCGGGCCGCTCTTGATGCAGAAAAATTTTTGAAGAAATGAGAAACGGCAGGTTACTTATTCTTACGCTGATGTCATTCATTGCTGTCTGCTCATGCAAGTCACAGTATGAACTGCTTCTTGAAGGGGCTGACAACGATGCAAAGTATGCTGCGGCGTTCGATTATTTCAATAAAGCCAAGTATACCAAGGCTTCGGCTCTGTTCGAGTCCCTTGCGGCAATCACCACAGGAACGGAAAGGGATGATACCGTACAATTCTACTGGGGCCTTTCCAATTACAGCAACAAGGATTATGTAACAGCCGAAAGTAATTTCGATCATTTCCTGTCCGTTTTCCCGAGAAGCACTTTTGCCGAGCAGGCCGAGTATCTCAAGGTTGACTGTCTGTACAAGGCTACGCTCAGATATGAACTGGATCAGACTCCGACTTACAAGGCTATTTCGGCAATAGGCGAGTACATCGTCCAGCATCCGGACGGAGTGAATGCGATAATGTGTCAGCATATGCTTGAGGATCTTGGCAACAGGCTTGACAGGAAGGCCTATGAGAATGCCAGGATCTACTATGTCATGGAAGATTACAAGGCTGCCAGAGTCGCTCTCAAGAATGTGCTTAAGGATGATGCCGACAACGTTTACAGGGAGGATATCCTGTATTATGCGGCAATGTCATCATACAAATATGCGGATATGAGCATTCCTTCCAAGCAGAAGGAACGTTTCCTTGTATTCATTGACGATTATTACAATTTCATCGGCGAATATCCTGATTCCGATTACCGCAAGGGTCTGGATGTTTTGTACAACAAGGTGAAAGATAAATAATGAAACTTTTGTTGAACTTATCAGCGTATTGATTATATGGAACAGAAAAAAATACCGGTCAACACCATTACACGCGACGTGAAATACCTCGCGGAGCCTACAGGAAATCTCTACGAGACAGTTGTGATTCTTTCAAAGAGAGCAAACCAGATAGCCCTTGCCGAAAAAAAGGAACTTGCAAAGAAACTTGAGGATTTCCGCGGTGAGCGTGACACGATGGACGAAGTCTTCGAAAACAAGGAGCAGATAGAAATATCAAAATACTATGAGCGTCAGCCCAAGCCCGATCTTGTTGCCATTTCCGAATTTGAAGCGGATGAGCTTTATTACAGGGTGGCTCAGGAAGACGGTGCGATAGGTGCTTAGCTCCCTTCATATCAGGAATTATATTTTGATCAACTCTCTGGATATTTCCTTTCCGGAGGGTTTGGTCATTATTACAGGGCAGACAGGAGCCGGAAAATCCATCCTTCTGGGTGCGCTGTCCCTTCTCTCCGGAGCCAAGGCGGACGCGTCCCTCATTTCTTCTGAAAGCGACAGTTGTGTCGTGGAAGGGGAATTTGACGTCAATGACCCGGATCTGCAGTCCACTATGGAGGACAATGACGTCGATTGGGACGGAGGCCATCTGATAATCAGAAGAACTGTGAACAGAAGCGGACGTTCACGCAGTTTCATCAATGATTCTCCTGTTTCCGTCTCACTGCTTTCAGAAATATCCTCCAGGCTTATTGACATTCACTCGCAACATAAAAGCCTTTTTCTGACAGACAGGAACTTCCAGCTGTCGGTTCTTGATTTCTTTGCAGGGAATTCCTCCTTACGCACGGAATGCAGGAATTTGTGGCAGGAACTCAGGCGCAAAGAGGCGGAGTTGTCGGATCTGCTTGAAAGGCAGAGGCGATGCAGGGAAGAGGGCGATTATAATGCCTCCCTGCTGCAGCAGTTGCAGGATGCATCACTGCACTCCGGAGAACTTGAATCGCTTGAGGAGGAACAGAGCAGCCTTTCTTCTGCTGAACAGATCAAATCGGCGCTGGGAAACGTTACGGAATTGCTTTGCCCGTCACAGGATGACGCGCAAGGAATCATTCCTGCATTGAAGGAGTCGGAGAAGCTTCTGTTCTCCATACACAGGTGTTTCCCCGCGGCAAGCGGAATAAGTGAAAGAATCGAGTCTGCCAGAATCGAACTTTCGGACATCCTGTCGGAAATTGAAAGGCTCGACTCCAACGTTGATATGTCGCCGGAGCATCTTCAGATGGTAGAGGACAGGCTTTCACTTCTGTATACCCTTCTCAAGAGGCATTCCTGCTCCACTGTCGATGAATTGATATTATTGAGGGACAAGCTTGCAGGCAGTGTTGATGATATCTCAAACCTTCAGGATTCCATAGATACGCTTGGGAGGGAGATAGATACTCTCAAGCGTGAATTCAGCCTTCGCTGCGAGGAACTTCACAACAGGAGGGTGAAGTCATCGCCCGGGTTCTCGGAAGAGATAACAGTTTCCTTAAGATTTCTTGAACTTGAGCGGGCCAATTTCGTCGTTGACCTGAATCCCTGCGTTCCCGGTCCTTACGGAACAGATTCGGTGGTTTTCCGTTTCTCTTCGGTGGGAGCCTCTCCGCTTGAGTTGGAAAGATGTGCGTCCGGTGGTGAAATTTCGAGAATCATGCTCTGCCTTAAGGCAATGATGGCCCGTTTTGTCGGTATGCCTACCTTGATATTCGATGAAATAGATACAGGGGTGAGCGGCAGCGTTGCGGACAAGATGGGCAGCATGATATGCTCAATGGGAGCGGACATGCAGGTCTTTTCCATTACTCATCTTCCTCAGGTGGCCGCAAAGGGAAATGCCCATTATGTTGTTGAGAAGAGTGATCACAATGGAAAGGCTTCGTCGTCCATAAGGGCCGTTGCAGGAGAAGAGCGGGTAAGGGAAATCGCCCGCCTTTTGAGCGGTGCCGTTGTAAGTGATGCCGCAATGGCCAACGCCCGGGTTCTATTGGAGAACGATTGACATATCGTTGTTGTAAACGATGCGTCTTACAGCTTTATTGATATAGCCCTTTCCTTCCGGATTGAGGAACTCGTAATCGGTCTGCAAACCCCTTTCAGAATATTCGTTGAGGTTTCTGTGCCATTGTGTGCCGAATTTTTCACACATGTTCACAAAATAGTGGATTGCATCATATCCCTGGAATGCGAATGATCCTGGTTCAGTCTTGAACAATGCCCTGTACTTCAGGATGAAATCCCTGACTTCCGTACCTGAATAATCGATGTAGTACGCCGCAGTCATCCTGGTGTGCATATTGTACAGGTGCTTTGCCTCTGCGCCTATGGTGTTCCTTACCCTGGATGTGGTGTAGAGACAGATGTTGTCTTTTCTGAAAATCTGGTTCCCGAGTTCACGTACGCTGATATTTATATAACTGTCGTTATCCGAAACCATCACGATTCTGGATGTGCCGGAAGGGAATGAGCCCAATTCCGACACCTTACTGACTGCCGAGAAATCAAGTCCCTTCTGTTTCAGTTTTGAAATCATATATGATGACTGTTCCCCCATGGGGTTGTCATTCATCAGGACTATCCTGTCTCCGGGCAAGGTTTCTTCCCTGATCCAATCTGCAAGTTCGTCATATTGCTGTGTCCATGAAGCGGGGGACTGGATTATACGGCATGAATCCGTATACGCCGCAACTTTTGGATCCAACGGTGATATTACATATGTGTTTTCCGGACAGATTTTCAGAATGTCCTTGATTTCCTCCGGGGCCACAGGTCCGAAAATGACATGGCTTTCCTGCAGCTGTTCTACGGATACAGGATTGCTTTCATCTGCCGAATCAAATACGTTCACATTCATTTTTATACCGGATTCTCCAAGGTCGCGTACTGCCAGAAGCGCTCCGCAGTACATCTCAAAGAAATTGGAATTCGGCTGAGAACCGGCATGAAGAGGAAGAATGATGGAAAGATTGATCTCATCCGGAAAAATGTTTTCGGCTTCAACTTCCGTTTCCTGCCGTTCATCGGTCTGGATGATTTCCTCCGGATCCGGCTGAGCTGTTCCGGGGGCAGCCTGTATTGTGGAAACCGTATCCTTGATTATGGCTGCTTCCTGCCTTGCTTTCCTGCGTCCGGGAAACAGATACCATTGGGCATATGAGTCAAGACCACAAATGCCGAGTATCATTAGTATTGCTATTGTCTTTTTCATTTCTCTATTGTCCGGATGAACTCTGTGAGACTGTTGCAAAAACCGTCCCAACTCAGTCTCCTGTTTTCTTCCCTTATATTGTCAATGCATCTTTCCTTTACTGATGGAGAACTGAAATAGTGCCTTATCATACCGGCAATTTCCTCCGGGGTGCAGTGGTCACAGACCAGTCCTGTTCCTGTATCTCCGATTGTTTCCTTAAGTCCTCCCACATCTGTGACAATCATCGGAATCTCAAAATGGTGGGATATGGAACTCACTCCGCTCTGAGTCGCGCTCCTGTATGGAAGGACGGTGACATCCGCGGAGGAGAAGAATTTCCTGACATCCGAGTCTTTGACATAATCGGTAAAGCATCTTATCCTTCCGCCCGCTCCACTGCCGTCTATCAGTTCACGGTAAGGCTGGAATGAACCATAAGGCTCTCCGGCTATGATCAGCTGGTAGTTGTCGTCCAGTTCCGAGAATGCTTTTATCAGTATGTCAAGACCCTTGTACTCCCTTATGAGACCGAAAAACAAAATATTCCTTTTCCCGTGCTGCAGTCCGAGTTCCTCTTCTGCATCCTTCCTGGGCATTCTGGAGCCGAAATGGTTGTATACGGGATGATTCAGAACCTTGCATACCGCATCCGGGACCATGTTGTGAAGGTCGGACGCCACTTCGTTGCAGAGAGTGACTGACGCGTCCAGACTCTTTATGAACCGTCTGGTGAGAGGTGTGTCCCAGAAATGCCTTTCATGAGATATCACATTGTCCAGAATGCCGATTACCTTGCATTCCGGATTCATATGTCTGCAGACATATCCCAGAGATGGTGCAAAATATGACATCCAATATCTTACAATCAGAACGTCGGGGCGCCATTTGCGGATTTCAGAGGCCGCCTTGGGCCAGGAGAAAGGATTTGCCGTATCCAGCAGGCTTGTTGACTTGATGGATACGGCTTCGTCGTCTGACGTCACGAATTGCGTTTTCCCCGGGAAAAGGAATTCGGGATATTGTCTGCTGAAGTTGAAGGCTCGAACTATATTGTTTTTACCCAGTTCGTTAAACAGGTTTGCATTGAATTGGGCTATTCCTCCTCTGTAGGGATGGAAACAGGACAGTATCGCTATCTTCAAGATTTATTCGGTTTTGCCTTTCTGCTGAACGTAAGCGGCGTTGAGTCCCTCGAGTATGTCGTCAGTGATATCGAGCGCGGGATCTCCGGTTACGATGGGGGCGGGAAGAATATCTCCCTGGGTGGTGAATATCATTGCGTAACCCTTGGTCTTGTTGTACTCGTCAACAAATGTTTTGATTGCATCTGCAAGTTGGTTCATCATCACGGCCTGCTCCTCGGCAATCTCCTGCTGCTTCTCCGCTGCATACTGCTGGAATGCGTTCTGGTCCTGCTGGAGTTTCTGCCCCTGGACTTCCGCCACTGACTGAGTCATGAGACCCTTGTTTATTTTATCCTGGAAGGCATTGATATCCCTTTCGAGTTTGCTGCCCCTGCGGTTCACTTCCTGATTGATGCTGTTTACCTTGGTCTCAACAACGCTTCTGAGATCGTTGGCCATATCATATTCCTCAAGAACGCGGTCAAGGTTGAAATAAACAATGGAACCGGCTGCAACTGTGGTGTCGGATTCCGCTTTGACGGTCTTGCCGTTTCCGTTGGTGCAACTTGAGGAAATCAGCGCTGCTGCAGCAAATGCGGCGATTGAGCTGAGAATGAGAGTTAACTTTTTCATTTTGATTTTTCTATTGTAAAGTGCAAAAGTAATTAAAAATTCCGAATCTTCTCAAGATATTCAGCAATAGTTCTTTCCAATCCGAGGTAAAGCGCATCGCTTATAAGGGCGTGTCCTATGCTCACTTCGTCCGTCCAGGGGATGGTGCGGATGAAGAAACCGAGGTTCTCGAGCGAGAGATCGTGTCCGGCATTGAGGCCGAGCCCGAGTTCTCTTGCCGCTTTTGCCGTGGTCAGGTACGGGGCTATGGCTTCTTCCCTGTCTGTGGAATATTGTGATGCGTAATTTGCCGTGTACAGCTCCACTCTGTCCGCTCCGCAACGCATGGCTCCTTCCGCCATCCGCGGGTCAGGGTCAATGAAGATGGAGGTCCGGATTCCTCTTTCATGGAAAGATGTACAGATGCGTTTCAGAAATGAATGATTCCTCACAGTGTCCCATCCCGCATTTGACGTGATTGCGTCAGGCGCATCCGGAACGAGTGTGACCTGATCCGGCACGACCTCGCATGCAAGCGCCACGAAACTGCCTGTGGGATTGCCTTCCATGTTGAATTCCGTCTTGAGCCTTGGACGTATGAGACGTACGTCTGAATACCGTATGTGCCTTTCGTCGGGCCTGGGATGTACCGTTATTCCTTCGGCACCGAACCTTTCGCATTCCAGAGCGGCTTTCGTCACGTCCGGGACATTACCACCTCTGGCATTTCTGATGGTGGCTATTTTGTTGATGTTAACACTCAGTCTGGTCATGGTACTTTGTTCTTGACACTTACAAAAGTACTTATTTCTGTGCAAATTTGTAAATAAAATGTTAATTTTGAAGATTCATTATGAGAATCGCATACTACATAAAGAAGGATTCCCTCAACAGCGATGCAAAGGTGAAAAGTCTGCTGGATGAGCTGCGCGGAAGTTTTGACGTGTACTCTGTCCGGAGGCAGTCTGATATCCTGCCCTCAACGTCTGTACTTCTCAGTATCGGTGGCGACGGAACGTTCCTTACCGCCGCCAGGATTGCGGCACCGTGCGGCATTCCGGTTCTCGGAGTGAATTTCGGCCGTCTGGGTTTTCTTTCCGAAAACCAGCCGGAAGACATAGTGCCTGCCCTGAGGGATGGGCGGTACAGCATCGAAGAACGCAGCATGCTGTGCGCTTCTCTGGAAAAGTCCGGGTCCTCAGGTCTGCCTTATGCGCTCAACGAAGTGTGCGTCTCACGCAAGAGCATGGTCATGCTGGGCGTTGACGTTGAAATCGATGGCGCCGCACTTCCCACATATTGGGCGGACGGACTCCTCGTTGCGACGAGTTCCGGTTCTACCGCCTACTCGCTCAGTGTGGGTGGCCCGATATGCGCTCCCCAGTCAAGTGTTCTCATTGTAGCTCCCGTTTCCCCGCATAACCTCAACGTGCGTCCGCTCATTGTTCCGGACAGTTCTACCATGACTATTTCATTCCGGTCCAGGGAACCCGAACTCGTTTTCTCCATGGATGACTGCATTTATTCCATTCCATCCACGGAAAGAATAAGTGTATGCGCGGCACCGGTAAGGCTCAAGCTTGTCAAATTGAGGGGGAACGGTTTTGTGAACGCCCTCAGGTCAAGGCTTCTATGGGGGCAGGACGTAAGAAACATTAACGAAAATTAGATATGATTAAAGCTCCAGCAGTGATTCCGACCCACGTGTCCCTCATTATGGACGGAAACGGCCGTTGGGCCGAAGAGAGGGGAAAGGAACGTGTGTTCGGCCATTTTGAAGGTGTGGAAAGTGTCCGTTCCGTGATGGAAACTTCCGTCGAGCTTGGAATCCGGTACGTCTCGTTCTTCGCTTTTTCGGAAGAGAACTGGGGCCGTCCCGATGCCGAAGTCAACACCCTTATGAACCTTATGTTCAAGGCGATGGAGAATGAGCTTCCCACGTTCAGGAAACATGATGTGCGTTTTATGGTTCTGGGCAACAGGGAGCATCTTCCGAAAAATCTGGTGGCAACCATAGACCGGGTAATGAAGGAGACGGAGGATGCGAAAGGCCTTACGATGATTCTGTTTTTGAGCTACAGCGGCAAATGGGATATTCTTCAGGCAAGCAGAAAACTGGCATACGATTTGATTGAAAAACCGGAGCTCGGGGTTGATGCCGATATTTTCAGCCATTATCTTGTTACGGATGGAATTCCCGATCCGGATCTTCTCATCAGGACTTCCGGAGAAAAGAGGATAAGCAATTACATGTTGTGGCAGATGGCATATACGGAGTTTGTGTTCACAGATACGCTGTGGCCGGATTTCAGAAAGGAGGAATATCTGAAGGCCCTGGAAGAATATGCATCAAGGGACAGACGTTTCGGAAAAATCAAATAATTGCTGTATATTTGCAAGCTTTTGAGTTAAGATGAAAATAGGACGGATAATCTTGGTTTGGATTTTGATTCTGGCGTCTTCGGTCGCGAGGGCTCAGGAGTCGGGTGTCGAGGTGGATTATGCACATCCTGTCAAATATTTCGTCGCCGATGTTGACGTCAAGGGAAACAACTACTTCAGCAAACAGCAGATAGTCCAGATAACAGGCCTTCAAAAGGGCTTGGAAGTGACAATCCCAAGCGATGACGTTTCTGCAATCGTCAAGAGGCTGTGGCTGCAGAAGTACTTCGAGGACGTTTCCCTGAATATCGACCATCTCAGTGCGGACAGGGACTCCGTTTATCTTGTGATAAACATCAAGGAGCGTCCGAGGGTTTCCAGATGGACTTTTTCCGGAGTGAAGAACGGTGAGAAGAAGGACCTGCAGGATCGTCTGAATCTCCGTCGCGGCGGTGAATTTTCCGAATACGTGGAGAAGACTTCTTCAGACATAATCAAGAGGTATTATGCCGAGAAGGGTTTCCTCCAGTGCGAAGTGAAGGCGGAGGCAAAGAAGGACACCATTGTCAAGAATGCCATACGCGTCAATTTCGCAGTCGACAGGGGGGAGAGGATCAGAATCAAGGACATCAATTTCTATGGCAATGAGCACGTCAAGGAATTCAAGATTGCCAAGGAAATGAAGAAAACGAAATCCAATAAGATTTACAACTTCTTCAGCAGCAAGAAATTCGATCAGAAGGAATATAAGAATGACAAGAAAAATGCCGTCAGCGCATTCAATGAGGCCGGATATCGCGACGCCCGTCTTGTCAAGGATACCATGTATTATCTTCCTCCCAAGAAGGCGGGCAAAAAGCCCAACAGGCTTGCCATCGACATGACTTTCGAGGAAGGTAAGAAATATTATTTCAGGAACATCTCCTGGACAGGAAACTCTGTATATACCGCCGAGGCCCTCAATCAGATTGTTGGTGTCAAGAAAGGTGATGTATATGATCTTGTAACCATGGAGAAGCATCTGTTCGGTGGCGGAAAGCAGACTGAATATGACGTCTCCAAGCTGTATAGGGACAACGGTTACCTGTTCTTCAGCGTCACGCCTGTTGAGGTCAACATCGAAAACGATTCCGTGGATGTGGAGTTCAGGATTACGGAGGGTAAGCAGGCCACGTTGAACAATATCGTAATCAACGGAAATGACCTCACCAATGAAAAGGTCGTCCGCCGTCAGGTCTTCACGCGCCCGGGATATCTTTTCAGCCAGTCCGATTTTGAACGCTCCATCAGGGAGATAGCGTCGCTCGGACAGTTCGATTCAGAGTCCATAATGGATCCCGATAAGGGCTGGTCCATCATTCCCAACCAGTTGAACAATACAGTTGACATCATCTACAACGTTACCGAGAAACCTTCTTCTCAGCTGGAACTGAGCGGCGGTTGGGGAGGCAATACATTTGTTGCCACCGTAGGTGTCAGCTTCAACAATTTCTCCACCCACCGTTTCCTTGACAAGAATGCGTGGAAACCGGTACCTCTCGGAGATGCACAGACCCTTTCTTTCCGTTTCCAGACCAACGGAACATATTATACGGCCCTTTCAGCAAGCTTTACTGAACCGTGGCTTACCGGAAAGAAACCTACGTCGTTGAACCTCAATCTTTACTATTCCCGCCAAACCAATTCATATCTGGCTCTCAACATACTCAGTCATGACAGGCAGATGGAAGTTTACGGTTTCTCGGCATCCCTCGGAAACAGGCTCAAATGGCCGGACAATTACTTTGTCCTGTATAACGGACTGAGCTGGCAGACATACAAGCTCACAAACTGGTATTCCGGATATTTTATTTTTGATGACGGTATTGCCAACAATATCAGTTATTCCTTCAACCTGATGAGGAATTCCTCCGATCAGCAGATATATCCCCGCACCGGTTCCGAGTTCAATTTCAGCCTGCAGCTGACTCCTCCGTTCTCACTGTTCAGGAAGTATGACTACAATGAGGAGGGGAAGAAGGTGCCTGTCGCAAATTGGCGCGATGTCAATTACGACAACTGGACCGCTCAGAACAGGTATAAATGGATAGAATATCATAAGTGGAAGTTCTCCGCTACCGTTTACAGCAAACTCGTCGGCGATCTTGTCCTTATGACCAGAGCTCAGTTCGGATATCTCGGATACTATAACAGGAAATGGGGTTATTCTCCTTTCGAAGGCTTCCTTGTCGGAGGTGACGGTATGTCGGGATACAGCACTTACGGTCAGGAGGTGATCTCCCTGAGGGGTTATGAGAATTATTCGCTTACGCCATATCAGGTTACAGCATATAATTCCAACGGATATGCGTACGCAGGAAATGTGTATGACAAGTTTACGGTCGAATTGCGCTATCCTGTTATCCTTCAGCCTTCTTCAACAATTTATGCCCTTGCATTCCTGGAAGGAGGTAACTGCTGGGCCGACATCAGGGAGTTCAATCCATTCCAGATAAAGAGAAGTGCCGGAGTCGGTGTGCGTATCTTCCTTCCTATGGTCGGTCTGCTGGGTGTTGACTGGGGTTACGGATTCGATGATGCCCAGTCAGGCAAGAGCCAGTTCCACTTTGTTATCGGACAACAATTTTAAAATTATAGAGTATGAAAAAGATTTTCTTTATCGTCGCTATGGCGTTCCTTGCAACAACTGCTTTTGCACAGCAGAAGTTCGCCCACGTCAACTTTGCTGAGCTAGTACAGCTCGCTCCTGAGGCAGATCAGGCACGCGAGGCCATCTCCGCTTCAAGTAAAGAGGCTCAGGAGACATATCAGGCAATGGTTGAGGAGTTCAATTCAAAGTATCAGCAGTATCAGCAGAAGGCTTCTACCTGGACTCAGGCCATTCGTGAGAGCAAGGAGAAGGAGCTTACCGAAATCCAGCAGCGCATCCAGGAGTTCCAGCAGTCAATCCAGCTTGAACTCCAGCAGCAGGAGCAGCAGCTTATGGCTCCCATTTATGACAAGGCCAATGAGGTTGTCAAAAATATTGCGAAGCAGGGAGGATATATCTATGTATTCGACAAGAATACCGCGCTTTATGTGGATGAGTCCCAGAGCAAGGATATCACACCCGAGGCCCGCAAGGCTCTCAATATCCCGGCTGACCGCACGCTGGAGGCCCTTCAGGCAGAACTCGCCGCTCAGGCACAACAA
The DNA here is from genome assembly GCA_024401855.1 of Bacteroidales bacterium. Classification (GTDB taxonomy): domain Bacteria; phylum Bacteroidota; class Bacteroidia; order Bacteroidales; family UBA932; genus Cryptobacteroides. The sequence continues at coordinate 10,332 of JAKSKH010000005.1, read as the reverse complement.
GCACAGGGAGCAGAATAATTATGCAACATAAAGTCATTGACGCCAAGGATGTCGTCATTAGATTTGCAGGAGATTCCGGAGATGGTATGCAGCTCACGGGATCTCTTTTTGCAGATATGTCGGCAATTTACGGAAACGGACTGGCTACGTTCCCGGATTATCCTGCAGAAATAAGGGCTCCTCACGGAACCGTCTCCGGAGTTTCCGGATTCCAGGTACATATCGGATCCGAAGAGATCAACACTCCCGGTGATATGTGCGATATGCTTATTGCCATGAATCCGGCCGCACTTAAGGCAAATGCCAAATGGTGTAAGCGCCATGCCATGATTCTGGTTGATGAGGATGCGTTTGACGAAGCCGGAATCAAGAAAGCCGGTTTCAAGACAGACAATCCTTTTGTGGAACTGGCTGTTGAGGACAGGACGCTCATTGTAGCTCCCATCACAACCCTTACAAAGGAGAGTCTCAAGGACAGCGGAATGGACACAAAGTCCATTCTGAAGTGTAAGAATATGTTCACCTTGGGAATTGCGTGCTACATATTCAACAGACCTCTTGACCCGATTTACGCATATCTGGAAAAGAAATTCTCCAAAAAACACCCTGAAGTCATCGAACCCAACAGAAAGGTTCTCAATGACGGTGTCAATTATGCGGCCAATGTTCAGGCCATTCCCAACACATATACCATAGAACCTGTCAAGACTGCGAAGAAGGGTACTTACCGCAATATTACAGGTAACCAGGCTATAGCGTGGGGGCTTCTTGCCGCATCCGAGAAATCGGGGCTTCCACTTTTCTGCGGGTCGTACCCCATAACACCTGCAACAGCTATTCTCGAGGAGCTTGCAATTCACAAGAGCTTGGGTGCAAAGACACTGCAGGCTGAAGACGAGATTGCCGGCATATGTACTGCCATTGGTGCGTCGTTCGCCGGGAATCTTGCAGTGACAACCACTTCAGGTCCCGGACTGTCCCTTAAAAGTGAGGCTCTGGGGCTTGCCGTAATGGCTGAACTTCCTTTGGTTATTGTGGATGTCCAGCGCGGTGGCCCGTCAACCGGACTTCCGACCAAAACCGAGCAGACAGACCTTAATCAGGCTCTTTACGGCAGGAACGGAGAGTGCCCTATTCCCGTTATCTGCGCTCATTCCCCCGCTAACTGCTTCCATGCTGCATTTACAGCTGCAAAGATTGCCCTGGAGCATATGACTCCCGTCATACTCCTTTCCGAGGGTTTCCTTGGCAACGGAAGCGAACCGTGGCTGATTCCTTCAATGAGTGATTATCCGGCCATCAAGCCTCCTTTTGCAACGGGAGCCCTGGGAGAAGGTGAAAGGTTCCATCCTTTTGACAGAGATCCCGAAACAATGGTTCCCAAGTGGGCTATTCCCGGCCAGAGAGGATACGAGCATCGTGTGGGCGGACTCGAAAAGACTCACGAAGGTGTCCTTTCCACAGATCCGAAGAATCATGAAACCATGGTCAGGGAGAGAGCGGAGAAAGTGGCCCGAATTGCGGACGACATTCCCGAACTCATGATACGCGGAAATGAATCCGGTGAACTTCTGATAGTCGGCTGGGGCGGAACCTACGGTCACATTGCAAGCGCTGTCCATGAACTTCAGGAAGAAGGACTGGATGTCTCCTATACTCATTTCGACTATATCAACCCTCTTCCGAAGAATACGGAGAAGGTGTTCTCTTCATTCAGGAAGATTCTCGTATGCGAGCTCAACTGCGGGCAGTTTGCCAACTATCTGCGTTCACAGTTCCCGCAGTTCGATTTTGTAAAATTCAATAAAGTTCAGGGCCAGCCTTTCCTTGTGGAAGAAATCAAGGAGGCTATAAAAAACGCATAGATTATGGCTACACTAACATTCAAGGATTTCAAGAGTGACCAGGAAGTGCGCTGGTGTCCCGGATGCGGGGACCATGCTGTTCTTGCCGCTCTTCAGAGAGCTTTGCCCAAGGTAAGCCAGGCTCTTAATTACGACAAGGAAAGATATGTCATAGTGTCCGGTATCGGATGTTCTTCCCGTCTTCCATATTATATGGACACATATGGGTTTCACAGCATTCACGGACGTGCTACTGCGATATCTACGGGAATCAAGGTTGCCAATCCATGGCTTACCGTATGGCAGGCATGCGGAGACGGTGACGCCCTGGCAATTGGAGGAAACCATTTCATTCATGCTATCAGGAGAAATATAGACATAAACGTCATTCTCTTCAACAACCAGATTTACGGTCTTACAAAAGGACAGTACAGCCCGACATCGAAATTCGGTGCAATTACGAAGACTTCCCCCTACGGGACTGTGGAGCATCCGTTCAATCCGGGCTCTCTGGTTCTTGGAGCCAAGGGTACTTTCTTTGCACGTTCTCTCGACGTTGAGCTTGCTTTGAATGAAGAGATTATGACGGCGGCGGCTCTTCACGACGGTTGTTCTGTCATGGAAATGCTTACGAACTGCGTAATTTTCAATGACGGTGCCCACAAGTCACTGTCCGATCCCGCAGTCAAGGCGGAACATACCATTGTGCTCAGACACGGAGAAAAGATGATTTTCGGAAAAAACCGTGACAAGGGACTTGTATATGACGGCAGGAAGATCCGTGCCGTCCATATAGGAGAAGGCGGTTTTACTGAAGATGACATAATGGTGCATGATGCCCATACAGACAATATCGGCATCCATATGGCCCTTGCCGATATGAAAGGTCCTCAATATCCCGTTGCCCTCGGTGTCATACGGGACGTCAAGGATATCACCTACGATGACGGTGTCCGTGACCAGGTGAAGGAGGTCATGGCTAAATCGACCATTCATTCTGTTGATGAACTGCTTCACAGCGGTTCCACTTGGGAAGTTAAATAACAAGCAATATGAAAACACAAGACATTATTGGCAAGCTTCAGGCAAAGTATCCTGGAGAAAACGAGTATCTGCAGGCTGTTCAGGAAGTTCTTGAAAGCATAGAGGATGTTTATAACATGCATCCTGAATTCGAGAAGGCCAAAATCGTTGAAAGAATGGTCGAGCCTGACCGTATCTTCTCATTCCGCGTCACCTGGGTTGACGACAAAGGCGAAGTTCAGACCAATACAGGATATAGAATCCAGTTCAACAGTGCGATAGGCCCGTACAAGGGAGGTCTCCGTTTCCATAAGGCGGTAACGCCTTCCATGCTCAAGTTCCTCGGCTTCGAGCAGACTTTCAAGAATGCATTGACCACTCTTCCGATGGGAGGAGCCAAGGGTGGTTCCGATTTTGATCCCGTAGGGAAGTCAAACGACGAGATTATGCGTTTCTGCCAGGCTTTCATGCTTGAATTGTGGCAGTGCATAGGTCCGGATCAGGATATTCCTGCCGGCGATGTGGGTGTTGGCGGCCGCGAAATCGGTTATCTCTATGGAATGTATAAGAAGCTTGCCCGTGAGTACAATACTGGTGTGCTTACAGGAAAGGGAGCTACCTGGGGAGGAAGCATACTCCGCCCGGAGGCTACCGGTTTCGGCGCCCTGTATTTTACACAGAACCTTCTTCACAAGGCAGGCAAGGACATCAAGGGGTGCAGGATTGCTGTCAGCGGTTTCGGCAACGTAGCATGGGGAGCCTGTACAAAGGCGACTGAACTCGGCGCAAAAGTCGTTGCAGTTTCCGGACCCGACGGAGTCTGTGAGATTCCCGACGGAATTACAAAGGAGATGATAGACTATATGCTGGTAATGCGCGCTTCAAACCGTAATAAGGTTGAGGACATGGCAGAAAAGTTCCCCACAAAGACCGTATTCAGGGCCGGAAAGAAAGCCTGGAGCGTCAAGTGTGACATAGCTCTTCCCTGTGCATTCCAGAATGAACTTTCAGAGGATGACGCCAGGGAGCTCAAGGCTAACGGAACATGGTGCTGCTGTGAAGTGTCCAATATGGGTTGCCAGCCCGGTGCCATACATTACTTCCAGAAAAACGGAGTTCTCTTCGCGCCCGGAAAGGCTGTGAATGCCGGAGGTGTGGCAACGTCAGGTCTTGAGATGACTCAGAATGCAAGCCATATCAGCTGGAGCGGCAGGGAAGTTGACGAGAAACTTCACTTTATCATGGACTCAATCCACGAGGCTTGTGTCAAGTATGGTACACAACCCGACGGTACGATAGATTACGTCAAAGGCGCAAACATTGCCGGCTTCATGAAAGTTGCCACTGCAATGCTTGAGCAGGGAATAGTTTAGTAAGGTAATCTACTGATTTCCAGGTTTACGGGAGGGCGCTTTCCTGATTTTTACAGGGACCGCCCTCCTTTCCCTTTTTCCAGCGGAAGCGTATCCGGTTTCCGGATCCACTTTGTTTCCGGAACCGAACACCTCGCTGTATCGTTTTTCAAGATAGTTGTCGGCCATTGCATTTATTCGGCATAGCCTTCAGACACAATGCCGAGCTTGACAAGAAGAGCCCTTGGCTCCGGGTCATGACCGCGGAAGTTCCTGTAGAGAACAGCCTCATCATCTGAAGAGCCTTTGGAAAGAATGTTTTCTCTGAAGGATTCTGACACCTCAGTGTTGAATATTCCCTTCTCCTTGAACAGGGAGAAGGCATCTGCCTCAAGTACTTCGGCCCATTTGTATGAATAATATCCTGCACTGTATCCTCCTGTGAATATATGGCTGAAAGTGGTTGACATGCTTGTGCCGTCAATGGCAGGGAGGACGTTTATCGGAGAATAAACATTCTTCTCGAATTCAAGAGTGCCTTCTTCGGGCAGAGCGGTCAGTGTGTGCCATGCCATATCCAGGTATCCGAACTGGAGCTGACGGACCTGAGCATAGGCTGCATGGTAATTCTTAGCTTCTATAATCTTGTCTATCAGTTCATCCGGAATCTCTTCTCCGGTAAGGTAGTGTTTTGCGAAGGGCTTCAGGTAATCGCGCTCGTATCCCCAGTTCTCCATAATCTGGGAGGGAAGTTCCACGAAGTCGTGGTCTACGCTCGTTCCTGTCATTGAACCGTATCTGCCTTCTGCCAGCATTCCATGAAGGGCATGCCCGAATTCATGGAGGAAAGTTGTCAGTTCATAATGAGTAAGCAGTGAGGGCGCTGTCTCCGTGGGCTTGCTGAAGTTTGTCACTATGCTGATGAAAGGACGGTATTCGACTCCGTTCCTTATGCTCTGACCGCGGAATTCCGTCATCCATGCACCGGAGCGTTTGCTTGCGCGCGGGAAGAAATCTGCATAGAAAAGGGAAAGATGGCGTCCGTCTTTGTCCAATACGTCAAATACATGAACGTCCTTGTGATAGCCGGGAATGTCTTTGCGTTCCACGAACTGGAGCCCGTAGAGTTTTGTGGCAAGCCCCAGTACTGCATCAATGCAGTTATCCAGCTGGAAATACGGCTTGAGGACCTCGTCACTGAGAGAATATGTGGCATCCTTGTATTTCTCTGACCAGTAGCTGAAATCCCATGGCATTATTTCCTCTCCCTCAAATCCGTTGGCCTTTGCGTATTCCAGAATGGTTGCAACTTCTTTTCTTGCCACCGGCAGGGAAGGCTCCATAAGTTCGCCAAGGAACTTATATACATTCTCCGTTCCTTTCACCATTCTGTCTTCCGTTGCAACGTCAGCGTAGGTCCTGTATCCGAGAATATTGGCAATCCTGATGCGCAGATCTGCTATATGGCGGCAAACCTCCGTGTTGTCGAAGTCGCCTCCTATAGCCTTGCTGTTGTAAGCTCTCCACATCTTTTCCCTGAGTTCCCTGCAGGAACTGTACTGCATGAAAGGAGAGTAGCTGGGGTAGCTGAGGTCGAAGGTCCATCCTTCCTGACCTTTCTCCTTCGCCGCGGAAGCGCCGATTTCGCGCACGAAATCAGGAAGACCTTCAAGCTGGCTTTCTTCAGTGAGATTCATGCTGAAGGCGTTCGTGGCATCAAGGGCGTTCTTGCTGAACTGGAGCTGCGTAAGGGACAATTCCTCAGACAGCTTGCTGAATGTTTCCTTGTCTTCGGGAGAGAGATTGGCTCCTCCGCGAACGAATCCTTTGTATGTTTTTTCGAGGAGCCTCATCTGGTCTTTGTCCAGATTGAGGGTTTCTCTCTTGTCATAGACGGACTTTACTCTCCCAAAGAGTGCTTCGTTGAGGGAGATGTACATGGAGTACTCGTTCATCATCGGGGAGATTTTTTCCGCTATCTCCTGTTTCTCGTCATCGGTATCGGCTTCCATAAGGTTGTAGAAGATTGAGGAAACGCGCTCCAGCGTCTGTCCGGACTCTTCGAGCGCTACGATGGTGTTCTCGAACGTGGGCTCATCCGTGTTGGCCACGATTGCGTCAATCTCCGCCTTTCCTTCCTTGAATCCCTGTTCAAAGGCCGGAGGATAGTGTTCATTCTTTATCTTGTCAAACTGGGGAGCTCCGTATGGAAGCGGAGACTCGGTCAGAAGAGGATTTTCCATTTTGCAGGATATTATTGCCGTCATTACTGACAGGATGATAAACAAGTTTTTTTTCATATGTTAGAGAAGATTTATTGTCTTTACGCAGCGTGCGCTGACTCCGTCGCCGTTGTTGTAGCTTCCCATCGTCATTTCAAGTGATGATGAATCACCGCTGAGGATTGCTGCATCCTGGGTTTCCGAACCATCCTTCAAACCGCAGGCATAGTAGGTGACAGGATATTCCGTTGAATACGATTCACCGTTTACTACATACCCTACAGTGGCAAGGTTGAACCCTTCCTTGTTGAGTTCCTCACAGGAATAATTGTCTACAAGATTCTTCCATTCGGAGAATGTGGCAAGATGCCATCCTTCGGGGCAGATACTGTTCAGGATTTCCGGGGAATAGAAGTATCCTTTTGTCTTGATTCCGTTCATCGACAGGTCGGCTTCTCCGGTTTCCGGGTTGCAGGGATACCATATGCCCGTGTTGGTGCTGAAGTCCCTTGCGGATATTTCCTTGCCGGGTTCGATGTAATGGATATTGCTTGCGGTCCACCAGTTGTCGTCTTTCATCTTGACGGCGAGATATTCAGTGTCTCCAAGAACCATTGTGGGAATCTCGTGGTAGATGGTCATGGGAGTCCTTGCGCTCCCGCAGGAGAAATTGACGTAGCTGACCTGAGTCATTCCGGTAATGTTTTCCGGAATTGTAAGTGTTATCTCCGTGTCACCCTGCCCTGTGTTGGGGGAGACGGTCATTCCCTCTATGTTTGATGACGGGGAACAAGTCCATTGTCCGGAGGCGTAAACCATGAATGTACATTGCCCTCCGTAGCCTTCATCCATAATGGCGCTGTACTGGGGAGTTACCGAGTCGACTGAGAGTATGCAGGACACCATGGCCATGCAGGGCAGAAGAAAGATTAACGATTTGATTTTCATTTCCGTTTTTTGTTTCTGTATATTTTAAACTGACAAATATAACAATATTTGTTTATACAAATCCTGCAATACCTGTGCCTCATTTTTAAATACTGGTTTTCTTCAGTAAAATAAAAAAGAGGAAGACTTGCCTTCCTCTTTTCTTATTATATACTTGTCCGTGAATTACTTCACAATCAAGTAGTGCCTTCCGAAGCGTTCGAATGCGGCTTTCTCGAGGGCCTCACGGTCGTCCGGATGGGCGATTGAGGTCAGAAGGCGTGCGCGCTCCTGATAACTTTTGCCGTAAAGGTTGACCGCACCCCACTCGGTTACCACCCAATGTACGTGGAACCTTGAAGTGACGACACCTGCACCTTCCTTCAATACCGGTGATATCTTGGATACGCCCTTCTTCGTGCGTGAGGACATGGCGATGATAGGTACGCCTTCCTCTGCAAGGGAAGCTCCGTAGATGAAGTCAATCTGACCACCGACACCGCTGAAGTGCTTGGTTCCGATAGAGTCTGCACAAACCTGACCGGTAATGTCCATCTCAACTGCTGAGTTGATGGCTGTCATACGGGGGTTCTTGCAGATTACATAAGGGTCATTGGTGTATCCTACATCCATCATCAATACGTCGGGGTTGTTGTCGATGAAGTCATAGACCTTCTGTGAACCCATAAGGAAGGTGGATACGATCTTACCCTTGTCGGTAACCTTGTTGGAACCGTTGATGACACCCTTTTCAACCAGATCGAGTACGCCGTCAGCGAACATTTCGGTATGGATACCGAGGTTCTTGTGGTTTCCGAGTTTTGCCAGAATAGCGTTGGGAAGAGCTCCGATTCCAAGCTGGAGACATGCTCCGTCCTTGATAAGAGGCAGACAGTTCTCTCCGATGGCGAGGTCGGTCTCGTCTGGAACAACGACCTTGGCCTCCATAAGAGGTGTGTCATCCTGAACGAAGATGTCAATTTGGTCGATTGAGATCATTGCCTGACCGAAAGCGCGGGGAACGTGAGGATTCACTACGGCAATCACCGTTTTTGCGCACTCGACTGCTGCAAGCGTAGCATCAACGCTGGTACCGAGCGATACCATACCGTTCTCGTCGGGAGGGCATACCTGGATCATTGCCACGTCACAGGGTACGGCTCCGCAGCGGTAAAGCTTCTGTGTCTCGGAAAGGAATACAGGGATGTAGTCTGCATAACCGCTCTGAACGCCTTTGCGGACGTTGCCGCCGACGAAGAAAGCCTGGTGGAAGAATATTCCGCTGTATTTCTCGTCTGCGTAAGGTGCGGGACCTTCAGTATGGAGATGGTGGATGCGGACATCCTCCAGTTCTCCGGCATCACCTCTGCGGCACAGGGCCTGGATCAGGCACTGGGGTGCGCTTGCGACGCTGCTTAAATGAATGTGGTCACCGGATTTGACAACCTTTACAGCCTCATCTGCACTTACAAAATTAATCTGTTTCATAAGCCTTTACTATTCTTTACCCATCATAAGTTTCATCATTGTAGCAGCGGAATAAGCCACCGGGGTACCGGGGCCGAATATAGCTGCAACACCTGCCTTGTAGAGGAAGTCATAGTCCTGGGTAGGTATTACACCACCGGCAACGACCATGATGTCCTCGCGTCCGAGTTTGCGGAGCTCCTCAATGAGCTGAGGGATGAGGGTCTTGTGACCTGCTGCGAGTGAGGATGCGCCCACAATGTGAACGTCGTTCTCGACAGCTGCGCGTGCCGCTTCCTCAGGGGTTTGGAAGAGAGGTCCCATATCTACGTCATATCCGCAGTCGGCGTAACCTGTTGCTACGACCTTTGCCCCGCGGTCATGTCCGTCCTGTCCCATCTTGGCGATGAAGATACGGGGACGACGTCCTTCTTTCTTTGCGAATTCGTCTGTAAGGCGGACAGCTTCTTCGAACTGCTCATCCTTCTTGTATTCTGAACTGTACACTCCTGAAATGGTTCTGATTGTTGCTTGATAACGTCCTACGACTTTCTCACATGCATCACTGATCTCACCGAGGGTGCAGCGCAGTTTAGCGCACTCGATGGCTGCTTCAAGAAGGTTGCCCTTTCCTGTGCGTACAACTTCGGTAAGAGCATCGAGAGCGGCGCGGCATGCATTCTCGTCACGGTTTGCGCGAAGGGCTGCGAGAGACTCCTCCTGCTGCTTCCTGACTTCTGCGTTGTTGATCTCGAGGATATCGATGGGATCTTCGTGATCAAGACCGTATTTGTTGATACCGACAATTGTCTGTGCGCCTGAGTCGATACGTGCCTGTGTGCGGGCTGCGGCTTCCTCGATACGCATCTTGGGAACTCCGGTCTCGATGGCCTTTGCCATACCGCCGAGTTTCTCCACTTCCTCGATGAGGGCCCAAGCCTTGTCAACAAGCTCGTTTGTGAGGCTCTCCACGTAGTACGAACCTGCCCAAGGGTCAATCTGCTTGCAGACCTTGGTCTCGTTCTGGATGTAGATCTGAGTGTTGCGGGCGATACGTGCAGAGAAGTCTGTAGGAAGTGCGATGGCTTCGTCAAGAGCATTGGTATGAAGACTCTGGGTGTGGCCGAGCACAGCGGACATAGCCTCGACTGCTGTACGTCCTACGTTGTTGAACGGATCCTGTGCGGTGAGAGACCATCCTGATGTCTGGCAGTGTGTACGCAAAGGCATTGATTTGTCGCTCTTTGCACCGAAGCTCTTCACGATCTTGGCCCAGAGAAGACGTCCTGCACGAAGCTTTGCAATCTCCATGAAGTGGTTCATGCCTATGCCCCAGAAGAATGAAAGCCTAGGTGCGAATGCATCCACGTCAATACCTGCATTGACACCTGCCCTGAGGTATTCCATACCGTCGGCAAGGGTGTACGCGAGCTCGATGTCAGCGGTGGCTCCGGCCTCCTGGATGTGATATCCGGAGATGGAGATGCTGTTGAACTT
>JAKSKH010000049.1 GCA_024401855.1 Bacteroidales bacterium | reverse complement strand
AGTCGGTAGGCCGGGAGCCGCCGGGTATTAAGGGGCGGAGCCCCTGGAATAAGAAGTACCCCCTAGGCGAATCGAACGCCTATCGTAGGAACCGGAATCCTAAATTCTATCCATTAAACTAAGGGGGCAAGGTTATTCCGACAGGCGGAATTGTCCGCAAATATACAAAATTAATGCTCCTTTATGGCAATGACAGATGTAAAATCAATATCCTTTGGAAAGACATCACGCCGCGGACAATCGGTCAGATCGATTATGCAGTTCATATACTGCTTCACCGGATTGAACTTCCCGACAAGATTGCTGACCGCTCCGATAGAACCTCCGGTAGCGAGAATATCGTCATGAATCAGAACCACGTCATTCTCATTGATCGCATCGGCGTGGATTTCCATGGCATCATCTCCGTATTCCTTCGAATATGACTCCGTGTACTTTCGGGAAGGAAGATGCCCGGGTTTTCTTGCAAGGACGAACCCCGCTCCCAGTCTGTCGGCAAGGATGGAACCAATGACAAAACCCCTGGACTCGATGCCTACAACTTTTGTGATTCCCTTGTCCTTGTACATCTCATAAATCCTGTCCGAAATCTCCTTCAGACAACCGGGATTCATAAATAAAGTTGTTACATCCTGAAACATTATCCCCTTGATAGGGTAATCAGGGATAACCCGGATATGCGAAATAAGCTCTTCAGTAGTCATATTGGTTATTTACTGACGATTCTGCACCCGAACGGGAAAAGAGAAAGTCTGGCAAGCTTGAAATGCTGTCTGCCGAAAGGAATTCCCACTATTGTGATGCACAGGATCACTCCGAAAACAGCATGCACCAAAGCAATCTCCCACCAGCCAAGCACTATCCACAATACGTTGAATGCAGCGCTGAGACAGCCGGAAGCAGGGTCCATTTCCACGTCCCTTCCGAAAGGCCAGAAGGCAAGCAGACCCAATTTCATAATCTTGACCCCGAACGGAATTCCGATTATTGTTATGCACATCACAAGGCCTCCGAGCAGATAAAGCAACGAAGTCAACAGGCCTCCGAAAACGAGCCAGACAATATTTCCGATAAAATTCATTTCAGAAAATGATTACAAAACAATTCCAAAGTTAAGTAAAATATAACAAATGCCGGCTTTTATTATCTTTGCAGCAAAAGACAGTGAATTATGACGGCATACGTATTCCCAGGACAGGGTTCACAGTTCTCAGGTATGGGCAAAGACCTATATGAGAGCAGTCCGCAGGCAAAGGAAATGATGGAGAGGGCAAACGAGATACTCGGTTTCCGCATCACAGACATTATGTTTGAGGGCGGTGACGAAGATTTGAAGGCCACAAAAGTAACACAGCCTGCAATCTTTCTTCATTCAGTCTGCCAGGCTCTCTGTACCGGTCTCCCCGCTCCTGACATGGCCGGCGGCCACTCCCTTGGGGAATTTTCAGCTCTCGCCGCTGTCGGAGCCATAGACTTCGAAGACGCCCTCAGACTCGTCTCAGCAAGAGCTGAAGCGATGCAGAAATGCTGCGAGAAAGTGCCGGGGACCATGGCAGCTATAATAGGCCTTCCTGACAGCGCAGTGGAAGAAATCTGCACCAAAGCCGGAGGCATCGTCATCCCTGCGAACTACAACAGCGACGGGCAGGTGGTAATTTCGGGAGAGAAAGAAGCAGTAGAAAAAGCCTGCAGCCTGATGAAGGAGGCCGGAGCGAGAAGAGCTCTTCCTCTTAATGTCAGCGGCGCCTTCCACTCCCCTCTTATGGAGCCTGCAAGAGCTGAACTGGCAGAAGCCATTGAACGCACCGACGTCAGGAAGCCTGTCTGCCCCGTTTACCAGAATGTCACAGCCTTGCCGGAAACGGATCCGGAACGGATAAAGCAGAATCTCCTGCTCCAGCTGACATCACCCGTCAAATGGACCCAGTCCGTACGCAACATGATGCACGACGGAGCCACGGAATTCAAAGAAATAGGCCCCGGAACAACGCTTCAGGGCCTGATCAAACGTATTTCCGCCGAATAGTCTATACTCCGCTGAAACTGCTGAATCCGCCGTCAACCGGAAGAATCACGCCGGTTACGAACGATGCGGCATCACTGCAGAGGAACTGGGCGGCTCCATTGACTTCCGTAAGGTCACCGAACCGGCGCATCGGAGTCTTGCTGATCACCTTGTGGGAACGCTCTGTCAGAGAACCGTCCTCATTCAGCAGCGCAGCCCTGTTCTGCTTACCTATAAAAAATCCGGGAGCAAGAGCGTTGACGCGGATTTTCTCACCGTACTTTAGAGCCATCTCGGCAGCCAGCCACTTTGTGAAGGCATAGACACCGGTCTTCGCTGCCGTATATCCGCCCACTCGTGTAAGTGCATCATAGGCAGCCATGGAAGATATGTTGAGTATGCATCCGAATCCCTGCTTTGCAAAGATCTCAGTGAACACGTGGCATGGATAAACCGTACCGTTTAAATTGAGGTCGAGCACCTTGTCCCAGTCCTCCAGCTTCATGTCCCAGAAATTCTGGTCAGGCATCACATTGGCTCCGGCCACGTTTCCTCCGGCGACATTTATAAGGATATCAACCCTGCCGCGGCTTGCAACCACCTCGTCAGCGATTTTCCTGACTGTCTCCACGTCCATCACATTGCAGGCATATCCGCAAGGGTTACCGCCAAGTGACTTCAACTCCTCAACGACTGTGTCCACCTGCTCGGGGCGATGTACAAGAGCCACAACGTCGGCGCCCTGGGACGCAAAATGTCTTGCCAGAGAACCGCCTAGAGCGCCTGCCGCGCCCGTAATTACAGCCACTTTCCCTTCTACTGAAAATTGTTCGTTCATATCTTTTTGGTTTTGAATTCTTCCTCAACTGCAGCCATCATTCCGGTCACCTGACCGAGAGCCCACATTCTCCCATAGAATCCGTACCCCGGATTATAACCGCCCTCAGCATCTCCCAGTATATTCTTTCCATGGTCCACCCTCATAGGAAGATTGCGCCCCTGTCTCTCGAAGATACGTATGAGCTCCAGGATATTGGCACGTCCCGCGATATGCGGGGCCTCTATGAAATTTCCTTCAGGAAGCACGTCACAGCTGCGCAGGTGCACGAAATGTGTACGCGGTGCGAACTCCCTGGCCATTGCCACGACATCATTGTATGCCCCCGCGCTGAGCGACCCGGCGCAGAAAGTCAAGCCGTTATGGAAATTATCCACGGCTCCGAGAAACCACCTGATGTCTTCCGCATCCGTCACGATACGGGGCAGACCGAAGACCTTGTTCATAGGAGGGTCGTCAGGGTGCACGCACATATTGATGTCATATTTGTCGCAGACTGGCATGACCGCATTCAGAAAATACCTCATATTCTCCCTCAACTGCTCACGGGTAATTCCTTTATAGAGGTCCAGTAGGGCCTTGAACTTTCTCACCGGTTCCTTATCGCCCTCGTTGATATTGCCGTTCACGAAGCCCTGAGTCTTCACTATGATAGTATTCACCAGCTCATGACGGTCCGCATCGGTCATAGTCCTGTCCAATTCCTCGACCTTCCTGAGGATGAAATCCGGAAAATCCTTCTCAGCGCCTTCCCTCTCCAGAATCTTGATATCGAAATAAGCAAACTTCGCATAATCGAAATACAATGACGTAGTCCCGTCCGGCCACGGATGTTCGAGATCAGTACGTGCCCAGTCCAGTACCGGCATGAAATTGTAGCATACGGTCTTCACTCCGCACTTCCCGAGATTGGCAAGACTGACCTTGTAATTCTCAATAAGTGCGTCCCTTTCCGGACCGGCATACTTGATGGCCTCACATACCGGGAGGCTCTCAACAACGGACCAGCGCATACCGAATGACTCTATGTACTCCTTCAGGTCACGGACAGCTTCCTCAGTCCAGATTTCACCGTTCGGAACCTCATGAAGGGCAGTCACTATGCCTTCGACACCAATCTGTCTCAGCATCTGAAGAGTAATCTTATCCTTACGCCCGAACCATCTCCATGTTTTTTCCATTATTTCGTAACAATGCTTGATTTGGTATTCAAATTTACGGAAATAATTAGTAATTTTGAAGGATTTAACGCAATTATTAATTAATAACATATTACAATGGCAAAAGAAAAGAAATTCATTACCTGTGACGGTAACCAGGCTGCGAGCAACATCGCATACTTGTTCAGCGAGCACGCAGCCATCTACCCTATCACGCCATCTTCAACAATGGCCGAGAACATTGATGAGTGGGCAGCCCACGGAAAGAAAAACCTCTGGGGCGAGACAGTAAAGGTTACCGAAATGCAGAGTGAAGCCGGAGCTGCCGGTGCAGTACACGGTTCCCTTCAGGCTGGTGCTCTCACAAGCACGTTCACTGCTTCACAGGGACTTCTTCTTATGATTCCTAACATGTACAAGATCGCAGGTGAAATGCTTCCTGCAGTCTTCCATGTTTCAGCGAGAACGCTCGCTACCCACGCCCTCTCCATCTTCGGAGACCATCAGGACGTAATGGCATGCCGCCAGACAGGTTTCGCAATGCTCGCCTCAGGTTCAGTGCAGGAAGCTCAGGACCTCGCAGCAGTGGCACACCTTTCAACAATCAAGTCCAGCATCCCGTTCCTCCACTTCTTTGACGGATTCCGCACATCACACGAAATCCAGAAGATCGAGGCCATCGACGAGGAAGACCTCAAGGCAATGGTAAGCGAGAAGGCGCTTGACAACTTCCGCCAGAGAGCCCTCAACCCGGAGGTTCCTGTCACTCGCGGAACAAACCAGAACGGAGACGTTTACTTCCAGGTATGCGAATCACGCAACCAGGCTTACGAAGCAGTTCCTGACGTTGTAGCCCGCTACATGGGTGAGATCGGAGAGGTAACAGGACGCCAGTACCGTCCGTTCGAATACTACGGAGACAAGAACGCAGAGAGCATCATCATCGCCATGGGTTCTGTCACCGAGACAATCAAGGAAACCATCGACTATCTCGCTGACCACGGCAGAAAGTACGGTCTCGTAACCGTTCACCTCTATCGTCCGTTCTCAGAGAAATACTTCCTCAAGGTTCTTCCAAAGTCAGTCAAGAAGATTGCTGTCCTTGACCGTACCAAAGAGCCGGGTTCACTCGGAGAGCCTCTCTACATGGACATCAAGACCATCTTCCAGGACCGCGAGAATGCACCGCTCATCGTAGGTGGCCGCTACGGACTTTCCTCAAAGGATACATCACCTGCCCAGATCGTTGCAGTATTCGACAACCTCGACCGCAAGTCTCCTAAGAACGACTTCACTATAGGCATCGTCGATGACGTGACTTTCAAGAGCCTTCCTATCAAGAGCGAGATTTCCATCGTAAAGCCGGGCACCACCGAGTGTAAATTCTACGGACTCGGTTCTGACGGAACAGTCGGAGCAAACAAGAACACCATCAAGATCATCGGTACACACACGGACCTCTACAGCCAGGCATATTTCGATTACGACTCCAAGAAGTCCGGCGGATACACCTGCTCACACCTCCGTTTCGGAAAGAAGTCCATCAAGGCACCATATCTTGTAAACACTCCTGATTTCGTTGCCTGCCACGTTCCTTCATACCTTTACAAATATGACGTGCTCAAGGGAATCAAGGAGGGAGGAAGCTTCCTTCTCAACTCAATCTGGGACGAGAAAGAGACTCTCGAGCGCATCCCTGATTTCGTAAAGGCGGTAATCGGACGCAAGAACATCAAGCTCTACATCATCAACGCTACCAAGATAGCTGCTGAAATAGGTCTCGGCGGACGCACCAACACCATCCTCCAGAGCGCATTCTTCCGCATCACCGGCATCATCCCTGCAGAGGATGCCATCAAATACATGAAGGACGCAGCACTCAAGAGCTACGGCAAGAAGGGTGAGGCCGTCGTCAACATGAACTATGCAGCCATCGACCGCGGTGGTGAATACACAGAAGTCAAGGTACCTGCAGAGTGGGCGAAGATCAACGCCAAGTTCGTCAATCCTAACGCAGACCGCCTCGCTACCCCATTCGTAAAGGACGTAGCCGACATAGTCAGCTCACAGTGCGGAGACAGCCTCCCTGTTAGCGCATTCCTTCCATATATGGATGGCACAATGCCTGTTGGTACTGCTGCCTACGAGAAGCGCGGAGTAGCTACTGACGTTCCTGTATGGAACCCTGAAAGCTGTATCCAGTGCAACACCTGTGCATTCGTCTGCCCTCACGCAGCAATCCGTCCGTTCATCCT
>JAKSKH010000048.1 GCA_024401855.1 Bacteroidales bacterium | reverse complement strand
TAGAGCAATGGACTGAAAATCCATGTGTCACTGGTTCAACTCCCGTCAGCACCACATGAAACCCCTTTCAGAATACTGAAGGGGTTTTTATTTAATTTCGTTCAAAATTCGGCAATGGAAACAAGAACATTCACACTTTCATCAGGCTATGACGGACTTCAGCTGTCCGTATGCGTAACAAGACCGGAAGGCTCTCCCAGGGGAACGGTCCAGATTGTTCACGGGATGATAGAACACAAGGAACGTTATTATCCTCTGATGGAGTGGCTTTCGGAACAGGGATTCGCATGCATTGTCAGCGATCTCCGCGGTCACGGGGCCTCTGTACGCAAGAGTGAGGATCTGGGGTATTTCGGAAAGGGCGGATGGCTGGCTCTGGTGGAGGATGTGAAAACAGTCCGTGACTTCGCGGCCGGCGAATTCGGCAGGATTCCATACATTCTGCTCGGCCATAGCATGGGGTCGCTCATAGTGAGGTCATACATCAAACGTTACGATTCTTCCATCGACTGTCTTATCGTTTCCGGATCCCCTTCCGACAATCCCGCCAAGGGCGCCGGCAAGGCCCTTGCCAAAGCTCTTCAATTCCTGCTCGGGCCGCGTCACAGGTCCGGTCTTCTTCAGAAAATCAGTTTTGCCGGATACAACAAGGCCTTCAAGTCGGACGGTTATGACAGGGCGTGGGTGTGTTCTGACCCGCAGATCCTTGAATGCTACCATAAGGATCCTCTGTGCAGTTTCACATTCACCGCGGACGGGTTCATCAATCTTTTTGAACTGATGAGCGACTGCTATTCCGGGGAAGGCTGGCATCTGACAAATCCGGATCTTCCGATCCGTTTCATTTCCGGTTCTCTGGATCCCTGCCGCATTTCGGACAAGGCCTGGATGGCATCCATGGATTTCCTTTCGGGACTCGGATTCAGGGATGTGGACGGAAGACTTTATCCTTCGATGAGGCATGAGACTCTGAATGAAACAGACAGGATGACGGTATGGAGCGATGTCCTGTCCATCATCCTGTCTGTTCCTCCGTCCCGGTGCTGATGCGGGCCGGAGTATAAGGGATACGTTATTTCAGGGTGTTCTGAGAAATGAGTGAAACTTCGTCAATCAGGTAATCCCCTTCAGGGAAGACAATTTCCAGACTTCCTTTTCTGCAGGCTTCCTTTGCCTGGAACTTGCCTGTTATCTCGTTCCATTCCCCGTTGGACTTCAAGCGTATGGTCTTTCCTCCGATTACGGTGCCGTTGTCTCCTATGAAGAGGATAATCATTTTTCCTCTTGTCTGGGACTTGCA
This sequence comes from Bacteroidales bacterium, assembly GCA_024401855.1. GTDB lineage: Bacteria > Bacteroidota > Bacteroidia > Bacteroidales > UBA932 > Cryptobacteroides. The sequence continues at coordinate 5,034 of JAKSKH010000048.1, read as the reverse complement.
GTAGCAGGAGAAGAGAAACACTTCCCCGGCTTTTGCACTTATTCCGTCTTCTCCACGGTTGGCGATGGTTGCCGAACCGTTGGAATGAAGTTTAAGATATACGGGCGTGGTCTCATGGAAGGGACTTACGTTCGAGATTTCGTATTTGCCGTTTCTGACCCGCCATCCGTAGCTGTGGTTCTCTTCGTTTTCAAAATTTCCGTTTGCAAGCAACTCTCCGTGGGAGATGATGGCAGCGGCTGCCATGAGAGAAAGGAAAAAAGTATGCATTATGCGTTGAGTTTATTTATAGCTGTTTTTAATCTTTCAAGGGCTTTTTCAATCGTGGCCCTCGGACATCCTATGTTCATTCTCATGAAGCCGGTGCCCTGAATTCCGAACATGGTTCCGTCATTCAGTGCAAGACCCGCACCATTTACAAAAAGGTCCACAAGTCTTTCCTGCGCAAGTCCGAGTTTCCTGCAGTCCAGCCAGACAAGGAAGGATGCCTGTGGACGCATTCCGCGTATCTGTGGAATATTCTTCCTGAGGTATTGTTCGGTGAAGTCTATGTTTCCCCTCAGATATTCCATCATCTCCTTTCTCCACTGCGCGCCTTTTGTGTAAGCCGCCAGAGTGGCCTCGATCGAGAAGATGGAAGGGCAGTCTATTTCGCAGTCGGCGATATATTTGAAGAACCGGTCGCGTATTTTTTCGTCGGGTATTATGCAGTAGGAACTTACAATGCCCGCTATGTTGAACGTCTTTGAGGGCGCGAGGAAACTGATTGAGTTCATGGCGGCTTCCTTGCAGACGGATGCGTAGGGCGCATGGTCACAGAAGGCCATTTCGCCATGTATTTCATCCGAGATGACGAGAATTCCGTATTCCGTGCAGATTTCCGCAACCTTCCTCAGGGTCTCCCTGCTCCAGCAGACACCGCCCGGATTGTGCGGATTTGACAGAATCAGCATTCTGCTCTGAGAATCCCTGCAGCATTCCTCCAGACCGTCGAAGTCCATTCTGTAGTCACAGAGGAATCCGTCGGAATCATAGACGGGTATGAGCGGATTTGCAATGTAACGGTGGCCCAGGTTCTCCGTGACGATTCTGAAAGGATGATACACGGGCGGCTGTATGATCACCTTGTCATCCTTACCCAGAAAACAGCGCTCGGCGAAAGCTATTCCCTTGACTATTCCCGGAATGTACCTGATGTGCTCCGGATTCACTTTCCAGCCGAGAAGCCCGTCAACCCATTTTGAGACAACATCGAAGTAGTTGTCGGGGATATGCGTGTATCCGAAGACCGGCTGTTCCATCCGTCTGCGGAGGGCGTCGAGGATGAAATCCGGAGTCGCCCAGTCCATGTCGGCAATCCACATAGGCATGAGGTCTTTTCTGCCGAATTCGGATTCAAGCCTGTCCACCTTTATTGCGTTGCTGCCGCTACGGTCTGTTATTTCATCGAAATTATACATCACAAAGTGCAAATATACCATATTTTTCTTTATATTTGCCGCCAAGTTTAACTAATCCATTTTTTATGGGCAGAAATGAAGAAACTTGTTTTATTGCTTGCAGCTTTGCTGCCCGGCTTGCTTGCGCACTCGCAAGAGGCTGACGACCGCGGCGCATACGCCGAGGTGACGTTTGTTGCCAGAGCCGAATATTCCTCACAGGAATCCGGACATCACCTTGGCAATTCTTCCTTTTACGCGCTCGTTGACGGCGGTTTCACCCCCAATCTCTCTTTCAGCGTTTCAACTCATCTGTTGAGCAGCACGCCGGCGGACCTGTACAGGAACACATTGTACAGTTGTTCAACAAACTGGCTTGACTGGGCTTATCTATGCTACGATTTCGGAAAGTTCCGCATCTCCCTGGGAAAGGATTGCATATCCGCCGGTACGTGGGAGACCGACGCTTACGATTTCGATTCATACTATGAAATCTCCAGCGGATACTGGAACTGTCTCCAGGTTTATCAGTGGGGAGGCAAGTTCACCTGGGCGCCTTCCGAGGATTTCAATCTTTCAGCACATATTACAACATCCCCCTTCGGGGAAAGACCCTTCTCGAGCGGGCTTTATTCCTATACTTTGCACGCATACGGCAAGACGGGATGCTATGAAGGCCGCATGGCTTTCAACTTCCATCAGCTGGAGCCCAAGTCCTATATGAAGCTCTTCAGCATGGGACACAGCCTGAACTTCGAGAAATGGCAGGTTGTATGGGATTCGTACATGGACTTCTTCACGAAGACTGTTCCCATGTCACAGCTCCTTTACGCCACTTTCTCCCCGACAGAAAAATGGGCGTTCACCGGACGCGTCGCATTCCAGACCGTAGGTCAGGAAGATGAGGATTTCCTCATCCGAAGGGACCCTTACTGGCTCGGCGGTGTCGTGGTCAACTGGATGCCGATAGAAATGCTGCGCTTCCACGCGCTTGCTTCATATGATTCCATGTTAAAGTCTCCTCTGTTCAATTTCGGCGTGACATGGAAACTCACATTATAGAAATCCAGCACGTCAGCAAGAGTTATTCCGGAAAGAAGGTACTTGACGATATCAACTTTTACGTACGTACCGGTGAGTTCGTGACGCTCCTCGGTCCTTCCGGCTGCGGTAAGACCACCATGCTGCGGCAAATCGCCGGATTCGTCAATCCGGATGAGGGCTGCATCCTTCTTGAAGGGAAGGATATATCTTCGATACCTCCATATGAGCGTCCGTTGAACACGGTCTTTCAGAGATATGCGCTCTTCCCTCATCTCGATGTGTATGACAATATCGCGTTCGGACTGAAACTCAAGAAACTTCCCGAAGAGGAAATCGACAGGAAGGTACGCAAGGTCCTCAAGCTCGTGAGCATGTCGGACTATGAAGACAGGGACGTCGAGTCGTTGTCTGGTGGCCAGCAGCAGCGTGTCGCGATAGCCAGGGCTCTTGTCAACCGTCCCAAGGTGCTTCTTCTTGACGAACCGCTCGCGGCTCTGGACCTGAAGATGCGCAAGGACATGCAGATAGAGTTGAAGGAGATGCATGAGAAACTTGGCATCACCTTCATTTACGTGACTCACGACCAGGAAGAGGCCCTGACCCTGTCCGACACCATCATTGTCATGAACGAGGGCCGTATCCAGCAGATAGGAACGCCGGCCGACATATATAATGAGCCTGTAAATTCATTCGTGGCCGATTTCATAGGAGAATCCAATATCCTGAACGGCACCATGGTCTGTGACAGGCGCGTTGAGTTCATCGGACACGAGTTCAATTGCGTTGACGAGGGCTTCGGTGACAATGTTCCCGTAGATGTGGTCATAAGGCCGGAGGATATTTACATAATGAACCGCACAGAGGGCGCGCAGTTTACCGGAGTTGTCAGGAGCTGCACATTCAAAGGCGTTCACTACGAGATGTTCGTAAACACCGAAAGCGGATTTGAACTGCAGATTCAGGACTACAACGCATTTGAAGTCGGCTCCACCGTAGGCATGCTTATCAAACCTGCGGATATTCAGGTAATGCGCAAGGAGCGCACCTGCAATACCTTCGACGCCGTTGTGACGGACGCCTCCCATGTGGAATTCCTGGGCGCATCTTTCGAATGCGATGCGACGGGTTTTGAGCCCGGCTCCAGGGTGAAGGCTGAAGTGGACTTCGACAAGATCGAGCTTATGGACCACCGTGAGGAAGGGGCCATAGGCGGTGAAGTGCACTTTATCCTGTACAAGGGGGACCATTACCATCTGACCGTCCTTACCGAAGGGAGGGGACACGTTTACGTTGACACCCAGGACATATGGGACAAGGGAGATCTTGTGGGAATCAATATTTCTCCCAGTCATATCAAGATAAGCGGAACCGATGGGCAAGAGGCATAACTGGAGTTTTCCATACTTCATCTTTATGATTCTGTTTGTGGTGCTGCCGCTGCTTCTCGTTGCGGTATACGCTTTCCAGGACAGCAACGGACGCTTCACTTTCGCAAACATAATACGGTTCTTCTCCGATTCGGATTCGTTGTCAACCTTCGCCCTTTCCATTGAGGTGGCCATAGAAAACACCGTCCTCTGTATCCTGCTGGGCTATCCGGCCGCATGGATTCTGGCAAACAAGAAGTATAACAGGAGTTCGGTCACGATTATCCTTTTCATTCTTCCGATGTGGATAAACGCACTCATGAGAACTCTGGCCACTGCCGAACTTTTCAACATGCTCGGTTTCCAACTCGGCAAGGGCACTCTTATTTACGGTATGGTGTACGACTATCTGCCGTTTATGATTTATCCCATCTATACCATTCTTCAGAAGATGGACAAATCTTATGCGGAAGCGGCTCAGGACCTTGGCGCCAACCCGGTGCAGGTGTTCTGGAAGGTTACTTTCCCACTTTCAATGCCGGGTGTAACAAGCGGTATCCTGATGGTGTTCATGCCTACGGTGAGCACCTTTGCCATATCCGAGTTCCTCACAAACAACAAGATAAAGCTGTTCGGAACCATCATCCAGGAGAATATTAATTCTTCAATGTGGAATTACGGTGCGGCCCTTGCCTTTGTGATGCTGCTGATAATCGGAGCTACAACGTTGCTCAGAGGAAATGACGGGGAGGAGGCCGGAAGCAGTCTGATATGAAAAAGTTTTTCGCGCAGACCTATCTCTGGATTCTGCTGATCCTGCTTTATGCCCCTCTGGTTTTCATTGCTGTCTTTTCCTTCACGGAATCACGTGTGATGGGCAACTGGACCGGTTTCTCCACACAGCTGTATGAGAATCTGTTCAGCGGAAACATCAACGGCAGCGCATCGCTGATATCCGCCGTGAAGAATACCGTCATCATAGCTGTGGCGGCGGCTCTCCTGTCGACGGCTCTGGGCTCATTAGCGGCAATAGGCATCCATAAACTTCGTGGAAGGAAAAGGGAGACGATGATTTTCCTGAACAACATCCCCATGCTTAATCCGGATATCATCACGGGTGTTTCACTGTTCCTGCTGTTCGTGTTCCTGAGGATATCCCAGGGATATGCCACTGTAATTCTGGC
>JAKSKH010000047.1 GCA_024401855.1 Bacteroidales bacterium | reverse complement strand
GTCTGCGGCACCTGTCATCGAGCATAACATTGTGGCAACGAATATCTTTCCGAAACAAAGAACTGCCATATCCTAAAATGAATCAAAGAAGAAACAATGTTCTTCTTTGACAAATGTCCCCTTTGACTTAACCATCCATGAAAACCCGCGATTTTCTGGACGAAATCAAAAATTTGACAAATCATCCATAAATATGGCCGGTTTCATGGATGATTTGGGTGGAGGAGCAAAGCCGTATGACTTCCTGCAAATCACCTTCCACGGCAAAGGGCATTCTGTGCAACCTGGCTGGGAATCGCGTGGAAGGTGTAACCTTCAAGACGACACCTTCCACAATAGAATGCCCTGGAACACCACCGGAGCCATCCTCCCGTGGAAGGCGATTTGCAGGAAGCAGGCAACGCCCACTTCCCTCTGCCGCCTACAGATGCTTGAAGCTGTTCAGCCGGCCATTCTCGTAATGGGTTGACAGGCCGCGGCGCTTGGAGCTTGTGAAACTGAACACCGCAGTCTCTCCGGACCCGACAGTGAGTTCGAGCGAGGAGGGCGATTCGTCATAGCTCCAGTTCCAGCCGGTAGCCTCAACCCGGTAAAGACCGGGCTTGAGACCCTTGATCCGGCGGCTCACGCTCTTTCCGGCATCAAAACCCTGCAGAGCAACTGAATATATCTTATTGCCATCCGGGCCGTAAACATCATAAAGAGCCCTGTCTCCGTCTTTGAGACCGGAGCAGACAATCTCCAGCGAGGCTGTGCCAGAATCGGCCGCCTTCACAACACCGGAAAGGGATGAAAACAGGGCTAAAAAAAACACTAATATTCTTTTCATTTTCAACTATTTTAAAAACAACTCATTCTACCGCTCCTGTAACGGGGATATCGCTTCCCCAAGCCTGTTTTGCCATTTTCTGGTTGACGTCATACTCCACGGCCTGGGCTGCCACGGTAATCTCCAGATGGCTCCCCGGTACGGGAACAGGGCCCGGAATATAGCTTGTAAACAATTCGTAAGTCTTCCGGCCGGGGCGGACGGCCTTCTTGTAGTAGTAGAAGCCATCAGTGTGGGCGGTCCATCGTCCTCCTATGGAGAACATATTGAAATCCAGAATGATACCATCCTTGCGGATATCGCACGGAGCCACTATACATCCTTCCGCATCAACCCAGTTGGCCTCTATCATCGCACGGATGTAAACACTGGTTTCACCGTTATTTCGTATAGACACGTGATCTTTTGTGTATTTGTCAAAAATCTCCTCAACGGATATTCCATCCGAAGTCTCCGAAGAAAGAGAAATGGTATAAGTATGACTGATGCCCGGCTTCCAGACGGAACCCGCAAGAGAATGCGAGTACGTCCGCACCTGCTTGCCGTCATCGAAGACAACATCCATGCAGGCATCATCGCCCAGAGTCTGGGGAATCATCATGAAACAGCGTTCCCCCTTCGTAGAGCCCGCCATCGTTATGGGCTCCCCCTCCTGTGACGAACTCACGGGGGCGTTGAAGATCTGGGTGAAGCAGAGGAGCCCGCCGGACGGAGTCCACACAAAGTCGGAACCGTCAAAGACGCAGCTGCCGCCGCCATACACATTGCGCAGGGAGATGCTTCGGACAATTCCGTCACGCAACGTGCCGCCACGGAACACAATTGAAGAAAGCGGATGGCCGAAAGCCAGGGGGACACCTCCTGCATAAGAATCCCTGTTTGCCCGGATCCAGGTCAGGACGATATCCTTCTGGCCCACGGCATCCTGCTTCTCCTCCGGGTCCGGAGCCGGAAGACTGTAGTCGAAAGAGAGGGCGGAGCGGCTGTCGTTGAAGACCACGCTCAGATCGGCCGGAGCCCATGCCCAGAAATCCAGACTTCCGCTTTCCGGCCAGAAATAGCTCTCGGAAGTATGCCAGAGGGCATTCTCCCCCGAAGGGGAATAGAGCATCTGTGACGGAATATACTCGGATGTGCCGCGGAAGGCCGTAACCCGGACATTGTCGGCATAAAGCGATGCAACATTATCCGAAGTGGCAGGAATACCCTTGGTGCCGGAGTCCTGCCCTTCAAGGACAGAAAATCCTATTGCGCCGCTGCCCACCGGACTCTGAAGCTGAAGGGCCTCAGTGTTGCAGGACAATGCCAGGCATACGCCCAAAACGTATGCCGGCAAAGTTTTCATTATTCTGAATTTCTTAATCATCTTGTTTTTTGTCAGAGTATCACATTGTTGTCGGAAACATCCCAGGCATCAACAGTGCAGTCGACAAAGAATATTTCCTGATTCTCGAGAACAGGGTCGAGGTCATCGTTGCCGTCATCCCCGTTTGTCTCCTCAAAGCCTCCGTCCGCCAGATTGATGACATAGGTGTACCTGTAACCGGGAGTCCAGTTGAGGGCCACGGGCCAGCAGCACCAGCGCTCGGATGCAACCACGCTGCCATCTGAGGCATTCTTCACCGTCATCTTCACCGCGAGGTAAGCGCCGTCCATAGGGGCATCTGCAGCGGATGATGTATAACTGTCCGCCTTGGCCTGAACCTGGGGGATGAGCATCCACGGCTCGCCCAGGACGGATGCGGCGGCATCAGGAGCAACGCTTGCGGACATTCCGGCCTGAACGTATGACCTGGATGCGCTCGCGGCGCCGTCGGTAACGGTCCAGTCGCTCTGCGCGAGGTTGGCGTTGTCGCGCTCATCCGTTGTGGATGATGCCACGGACAGAGCCTTGAAATCTCCCGTCTTGTTAACGTAGGCAATCTTGATTCCGCTTACCTCGAACTTGAGGGTGCCGCTGGAATTCCTCGCCTTCACAAGAACCTGCGAAAGGGTGTGACGGAAGTTCAGGCTGACTCCGGAAGTCTCGCGGGTTGCGGACACGTGCTTTGCATAGAGGACATCCTTCTGGCTGTCCGCCGCATCAACGACCGCATAGCTGAAGGCATCTGCGGCGAGGGGCCTCGCGACTGTCTCGGGCCACACAGCGTGGAAGGTCATAGGATGCGAAGCATCAACCTCCGAAGGCCAGTAGTAAGGAGTGCTGTCTGAATACCAGTAGGATCCGTCGAACTTGAAATTGTCCAGGAAGTATCTGGAAACAGAGCCTGCATTGTCGTACGATGCCCACACGTTGAACTTGTCTCCCGCGGCGAAAGCAGTCTTCGGGGCCGCCTTCGTAGCCATTCCCACGTGGGTGCGGAAGCTGATTGCATCGGGCACGGGCACGCTTGTCACTTCTGATTTGTTGCAGCTTGCCAGGGCCAGAACAACGGCCGCGCCGGCAAGAGAGTAAAAGTTTTTTTTCATGATTTTTTAAAAAGTTTAATTGTTGATGTTGATTTCTTCATTTCCCCATCCGTCAACGGTAGGCTGGAAACCCGACCCGTTGGAAATGGGCTTTGGTATATCTATGTTCAAGTCTATGATTATATCTCCGGTCATGCATCCCTCCCGGGCCAGTTCCGCCATCCTTTCGGTGACATCCACCGTGCAGGTCATGTCGCTGCCGTTCTGAAGGGCGAAGTCGAGCATCAGGATGTGGGCCCTCTGTCCGCCGTGCCTGTGTCCGAAAAAGATGAACGGACCCTCAAGCTCGGTCTCGCCGGAGCGCGACATGTCGAAGTTCTGGATATGGGAGTCGTCATACGCCTCGTCCAGGGCGGCCAGATATCCGCAGGAAAGGTTAGACAGCGAGGCCGCGCAGCTCTTCGCGCCGTTCAGGTTGCGCACATTCCTGAGTATTACGGTGTATCTCGGAGTCTTCTGCACCGGATACATCACCAGGGTCTGCTCCGACACGCCGTCTATGTCTATCCCGTCACCGAGGTGGTCGCTGTAGAGCATATCCGGCTCTACGATGATGTCCCCCGCCTTGTTGACCGCGCGCGTCGTCACCTTGAACTCTCCGTAAGAGGCTGATGTCCCCTCGAAGCGGTTGGCTCCGGCGCCGGCGTTTGCGCACACCGCCCTGTAAACTCCCGCAGGAACCTCTATCACACCGCCGCTCATATTGTAGAACTGGTAGTGCAGCGCGGGGCCGCCTCCGTCCGGGAACAGGAACAGTTCCATATTCTCATCCACGGTTCCCGATGCCTTGGTCCAGTCGAACACAACCCTGAGCTTCCCGTTGTGCGGATGGTCGTAGCACAGATCCTTGTGCTGGCAGGAGACAGCGGAAACAAGTATCATCATTATGGCTGTAAATCTATTCACTTTCATATCTTATTTTCTTTTGCCGGCAAGGTCCAGCATCCATACAATGCTTATCTCAAGGCGTGTGGGGCCGAAATAATGGAGGTTGCCGGTCGACTGCCACACGTAGTGCCACTTATTGTCAAAACCGCTGAAATCGGGCAGGTACTCCTTATATCTTCCTCCGGCATAGCCGAGACCAAGCGTAAAGTCTATGTTAAGGTTCTTCGCCACGGGGAGGGAGTAACCGTAGTCTATGCCCGCATACTTGCCCCACCTGTCACGCCAGTCGCAGATGAAGCCGCGTCCGCCCAGCTCGAAGTCATAGGTCATCAGGCCCGCGTACAGGCCCAGGTGATGGCCGCTCAGGTTCTCCCCGAAATACTTGCGCACATCGATGTCTGTGGCGAAAGCCCTCCAGTAGAAGCGGCTCCTGTCTGTCCACCATCCGTACATAACGTTGCCGCCTATGGTCCATCCCTTTCCCAGTTCTATCTCCAGGCCCAGGTTGGGAGTCAGCGCCAGATCGTACAGGCCGTTGGTCTTAAGCAGCATCCGGAAAGACTTTTCATCGTCCGGGATGTCGTAAACTGAGCTGCCGGGCACATCGGGCAGCTTCAATCCGAACGGACTGCTCCCGCACACGGCCGGGCAGAGTATCGATGGCATCTTCCTGCCTTCCGCGGCAATCACAGCCGGCGGCAAGGTTTCTGCATATATATGAACGGCCGATATCATCATTGCGGCAAGGCTCATCACTATTCTTTTTCTCAAATTCGTTTTCATCGTTTCGTTTTGTGCCGCAAAAATGCAGTGTCTGGCCCGATGAGGCGTTGTACGAAGAGGAGTATTTCGTGAGGAGTGACATTTTGTACGTGGTACAATATTTGGAATCTGCCATTCCGTGCGGTTGAAACCGCATTATTGACCAAATAAAAAACAACAAAATGGCGGCATCGGACATCAACTTGATTTTAGGCTATGCAACGGCTGCAGTACAGTTTACCCTGGCCATAATGATATTGTTCCTCCATCCCAGGAGATGCTCGGCCTGCGGAAAGCAGCGCACAGCGCGCCGGCTCCTGGTCCTGTCTCTGTTCATTTCCATGGCGGGGAACCTTCTGAACTCCATATTCACGGTTCCCAAAATGGTGTTTGACGTTTTCTTCTTCTGGTCCTGCTCAACCCAGAACATACTTATGGGCTTCGTGTCCATCCTCTTTGCCAACCCCACCAGAATCAGCCGGAGGTTCGTGTTAATGAACTGCCTGGCATACGCCTTCTTCAATCTGCTGCTCGTAGCCTCGGCCTTCGCCTTCCCATCGGCCTTCGCGGCCCTGTTCATCGCAGGATTCACCGCCGGCGTGGGTCAGAGCATACATATCTGCCGCATTGCCGTGAAGGAATACAGGGAAGCCACCATCAAGCTGGAAGACTACTACTCGGAAGAATTCAACTATATGCGCCGCTACAAGAACATGTTCATATCTGCAATAGCGGCGGGAATGGCCCTGCTCATAGCCGTGCCGTTCTCGGGAGGAATATTCCATATCTGGAGAATACTGTATGTGATGTTCTACATCTATGTGGCCATCCTGTTCATTGCCCAGGGCTACAACATGAATCTTGTATCGCAGCTCTACGACAGCCTGGACATAAAAAAAAGCCGGAGACAAAGCTTCGGCTCAATGGACAAACTTGGTGTTGTACTGAAGAAATGGGTTGACAAAAAGAACTACACGATATCTGATGTGTCAACGGAAAGCATAGCGGAAGACCTGGACACAGACATCCTGACCTTCAGGGAATATTTCAGACAGGTGATAGGGGAAGACTTCCGCAGCTGGCGGCAGAGGCTCAGGATAGAGGAGGCCTGCAGGATAATGGAGGAGAACCCGTCCATGAGTTACGAAATAGTTGCCGAAACCGTTGGCATCAACGACCGCAGCAACTTCAAGAAATCTTTCGAAAAATTCAAGGGAATGACTCCCAACGAGTGGAAAAGAAAGCGCTGAGGCCTCCCGGAAAGAGCTCCCGCATCAGTGCGGCAAGACCAGTGAAGCCGGAATCGGTGAGAGAAACGGCCTTTTTGCTCACCAACCGCGTCACAAACGACAAATGGTGAGAAAAAACAATCAAATCCCTCACCGAAATTATCACATTCAAATTGAAAAACCTCACATTGCTTTCCTTC
>JAKSKH010000046.1 GCA_024401855.1 Bacteroidales bacterium | reverse complement strand
TGCTTGTCATCGTGGGCGGAATACTGTTCCTGACTGACAATCTCGGCTGGGCCGGTCTTCCAAGGCACAAGGCTGAAGCTATCGAACCGGAGGTCGAACTTGTTGAGGATCCTGTGGCTGAGACGGAGCAGCCGGTTGAGGCCGTGGAACCTGCCCCGGTGGAAGAAGCGGTGTCAGAGTAGGAAATCCATGCTGCCGGTTACGGCATCACCGTTACTGCTGATGCCTTCCGCAAAGATTTCAAAATTTCCATTATAAGACGGGAGTTTGCATTTGAATTCAATGCAGGCTCCCGGTTTTATTTCAACCAGAGGCTGCCAGTACAGGGTCTGCCTGTAATCGGGATAGGAGTCTGAGACTCCGCTGCAGGTGAATGCCTGAGGATATGCCGGGCCTTGGAAGTTGACGATTCTCACATTGTCATCAAAAGACATTGAAGGCAGGCTTCTTTTGTATGTTATGAAATTGATCACCCCGGTGAAACTGCGTATGCCGAAAACATAGGTGCTCGGATAAATGTCAATGCGCTCAACCAGCAGAGGGTCATATTCCAGAATTTTCTCATGGTCATAGACGGGGATGCCGTCAACCATCATAAGAGACTTGTCGTTGACGTATGAAGCGGTCCCGCTTTCTCTGATTCTAACCTGTATCTGTCTGGAACCGCCATCCCTGACCACCCTCGCTTCCTTGATATATTCGATGAACAGCTCCTCCATAACGGGGAACCTTGTATAGTCATCAAGATTGTAGCAGATAGCTCTGTCATCGAACATGTTGATATTCCCGACCGGAAGCTTTTCAAACAAGGTGTCAGAATCAAAGTACTGAGAAATCTGCATGCTCGCGCTCCTCATCTCAAGGTCAGCGGCCAGTCCCGGACAGATGGCCAGCTTTTCAGCGGAAGTGACCTTCACGTCTATAAAAGGGGACTCCAGTTCCAGATGGCATACCTGATCTTTAGCAAGACCTTCTATCTCCAGGAAAGCCTCCCTGTCACCATAGAGGTTGTCAGTAAAGAAATTGACGGTGCCGTCTTCACCGATGACGGAAGAATATGTCGACGGTGTCTCTCCGGGGGTGGAGAAGAAGGCGTACTTGCCTGCGATGCCTGCCAACCCTGCCTGGTCCATGCCGGAAACCCTGGCCCTGATAACTTCCCCTTCATATTCCGGCACGTAGTTGTCAATGAATTCCGGGCTTGTCCCTTTGATGCCGCGCACCCCTGCGACAAATCCGGCGATGCCTTTATTCTCCGGAGATGCTATTCCGTCGATATGACGGATGCCGACATTCATAAAGACAGTTTCCGAACTGTTGTTCGTGATCTTCACCGGGAAATATCCGTCCGCAGAGGAATCGGTTCGCACTTCCATGCCGACGTCATTCCCGTCCGCTGCAGGGCTCATCGGGCGGGCAGGCGGATAGCTGTCGTCTGCAACTACGTCCACTCCTCCTTCCACCCTGGCTGTCGACAGTGTGTTGAAAATGGATATGGTCTTGGAGGATAGGTCATAGTCAAATCCCGGTTCGTTCCTGCTCTGGGAGGTATATGCCACAATTTTGTAGTTGCCTGTGGGAATGGTGTTCAACAGAGTGATCCTGCCGCATCCGCGTCCTTTTCTTACTGCTATCTTGCCGGTCTGGACCATGTCGTTTCCGGAATGGATCTCAAAGTATGCGATGCCGCTGAAATCAGAAAGCCTTCCAGTGTTGACGTCCATGCAGTATGCTGAGCAATACAGTGCGTCTCCCGCTACATATACGTTCCTGTCCGTGGAAAGATATACCCTTTCGCGGAGGTTGCCCGCTGATGCCGTGAAAACGGACACAGATAGCAGGAGCAAGGTTAAAAGCAAATATCGGTTGTGCATAATCATTGTCATTTATCACTGTTCGGCCAGAAAGCCGGCTTGTTTTTTGTGCCTCCGTTGACCCTGCAGTCGGCGCAGCTCCTGTCCACCCATTGAACGGATGACCCGTCTTCCATCATGGAGAAGGGAATCATATTGAGGGAATAATATGAAAACTGCCAGACATCCTTGGACAGCTCCTGCGGAAGAGGGAGGGCGGTGCGCGGATTGAAATAGAAATCCGTGACGTTGTTGTCTATGAACAGATGGGCCTTGCTGACTTGGGAACAGTTGACAAAGCCGATGACCTGCTCCGACGGGTCTTCGGTGCAATGGATATTGCCGGCCATCTCGCTGGGCGTGGGAGCGAACAGACTGCCGTTATAGTCGGAATTGCTTTTCATATTGTTCAGATATGTGTAGCAGTCCTTTGATAGTGTCTGCAACGTGACTTCAATGTAGTAAAGTATGGACAGTTTGTCACTTGTCTGTGGAATCAGGTGGAATTCAAGGTCTTCGAACCTGTCCTCCTTCTGGCCTTCGGTAGAAAAGATAAGCAGCTCGCTGGAATTGTTCTTCGACCAGCAGTAATATGTATTCTCTCCGTTTTGGAAAAAGGCCACGGAACCTATCCCGTCATCCGGATTTGGAATGTAAAAGCAGTTTGCCCTGTATGGAGCGTGGTACTCCCAATGTTCTTCATAGCTCCACTGGAAATAGCTCTCGGTCTCGCTGTGAAGGCTTATTGCAATTGCCATTCTGGCCTTCTCCGGCTCGGGTATGTACGAAAGCCTGTCGATCACTGCGCCTTTCTGCACTTCGCACCAAGGCGTCTCGTAGTTGTGCTGATTGTCCTTGTTGAATATGCGCAGTCTGTATCTGGTGTCAGAAGGCGCTTTTTCCATATCGAAGGCATATAACGTGCGGGCATCCTTTGTGTCGTGTCCTATGACAGTAGGGTAGAAAGCGGTGCCGGATTCGTTCTCAATCATGACGGAAACATCCGGAGCCGGTTTCCGGACATCGCTGGACAGATCATTCAAACTTGAAACATAAATGGTAGTCCTTCCTCCGATGATTATGTTCCCCTCCACCACCATACGGCCGTCGGATTCCTTGAACTCTATGTCGAACGGGTAAGTGCAGCCGGTGACCAGCAGCGCCAGAGCCAAAAGTGTATGCTTTATCGTATTTCTCATCAGAATTTCAAGTTAAGGTTAACGTATGGGACGGGACAGGCGAAGACTGAAAGCAGATGCCCTGTCGGCTCTCCGCCGCCGTCAGTTGTGTAATATACGGAGTAGGCGTTCTTGCGCCCCGTTACATTATATACTCCGATAGTGAAGGAAAGATGGGTGAGCTTCTTTAGATAGTGGCTCGGCTCGATGTTCATCGCCACATCCATTCTGAAATAGTCCGGGATGCGGAACGCGTTTCTTTCGGAGTACGCCAGCCTCTTGCCGCCCCAGTAGGTATATTGGCCAATAGGCACTGTCACAGGACGTCCGGTAGCATAGTCGATATTGATTGAGAGGGAATATCTGTGAGTGAACTTGTAGTTGCCGACGAATTTGAAATCGTGCGGCCTGTCGTGCGGGGCATTGTACCACTGACCGTTATTGATGGTCTCGACACCACGGTCTTCCATTTCTCTCATGAGGGCCCTCGAGTACGAATAGGATACCCATCCGTTGAGCTTGCCGACAGGTTTCTTGACCATAAGCTCGATTCCGTAGGCCTTGCAATAGGTGCCTACAACGTCATCAGCAAGATTCGGGTTCATGATCAGCGTGGCTCCCGACTTGTAGTCGAGATAGTTCGAACTCCGCTTGTAATATGCCTCCAATGACAGATCGACCTTCCCGTCCGCAACAGTCCAGTACAGACCCGATGCCGCCTGCCAACCCTGTTGCGGTTTGACCTTGTCGCCACTAAGGAACCAGTAGTCCATAGGGGAGACGGAAGACGTGTTGGAAATCAGATGGATGTACTGTGTCATGCTGTTGAATCCCGCTTTTACGGATAGATTGTCCCTAAAAGAGTATTTCCCGGACAACCTTATCTCGGGGGCGCCATAGAATTTGTTTGGGTGCAGGGCAAGGAAGCCTGACAGCCGGAGCCCCATATCAAAAGAAAGCCTGTCATCCACTGTCCAGTTGTCGCTGAAGTAAAGGGAGGACTCCAGGGCATTCTGCTCGGGAATCTGCATCTCTTTGACAAGCGAATACTCTACACCCTTCAGAGGGGTTCTCTTTCCGGGGTTGAGCATATAGTATATGTTGTTCAGGCCGTATGAGAAAGTATGGTGCTCGGAAGCGGTTGAAGTGAATGCGAGCTTCAGGAACCCCTGGCGGATACCGGATTTAACGGTATATCCGGACATCTCGTTGAATGTGTTGTCTATGGAACTGTGGTAATTGTCATATCCAGCGGAAAGGTCCATTGTATTCCTTTCGTTTATATGGCTGCGCCACCTTAGCGCGGCGTTGATGTTTGCGTAGGCAAAAGACGTATCCCCGTCAAAAGAGAAATTGTCCCTTGACAGATATGCATAAGCATGCAGGGAGTTCTTTTCATTTACCTTGTGACTTATGCTCGCATTGAAGTCGCTGAAGCCCGCGCGTCCTCCGGAATATGCGCTTGAACCCTTCGGAATAAGGTTGAGAAGCCAGTTGGAGTATGTCGTGCGTCCGCCGACAATAAATGTCGTCCTTCCCTTTTTTATCGGTCCTTCGAGGTGGAATCTTCCGGTCAGAAGGCCTATGCCCAGGGATCCGGTGAGTTTATTGGAGTTCCCTTCGCGCCCTTTTATCTCCAGCACGGATGATATCCTTCCGCCGTACTGGGCAGGAATAGAACTTTTATAGAGTTCCACATCATTGATGACGTCAGTATTGAAAGCGGAAAAGACGCCGAACATATGTGAAGGGTTATAGATTGTGCAGTCATTGAAGAGGATAAGGTTCTGATCAGTCGATCCGCCTCTGACATTGAAGCCGCTGGAAGCTTCCCCGACGGACTTTACGCCCGGCAGCGAAAGTACGACCTTGAGGACATCGGCTTCTCCGAATGCGGTAGGTATTTTGTTCACGATATTGATGTGAACCTTCTCAATACCCATCCTGGCATCCCTGTGATTGGATATTCTGTCTGCCGATACAACTGCTCCGGACAAGGCTGTGACCTTCTCCTTCATCACGATATCCAGTCCTCCGTCATCGTGCATGACCACGTTGTATCGGGCGTCTTCCATTGAGTAACCGCTGAAATTGATGACGTTTTCTCCGATAGGGAGCAGGAGTCTGTAGAAGCCGGCATTGTCCGTCATCGTGTAGCTGTTGGCGTTGTCGTAAACGGAAACGCCAACCAGGGGCTCGCCTGACGATAAGTCTCTAACATGGCCGCTCAGATAGGCCTTTCCGGTCTTTCCGGAGTCCGGGTCTCCTATCTCGTATATCTTGTTCTGGAACGTGACTGTGAGATTCTGTGCGGCAAGGTATTCAAGCATAGCAGAGTCGTCCCTCGCACCGCTGCCGGATGCAAAGTATCCGGCGGGCAGTGCCGGCTTGATAGATTTGCCGTGAAGGATATATATGCCTTTGTCGTATTTGCTGAGCTTGTAGCCCTTGGCCTCCAGCGCAGTGGCCGTAGCGTCGATGAAGCCGTCCCGCTCAGCCCTGACATCGAAAGTAGCGTGGTCCTGAGGATTGCTGATATGGAAAACGGACGGGGTGATCTCCTTCTTTATGAAAGAGACCAGCGAGTCCAGTTCAACTCTCTTTACTTCAAGGATGTCCTGTGCGCGGATGCTCTGGAAAGAGGAAAGAAACAGCGCGGCGGCAGAAAGGAGAAACAGACCTTTTTTCATTTTTCCAGATATTCAAGGGCGTTGATACAATAATCGGCCAGACCGTCGGAATCGATTTTTTTCAGCTCCTTCTTGTGTTCTGGGAACGCACGGGAGATAGTGGACTTGCCCTTGACCTGCACGAGGACGCCGTCTTCAGTCAGGAGGAAATACCTGATGTTGATTGCGAAATAAGTCAGGACTTCATCCCTGTACTTGGGGTCGTCATAGCCGATGGCATCTCCGTTCACGGATGACGTGCTGACCTTTTTGTATTTGTTGACTCTCCGGTAGAACTTGTTTCTGCCGTCATAGAGGAGTTCAAAAAAACCTTCTTCCGCCTCCGGGACGCCTGCCAGCCTCAGGTTGTCAAAGCGCTTGTCCCCCATTGATAACCATTCGACCCGTTCCGGCACGAGCGCTATGTCCACCATGCTTTCTCCGAAATATGCCATCGGTATCTGCCGGGATGCGTCAATGTTCAATTTGACGTTGCGATACAGTTTGCCGTTGTATGATATGTCTCCTGTCTGGAATGCCGGGCTGTCCCAGAAATAATTCCCGTTGTATGCGAAATTGTACTTTTCTGCACGTTTGCCCCTGTACAGGATGGACAGCTTTCCCGCTTCTTCCTGAAATCTGTCGAGCTCCTCATACGGCTCTCCGGCTGTCTGGGCCATGGATGGGATGGATACGGTTGCAGCCAACAGCCATGAAAAGGCAATACTCTTTCTAACCATTATATTATAATTATTACCGAAAGATAATCAAATTTGACCATTTATTACTGATTTTCAGAAATTTTCTATATCTTTGCACGCTTTTCGGCCAAGGTGGCCGGA
>JAKSKH010000045.1 GCA_024401855.1 Bacteroidales bacterium | reverse complement strand
AGTAAGTTACCGGAGTCAAATGATACCGGTATTTCAGCAACATTCAGAGTAACAAAGACTTAAATAGCCAGAATTACTCCGAGAATTGATTGTAATATCCTGTAAATCAAAGGATTAACCCCATTCTGTAGGAGTCACCAGAGCAAAGCTCAAAGAAAGCCCCGCAACGCAGTTGCGAGGCTTTTTTATACCATCCCGTTGGGAGGTTGCTCACATAAGGGATGACATAATAAAAGCCGTACGCAGCCGAAGGCTGCAGGGCTTTCTGAAGAACTTTGCCGTGACGACGCCCAGGAAGAGGCACGCGCAGCGTGGCTAATCCTGTAGGAGGAGTCACTTTCAAAAAAGAGGGTCAATCTGCTTTGGTTTAAGGGGTCACTCGTGCGCGGATTTTCCACCCTGACAAGTGGGGCGCAACAATCGAAGATTCGGATATAACAGAATGGTTCTCAGCGAGAATTTAAAGTTTATTTTATTACACTTTTGGTCGTACTCAAACAATATTATCATAATTTTCATAAAAAGGTTTATTTAAATATACTTTTGCTTGGTGATAACAATAAATAACCCTATTTTTGTGCTAAAAGTACAATATAATAGACTTATGAATCTACAGAACACGATAAAGAAACGCCGTAAGACACTTTCCCTGTCCCAGAATGACCTTTCGGAAATGTCGGGCCTGAGTCTGGCTACGATAAAGAGTATCGAGAGGGGAAAGGGCAATCCTTCAATCACTACCGTTTCAAGGATAATGGATGTCCTCGGAATGGAAATCATTTACAGGGTGCGAAACACAATCATTGAAGAATAATGAGACAGCTGAATGTATATTACAATGATAAAAAAGCCGGAGTACTGACTGAACGGCATCCCGGAAGAGGATATGAGTTCCGCTATGATCCGGACTATCTGCTATCGGGAGGGAAGTCCATATCGGTGACTCTTCCTAAGAATAAAGAGATATTCGAGTCGGAGTCTCTTTTCCCGTTCTTTACCAATATGCTGCCGGAAGGAGCCAATCGCAGCATTATCTGCCGGCGTATGAGAATTGACGAAAAGGATTTCTTCGGCCTGCTTTCAGCTATGGCCGGTAAGGATTTCATAGGTGCTGTTCACATTAAAGCCATACAGTTATGATAGATATAGTCAATTGCCCGTCAAATCTGGCAGCAGGTTTTTCAACATACAGTCCCAAAGCCCGCAAGGCTCTTTTCGACGGCCGGAAGATAAGCCACCTTCTGGATTTCAATATGGATGAGTTCCGTACCGGCGGGGAAGTCGCCGAAGCTATGCACAGAATATCGGTATCCGGGGTCCAGGAAAAGTTTCCTGCCGTCCTGAAGGATTCCCAGATACGGATTGCGGGGGACGATGACCGCTCGACATATATTCTGAAACCGGCACCGTGGGACAGGACCCTTGTGGAACGCAAGCAGATTCCCGCAAATGAGAATCTGACAATGCAGATCGCTTCTCAGGTGTATGGAATCATGACAGCAGAAAACGGGCTTTGCTTCACGCCAAAAGGCGAGATTGTGTACATTACAAAGCGCTTTGACATACTGCCCGATGGAACGAAACTTCCTATGGAGGACTTTGCATCGGTTCTTGGGCGCAACGAGCAGAAGGATGGGAAACACTTCAAGTATAGCGGATGCTACGAGGACATAGCAGTGGCGATAAGAAGGAATGTTTCTGCTTGGATGGTGGATATGGAGAGATTCTTTGACCTTGTGGTGTTCAACTACATCTATGCGAACGGTGATGACCATCTGAAGAATTTCTCCCTGATCCTTCAGGGCGAGGATTATCGCCTGGCTCCTGCATATGACCTGCTGAATACAAGCGTCCATGTGAATGGGGATGACCTGGGGCTGGATGGAGGTCTTTCACCGAACATCGAACGCAGCGATATATACGAAAGGACCGGACATCCCTGTCGTCTGGACTTCGAGCGTTTCGGAGCCCACATAGGCATTCTTGAATCCCGTGCCTCCAAGATTCTGGATAAATATATGCAGCTCCCCCGGGCGTCTTCAGACCTTGTCAGCCGCAGTTTTTTCAGTGACAAGGCAAGGCGTCATTATCTTAGAACAGTAAATGAGAGGATAGCGAGGTTTACGAAATAACATATTGTCAAGCATTTCACTGGTTTGATACTTTTGGAGTTTTTAACTCCAAAAATTCATATCCCGAACTCCTTTTTCAGTCTCTTGACTGTTGATATCGTGAGAGATACGGTGTTTGATGCCATCTGAATACCAACTATTGCTGTCTCCTGTCAGAGGGATATACACTTTGGGCATTACATCCACCTTTTCGTCATTGAAAACGAACCTGCAAACAGGGGCACCTTCTGAATCGTCGTTCCTGAACTTCTTTCGATACAACTTTTCCTGAAACTCGTTATATTCCTCATACGTTGATATATCTATAACGCAATCAACGTCGAATGTTGTCTGAAGTTTACGCGAAGCAGCGTCCTTTGAATAATATTGCGCCACCGAGCCTCCAACATATACAACTTCATCGTTCAGTTCCTCAAGCGCTGCCGATATATTGAGAACACGTTCATCATTACTTCTCTGATCCATAATCTTGAAGATATTTGTCCAACAACTCGATAGCCACATTTCTCTCTCTTGATTTGCCAATTCTGATGGAATCAACAATTGCCAGTAGCGCATAGAAATCCGGATCCTCCGAGACATTTTTAACTATGCTGGGAAAGAGGGGGGTTATTGATTGCCCGCGAACTGGACCGGAAGGATCCTTCCAAACAAAAGATTCTCCGTTTGATACGATTTCTTCCCTTATGGGAGAAGCGGAAGATGCTGTAGGAATTCCTCTAACAATCCTACCAGGCTGAGTCGGGAAACAATATTTTAGACCGTAAACAATGAAATCTTTTAGAGCAAGAATGTTGATGTACTGCTTTGTTGAATCAACCAGCTGTGCCGCTCTGTTCCTTTCCATTGCCATAGATACTTCAGCGGCACTGATATTCAACGACGCGGCAAGTTGTTTGCCGTTCATATTGCGACCGTTCCTAGATATCTTTTTCAGAAGAATCACCACATCCTGCGGTCTCATAACGGCTTGTTTCTCAATTAAATTCATATATTAATTCACGATTTACGAATTGCAAATCTATAAAATAATATCCAATTAAACAAATTGTTAGAGCCGCGCTTTTATATTCCGCGGATTTTTACTAAATTTGATATTGTGCCACCCTATCATGGTAAATGATTCCTGGTCGTACACGAATAATTATGAGCAAACTATTTGATTATCCCGAAGCGAAAAGCGTGGTTGTCTGCGGAGACATCCACGGGGATTTTCATACACTTGTCTACAAAATGTGCTCACAGTATCAGATGACTGACACTCTGCTCATTGTAGCCGGGGATTGCGGTTTCGGCTTTGACAAGCCGGCGTACTACGAGCAGGTCTACAACAAAGATGCAGGGCACCTTCGCAAAGCAAATAATTGGATAGTCTTTGTCCGTGGCAACCACGATAATCCTGCATACTTCAATGAAGAAAGGATTGGTTACAAGAGATGGCGTACTGTCCCGGATTATTCTGTCATTTCTGCCTGCAACCACAACATTCTGTGCATTGGCGGAGCCATCAGCATCGACAGGGAACACCGCATGAAGCAGCAGGTGAGATATGCTTTGTCGCAAACCGGCTATTATTGGCCAGATGAAGCCCCTGTGTTCTCAAAGGAGGCCATTGACTCTGTAACTCTTCCCATTGATACCATCGTTACGCATACTGCTCCTTCATTCTGCGAAAAGCAGGATCACGCCTTTCTTCACGAATGGGCGGAGATGGACCCGACACTTCTGGACGATGTGGCAACGGAACGGCAGACCATGGACAGAACATTCGAATACATCAAGCAGTCTGAACTCCCTGTACGGAATTGGATTTACGGCCATTTCCACGAGAGCTGGACGGCATTCATCGACGGCATCCGTTTCAAGATGCTGGACATTATGGAATTCTACGAAATCAGGTAGAAATGAGTGTTCATACTATCTAAAAATAATCTAAAAGTATGAATTTATCATACATATTTTGATTATTTCATAGTTAACGGTATATTTAGCTACAGTTGAACAATATGAAAAGAAAGATAACAGAGCATCTTTGGCATACAGAATATCCGGAAAGAATTTCGGACTCGCCAACGGTGTCAAAGCAATTCCGCTGTACGCTGTATTTTGCATTTGAACAGATAATCAATGATATTTAATAGTAACACCCGCATATAACTGAACTGACATGCTAACATGCATGATGAACAATAAAAGAGTGGGCGCTTGGAAGGATTGAAGCAAAGGATGTCAGGTTCATCTGGATACGGCCACCCCGACGAAGGAGTCAGCGCAACCGTAATAGAGATACCAGCTGCCCCTGTATCTTACCAGGCCCTCGCAGAACACGGTACCATCGACGTACTGTCCTGTCTTTTCAAAGTCGGCCTCAGGTACGAAGAAAGGATCGTCCGTGCGTGCAAGCACCTTCAGAGGATCATTTGAATCGAAAAGAACCTGACCGCCGCAATATGCCCCGGTCTCCTTGCTCTTTCCGTTGTAAATCAGAACTATACCATCCTTCGTGTGAACAGCGGGAGGGCCGCACTCGGTCAGGTCGCTGTCGAACTTGCCTTCCCTGGGCTCAACTATGCTAAGAAGATTCCCGTCCCCGTCAAGAATGGGAGTCCAATTGACAAGGTCTTCGGAAACTGCGGGATTGATGAAGTTCTCGCCCCAATACATCAGGTACCTGCCTTGTATTTTCTCTATTACCAGTTCGTCATCCGCATTCAGTTTCGTCACGATGGAAGCGGACTTGCAGGGCATGTCGGCAAACCTGCCTTCATAGGCGTCCCTGAACGCAAAGCCGTGCTTGACCCAATGCACAAGGTCACGCGAAGTTGCCACACAGAGGCGCGGCGTGTCCCGGTTCCACGAGGTATACAGCATGACGTACAGGCCGTCTTCCGTGCGGGCCACCCTCGGGTCCTCGCATCCGCCCGGCCATTCAAGATCCCTCTGGGCATCATCAGCCGGGAAGAGAACCGGCTCGGGAGCTATCGACATATTCACTCCGTCCTCAGTCTCGGCATAGCCTATCCTCGACGTACGGGAACCTATGCCCGTAGCGCTGTTGTCCTCGCTCCTGAAGAGAACGACCATCTTGCCGTCCTTGAGAGTTGCGGCCGGATTGAAAGTATCGCTTTCCTGCCATCTGACCATCTCGCCGCGCATAGGGCAGAAGAAGACTTTTGAAGTGTCCGGCTTTATCACCGCATCCCCCACGATACGCTCGAAAGGCCCGATGACCCAGTCCGGACTGACAGACGAACAAGATGCCAGAAGAATCATGGCACAGACAATCGATAATTGACGTTTCATTGGATTAATTCTCCGTTGCATATGATAAAGATGAAAATTAGTCGCCGATTATAGAGAACCTCTTTTTCCCTGACTTGAAGGAGAGGGTGCGCAACCGATTGCCCTCAACGGAGAATGTTATGAGGTCTTTCCCGCCGTCGGCAAAACGCAGCTCGATGGTGTTGCCCTTGGCGCGTACCGACTTCACCGGATTTTTTTCGCCTGGTTTAAGCGGGTAGAGGATGTATGCAGACACGCTCTGCCCCGCTTCGTTGTAACTGAATGCAGGGGTGGCAACAGGGTTGTAAACATAGCCGTCCTCGGTCCACAGAGGCAACCATCCCTGCAGTTCGGGATCTGTCTGTCCGCTGATGACCCAGACTTTGGCATCCTTGCGTAAAGGGATGATGGCGATGTTCGCCCCTTCGTCATCCGACATCACGCAGTTGCCGTCCATGAGGTATCTGTCTGTATTGAAGTGGAAATAACTGTCGTACTGATGCGATGTGCCGTCTTTCGGAGTGAATATGTCGAACAGTATCCAGTATCTGTCCTTTATGAATGTCAGTGCGCGGTACTGCTCCACATTGCGGTCGGCCCTGCCGGCCTCATCACCGAAGCCTTCGTCATACCAGCCCTCACCGAAATCGCAGTCGTCGTTGCTCACCCAGCGGTTTGCCATCGGCTCACGGGAGTATTCCAGGTCCGCCTCAGGTTCGTAGTCGTGGCGGTTCTGGTACTTGCCGTCCACCTTGCTTACATTGTGTGCACGGGCGGAGAGGATATATTTGCGCCAGTCGGAGGTGTCGTAGGAATATGTGCCGCCCTCGGTGATCAGTCGCTTGCCATAGGCATAGAGGATGAGCGACAACTTGTCTTCGTGCTGATGGCCGGGCGAATACGGTCCCACCTCAAAGTGGGCGTACAGATCGTTCTCTCCCCAGCCTGAGCGCATCATATACCAGCCGGCCCAGGGCATCCAGACGGATGTAAACTCCGGCATGGTGCCTTCCTTTCCTCCGGTAACAATGTATTGGAAGTCAGTGCGTTCCGGGAACAGGCCGAAGCCCTGCGCCAGCGATGACCGGGCATCATTCCATCCGGAGTCGTTCACGGCAGGCACCTCGCCGGAAGGAGCAACGATCTTCACATAGTAGTTGTACATGTTCTCGAGTTTCTGGTTGAAGTTCTTGGGGAGTCCCTCATATCCGGTGGCCTTGGCTATCGAGTACAGACCGAGGAAATTGCTGAGCGTGGCCCCGT
>JAKSKH010000044.1 GCA_024401855.1 Bacteroidales bacterium | reverse complement strand
TCAGAATCTCTCGAATCTGACTTCAGCCGGACTCATGTTTCCTTGGCTCAGATGGCAGCTTCGTTCTGGCTGCTAGATGTTCCCGATATCTAAATTAGCAGTGCCAGCCGTTCATTAACCAGCTTCACGAATGCTTCCTTTGTTTTCTCCGGAATGAATGATTCTGAAATAAGCTTATTCCACGCATTTTGGTACGAACACATTCTGGATACAAGCTTCTTTGATGCTGTCTCATTCATCCCGGTCTGCTGGAATGCCTTCAGGAAAGTCTCCCTTCCGAAACCGGTTTTGCTTCCGCCGACTTCAAAAGTAAGCGCCATTTCTTCCAGGTCTTCAGGATATGAAAGTTTTACTGAAAGCAGGTCGTAGGCAGGGGCGAGCCTGTACTGAAGGCCATCGTAGGAAATCAGCGAGAAATTCTTGCAGTGCATATCGGAATTGCCGGTAATCCAAGAAAATAGGACGACTTCCCAATATCTCTGAACGTCAAGTCCGGGTACACAGGAGTGCTTCCTTACAGTGTCGGCAAGCTGGACGTAAGTTCCAAAATACTTATGCTCGGTAAGCCTGTTTGTCAGTTGGCACATATCCAGCATTGAGTATTTCTCTCCGCTGTTTCCTCTGTCGATTCTTTTGGTAAGGTATCCCAACTCTCCGTCTGACAGCCGGACAAGGGAATGCGGGACTACTTTAATCCCTGCGGCCTCAGCCATCTTCATTGTCAGATCCTCCAACTGAGGCAGACAGTGATAGACGGAACTTTCCGGCTTGAAGATGTAACGTCCCCACAAACCGACCACCGTGAATCTGGCCGGTTCGTTTTTTCCTCCCTTGTCTATGTCAAGAGACATCTTTGCCTGCACACCGGTAACCGATGTGCTTGATCTGATAACCTTTTGTGCCAGTTCGTGCATATTGCTTCTTGAATAGGGGAGCAGGGGAGCCTCTTCCGTTCCGAAGAACTTCTTCGCACATCCGGGGTGGAAATCAACCTGCCCGGTGTTCAGTTCCTTATAACAATACAGACATCTACACATAGCTTTCATTTTCCAATGGTAAAACACTCAGGTCCCCGATGCAGTCCTTGCAACATTTCATCAGAAGCAGCATCCTGTCTCTCTTGTCAATTTTCCACGATTCGCTGGCAATATCCAGCAACCATCCCTCGGGAATCAGTCCGTCAAATACCGGGAACATCATTTCCTTTTCGTACTCTTCGTCGCAAAGGGGCATTGTAGGAGTGACAGGAAGAGCATTGGGAAGGTTCAGATAGGATGTATCATACCTGAAATGGAAACCCTCTTCATCTTCGCGGATGATTCCGCAGAACACCCCGTTTTTCAATACTTTTGCCTGTCTCATAAGTTGTCGTCTTTTACCGCACCCAGTCTCTCGCCAAAAAGAGAGAGAACATCGTTGACCTTATCCATACGAAGAGTGGACTTGCCCTGTTCCAGGTCCCGTACAAAATGAATCCCGACTCCCGCCCTGTCTGCGAGGTCCTGCTGCGTCAGGCTTTCCTGCCTGCGAAGTTGTTTTACATGTTCGGAAATAGTCATACTTTATACTCTAACGAGTGCAAAGGTAGTAAAATTTATTAAATTATACCATAAACAGTATAAAGTTTATAAAAATTTATATAATATACTTGAAGCGGCTTTGGCTTGCAGGAGTCCATTGTATTTTGTAATATAGTGGCATAATCCAAACACTTCACACTAATGCGCAGGCTGATTTCCATCTTTGTCTTCATCGTTTTTTTCAATATTCTCTGTTCTGCCCAGTATAAGGAGAGGCGCGAGGTTCTGTTCGATTGCACATCGGATTATCCCGTGCTCCGGCCCGGCGAAAGTTTTTCGGCGGACATTGCCCCGGTCACGAGGGACTGCCCTGCTCGGGCGCTTCTTCTCGTCCGCGGCCGCGTCCTCAGTCCGGCTCCATTCGAGGAGAGGGGAGAGGAGATGTTCCGGCGTCAGGAATACGGGATAATGGATAACCTTGATTCCGATGTTCGATGGAAGGATGAGAAATCCCTGTACTTCAAGGGTGAAGACGATTTCTATGACCGCCGCGTATGGAACCGGATTCCAGCCGGAAACCTTCCCTCGGGTGAATGCACGTTGAGCATTCCGATTGTCAGGTCCGAGGGGCTGCAAGTCAATGACGGAGGTTCGTTCGGGGTCATTCTCGACCTCTATTTCCGACAGGAGGGCCGTGCTGTGCTGGATATATATGACGAGCCCGATTCCAGCATTTTCATCCCCATACCGGAAGGCAGTCTCAAACGCAGGACCGTCGAACGCAAACTCCGCATCCCCGACAGTCTCGCCTGTGTTCTCATTTCGGCCGGAGGCTCCCACTTCTCGGGCGAATGCTGGCTTGAGGCCCCGTCTTTCAAGGTCGGGAAGAAAACGGTCTGGCATGAGCAGTTCCGCGACAAGACCGAGAAGACTGACGATACCAATTATTGGGTGGGTATGAATCTATGTGACAGATTCTTCCCTTTATGGACAATCTCCCTGAACGGCAAGAATGTATTCAGCGGCAAGGTGTTTGATAAATGTTCGCCCGTCGCGGATTTCTCTATCCCGCTTCCAGAAGAGGCCCTTGATGGCGGCAGCGTCAAGCTTACACTGAATTCCGAACCCCATAGAGTCGCCTGGCCGTATGAGATACGCAGCGTCGACCTCATATGGGAGACTGCCCGTCCTTTTGAAGTCATATCCGTCCCGAAATTTGTCCGAGAAGGCGACGAGTTCGGCATCCTGGTGGAGACGAACAGGGAGAACGTGACTCTGACGCTGGATGCGGCCGAAACATTGTCTCCCCATGAGCAGATCGTGTCATTCGCCGACAAGGGACTGCACGTCATCAAGTGCAAGGCCATACGGACCTCTCCCGACGTAAAACTGCGCATCTCCGATGGAACGCGTACGGAAGAGGTGGCCGTCAGACAGATATTGAACCGCACCAACCGCAGGGTGGAAATGTCGGTGGGGGATAACATCTACGTCTCCCTGGAGGATGGATCGGAGCTCTCAAGATATGTCAAATGGTATACGGCCAGCCGTGCAGGCACGCTGCTGCAGTTCCGTCCTTCATTTCAGTGGAGTGGCAACCGCAGGGTAGACAGGGCGGCTCTCAATGCCACCATCGACGTGTTGAACGACTTGAAGATGCCTTATGTCTGGATGGTCGAAGGACGCACTCTCGCCGGCCTTGACATCAACCCTCCCGTCAGCGAACTGGCATCTCCTGTGTTTGCGGGCAAACAGGCACACGAGAACGACGGAGGATACTACTATTGGACGCATTTCGACTATTACGGCCTCTTCTGCGACTTGGCGGCACGCCACCGCCCTTACGGAGGCATTTTTGCAAAGCATCCGCCTATCTATACGGACCATGGCACCTATATCCATTACGACAGACGGAGAGTCAGGGATATGGCCGACGGCGCTCAGTATTTCGTGGACAATCTGCGCTATTCCAAAGGGGAGAGCATCCGCCACACGGGCCCGTCAGTGATGTTCCGGTATTTCTATCAGGCCGGTTACGACTGGCTCGGCTCCGAAATGATGTACGCTCCCGACGACATCCTTATGTGCAGTCTCAGGGGCGCTTCAAGGGCATATTCAAAACCGGTTTTCGGCTCGCTGCACGCAATGCAGTGGTCGTATGACTACAATGATCTTCCGAGGAGCCCTCTGCGTCTCTTTATGTCGCACGCCGTTGCATATATGCACGGCTCCTCGCACCTCAATACAGAGGATGCCCTCTATCAGACAGAACGTGACCAGGACCGTTTCTCCGAGGCGGGCATCAGGCACCTTGAATCGCAGAATATGATGATGGACTATGTTCAGACTCACGACCGCAGGGGCGACCTCCATACCGGGATTGCCATCCTGCAGGGCCGCAACGATCCCTGGAATTTCTTCGGAATGTCCTCAATATGGAATCAGGACGGGGAGAAATGGGAATGCAATGATATGATTTCCAGCTATCAGCTCTTCAGCGTGTACTATCCTTGGGAGATATCTCCCGGTGCCGCCCAGGGTGGAAGAAACGAATTCTCATATTCTCCCTATGGTGCCGTGGAATTCGTTCCTGTTGAAGCCCCCAGGGATGTGCTGGGCAAATACAGGCTTGCCGTGTTCTTGGGTTGGAACACCTACTCCAGGGCTGACTTCGAGCGCCTGAGGGACTTCGTGTTCAACGGAGGCACGCTCATAATGACAGCGGCCCACGCAAATTCCTGCCTCCAGCCCGATATGGAGCCGGTATTCCCTGAAGACGATTCACCTCTGCGGGAGATGCTCGGAGACGATTACAGGAACCTCACAGGCAAGAATGTCATTCCGTTCGGTGCCGGAAAGACAATCTTCTACGCTCAGAAAGAATACCCATCCTCAGAGTCAATACGCGAAGACTACCTGGCTGAAATGAAGGCGCAGAGCGACCTTGCCGTAGCATCCGAGACGGAGACGGGATGGATTGACGCGATGGAGGGAGTGGATTTCACCATCTGGCAGGACGGCGCCTTCAGGACTGCTTATGTGATAGATGCCGACTGGTACAACCATCAGCCGAAACGATTCAGGCTGGTGCTCGGCGACAAGACGTTCGAGCTCGAGGTCGCTCCGTTTGAACTCAAGACCATCCGAATGTCGGACGGGCTTGCGGTCAGTGCTCAGTCCAACACTTCGGATGTGCTTGACATAAAGAAGAGTCCCGGGGGATGGACCGTTACGGTACAGACAACGGAGCCCGACAGAATTTCGGTATATTTCAAGGATTCAGGAGAGACAAGGGAAATCGCACTCGGCTCAGCAGGAATCCACGAGATTGTAATCTGACTCAAGAAAGGCAAGTTGATGAAATTAAAGTATCTTTGTGTCTGATAAGAAAGAAGATTATGAGTACTCTGGGAAATATTCTATGGTTTATCTTGGGCGGCTTCCTTGTCGCCCTGATGTATTTCGTGGCGGGACTGCTGATGTGCATCACGATTATCGGCATACCCTTCGGAGTGCAGCTTATGAAAATTGGCGTTCTTGCACTTGCACCTTTCGGCAATGATGTAACGGCAAAGGACAATGCCGGCTGTCTGTCAATCGGCTTTTCCGTGCTTTGGATTCTCTGCGGATGGTGGGAGATTGCCGTCGTGCATCTTATTCTTGCCTGCATCTTCGCAATCACCATTATCGGTATTCCTTTTGCCAAGGCGCACTGGAGACTGATGAAGATGAGTTTTATGCCCTTTGGCCTGACAACGAAATGAATATGATACAAGAATTCTGCCATGAAACATTTATTACGAATCGTATTATTGTGCTCACTGCTGTTGTGTGCATGTTCGAAATCCATCGAAACGGCTGTCATAAATGCGGACGGTATGACCGTGCAGGTCGATGTCCGCGACGGGCATCGCGCCCTCCTTGCTCAATTGGGAGATTGGGAGCTGGCTGACTCCACCCTGTTCAGGGTAGATATCAGAACCAATCAGGAAAACGGGGAGATATTCCACCTGAAATCGACGGATGACTGGGCATCCGTGACGATGAGCAAAGAGAAGGACGGCTATTTGCTTTCATTCACTGGACCGGAGAGCATACCGGACGCTGAGGCGCTGACCATAAACTTAAGAATCAAGTCTCCGTCAGACAAAAGCCTGAAATGGTATGAGGCGTCTGCAATAAGGATGAATTGGGAAACGGGTCTCATTCCTGATTGTTACATACTTGAACAGGCAGCGCTTCTTCCCGTGTCAGCCGGACCCCTCCCTGAAGAAAGCAGTTATTTCGTTCCGGAAGCTTCCGGAGTAGTCTATCCTGCTGAAATAGCCGGGAGCTGGAATTTGTATTATCCTCAGGGATTCGGGGCATCCATGCCGTGGCTTGCATTCTGGAACAAAGATGGGTACGGCTTTTACTATGCCTCCCACGAAAAGAACGCAACTTTCAAAAATATCAAACTTGAGTCACAGCCGGGTGATTATATCCGGTATGACTATTCCTACCCGGCGCAGAATGACCGGGAGTTCGCTCCCTGTGAGATGGTCATCGCCCCTTTCAAGGGAGACTGGTTCGAAGCTTCACAAATGTACCGTGAATGGGTGAGGGCGGAGGCATCCTGGTACCCGCGGGACAAGATGGACGGAAACGGCCGCACCGACACTCCACAATGGATGAAGGAGATGTGTATATGGCTGAGCGGAAGCGCGTATGACAGGCAGGTGGAAGAGTTTCAGCAGGCTGTAGGGATTCCTGTCGGGCTGCACTGGACATACAGCAACTTCATAGCCAGAGAAGATGCCACCACCAAGGGATACAGCCGTACACTCTCCGGTCCCGACGGCTATTGCTGGCATCAGAACCCCTTCGACAACGACTATCCCCATTATTTTCCTGCGACCAACGGCTTCAAGCAGCGCATCAAGGAATTGCAGGCCAAGAATATCCGTGTGATGCCGTATATCAACGGACGCCTGTGGGATACGCGTGACAATGGAATCAGTGACTCCCTGTTTACCAGTGTGGCGATGCCGGCCGTGACCAAGGACAGGAACGGCGAGCCCAACACTGAATCATACGGCACCTTTGAAAAGGACGGAAGCCGAGTGACTTTCGGCGTTATGTGCCCGACGACCGAACTTTGGCAGAACAAAGTGAAGGACATTGTCCTTGGTATCATCAACGACTGCGGCGCCGATGGGGTATATATCGACCAGATAGCAGCCGCGCAGCCGCGTCTTTGCTATGATAGTAGCCACGGCCATCCTACCGGAGGCGGAGACTGGTGGATGCCGGCTTATCGTGAGATGCTCTCCGGAATCAGAACAGATATAAGGCCTGATGCGGTGATTACAACCGAAAGCAATGACGACGGTTGCGTCGACCAACTCGATGGTTTCATGACCTGGCAGTTCTTTCACGACAGGCAGGTTCCGGCATTTGCGGCAGTTTACTGCGGAGCCATCCAGATTTTCGGCAGAAGGTACGATGCCGCCAACACACCTTTGGCCAACCGTATGATTATTGCTCAGAGCCTGACATTTGGGGAGCAACTGGGATGGATGAACAGTGACGTGATAAATGAAGCGGAGGTGATGCCATACCTCAAGGAGGCGGTGGCAAAGCGCTACGATTACCGCGAGTACTTCTACCGCGGGGAGATGATAAAGGCTCCCCGTCTGATTGGAGACAACCCTGTGCAGAAATGTACTTGGACTGTACTGGGCGGCACCAAGGAGGTTTCATCACCGTCCGTATTGTGCGGAGCCTGGCAGATTCCGGGGGAGGGCAGAAGCCTCTACCTCTTTACCAACTACAGCGACCGGACTGTCACTCTCGGGATAGAACCTGTTGACATCCGGAAAGGACTTCCTTCAGAATACACGTTCCGCCCGGGAGAAGTTCTGTCGGTGGAAGTTACCCGGTGAATAT
>JAKSKH010000043.1 GCA_024401855.1 Bacteroidales bacterium | reverse complement strand
CCACAAGTTGTGGGAGTTTTTCAAGTGCATCAGAGTAGAACTGATACCACTGTTTTATCCTCCACAAATTCGTGGTACTGAAACCCTTTGATTCCGGGAAGGCTGCCTGAAGATCCATGCTAAGTTGCTCGACAACTCCGGCACCCCATTGTTCTTCAGCCTTACGAGTTACAAGATCCCTTCCCAACTGCCAGTTGAAAAGCAACTGCTCGGCATTTACCTTTACTGCTGCCTTAATCTGGGCGCTACGATAACGTGACTTAATTTCATTAAGCCACTGAGCGTAATCGCTGTCAATCTGCACATCGTGAATTTTCACGACTCTTGGTTTTTCGTTTTTCATAATGCGAATATAGTGAATTCCTTGTTTGGCTTCTATAATTTCGGGATCAAATTGACCGCCTTTGTCAATTTCGACCAGAATTCGGGGGTCAGTTTCGTTCGGATTTTCCACTATGATGATTTTTCTGTGGATGCTAATTTATAATCCGAACGAGTCTTTGATAGAATTAAGGGTGTTTTGACCTACGGTATACGCATAGCAGGCAACAGGGATGAATTGTACTTTGCCAAATTGCAGTTCCTTTAAACCACTTTCAGTCTTAGTTGTCACCATAGCATAATTCATATTGTTCCGCTCCATATAGGTTTTCAATGAAGTCAATTCGTACGGTTTATTGAAAAAATAATCAGTCCATTTTACTTCAACGGCCCAATCAGGTTTAAGTTTGGCGGCATTGATTCCGACAATATCAACCTCTCCCTGATCCTTTCTGCTGTTCTTCCAATTCGCGTAACTGATGTTGGCTCCGTTGCGAGGTATCCACTGTGCATATACAGCGGTCTCAACCATGTCACCCATCTCTTCATCGGATTCTTTGATCGGCTGGAATAACGCACACCTCAGGGACGGATTGGTAAGGTATATTTTGAAACTCGTTTCACGTTGATATGATTTAGCATTATCATCCGTTCTATGAATAACTTTAATTAAGAATGCCGCCTCAAGGTATTCGATGTACTTTTTCAAGAGGTCTTTCCTAACTCCAGATCCTTTGGACAGTGCCTCATACGAAAACTCTTTCCCAGAATGATATGCAATCATTGTAAATAACGAATTCAATTCCTGAACATCGGTAATTCCATAAATACTTGGCAAATCCCTTAAGAGTACTTTGTCAATGATATCGTGTCGGATGAATTGACCGGGGTCTTCGAGGATGGTTTCGGAGAACACAACTTCAGGATAACCTCCGTAGTTGATGTAATCAACGAACAGTTCGTTGAATCTATCAATATCAATTGCTGCATTGGACGGGATATCCCGGCCATACCATTGAATCGTAGTCTTTTTTACAAGGTGATTGAATTTTCTAATGTGAATGTATTCATAAAATGTCAGTGGTGGTAAATTGAAATCTGTAAACCTTCCGGCTCCACTTTCATTGCTTTTCTTTTTCAGTTCTGCAGCTGCGGAACCGGAAGCAATGAACTTGACATTCCTGTATGTGTCGACTAAAGATTTGAGGTTAACCTCCCAATCCTTGAGATATTGTATCTCGTCAAACAGGACATAATATTTGGAATCATCTACCTCAGGCTTGCCCAACGCTCGTTTGGCCAAATTAAACAACTGCTCCAGATAAATGTTGTTGTATATAGGCGTTTCAACAGAAATGTATATGATGTTTTGTGCAGGGACGCCTTCGTCAATCAGTTTTTGCACTGTATGGAATAACATCACAGTTTTGCCTACACGTCTTGGACCCATTAAAATAAGAGCTCGCCTGACACTGAATTCTCTGACCAAAGGGTAAAAGATACCCAGGTATAGTCGCGGAGTCATGTCACGATAGAATGTAGGGATTGCATTATCTACCCACCAAGGGTTATCTATCCTTAGTCTTCCGATAATTTGTTTTTCAAGCAATTCAGTGTATTCCATTGTATGCAGTTATTTTTTGCAAAGATAGCAAATTGTCAGATTAAGTATAAAATTTATGGTTTAATTTGTTGTATTTTGGATAATTAGTGGTAGGACTATGACCTTAATAAGCATAAACATCAATGGGAATCAAATTAGTTTGCAATACTTATTGCGCTGATTTCCAATAGTATAACAGCGAAAAACAAATTAGGTGAATTTTTTTACCCTTAATCTGCAAACTGAGAAAGTGAGAGTTCTTTAAAAGTTTCTGATTACCTTTGGTACAACATGAAGAAACATATTGCATCAACCTTATTCATCATCCTGCTCGCTGACGCGGTACTTGCGCAGAATCCTCTTGACCTGGAATTCCACAGGCTGGCGGTGAGGAGGTTCATATTTTCAAACAATCTGCCGCTTTCAGAATTCGTTCCGTCCGAAACGGTGGCATTCGAATCGATGCACCCGGCATTCCTGCCGACGGAAGAAATGTGCGATCCCGGCTTCTCGCCGGGAATGGAGAACGGAAATCTGGTATTGGACAGGAACTCCGCCAAGGAAGCCTGCGATTTCTATGTGGGCGGTGTTAATCCGTACGCCACGTACGACATCGGGATAATTTCACTGAAACCCCTCCCCGGCTCCGCTCTGGAAACCGGATTCGAATTGTCGGTATCGGGCCTCCTGAACAGGGTCCAGCTGTTTGCAATGGTATCGGAAGCAGGCAGGGGCATCTTCCTTCGGGTGATTCATGACGGAAAGGTGGAGCGGGAAGTCAGACTGTCGGACAAGGTCCCGGAAGGGAACTTCATCCTGCGCGCGCAGTGGTACGGAAACACGGGAGGATACTTCATCGAGGAGCAGGGGGTTACCACCTACCTCGGGCACACGAAGGTGGAAGAGGCATTCCCGTCAGAGCTCGATTTCCGCAACGTCAACGTTGCAGCCCGTTCCACATTCAACGTATACTCGAACCTGGAGGGAGAGTCCGTCATAAAAGGGGCGAAGTCGTACCTCTCCTCAGGTGTGGGACAGGCGGACGTACGTCTGATTTCTTACGAAGACCTCAGCCCTTACATAGATAATGGAAGAATCTGGTTCACCTTCTCCTGCCGCGGCCTGGGCATAAACCAGTCGTGCCAGGGAGTGATGAGCCTGGATCCATCCCTGTTCGACCCCAGACTGGAAGGGGTAATAGTATTCGACCACGGCGACGGCCTTCTGAGAAACGACTACTCCTCCCATCTGTTCTATGACAGGAAAGCAGGTGAATGGCGGGCATATGCCTGCGATTTCGGCGGCACGGCATTCACAGACGGAAGGTCGGGCACGGGGCTGCTTACCGCCACATCCGAAAAAGACCCGCGTAAAGGCTTCTCTGTAATGAAGGCCGCAAGGGTGGAACCGGACAAAGTCAAGGGCCACAACGAAGACCCCTGCATATTCTTCGATGCCGGAGCCGGCAAGTGGAGGTTGCTGACAAGCGTGTTCACGGAAAATTCCATCGTATCAGGCACGTTCGAGTCCGACAGCTGGGACGGTACGTTCACGCCTGTAGCGGAGCCTATAGAAATGAATTCCACCGGAACATCCATACAAAGAGTGGGCGGTGAGCTGTATTGCTTCATGGGCGGCAACGGAAACCTCAGGGTGCATACATACCCCACCCTCGAACTGATGGGCGAGCTGAACCTCGACCTGCAGCCGCATTGGCCGAAACCTGCCGGACGCGTCTGGGCAAGCATAGTTCCCCTTCCGGAAGGTTATCCATACCGATATGTCCTGCTGACGATGGACCGTCCGAACTTCCCTGGGGTGCAGGGTCCAAACTGGAGTTACGGAGCATTATACTACTATGGATGCGTAAAATAAATGCAGCTAAAAGAAAAACTTTAATAACTTTGTAGGTTAAATGTCATAAAAAATGAGACTGGACGGAAGAAGACAAAGCAGCAACGTGGAAGACCGCAGAGGAATGTCCACAATGGCAAAGGGCGGACTCGGACTGGGAGGAATGCTTATAGTAGGTCTGATTGCCCTGCTGATGGGCGGAGACCCTGCACAATTCATAGACATAGCCGGACAACTGGCCGGACAGCAGCAGGAGATAGTAACGCAGGACGGCTACACCCCTTCTGAAGAGGAGCAGGAACTCGCCATCTTCGCATCGCAGATCCTCGCAGGGACGGAGGACGTCTGGACGAAGATATTCGAGCAGAACGGACTCACCTACACCCCTCCGAAACTTGTCCTCTTCACCGGAAGCGTACAGTCAGGATGTGGCGGAGCCACGGCATCGTCCGGACCGTTCTACTGCAGCGCGGACCAGTGCGTGTACCTCGACCTGTCCTTCTTCAGCTCGATGAAAAAACAGATAGGCGCAGACGGTGATTTCGCCTACGCCTACGTAATAGCCCACGAAGTCGGGCACCATGTGCAGTTCCTTCTCGGAACCCTTCAGGATGCGCACAACCGGATGAACAGGGTTGGCAAGACGGAAGCGAACCAGATAAGCGTAAGGCTCGAGCTTCAGGCCGACTTCTACGCCGGAGTCTGGGCAAACAACGACAACCGCATGTACAACTCCCTGGAAGATGGAGACATAGAGGAAGGAATGGCGGTAGCCTCCAAAATCGGAGACGACTACCTGCAGAAACAGGCCTACGGATACACAATACCCGATTCCTTCAACCACGGAACATCGGCACAGAGGGCAAGATGGCTCAAGCTTGGACTGTCAACCGGAGATCCCGGACAGGGAGACACATTCAGCCCGGCATATAACAGACTGTAAGGATGTACAGACAACTGCGACATACGCTTCTGCTCGCCGTCATTTCCCTGACGGCATTCTGCGGCTGCGGCAAGACGGGCGGAAGGTCTCACACGGCGGCCGTGGAGGAACTTGTGGAAATATGCAACGGCAACAGCGAGGTGCGCTCGCTGCTTGAGCACGCAATAAAACAGGCCGCGCAGATAAATCCCGACAGGAAATACAATCCCGCGCAGACTCTGGATGAGTTTTACGACTTCATAGACTGGAACATACGCTCCCTTCCCTGGGACGTAATGACAGGTCTGACGGCAGACAAGGCGTCTCTCTACTCCCGTCTCGACCAGGGAGTCGGATACTTCTGGTTCGTAGTGGACCAGCCGCTGGAAGAACTTGAAGGCCGCGGATACTACTACCCCACGGTGGAATTCGTGAGCCCCTTCTCGGACTGGCTGACAAAATACGCCTCATCCTGGGGTTCGTGGCTGTCCACTCCCGAAAGCTGGACCTCGGAATACGCCGCCGCTGTCAGCGCGGACCCCGACTGGGGAATCAGCAAAGGCTGGTACGAGGATGCCTCCAACTGGAAGACGTTCAACGACTTCTTCGCCCGGAGGCTGTCATCCCCTGCGGCCCGTCCTCTTGCAGACGCGGACGTGCTCTCCCCCGCTGACTCCTACCCCCAGGGGCTTTGGGAGATAGGCTCGGACAACCGGCTCGTCCATCCGGAAAACATAGATATGAAAACCGCTCGCCTTTCATCCGTGAGCGAGCTCATAGGAGAAGGGAGCGCATACGGGGAGGCCTTTGCCGGAGGCACCTTCACCCACACCTTCCTGGACGTGAACGACTACCACCGCTACCACTCCCCCGTTGAAGGGACCGTTCTGGAAGTAAGGAACATACCCGGAGTAGCCGCCGGCGGAGGATACACGCTCTGGGACAACGGGAACAAAAGATACTATTATATAAATGAGACGGGTTTCCAGATGGTGGAGACGCGCTCTTGCGCAATAATACAGACAGAGGAATTCGGACTTGTGGCGATACTGCCCGTAGGAATGTCTCAGATATGCAGTTGCAACTGGCTCCCCTCCATTAAGGAGGGATGCACAATCCGGAAGGGCGAAGAGATGGGATACTTCCTCTTCGGAGGTTCCGACATCATACTGCTCTTCCAGAAAGGGGTGGAGGTCATTCCCGCCTGGCAGGCAGACGCCGACGGGCACATCCTTCAGGGAAGCGCCTATGCAAATTTGAAAAAACGCGATTGAAATGGAAAAGGACAAGCCAAAGCACTCCCTTGCCGGACGCCTGACGCGCTCGCTTCTCGGGACAATTCTCGTTATAATGCTCCTGGGTACGTTCCTCATGGTGGCACGAGCCAGGAGAACCGTCACACAGAGAAGCGTGGACAAGGTGGAGACTTCAGTTAACTCGGCCACCAAAGGCATCGCCGACCGAATGGAAGACGTTGAGATAGCCGTCCAGACGGCCGCCTCCTTCGCCGACGTTTTCGCGCACGACAAATTCAAGGTTTATTCCCTCCTGCAGCGTCTTGTGCTGGCCGAGGAGGATATCACCGCCGCGACCATGCTCTACGCGGAGAATTACTTCCCCAAGGAAGGAAGATACTACGCCCCGACCGCCCTCATAGACGAGAACGGCTCAATCAGAACGGAGGAGATAGGCGGTCCGGAGAACGACTTCCCCTATTTCGAGACGGACAGCAACTGGATATACACCAACAAGAAAGGCTCCGAGTACTGGTGCCTGCCGTACATGGATTCCATCTCCACGATGCGTCCTATGATAACATACTCCGTCCCCATCAAGGACTTCAGCGGCAACATCTACGCAGTGCTGTGCGCGGACGTGGATTTGAGATGGGTAAGCAGGCTGGTGGAGGGATACAAGCCGCACCCGGAGTCCGAAGTTAGCGTGCTCAGCAGGAACGGCGCATTCATCTGCCATCCCAGCTACCCCGGAGTGCTGGCAACCACTATAAATGATATCAGCGACAGCAAGGAGGAGGCCATCCCCCTGCATCTGGCCCGGAAGATGATAAACGGAGAGAGAGGACTCGAGGCCGACAGATCCCCCGTCTTCTTCGCACCCGTCAGGAACGTGGAGTGGGCGGTTTCCTATACCTATCCCGCCAGCGAAATCATGAAAGGTCCCAACAAGATGATGCTGGAGATGCTGGCAATCATCCTGGTGATGCTTCTGGCTCTTGCATTCCGCACCTATCACAAAATAGAGCGCATAGTGAAGCCCTTCACCAATCTCAACGAAGCCACGAAGAAAGTGGCCCGCGGAGATTTCGGGGCAACCCTGCCGGAGATAAATTCCGGAGACGAGATACAGCAGCTAAGAGATTCCTTCGAAGAGATGCAGCGCTCCCTTGTGAGATACATAGATGACCTCAAGAAGACCACCGAGCAGAAGGCCGGAATGGAGAAGGAACTTTCCGTAGCCGCCAACATCCAGAGCAGCATACTGCCCAAGCCTTTCGCCGGTATGTATCCGGATATGCAGGAACTTGACGTCTTCGATTTCATCCGCCCCGCCAAGACCGTGGGAGGCGACCTTTACGACTACTCCGTAAAGGACAACAAGCTCTTCTTCTGCCTCGGGGACGTATCCGGAAAGGGAATCCCGGCATCGCTGTTCATGACAATGCTTATCTCCTCCTTCAGGAACATCATATCCCATACCGAAGACCCTGCCAGGGTGACAACCCTGATGAACAACTCCCTGTCCGGGCGCAACGACCAGGAAATGTTCTGCACCCTGTTCATAGGGGTGCTCGACCTCGGGAGCAACGTGCTCAGGTACTGCAACGCAGGCCATAATCCGCCGGTTATAAAGCATATCGTGAACGGAGAACCCGTAATAGAATACATCAAGGCAAAGGCAAACCTGCCGATAGGAATAATGGAAGGCTTTGACTATAAAGGAGAAGAGACAACGCTTGCTCCCGGAGAATTCATCTTCCTGTACACGGATGGAGTCACCGAGGCCGAGGATGCCGACAAGAAACTCTTCGGAGAAGAAGCAACGCTCACCGCAGTATGCGAATCGGCACCGGACGGCACCCACAGCGCCGAAGACTGTATTCAGAACGTCTACAAGGCACTCAGCCGACACGTCAACGGCGCAGTACAGAACGACGACATAACCATGCTGGCAGTCAGCCGCAAGGCATAGAAACAGGAATAATATTTAATGATGTCCGCCCTTTATCCGTTTCCGGAAGAAGGGCGGATGATTTTCAGGCGTCTTTTTGATATTTTTTTTTAAAAAATAGAAAATTTTTACAAAATTTATACTACCTTTGTAGATTAAGGGTAGTGTATAAACGATTAGAAAAAAATAAAAATCAAATACTATGTTCGAAAAACAAACAAAAGAAGCTTACAAGCCTGCAAAAGTGAAATTCTTCTCAATCAGGCCTATGAATGTGTTGTGCGGGTCA
>JAKSKH010000042.1 GCA_024401855.1 Bacteroidales bacterium | reverse complement strand
CAGACGCGAGCCGTCCACGTGCCTGCCCCTGCAGACCGGTTCGGCGGGCTTGAAGATCAGATAAACGGTTCCGGAAGCGGCATCGCTGCCATTGGGGAACACATGATAC
Source organism: Bacteroidales bacterium (assembly GCA_024401855.1). Lineage (GTDB taxonomy): Bacteria > Bacteroidota > Bacteroidia > Bacteroidales > UBA932 > Cryptobacteroides. The sequence goes on along the minus strand of JAKSKH010000042.1, from coordinate 8,607 downwards.
TCACGACCCCGGGCAATGAAAGATGAAAGGATGAAAAAAACGATTAATTACGTCATAAAGATAACAAAAATACAGGGATCCGCGGAAGTCCGTTTTTCCGTAAAAGTGGAAAAGTTTTATTGTTTTCTGGTTTTTCTCGACCATTATTTCCTAAATTTACGTCCTTATGAAACATTTTGCAATCTGTAGTGTCCTGGTACTGTTTACGGCAGCATTGTCGCTCTCTGCCCGCGAACAGCTGGACAGAGATTCCTTCCGTAATCCCGGAACGCGCTACGGTCTTGTCGCCTGGTGGCACTGGCCGAACGGCAACATAAGCCGCGAGGCAATACGCAAGGACCTCTGCAGCATGCACGCGAACGGGCTCAAAGGCGCCACGATCCTGAATGCAGGCGGCGAGTGGCAGTATGACTATGTACCCAGGGTCGCCTTTGCTTCCGACGGTTGGTTCGAGATGTTCCGCTATGCGCTCGACGTGGCCGACAGCCTCGGCATGACCATAGGTGTGCACAACTGCGACGGATGGACCGAAAGCGGCGGCCCATGGATATCCGTTGAGAAGTCTATGAAGCGCTACACCTGGAGCGACACCTACGTAAAGGGCGACGGCATGGTCGACCTGATTCTTGAGCAGCCTGAGACCCTGCTGGATTTCTACAGGGACTACAAGGTCGTGGCCTTTCCCGACATGGAGGCCGACTCCCCCGATTTCCTTAACTTCCGCGAACTTTTCGCGCTCAAGCGCAATACCGGAATAAGGAACATAGACCCCCGTTTCGCCGACGGAGCGATGCCGGTTCGCAGTTCCGACGTCATTGACCTGAGCGCCTGCATGCAGCCTGGCGGACATCTTGTCTGGAAAGCCCCGAAGGGCTCCTGGCGCATAGTGCGCCTGGGATATACCACAACCGGCGAGCTGAACCACCCTTCCACCGCCGAGGGCTGCGGCCTTGAATGCGACAAGATGGACGCCTCGGCGCTGGAGCTGCACTTCAACCACTTCCCAGCCTCGCTCATACGGGCTGCCGGAAAGCACCTCGGAAAGGCATTCAGATACCTCCTCGTCGACAGCTGGGAGTGCGGCTACACCAACTGGACGGAAGGATTCCAGAATGAGTTCGAAGCCCTGAACGGCTACTCCCTCGACCCGTGGATTCCCGCGATGTGCGGTTGCGTCGTCGACAGCGAGGAGCGCACGGCCGCTTTCCTGCACGACTTCCAGAAGACCATAGCCACACTCATCGACCGCAATTATTATCAGAAGTTCGCCGAGCTCACGCACGCGGCGGGACTGGAATTCCATGCCGAGCCGATATACGGAAACTCTCTGGAGTATCCGCCCGCATTCTGCCTCAGGGCCAACGGGCACTGCGACGTGCCCATGACGGAGTTCTGGGCCTATACGGGTGATGACGGACAGCCGGCCTTCGACTGGCAGGGATTCCTCTTCGACGAGTTCGCCATCGATGCCGAGTTTGTGTGCGGCAAGAACATCATCGGAGCCGAGGCATATACGGCGGAGGGCCGATTCTGCGAGACACCCCAGCTGCTGCGTCCCTTCGGAGATGCGGCATTCTGTTCGGGCATCAACCAGCTGGCATTGCATTCCTATGTAATGCAGCCTCTTGACAGAGAGCCTGTTCTAAAGCTGATGGACTATTTCGGCGGACACTTCAACAGGAACAATCCCTGGTGGACCATGGCATCGGAATGGTGCCTCTACCAGACGCGCATACAGTACATCACCCAGCATGGCAGCCCTGTCATTGACGCCCTGTACTATATCGGTGACCAGTTCACCCGGAACTTTCCGCTTCAGCTCACGCACCACGACGTCCCCTTCGGATATCGTGCCTGCAGCTGCGACTATGACTACCTTGACCATCTTGTAGCCGACGGCTTCCGCCGCCTGATAATCCCTGAGGGTGTGATGCTTGAGCAGCGCACCCGGGACAAGCTGGCGGAGCTTGGGAGCGAGGGTGTTGAGATCTACCATGCACGCAATGGCGTGACCATACCTTTCCCCGTCGCCCCGGACCTTTCCGTGGAAGGCGGAGCAAGGAACTTCCGTTTCCTTCACAAACGTCTTGACGGTCAGGAGGCATACCTTCTTTTCAACCAGTTGGATGAGCCTTTCAACGGTGAACTCGTGTTCAGAACCTCCGGACTTGTTCCGGAACTCTGGGATCCGGAGACCGGTGAGGTCCATGCTCCGTCGGAGTGGAAGGACCTGGGTGATGGCCGCACTTCAGTGAAGGTCGACTTCAAGGGCCTCCAGTCGATGTTCGTCGTCTTCGTGGAATCCTCCTGCGCCCCCGCCCTGCCCCGCAGAACGGCTACGGTGGCCCTGGATGACTACATGGCCGATGTGAGCTTCGAGCCTGTGTATGACGCCGAAATCGAGCCCTTCCGCTGCAAGCGGCTGCAGTCCCTCACCCTGTATGAGGACGAGCAGGTGCGCGACTTCAGCGGATTCGTCGACTACCGCATAGTCTTCGACGCTCCCGATGCGCTGGAGAACGGCGGCCGTCTTGCACTGAACCTCGGCCGGCTGAGCGCGGTTGCGAGCGTCCGCCTGAACGGCGTGGACCTTGGAAGCGTGTGGCATGACTACACCGACATCTTTGTCGACGGCCTTCTTCCGGAAGGGAACATCCTCGAGGTCAGGGTTGCCACCACCCTGCACAACAGGATAGTCGCCGACGTAAGGAAACATGGAAGGCCTGTTGCCATAGACAACCCGTCATCGGCCGACGCAATGTCATACTATGCCGCATCCGACGCGTTCGACTCCGGGCTCATGGGGCCCTTGAGCATATCAGTATATCAATAGAACAAGCATATGAGAAAAATCACATTCACATCCGCCTTCCTGCTCCTTGCAGGTACTATGACCGCTCTGGCAGGCGGAAAGGTCGTTACCGAGACCATCGACAGCAGAATACTTGGGACTTCAGTAACCTACAATGTGTATCTTCCCGACGGTTTCGACAACAGCGGGAAGACATATCCCGCCATATATCTCCTTCACGGACTGTCCGGCGACTACTCCGACTGGGACAAGCGCGCCGGGATGCACCGCATCTGCGACGAACTCATGCATTCCGGAGAGGCTGACGAGGCAGTGGTCATAATGCCCAATGCCGGCGGTTCGGACATAAATGCTGTCCATAACGGCTACTTCAATGTAGAAGGCTGGAACTATGAGGATTTCTTCTTCAAGGAGTTCATCCCCGCCGTTGAGAAGAAGTACCGCTGCACAGGTGACAAGGGGCACCGTGCAATCATGGGGCTCTCTATGGGCGGCGGAGGCAGCACCGTCTACGCCCAGAGGCATCCCGACATGTTCTCGAGCTGCTATGCCATGAGCGCATGGCTCGACACGAACTTCAACGAGGACATGCCGCACGACTGCTTCTATCTGACCGTAAAGTCGGTACGCAGCACATGCGCGCTCGACTTCGTCGATAATGCCGACGAAGACACTGTTGCCGCCCTCAAAACGGTGAAATGGTTCTTCGACTGCGGTGACGACGACGATCTCGTATACCTGTCGGTGGACATTCACAGGAAGTACAACGAGCGCGGCATCTTCAACGAGCTGCGCGTGCACAACGGTGCCCACACCTGGGAATACTGGCACAACTGCCTTCGGGACGCACTCCCTTTTGCCACAAGGTCATTTGACAGATAGTCTGTAAAACATTACCTTCAGCATCTGTCCTGAAATGCCTTGCGAAGCCGGAACTCCAGCCTCATTCCCCACACCAGAACGATGGCTGCAGCCACCCGTATAGTGAGCATTATCCACCAGACCCCACCTATGGCCGTCATTATGGTAAGGTCCTCAACGTTACTGTGGTTTACGCAGATGTGAGTGTCCAACAGCTTGACGTCACGCTCAGAGAGAGTTCCGCGTCCTATCTCGTCAAGCATAACCGCAGCACCGTATCCGAGCCCTACAAAATTGGCAACCAGCCACAGGAAAGCCGTGTTTCCGGGAAGTCCGAGGACCAGCATCAGAGGTTTGAACAGTCTGGCAATCAGGTCCATTATCCCGAATTCCGACAGTATGCGCTGAAGAATGTTGAGGGAGAAAATGACCGTTGTCATCAGTGCAACCAGCTTGATAGTGGAAATGAGCCAGTCAATCAGGGTCTGGCCGAAAGGTATTTCCCATTTCTGTGCCGCGGCATCGGGCAGAGCTTCACCGGAACCGGGCAGCACAAGGTTCAGGACAAGGCCGAGAATCAGCGCACTGAGTGTCCTTACAACCACCATCCTCACAGCGGAAGCCCCGGTCTTTTTAAGTACCGCTGTTTCCAGAACCATAGAGTGGGAACACAGCACCATAGTGGCGATTATGGTGGTGGCACGCCAGTCAAGACCTATTGAAGTTATAACGGCGACGGCAGAATAGGCATTCACGAAATACCCGGAAAGATAAGCCAGAGCTGCAGAACCCGGAAGTCCGAAGTATTGGAAGACGGGGCCGATGAAGTCAGATATCCAGGGGAGTATATTGAAAAACTTCAGCAGCATCATTGCGAAGGATACCCCCACGGTTATCTTGATCATCCAGATGCATATCCTGATGGTCCCGGGAAGTACGTCCCTGACAGACTCGACTGCTCTTTGCCAGGTATTCATATCTATTGCACCTTCATTTCAAAACTATTTGATTCTGAACATCACTGATGCATGCGGAGCGAGGCTCACACTGATGCGGCCACCCTTGATGCCCACGCGCTCCCCCGTCCAGACATCCACGGCCGCACGGCCCCTGACGCCGGCCCCGACCAAGTTGGCGGCAACGGTCTGCTCCTCGTCGGAAGCGTTGAACAGAGCCAGCCAGCAGCCCTTGCCGCGCGAGTCGTCCGACACTACCGCGAGCCTGCCATCCTCGTGGAAGAGCGGGCGCACGCAGGTGCCGTAGCGGTGGGCGTCCAAAGCAGCATCGTTGGTGAGCAGCCTCAGGGTCGCATCATCCATCGTTGGCAGGTCGCCGCCGAACATCAGGGGTGAGCGGAGGATAAGGAACAGGTTCATCAGGCTGTACTGCTCGGTCTCGGTCAGGCGGGTCATGCGATCCTCGCCACGCTCGCCGCGGATTGCCAGATGCCCAAGGGGAATCATGTCGCAATCGGGCCAGGTGCCGGTCTTGATGTAGGGATACCAGGAATCGGCCACATCCATCAGGTGCGTGACGTCACCCCAGATGTCCCAAACATCACCGACCATTCTCCACATGTTGGCGTGGGTGCAGATGTGCCCGGCTTCGGCTGCGGGGGTCTCGCCCGGAGAGGCGCTGAGGACGATTGCGCGTCCGCAGCCGTCGATGGCCCTGCGTATCATCTCTATCTCCTCCTTGTGGTAAGGCCGGGAGAGGTCGTCTATCTTCACGAAGTCGACGCCCCAGGAGGCATAGAGTTCGAATAGCGAGTTGTAGTATTCCTGTGCGCCGGGTTTGGCAAAGTCGACTGAATAATTATCCGGCAACCAGTCACACAGGCGGTCTTCATTGTATATCCGGGATGCGGTGATGCCGTCGGCGCCCTTCACGGGGCAGTCGGCCTCTACGGCAATCTTGGGTATTCCCCGCATGAGGTGGATTCCGAACTTCAGGCCCTTGTCATGCACATAGTCCGCGAGAGGCTTGAATCCGGCCCCGTCAGCTGCCGAAGGGAAACGGTTGACGGCGGGAGTGTAGCGTCCCCACTCGTCCATCACATATATCTGGTCATCAATATTGTAGCCGCCGGCATGGTCGTTCTCGACGAACCAGCGGATATCGACCACTATGTACTCCCAGCCGTACCGGTGAAGGTTTGCGGCCATGTAGTCCGCGGCGTCCTTGACCTCTTGCTCGACAACCGTGGGTCCGTAGCAGTCCCAGCTGTTCCAGCCCATGGGTGGGGTCAGGGCATAATCACGGAAATCGCCAAAAGTCTGAGGATCCCCGGAGGTATCTGCACAGCATGCAGAAATGGCCGTAACAGCCAGCAATGTGATGAAGAATCTGAATTTCATAAGCGAAGGAAATTAATGGAGTATCAAAGTTAATTGTTCTGTCAGGCACTTGCAAGCCCTCCGGATGTAATTTCTCTTTTTTTCGGGGCTGACAGTGATTCTGCATCGCGCGGTACAAGTACAATATTGTCTCTGCGCTCTAAAAAGGAGAGGAAATGAGGGCAAATTGAAAATCTATCGCAAAGAATTTGAGGGGGATTCGGAATTATCTATAGATTGATTTGCGGGGAAATGCAAAATAATGCTATCTTTGCAAAAAGATTTACAGCATGGACGGCAGGATTTTCAAGAGAAAGATATATGATAAGCTTCTTGAATGGAAGACGAACAGCAACGGCAGCACGGCTCTTCTCATTGAAGGGGCGCGTCGAGTCGGAAAATCGACTGTTGCAGAGCAGTTCGCCAAGAACGAGTATGATTCCTACATACTTGTCGACTTCAACAAGGTTTCGGCTTCAATCAAGAAGTTGTTCGAGGATCTTACCGACCTAAACTACATATTCATCACATTGCAGACTCAGTTTCATGTGTCTCTACATACCCGCAGGTCTCTTATAATCTTCGATGAGGTCCAGAAGTGCCCTCTGGCCAGACAGGCAATCAAATATCTTGTTCAGGACGGCCGCTATGATTATCTGGAAACCGGTTCTCTCATCAGCATTAAGCAGAACACGAAGGGTATCACCATCCCAAGTGAAGAGGAAAGGATATCGATGTACCCTATGGACTATGAGGAATTCAGATGGGCACTCGGAGATACTGCAACGCTCCCTCTGTTGAGACAGTTATGGGAGTTGCAGAGGCCCATCGGAGCCTCTCACCGTGTGCTTTCCCGCGATTTCAGACTGTATATGCTGGTGGGCGGTATGCCTCAGGCCGTCAATGCTTATATCGATACTAATGACCTGAGCAAGGTCGATGCGGTCAAACGTAACATAATCACCCTGTATAATGACGACTTCAAGAAAATCGATCCGTCAGGGCGTGCCGGAAAGATGTTCATGTCGATTCCCGGGCAGCTGAGCAGGAACATGGTGAGATATGTACCGTATTCAGTGGTCGGTGAAGTGGAGGAATCTGTGATGTCAACCTTACTGACGGATCTGGAGGACAGCCGTACGGTCCTGTTCGCACATCATGTTGATGATCCGAACATAGGCATGGGGCTGACCGAGAATCTGACCCAGTACAAGATGTTTACTTGCGACACCGGCCTGTTCATCACATTGGCATTTTGGGAGAAGTCGTTTGTCGAGAATACGATATACCAGAAATTGCTTCTGGACAAGCTGCCTGCCAATTTAGGCTATGTGTATGAGAATATGGTCGCACAGATTCTGGTGACGGGAGGAGACAGGCTGTTCTACCACACCTGGCCAAAGGATGACAAGCATTACTATGAGGTGGATTTCCTGTTGTCCAGGGGCTCCAAACTGTGCCCGCTGGAGGTCAAGTCATCGACAAACAAGTCTCATGCTTCACTTGACGAGTTCTGTCGGAAATACTCTTCACGTATTTCAAGAAGGTACCTTATCTGCTCGAAGGATTTCCAGAAAGATACCCAGACGTCTATCGTTCCGATATACATGACAGAGTGTTTATAGCGAGTGCAAATCAAATATTTACAACATTGCGGTAAATTAGTATTTACCGCAATGTTAATACGGGGGAGTACTTTTTATTTTTCATAGTGCCAATACAATAGCTGGGTCAATTTCAAGTTTTTTCGAGATTATTCTTGCCTGGTCGTAAGTCGGAGTTTTCTTCCCGCCGATGATATCGCACAACCTCGGCGCAGATATTCCCAGTAGAGAGGCCAGCTCCTTCTGTGTGTAATTGCGTTCGTTCATTCTCGCCAAGATAGTGTCGGACAAAGATGGCGTCTGGATAGGAAAGTGTTCCTGTTCATATTCTTCGACCATCGCCGAAAGGACGTCAAGTTCAAGCAGACGCTTATCTTCTTTCGGTGTGTTTTCATCAGTGGCAAAGAAAAGCTCGTCAATCCTTGCCATAATAGCATCGTACTGCTCTTTACTTTTAATCTGTGCCATAGCTTAAATGTTTGAAACGTCAATCTTCATATATTCATCGTGAGTCCCTACAAAACGGATGTAAACCAGTTTCGGAGTGAACTTCACGGCAACTACTAAGCGATAATTATTGCCCTTTATGTTGAAGACATAATGCTGATTCCCAACATAGTCCACGGAGTTGAAATCCGCCCGCATATCATTGAACGATTCCCATTCGGCCCTGCTGACCTTCAAATACCATTCGCTCAATGGCTGTTGAGTTTCAGGATGTTTCTCCCAATACTCACGAAGACTATTGATTGCAATAATTCTCATGCTGCAAATATACAAATTATTTATAATGGAATACTATTATTAAATCAATAATTCGCATTTAAGTAATTCCAGAAAGTTTGCACCCCACAACAGACATGTTTAGACGGGTGTAAAAGCTTACGTTCCTGGTTCACCCGTCTGCACGTATGAAACATACATCGTTATTGGAATGTTAAAAAATAAGTTGGTAAAGATTACCAAGTTATTTTTTAATAATGACTTAGGGCTG
>JAKSKH010000041.1 GCA_024401855.1 Bacteroidales bacterium | reverse complement strand
GAAGGGAAGAAAAATTATTTGCTGCCGGACATCAGTTGTGTGCATCTTGGCGGAGAAACTACGAACAAGGTCGCGCATTCGGCGTCTTATATGAAAGCCAGCAAAGCCAGCGGCTATTATTATGCGACCCACTACTGTGACCTGGGGTTTTTGCAGAAAGGTTTTCTCCATTTTGCACGATGTGCATTCGAGGCTATGGTGGATATAGTGAAGTTTATAAAAAGTATTTAAGTTATGAAAAAGCTATTTGATTGGCTGATAAAACCTTTTCGTGAAGAATTCTGGTTTTTATTCATCGTCTGGATGCTTTCTGCAATTCCGGCGCTGATTTCCGGAATCAAGATAGACAATCTGTTCAGGGCCGCCAACTTCTGCTGCAAGGCTTTGGTGGTCTCATATCTGATAGTGCTGTTTTGTTCCCTTTTCAAGGATAAGATATCAAAGGCCCTGAAAATCATATTGATTCCCCTTCTTTTTGCGAACCTGGTATTGGATACGGGGATGTTCGAGATATATAAGACGCATTTGCTGGATGAGACTGTTGATATATTGCTTGGAACAAATGTGGAAGAGGCACAAGGTTTTCTGGAAACATATCTGACATCCGGGACGGTTTTGACTATCCTGACATCTCTTCTGGCAGTTCCGGTGTTTATTTTCAGACGAAAAATTACATTGCTGGCAGAAAAGGCCTGGCCGTTCTTTGCCCTTGTATTTATTTGCTCCATTCCAGTATCGCTCTATCACAGGCCCGGGAAAGATGTCGCTGACATTGCTGGATGGAGGTCTGTGTCATTGCTGAAGGTGACGATGTTCGCGCAATACAAGGAGGCCCCTGATTTCCACTATCAGGATCCAGCGCCGCGCGTGGTATGCGACGGCGACGGCCCGGAGAATGTAATCATTGTCCTGGGTGAGTCGCTGTCTCGCTCCCATTGTTCGTTGTATGGATATGAGAAGCAGACTCAGCCTATGCTTGAGAGTCTTGCCCGGCAGGATTCCCTTGTGGTCTTTGAGGATGTTACTTCTGCCTGGTATCACACGATTCAGTCTTTCATATTGATGTTGACGGAGGGCGACAATAAGGAAAACGTATATAATAACTACACGGTTTTCGATTATCTCAAGGCTGCAGGATATAACAGTTATTGGATCACAAATCAGGCTGCGACAGGTATATATGACAATTTTGTTGCCAAGTTGTCTGCCCTCTCCGATAGACGGAATTTTGTCTGCGGAGGCAGTAAGTTCGGTTATGACGATGCTCTCATTCCCGCCTTTAAGGAATATCTGCATAATCCTATCGGCAAGCGGAATGTCTTTTTCCTCCATATGAAAGGGCAACATATTCCCTATAATATTGCATCCCCAGAGTCTTTCAGACACTTCAATGTTTCCGATTATCCTGATTTCTCGGAGGCACAGAGAGTCACTCTTTGCGATTATGATAATTCTGTCCTTTTCAACGACAGTGTGGTGGCTGGAATCATTGATGTCGTCAGTTCAGGAGAATCGATTCTATTCTATGTTCCTGACCACGCCCAGGATATATATGATTCCGATCCGGATTATTATGGCCATGCAAGAGCCGGAGACGAGAAATCCGTTGAGGCAGGCAGGTCTATCCCTTTCGTGGTTTATTGTTCGTCAAAATATATTGAAAAGTTTCCTGACGAATACAAGACTATTCTGGATATGAAGTCCCAGCCATTCAACACTGAAAATTTTATTCCGATGTTGTTGCGGATTCTGAAAATTGAAACTTCATAAGACTCCTCGAGTATGACAAGATACTGTATTCGGACGTGGATGTCGTTTTCCGCGAGGACCAGTCTAAATATTACGATGTCGAGCTGGGCTCCGTTGCTCTCGTCGTTGAGAAATTTCTTTCCGACGCATCCGTGTGCACTCTTGTGGCTAGTGGCATCTTTATCTGGTTCGGAACTGTGGCGTTGTGCCTAGGTGCAATGGTAAAAGAAAGTAAATAATTGTTTAGTAAATTCTCTCTTAGTAAGAATGTATTTAGTTTTTCTTATATTTGCAGTGTTTATCAAAATCGGATATGCCAAACAAGCTATTTACATTCGGTAGGCCGGCAAAGGGAGAGGGATTTACAGACAGGCAGAAGGAAACTGAAAAGTTGGTGTCCAATTTCAGATATGGCATCAATACATTCATCATTTCTCCAAGACGATGGGGGAAGACATCTCTTGTGCTCAAGGCAATGGAAGAGGCTTCCACTGACAAATTGCTGACTGTTTTCGTCGATATCTTCAGTTGCAAGAACGAGGAACAATTCTGTGAAAAATTGTCAACCGCTGTATTGTCCCAGACTGCCGGCAGGATGGAAGAGGTGATGGAGAATGCAAAATCATTCCTCAGCAGAATTACATTTGATGTCGGATTGTCTCCTAACAAGTTTAATCCGTTTGATTTGAAGGTAGGACTATCCGGCAAGGAACATAATCTTGATGATGTTCTTATGCTTCCGCAAAAAATTGCAGAAAAGAAAAAAGCCGAGATAGTCATCTGCATAGATGAATTCCAGCAAATCAGTGAGTTTGCCGACCCTTTGACATTCCAGAAGAAGTTGCGTACTGTGTGGCAGCACCAGGATAATGTGACATATTGCCTCTTCGGTAGCAGGAGGCATATGATGGAGGCCTTATTCGACACTCAGACGAAGCCGTTTTACAAATTCGGAGATATAATGTATTTGGATTGTATTCCTATTCCGTATTGGACTGAGTATATTCAAAGAAAATTCGGGTCAGATGGCAAGAGCGTCTCGGAGGATATTTGCAAGGAAATATGTGAATTGGTTCAGCTCAACTCATCATATATACAGCAATTGTCATGGTATCTGTTCCAGGAAACAGAGCGGGAGGCAGATGAGGACGGGCTCATGCGTGCACTTGAGGAACTTATTTCGCAGAATACACCTTTGTTTGAAAGCCGGATAGAGCCGTTGACCGCATATCAGTTCAATTTTCTGAAGGCGATTGCCGAAGGAGTTTCATCGGGATTCACGTCATCTCACGTGATAAGCAAATATAAACTGGGTTCATCCGCCAATGTCGTGGCGCTCATGAAGACGCTTACGACAAGGGACTTTATTCAGGAAATAGACGGAGTCGTATCAATGACGGACCCCGTGATGGCGATGTGGATTAGAAGGAATTGATGACTCAAGGTGCTGAAAAATAAAGTTTTTGGGAGATTGAAAAGACTATGAGAACCATCCCCGTACTGTTCACATTCGATGACAAACTGGTCCTTCCGGCGTGCGTGTGTATCTCGTCGCTGCTGCAGAGTGCGGCGCCGGAGACGTTTTATGACATCTTCATCATTCATTCGGATAAATACAATCTCTCGAAAACTGACATTGCGAAGATACCGCAGCATTTCAGCAACTGCCGCCTGACTTTCCGCCCGATAAGCGGGGAGTTCGTCGGGGGATATGAGGTCCGTGGTATCCCCGAGACATGCTATTACAGGATGCTTGCTCCGGAACTGATTCCCGAGTACGACAAGATACTCTATTCCGACGTGGACGTGATTTTCCGTGAGGACCAGACGAAATACTATGACGTGGAACTCGGGACAAACTGCTTCGGCGGGGTGGACAAGTCCTGCGGGATACGGCGCCCCGTGATGGATTATGCGAGGAACGTCCTTGGAATTGACCCGTCGCACGGTTTCTACAATTCCGGCAACTTGTTGATAAATCTGAAACAGATCCGCGAAGAAGGACTCTGTGCGAAGTTCCGGGAATTGGGGAAGAACAACTACCGCCAGCAGGATATGGATATAATCAACATCGCCTGCAACGGTCGTTTCCACAGTATGCCTCTGGCTTTCTGCCTCGCAATCGACATATACAGGATGATAGTGCTGCATAGGGACGAGATGCTCGAGCGCTACAGCCCCGAGGAACTCGATTACGCGCTGGAGCACGGCATCGTCCACTATAATGGCGCGAAGCCTTGGAACGGCTGGAGCCATCATTTCGACATCTGGTGGGAGGCCTACCGCAAGTCGCCGTTCTTTGATGAGGAATTCTATCTGGATTTCTACGATTCGAGGGAGGACGAGCTGGACAGGCTGCCGCTGAAAAAGCGTCTGAAGGTGCTTGCAAGGTATTTCTTCGTGGGGAGGCGCAGGGACAAGTCATTGCTTGGATATTGATATGAAGAATACGCCTGCCATATCCGTCATAGTACCTGTCTATAAGGTGTCGCAGTTCATAGAGCGCTGCGCGGAAAGCCTTATGGAGCAGACTTTTGATGACGTGGAGTTCATCTTTGTAGATGACTGCAGTCCGGACGATTCTGTGGAGAAATTGCAGGCTGTGATATCAAGGTATCCGGACAGGGATGTCAGGATTCTGCATCACGAGCGCAACAGCGGCCTGCCTTCTGCGCGGAAAACCGGTTTCGAGGCCTCCACGGGAAGGTTCATCTATCATTGCGACGGGGACGACTGGGTGGAAAAGGATATACTGGAGAAGATGTACAGGGCGGCTGTGGAAAATGACGCCGATTATGTGTATTGCGATTTTTATCTGACATTCGCGGATAACGAGCGCTATATGCACAACCCCGCCTACCGGACTCCGGACGAGATGCTTCGGAAGGGCTTCCTTTCCGGGGACTGCAAGTACAATTACTGGAACAAGCTGGCTGCCCGGGAGCTTTACCGAGGCGTGGAGTTCCCGGTGGATCACTTCAAGGGAGGGGAGGATATGGTGATGATAGGAATACTATCAAGGGCGAAGAGGCTCGCTTATGTCCCGGAGGCTCTGTACCACTATGTGAAGACTAATTCAGGAGCAATTTCCGAGGGATTTTCCGAGCAGCGGCTGGAAAGCATACAATACAACTGCGCCCACGCATTGAAGGAACTTGAGGCGTATCCCGGGGACATTACCAAGGAAATTGCGCTATTCAAACTGAATGTCAAACTTCCATTCCTGCTCTCGGACGACCAACGCAAGTATCAGGTCTGGAAAGAGTGGTTTCCGGAGGCGAACGGGTATATTTTTGAAAATACTGAATTACCTTTGCGTACTAAACTGTTGCAGTGGTGCGCTGCGAAGGATTGGTGGTGGTGCGTGAGGGCGTATTACAACTTGGTTTTCAAATCAGTTTACGGGAGATTGTACAGATGATGCAGTACGCAGAAACAAGGAAGATATCAATAATAAGCGGGATTCTGCTCACAATGGTTGCGAGCGGATATTATTTTCCGGTAGGGTTTCACGGGCTTCCTGAAACTCTGAACAGCAAGCAGATTCTTGCTGTTTTGGGCGTGTTTCTGTTTGTGGCCAGGTGTGTAAGGGAGAATTCGGCGAAAATGGACGGTTCCATTCTTAAGTCGTTTCTTTTTGCGGCGGTTTTCTCCCTCTGGTGCTATTTCTGTTGTGTGTATAACAACACCTCGGATTATGCCTATGCTTTCTATATCGGGTCATTCGCCGTTTGGCTAGGAGGCGCTTTCGCTCTATGTGAGATAATAAAGTTTTTTCATGGTACAGTAAATCTGGAACTGGTAACCAGATATCTTGTTCTTGCCTGTGTTGCGCAGTGCGCGCTTGTCCTTCTCGTTGACAATGTACCCGCAGTGCAGAATTTTGTGGATTTCTGGTTTGTTCAAGGTACAAGGCCCAAGGAGGTGGGGCGGCTCTATGGTATAGGGTGCAGTCTTGATTCCGGAGGTGTGAGGTTTGCCTGTGTGCTTGTTCTGATTGCACACCAGTTTGCCGCCAATCCGAGAGTCGCCGATTCCAAGCTGGCACTTTCCCTTTATCTGACAGCCTTTATGATTATTGCCGTCATAGGCAATATGGTTGCAAGGACAACGACCGTGGGCCTTGCTCTCGGGCTTGCCTATATAGCCGTTTCCGTATGGATAGCGCGTGGGAACGTGCTCACGGCACGGCAGATGAGGTTCAGAACCATATTCTCTCTCGTCCTTGCCCTCGCTGTGATTGTGGTATTCTATTATTACACCATAGATCCCGGGATGCGCAAGCAGATACGCTTTGCCTTCGAGATGTTCTTCAATTATGTTGAGACCGGAGAATTCCGGACATCCTCTTCTGATGTGCTGATGGAACGAATGTGGATATGGCCATGGACACAGGAAGGATGGGTTCTGGGTTATGGATCGTTCGAATGGGATCATTTTTATGCGCTCGGTAAGCAGACAGATATAGGCTACTGCCGTTTCACCTTGTACTGCGGGCTTGTAGGGCTCGTATTGTTCTCAATTTATTTCATATATAACTCGACGGTGGTGATGGGAAAATTCAGGAATTCAAAAATGCTTGGATGGCTTTTGCTGGCAATGACCTTTGTCATCTGGCTCAAGGTTTCCACGGATATTTTCCAATTGTATGCATTGCTGTTCTGTCTTCCGTCGGATAAGGTTCCGGAAGAATGAAAATAATATATCTCATAGCAGGGACTTACCGTCCCGCAGGAATGGAGCGGGTTCTGGCGGACAAGGCCGGATGGCTGTGCGCCAACGGCTATGACGTCATGATAGCAACCACGGACCAGCGTGGGCGGCCGGATGCCTTTGCAATGGACTCTCGCATCCGTACCGTTGATCTTGGCATAGGCTATGAGGATAACAACGGGGCCTCCTTTGCCTGCAAGCTCCTGAAATATCCCTTCAAGCAGCTCAGGCATCGCATTCGTCTGACAAAGCTTCTGAAACGTGAACGGGCCGATATTGTCGTAAGCATGTTCTGTAACGATGCAGCCTTCCTTCCACGTATCAACGACGGCAGCCGCAAGGTGCTGGAGGTTCATTTCAGCAGATATAAACGCCTGCAGTACGGACGCAGTGGGCTTTGGGCCCTTGCGGACAAACTGCGTTTCCTGGCCGACCTGCGCACGGTTTCCCGCTACTCCCGCTTTGTGGTTCTTACGGAGGAGGACAGGTCTTACTGGGGACAGCTGCCGAACATCAGCGTCATTCCCAATGCCTGTGGAATCAGACCCGGTCAGGCCTTCCCGGAGAGGAGCCGTACGGTCCTGGCGGCGGGAAGGCTGGATGCCCAGAAGGCGTTCGACCGTCTCATCCTTGCGTGGAGCAAACTTCCTGCGGAACTTGGAGACTGGAGGCTCCGCATTGTGGGAGAAGGCCCCGAGCGTGGCAATCTCCAGGCTCTCATAGAAAAACTCGGTCTTTCCGGGAGCGTTTCCCTTTCCGGGGCAGTCTCCGATATGGCGGAAGAATACTCCAAAGCGGCGCTCCTGGCCCTCAGCTCGCGTTACGAAGGACTTCCGATGGTGCTTGTGGAGGCGCAGACCGCCGGTCTTCCCATAGTGGCCATGGCCTGCAAATGCGGCCCCCGGGACGTGGTGAGCGACGGGGTTGACGGCTTCCTTGTTCCGGACGGAGATGTGGAGGCGATGTCCGCCCGTCTGGCTGAACTGATGCGTAATCCGGAGCTTCGCCTGCGTATGGGGGAGAACGCCCGCAGGGCATCGGCCAGATACGATTCCAGCTCGGTAATGGCGCGCTGGGATTCTCTTTTCCGGGAGCTTGCCGGCCCAAAGCGGAAAACCATGGTTGTCTCTGCCGTTAATCTCCGCAAGGGTGGCACGCTGACCATCCTTCGCGGCTGTCTGGAGCATCTCAGCCGCGAAGCCGCACAAAGGGATGAGCTTAAGGTAGTGGCTCTGGTTCATGACCGTAAATTATGCGGCTACCCCGGTATAGACTATATTGAAATGCCCTGGTGCACCCGTTCCTGGCTGCACAGGCTCTGGGCCGAATATGTTACGATGTACCATATAAGCAGGAGCATTGCAAGGCAGGAGGGATGCAAGGTCTGGATGTGGCTGTCGCTGCACGACACCACTCCGCGTGTGGTTGCGGAGAATCAGGAGGTTTACTGCCATACATCTTTTCCTTTCCTGAAGATAAGGCTCCGCGACTGGGTTATGGATCCGAAGATTCCCATTTTCGCCCTTATGGGACGCATATACTTCAGAATTAACGTAAAGAGTAACAGGAGCATTATTGTACAGCAGAAGTGGTATGCGCAGGAGATGAGCCGCATGCTTCATCTTCCGCTCTCCTTCTTCAGGGTGATTCCGCCCAAGGTGCATTTTTCCGTTGCCAAGCCGGGACAGCCGGCTTCTGATGGTGTGAGGACTTTCTTTTATGCCTCCACGCCCGATTGCCACAAGAACTTTGAAACCCTTTGCGAAGCGGCCCGGCTTCTGGAACGGGAGGGGGGACGCTTCCGTTTGATTCTGACCATAAAAGGAGATGAGAACCGCTATGCGCGCTGGCTTTACGGAAGGTGGGGGAATGTGAAATCCATAGACTTCAGGGGCTTTATGGGCAAGGCGGAGCTGTATGCAACATACGCCGGTTCGGATTGTTTCGTCTTTCCCTCACGGGTAGAGACCTGGGGACTCCCGATCAGCGAATATATGCAAGTGCATCCCGGTGGGAATCTTCTTCTTGCAGACCTGCCGTATGCCCACGAAACATCGGGGGGCAAGGCCGTGTTTTTCCCGGTCTGTGACCCGGTGGCACTCAAGAACAAAATGTCCGCTCTGTTATGAAAATCCTTCAGCTTGGAAAATTCTACCCCATTAGAGGCGGTGTGGAGAAGGTTATGTGGGACCTGGCCACAGGCTTGAATGCCAGGGGCGTGCATTGTGATATGCTGTGCGCAATGCTTCCGTCAGACTCCTTTGATGAGTGCGATATCCCACGCG
>JAKSKH010000040.1 GCA_024401855.1 Bacteroidales bacterium | reverse complement strand
CAAGCATCATCCGGAGCACCGTGCCGCCTGGATTCTCCGGATTGAGAATAACGTCATGGGCCCTTCTGATTGCCATATCCCTGTTCTGGACGGTATAGAATTTGTTGGGCGGGAGCATATACATTTCGCACACATCCTGCGCAAGGATATCCTTTATCCTGCGGCGGTCCTCCACCGTAAGTTGGGGAGAGCCGAGTATATAACCTGCTATGGCACCTCCGTACATAGCCTGGGCAATATCCTGTGGATCTATGCCGTAGTCGCGCATCGTTCGGAAAAGATATCTGAAGCCTTCGGCATAATTTACAAGTGTGGCCGCGTCCTTGCTGTTGTTCTGAACCAAAGAACCGGAATTGACGAAATAATGGTATCCTATATGCTGCGGCAGGTAGCATATCCGCTCAGCTTTTGCGCAACTCTCCACAACGAAGAGGAAGTCCTCCCCGAACTGCATCGTGTCGCTGAAAGCAAGCTCGTGCGAACGCAAGAAAGCAAGGTCGAACAGATACGAAGTCGCAAAGCCGAACGGCCCGCTGAACATCTTCGCGTCGTCCCAGTTGCCTCTCTCTACGACGATGCGTTTCTGTGTGTTGTCCCAAAGGCAATTCGCCCGCGCCGCCTTCAACTCCGGTCTCTCCTTCTCTACCTCCCGGCGGAACCACACAATCTGCGATTGCGTGTCCACGGCCTCGCGCACGGCCACCTCCAGACAATCGGGAGTGTAGCTGTCGTCGGCATCGAGATATCCCACATAGAGGCCGGAAGCCAGAGATGTGCCGAAATTGCGGGGAGAGGAGGGCGTGCGGGCACCATTGTTCAGTTCCCTGACAATCACATTGGGATAGTCTGCGAACATTGAACTCACCGATTCGAAATAACCGGGGTCACAATTGTGTATGACAATCACCCACTCTATGTTCCCGAAACCTATGCTCTGTCGCTTCACCGATTCGGCGCATTTGCAGAACATCTGCATATCCACGTTGTGGAAAGGCGTGACCACGGATACTTTGTACTTCATATTCACCATCTAAAATTTGTCTTGGTCGGATATTGCCGCATCGATTTCGATGAGGCTGGCCTTCGTCATCAGGCCTTTGAGCACGGAATTGTAATTGTCTGAAAAACGACCGATGAAGTCTGCGGAGAAATAATCCTTCTTGTAGAGCAACTGGAGGCTGAATGTCCGCAGTCTGCTGTTCAGGAACAGATTGCACTCTATTGCGGAGATGGCCTGCTTTTCAGAAATCCTGACTGTTTCGGTGGACTTGCCACCGATGACGGGTTCACCGGTAATTTCCCCCTGATAGATAAAATGGTAACCGGGCAGTTCGTGGATGTAATTGCGTAGCAGTCCGTTATAGAACAAACTGTAATCCATGCTGTCGAGTATGATGCCGCGCATATCATTCAGGAAATCCCTGACCTGGCCGTCCTCCTTCCATCGCGAACGCAGGTAAATGGTACGTGCAAAAAGACCCACGGTGTTTCTGACACGAATATCTTCGCGGCCGTTGTAGGCAGAAGTGAACAGCACGTCATTCCGGCAGCCGTACCGGCCCAGGAGCAGGGCGAAGGCTGATGTGGTCAGGATATTGACTGTGATGCCGTTGTCGTTGCAGAAGCGTGTGAGGTCGTCGTACGACACGTCAAGACAGAAAAATCTCTCCGTCAGTTTTGGAGAGGCTCCGGAGTCGGTGTCGGGACGTTTGGGGGCAGCCGCGCCCTCGTAGGAGTCGCGGAACCAGCCCTTAGCCTTTTCGATTGCCTCCGGGCCAACGAGATGCATCTCCTCGGCGGTCATCTCGAAACTGTTCCAGTCTTCGGACTCAATGACCTGACCCTGATACGCCTTTTCAATATCCCTGAAAAGAATGGCCAGCGAAGTGCCGTCGAAGACTATGTGATGAATGTCATAGAAGAGATATGAGGCTGAATCAGTACGGAAGATACGGAAACGGAACAATATGTCCTTAAGCAGATTGAACGGCTGTATCAGCTGCATTTTCAGGGTTTCGAAGTCGCGGTCAGAAATACGTTCCACCTCCAGTTCCACTTTCTGCGGCACATATTTCTGGCGGGGCTCCCCTGCCTCATTCACAAAGAAGCGCGTATGCAGGCCGGGATGAGCCGCGACAGCGGCCGCTATGGCGGAAACCAGACGCTCCGTATCCACGCCTGAATCCAGTTTTATCAGATTGGAAACATTGAACAGCGGCAGATCCGGGTGGGAAGCACATATCTTGTAATACGACACCTGTACGCTGCTGAGCGGATAATCGTCCAGGTGTTCCTTCTCGTGTACCTTCTCACGGCTCAGCAGATTGGCAATGCCTCTGGGAGTACGGCCCTTGTTGATGAGTTTGGTGGACATCGCAGTAAAAGCGGCATTGCCCGAAGCGGCGCAGCGCTGCTGGATTTCCATCATCTGTATGCTGGTGCCGCCCATAAGGAAGAAATCGTCGTTCACTCCGATTCTATCCTCCTTCAAGGCCCGTGCAAACGAATCGCACAGGATGGATTCCACCTCGTTTGCGGGTGCCACGAAATCTTCTTTGAGAGTTGCAGCCTCGGGTGACTTGAGCGACTTGCGGTCGAGCTTGCCATTGGCATTCAGGGGGAACTTGTCCATCTTCACGTAATATACCGGTATCATATACGGGGGAAGCTTGGCGGAAAGTTTTTCCCTGATAACGTCGCCGTCTACGTTCCCATCGCCCGTATAATATGCGCAGAGATACTGGCTGCCCCTGCCGTCGAAACCTTTTACCACCGCTCCGGTAACGCCCTCTATGCCGCGCATAACGGTTTCCACCTCACCTGGTTCCACCCTCTGACCGTTTATTTTCACCATCCAGTCCTTGCGGTTCACGAACACGTAATCTCCCGAAGGCAGGCATTTGAGAATATCCCCCGTATGATAGAATCCGCTGCGCATAGCGTGGGCGGTCTTCTCCGGATCCTTGAAATACTTGCAGGGAGTAATGCCCCTGACACACAATTCTCCCTCCTGCCCGTCAGGCAGGATATTGTCATTTTCGTCAACGACGAAGACTTCCACGCCAGGAAACGCTTTCCCGACAGGAGTATTATCATAGGGCTTGTCCATCTCGAAATTCAGGACATTGCCCACAAGTTCCGTCTGCCCGTAACCGTTGCATAACAGGCATTCCCCTCCCTTAGGAGCCACGTTCGACACACGCTCGGACCCCGTCCATATTATGTGAAGTCCGAATTCGCTCACTTCACAGGCCTTAAGCATCGATGGACTCATAAAGGTCAGGGTGATGTGATGGGTTTTGATATGGTTCTTGAATGCGTTGAAGTTCAGGAAGGTCTTTGTATCTATAATATCAACCGTGCTGTTGGCAAAATAAATGCTTTGATGTACGCAGATTACCGCTATAAAATAGAACGGTGCCACACTTCCGAAAACCTCATGCTTGTGGCATTTGGAGTTGAACGCACGGCGGATTCCCTCCATAAATCCCCTGTCGCTGTGGAGAACGCCTTTCGGGTTGCCGGTACTGCCCGAAGTGTAGAACATCGCACAGTCCTGTTCCGGAGCTCGTTCGGAAAGGGTGTAGTCCGGTTCGAAACCTTCTGCCTTTTCCATGTACTGTTCATCGATTATCAGTGGAGCCTCGCATTCATTCACAATATAATCGATGCGCTCCTTTGGGAACGTCATCCCGAGATGCACAGATGCATTGCCGCTCATCCATATACCAGTCTCCGCCGCAAGATAGTCGCTTCCGTTCGGAAGGACGATGGGGATGAAGGAAGAATGAGGCAAACCGGACTGCCTGATGCAAGCTGCAACCTTGCCGGCTTTCTCCAAAAACTGCCGGCGGGTCGTATTTCTGTCACCCTCAACAAACTGAATGTATTCCGGATCATCCTGCGTAAGTTCGATAAGACGGTTCAAAAAAACATTTATGGTATCGTTTATCATGACACGAATTTCAATAAATTTTATTTATCCTGTTTCTTCATAATTCCGGAAGCAGCCCCTCCGTAGACAATCAGCACCGGTCCTTTTGAAACCGGCCGCCAGAAATCAATCATTTCGGTGAGTGTGCTGGGGAATGCATATACTGGCTTGCCGGTACCCCAATCCAGATCGCAGGCCTTGAACGACAGCAGATTGTTGATATGGAACACCTTCGGGGCGGAACTTGTTATATCAGAGGGGTCAAAGGGGAAGAAGGGCAGCCGGTGCGAATCGTTGGAATGCATGAGACGGATATTCTCCCAGAGTTTTTCCGAAGTAAGTTCGTCGAACAGCGCCGTTTCAATCTGTTCCGCAAGAACGGCGGAATCGGCCGAGAGGTCATATTCCCTACCGGAGGAAACCGGCATTGACATATTCCCGAAATATGCAGCCCCCACCCCGTCTATCATACCGCGGAGGTTCGCCATAAAATTCATCCTGTAGCATCCTTCACGTCCTATATGTTGCGCCAGTGTCTTTGTTGCAAGGGCTGTCAGGACAGCGTTGAGACCGGCTCCGGATTCCTTTCTCAACTGCTTGAGCTCTTCCGGAGACACTTCAACATGGCAGGTAGTCCTGTATGTTTTCCGGGCCCTGACAATATTCCACAGCGCCCTGAGCTTCTGCCTCGTCCCTACCTTCACCCATCCTTTCTTCCGATTCTGAAGGAGGGTTTCTTCCCGTGACAATACTTCGGGAACGGAGAGAGGAAACTGTTCGGCAAAGGGAATTTCCTTCTGATCCCCCCTGTACAAAGATGCCCATTCATCAATCAGACGGTAGAAAGTATGGGCATCCATAATGCCGTGGGCACACTGTATAAACAGAACCGATCCGTCATTCAGCTCGGCGAGCACAGCACTGAACGGTCCGATTTTACCCTTCCTGAAGGCCTTGGCATCATATGGCGCGACCAGTTTCCATATTTCGGGATTGCCCGCGAGTCCGTCTGCGGAATATTCCCTGCAACTGACGGTAGAAAAGGGAAGGGGGTCGGATTCAAGGTCATCCCATTTCAGGGAATTGCTCCTGACGTCATATCTTCCGCCAAGCTGCGGATATGCCTCCTGCAGCTTTGCGAGAGATTCTTTCATTTTACCGTAGTCGGGAGACTCCCTGTAAATCCAAGCCCCGTTGATGGGAAGATTCAACGAGAAACGGTCGATTGATGACAACTTCCATTCACGTACCATGCTCTTTCTCCATTAAAGCTCCGCTTCGGTCACGCCGAAATTCCTTACCCCTGAAAGGTCGATATCCATTATGCCGGTAGCCAATCCGGCACCCATTCCGATACCCAGGATATGTCCTACGCCTTCAGAAAGTTCAGAACATATGGTCAGGGGTATCGATACGGAACTGGTGTTGCCGTACTTGTTCATACATACCGGCATCTGGGTTTTGGGATCAAAGCCCAGGATCTTGGCCAGCTTGCGGAGCATAAAACAGTTGGCCTGATGCAGAACCAGTTTTTCGTACTCCTCAGGAGCGGTTTCCAGCTCATCCATCAATTCCCGGACATATTCAGGAACTGTATCCACGACATAGTTGAATACTGCCTTGCCGTTCATTTCCATATCGATGAACCTCCGCTTTCCGCCGTCCTCCTGCTCTTCATACTCGAGATATTCCTTCCTGATTGGGTACTTGAACCCCAAACGCATCATAATGGCATCGCGGTTGGAACCGTCGGAAGAAAAAGAGAAATACCAGTCGGTGGCAGAGGGGTCGGGAGTCAGGACCGTAGCTGTTCCAGCATCGCCGAAAAGCAAAGCCGTGCTCTTGTCCCATGATGACACGTACTTCGTGTTGATGTCTCCGTCCAGAAGCAGCACCTTCTTCCCGAGATTCTGGCATACCAGCGCGGCGTTCCACAAACCGAACACATAGCCCGGACAGGCATGGTTGATGTCATAGGCTGCAACGTCCTTCGGCAGGCCGAGCAGATATTGTGCATAAGTGGCATTGTTGGGCATCAGGCAATCCGGAGAAAGCGTCACCATAATGACGGCTCCGATGTCCTCTTTTTTGATTGAGCCGTCTTCGAAAATCTTTTCAGCCGCTTTCACGGCCATTGTCAATGCCGTAGTATCTTCTTTGACTGCAACGTGACGTTCCTCAACACCCAGGGCCCTGAGAGTTGCGGAAAAGTCTTCGGAGAAATGTTCCTGCGCAAATTTATAATTGTCAATCCTGTTCTGGGGGACGCAGGCCGCGATGGCCTCCATTCTGACAGCTTTTACCTTACTGAGATTCATTTGTGTGATTTTATATAGTTATCGATATCCTCGGTCTTGATCATTCCATCCTTCTTTATGAGGGTAATGTCAAAACCTATCTGCCCGGCATAGGCAATCGCTTTCTTCGAAGCATTGACAGACGCTATCTTCCTTGCATTCTCTCTGGCGGCTTCGACTTCGGCAAGCTTTGAGACGGCCTCCTGCCTGTCCTCGAATATCATTCCGGCACTTTCGCCGACCTTAACCTCATCGAACGAATCCACGTATAAAACCACATAACCCGACATCTCGGCACGATAGTCCTCAGTGGCCTTGGACGTTTCCACGCAATAGAGAATTTCGCCCTCCTCGATATATTCCAGGTTCTTTTTCTGTATTTCAGTAATAGTGACACCGGTGTCATTCACGTCCATTGTCGGAATGACCAAATCAAACGTTTTTCCCATATTTCTAATTGTTTATGCAATACTGACAGCACTCCTCGACCCTGGCTTCAACCTTTGCCGTTATCTCGGCGACCTCGGCTTCCGACAGTTTTGAAGCCACACTCCGTATAGTGTCGTGTTCGTGCCAGTACTCATCCCTTTCTGCGGGTATGTAGTGACGCTTGTCGCTTTTGGAATGACCGCAGAAACGGTGGGTGAGCACTTCCACGAACTGAGGCCCCCGGCTTGTACGCACCTTAACGACGGCCGTCTTCAGGGTATTATATAGAGAATCGAAATCTGCGGCAGATACCTGTGAGTAAGGCAATCCGAAACCTTTGACTCTGTCCTCGAAAGAGGAATAGGGATTCACGGTCTCGACTGGAGTGCTCATCGCATAACCGTTGTTCTCCAGAATTATCAGGACCGGGAGTTCCATTTCCCTGACAAGGTTGAACGACTCGAGCACATAACCCTCGTTCATGGCTCCGTCTCCGAAAACCACACAGGCGATGGCATCGGTATTCTCGTGCTTGAGCGCAAATCCGGCACCGGCCATCACGGGAGTCATACCGCCAGTGATTCCATTGGTGAAATAATTCTTGTAATACACGTGCTGGCTGCCGCCCAGACCCCTTGCCATACCGAAACTCTTGCCCATAATCTCGCCCAGAAGCATTTCCGGCCTGCCGGTCATCATTATGGAGAGACCGTGTGCCCTATGACCGCTGCCAAGGTAATCCCTGCTGACGTCGATCAGGTCACTGAGCACAGCCGGAACGCCTTCCTCGCCTATACAGCAGTGGGTCGTACCCCTCAGCAGCCCACGGGAGAACAATGATTCGATTTTCTGCTCCATCTTTCGGATAAGGAGCATCTTGTAAAGCATTTCTTTTCTGTCCATACCTTCTTTCCTCCCTACCAATTGAGAATTGTATTCCTGATATCGTCCATCTGAGGCAGAGCCATCGCCTCCGCTTCCTTCGACGTACCAATTATGTGCTGCGTGGCGCCGATGCTCCTGAACTGTGCCTTCAGGCCGCGCTGCGCAAGGTTTGAGATTATGCCGTCACCGATTCCGAAAGGAACGTGCCCCTCCTCCACACAGAGAATCCTGGCATTGTCTTTCGTGAGACCGGCTATCAGGTCAAAGTCCATAGGGGAAAGTCCGCTCAGGTCAAGGAGCCTTGTGGGTACCTCTTCTTCCTGATACAGGTCATACATCATATTAAGGAGAGGATTGACAAGGCCGCCGTAGCTGATTATCGTCACTTCGGCATCCTCGCCGGGGAATCCCGCCTCTGCAATTGGAAATCCGGTTCCGTGGTATCTGATATCGAAGTTCCCGGCTATCTTCTCTGCCTTGAACATCTTTCTGGTATAATCCAATTTGTTTTCAGCGAAAATGACAGGAACGCCGAGGTTCATTGACTTCACAAGAAGTTCTCCGGGTTCGTGGAGCACCGATGGAGAAATTACTGCAATGTGGGGCAGACCAACATATAGTTTCTCAAGGCTCTGGCTGTGTGTGGCACCATATCCGCGATATCCGCCCATCGGGTCACGTACCACCAGATGAATGGGTCTTCCGAAGCCTTCCACGAACTTGGATGCGTGATTCAGTATCTGGTCCATTATCAGTGTGGAGAAGTCTCCGAACATTATCTCCACTATGGGACGGTATCCTGCCAGCGCCATACCTACCCCCATCCCCGTGAAGCCCTGTTCGCTCATCGGTGTATTTATGAGCTTGCCGGGAAATTCCACCGACATTCCCTTTGTTATGGAATACGCCCCTCCGTAAGGTTCGCAGATGTCCTCGCCGAGCAGAAAGCATTCGGGATCTTTCAGAAGTTCCCGAAGGCCGGCTATGAGTGATTCTTTGTAAGTTTCCATTTTAATTTCATTTTACTGAATATCCACCGTCTATGAGCAGTTTGGTACCGGTCATCCAGGCAGTTGCATCCGACAGCAGGTAAACTGCCGCACAGGCAACTTCTTCCGGCTTTCCATAACGGCCCAGAGGGTAATTGCGGGCATCCTCGTCAAGTACGTCCCGAGACAAAGCGGTATTATCTGTCAGATTAGTCTCTATCATACCGGGATGTAGAGTGTTGACGCGGATGCCACGGGGGGCCAGCTCCAGAGCCAATGCCTTTGTATAGCCCACAAGAGCCGCTTTTGTCGCTCCGTACAGGCTTCCGCCGGTAAGACCGGCAAAGACTCCGGACATCGATGAAGTGAATACGATGGATGCTCCCCTTTTCAGTTTTTTTTGCGCGATGAGTTGCTGCACAAGATTGATATGGGAGAAGGTGTTCACCTGAAAAATCTGTTCCATATCGTTCTTTTCGCTGAACTTGGCCAGGAGCGATTTGACAATGCCGGCATTGCTGAATACACCGTCAAGTTCTGGCAACTTGCCGACAAGCCCGCACAAACGGTCATAATCACTGAGGTCCACCGGATAACATTCCGTATCATCCCTACCTATCAGTTCGGCCGTCCGGGAGAGTTTGTCCCCGTGCAGGCTGACCAATACGAGCCTTGCCCCCATCGCGGAGCACTGCAAAGCTGTGGCTCGTCCTATTCCGGAGCCCGCCCCGGTAATCAGAATCGTCTTTCTTTCGAGCGAGAAAGGATTTGCATTCATTACTTCGACTGTATGTATTCAAAGAGTTGACGGACGGTGACCATTGCTTTCATCTCTTTGAAATTCAACTGTTTGCCCAATTTCTTCTCTACCATGTTCATAACGGAGAGAGCGATCAGGGAAGACCATTCGTCCAAATCGTGAAATGCAGTTTCTGCATCAATCTCACTGGGGTCAGTCTCATCGAACTGATCGGCAAACTCAACAACAAAATCTTCAAGTTCCATAATATCGTTTTTATTAAAAATTTGTGGTTTTCTTCATTTCTCAAAGTCAGACAATTGAATGCCGGACATTTTCCCTTCCCGAAGCATTCCGTTCAGGACAAAGGCAAAATTGTTGATGAAACCTTCGATGAATCCGGGGGAATAAAGATTCTTCAAATAGAAAATCCTGACATCAAGTCCATCGGTGGCATTAAGGCTCACGTGTACGTTGACAGGCGAGCTGTGCTCACTGCCGTAAACGGGAACGGGAACGGCCA
>JAKSKH010000004.1 GCA_024401855.1 Bacteroidales bacterium | reverse complement strand
CCTCGGATTTCCAGGTGGGAACGAATTCATACCTGTACGGCACCCGTTTCGTCAACTACCTTCAGATGCAGTACGGTTTCGACAAACTGCGTGATTTCTATAACAGGACCGAGGACAGCAAACCCGTCTTCAGCGGGCAGTTCAAGAAGGTTTACGGCAGGAATATCAGGGAGATATGGAATGAATGGCGCGACTTTGAGAAGAAGCACCAGAGGGAGCAGCTTGATGCCATAGCTGAGTTTCCTCTTACGGAGACAAAATCCCTCACAGACAAGGCCATGGGCTCGATGTCGCCCCTTGTACTTGACGAAGAAAGGGGCTTCGCCTATACCGCCGTGAACTATCCCGGGGATTTTGCGCATATCGAAAGGATAGACCTGAAAACGCTGGAAAGAAAGAAAATATATTTTGTAGATGAACCGCAGCTGTACCAGACAACATACCTGACCCTTGACAGAAAGCGCCAGCGTCTTATCTGGACCACACAGAATTCAAAGATGCGCGGTCTGAGGGTATATGATCTCGAGAAACGGAAGATGGTGAAGGAACTCAATTTCCAAAGAGTGTCCAACATTGTTTATGACAATGCCGGAGATTATCTGTACGGCATATTTACAAACGGGGGAGTGATGTATCTCTGCAGATATGATTCTGAATTATCGGACAGGAAGATACTGTATTCCTTCCCGTTCGGAGTCAGCGTATTCGACCTCGACGTATCGCACGACGGACGCAAGGTGTCTGTAACCACCTCCGGAAGCAATGGAGAGCAATCCCTGCTCCTGTTCGACATAGAAGGGCTGAACAATGCGGATTTCCGTTACACGACGCTGTATTCTATGGAGGACAGCAACCTCGGGCAGTTCCGCTTCGCTCCCGGCGACAGCACTATGGTGGGAAGTTCATATTACACCGGAGTCAGCAACCTTTGGGAAATTGACCTGAAGACCAGGGAATTGTCATTGCTCACCAACACGAAGACAGGTCTCTTCTCGCCCGTGCAGGCATCTGCAGACACGCTTTATGCCCTTGAATTCGAGAGGAACGGAATGCGCCCCGTCTCTTTGAAGAAAGAGATACTTCACGATGCCAATGCCGTGACAATGCTCGGCCAGCTGGCATACGAAGCCCATCCGGAGGAGTTGGAAAGACTGTCAGAACACCTGAAACCCGTACCGGACATCAAGTTCGGAACAGTCTATGACTCGATTCACGTATACAAGCCTTTCAGAGCTATCAAGTTCGTAGGAGCCTACCCCGAGATTTCAGGATTCCGCGACAAAGCCGCCTGGAACAGGGTAACCCCGGTGCTTGGCTACCGATTCGCTTTCCAGGATCCTCTCGGGCTTCATTCCCTGAAGATGAGCATAGGCATATCCCCCTGGAGCAACAATGACCCGATAAATCAGTACCACGCCCAACTGGAATGGAAATTCTGGCAATGGTCTGTGAAAGCCGCCTGGAACCCCACTTCCTTCTATGACCTCGCCGGTCCGCTCCAGTCCAGCCGTAAAGGATGGCAGGTAAGCGTTGCTTATGAAGCCTCCAGAACACTTCTATCTCCAGTGGTGCACAGTTACGGAGGGCAGATAGCCGCCTACGGTATGATGGATGCTCTGCCTCTGCATCAGGAGATATCGGTCGAAGACGGAATCACCTCTTTCCAGACAGCAACTTTCTATTACTCGTTCAGCAAGATCCGCAGCAGTCTCGGTGCGGTTATGGCCGAATCCGGAATCTCAGCCGGAGCCAATGCCTATGCCTACCTCGCCGGAGGCAAATTATTCCCGACATTGTCAGCCAACTGCGACGCGGGCTTCCTCCTGCCTTTCATGCGCAACACCTGCCTGTGGTTCAGAGGTGCCGTCGGGCAGAATTTCGGAGACCCTGACACCGTCTTCGGCAATGAATACTTCGGAGGCTTCGGCAACAACTGGGTGGATTACAGGGCCGCAAACAGATATCGCAGCGTCAGTTCCCTGGCAGGTGCTCCGATAGATGCGATACAGGCCCATTCTTATGCCAAATTGATGGCCGAATTGAGCCTCAAGCCCATAAGGTACAGCAATCTCGGCTTCCTCAATCTGTATCCCACATATACCCAGCTTAATCTTTTCGGGACAGGACTCGCGGCGGATCCCTGGGGTATGAACGGATGCCGCGGATTCTATAACGCTGGTGTCCAGCTCAACACCGAAGTGGTGCTCTTTAAATATCTCAAGACAACCTGGAGCATAGGTTACGCCCATATGTTCGGTCCCGGCGGTTTCCATCAGGGAGACTGGCTTTTCTCCCTCAAACTTCTCTGACGCCTTATGCTGTTGTATGTAATAGCCCTTCTTCCAATACTCGTCTATGTGCTTGTTGTAAAGGCAATGGACGGTTTCTCCCTGGCGTCCTGGAAACGTCTGTTTCCCAGTTTCGTCTGGGGAATGTCCTGCTGCGGCACTTTGTTCTTTGTAGCCAAGGCGACAGGATATGAGAATCCTGTGCTGTCAACGTTCCTCGAAGAATTCCTCAAATGCATTCCGCTTGTTTGGGCGATATGCCGCAAGCGGGTGGCATTCCTTGCCGAGGCCCTTATTTACGGAACGGCTATCGGTGCCGGGTTTGCCTTTCTGGAGAATATTGTTTACATGACACTTCTTCCGGGATTCTCTTTGGGAGATGCGCCGCAGATTCCAGCCGGAGGTCTTTTTTGATATCTGCACCTATCTTGGCCTGTATCTCGAGATGTCAATCGCGGCCAAAAGCAGGATGATCATAAAGGAAGCAGGAATGGATATCCCGACAACTCCCGAGACCCATCAGGAAAATCTTGACAGACTTGCCGAACTCAAGGCATTAAAGAAAAACATAGGGATGTCCGGCCTGATGGTGCTCCGTCCTGTCATAAACGAAAAGGCCGTTGACGAGTGGGTTATAGGTGAGCTGCTTTAGAAAAGTTCTCTGAATCAATAGGAGTCCGTTCTCGCAGACCAGCCTGATATCAGATTTGTGGGCACCTTACTGTCATTGATACATATGGATGAACCTAATCTCGTTAGGATATTAGCATATATGTCTTTAGGTAGGACTACAAATTGAAGGTCATGCGCCTCTATTATTATTTTAAAGGATTTACAAGAAGACCCCGCCGGGACGGTCGGGGCTGCGCCCCTCCCTTCATATCTCTCCTTGATTCAAGGTCATTGCAATGCGAATGTCCTTCCTCGAATGATAGAGTGATAGAGATATACATCTATGTTTGAATGGGAAGTTACTACTATAAAGGGAACTTCTCTTTTAACTCTTTACATAAAACCCCCTAATAGAGAAATCCGAACAGCCACAACGGTATTCTTGAACCGGTGCCGACTTCCGTGTCATCGACAGCAAGGAAGCTGTCAGGCTCGTCCTTTATCTGCTCAAAGGACTTCCCTGCTCCGCCGACCTCGAAAAGATATTTTCCGCTTGCGAAGAAATCCCCCTTCTTGGGATACTGAAGAGTATTGTATGCTCCAACCTGGTTGGCAAAGAATGTTTCCCGAATTGTACCGGTTTCCGTCCTTCCCCCAAGAGCATACATTATGTTCGGATTGCCGAGGAAGATCTTGTCCGGGTTCACCAGCTTCTTGTAATTCTTGAGCTCCGCTGTCAGCAGGTTCATCACGCCCGCCCTGTCAAGGGCATACAGCATCTTCAGGCAGGAATCCCGTGTAGTACCAAGGAACTCGCACAGGCGGTTCACGTTCGGAACGAACGGAAGGCTTTCGGCCGTAATCATAAGCAGCCTTCCGGCTTTCTGAACCGTCTCGAAGGTGACATCCTCCACTGCCGGAAGATCACTCTCCAGAGTCTGAGTGACCGCTTCAGACAGCCTGATATGGAAGTCCGAATGAGATTCCTTATAGAACGGGTACATACCGTGGGACAAATAGTCCTGGAAATACTTCAGAACCTTGGTCCTCGATGTGATCTCCATCGCATACTTGACGTGATTCTTCAGCACATCCTCAAGCAAATGAGGCTCGAAGGAAGCGATGCCTTCGTATTTAAGATATTCCCTGAAAGAAAGGTTATGGAGCCTGTAAAGCGTCTGTCTCCTGGAAAGGTCCACCTTTGAATTGTCGATGCGGAGCATGGAGGAACCGGTATAGACGACGTTCAGTTTCGGATAGTTGTCATACAGGTTCTTCAGAACGGCTGTCCAGTCCGGGCACTTATGGATTTCGTCCAGGAAGAGATAATATACTCCGATGGAGTAAAGGTGATCGACAAGGTCCATAACCGAATGGGTCTTGAACCAAAGGTTATCCATAGAGACGTAAAGGGCATCATCCGGATTGTTGAATGTCTCCTTGATATGCTGAAGGACAAGAGTGGTCTTTCCGACTCCCTTCTCACCTTTTATTCCGAGCATCCGGACATCCCAGTTGATCGAGAAGTACAGACTTCTCTTGAATGTCATTGACGTTTCGGCCAGCTTTCTGTGATAGACCGTTATGAGCGGCAGAATCTCTTTTGCTTCCATAGGACTCTAATTTTCAGCAAAGATAATGATTAACTTTTGAAAAAGCGAACTTTTACAAGAAAAACACTTTTAGAAAAGCGATAATTCCAAAACCCGTTTTATTGTCCAGGGCATTTTCGCTCTCTCAATTTTGGATGACTTTCTCTTTTCCGGTCTTCGGGTCCTTTCCCAGCAGATTCTCATGCAGCATCCAGTCGAAGATCAGATGTGCATGGCGGTTGTACTTGCGTTCCTTCGTATCGACATCGACGTGTCCTTCGTCGTTGTGGATGTCTATCCGGATCACCTTGACGTGCCGCTCGGCCAGCCAGTCGATGACGGGCTTGAAGTACTCGATCTTTGTGTCCTCCTTCACCGGGCAGACTCCCTCTCTAATGGGGGCGGAACCGGGGATGATCTTCTCCTTGAACTCGCCCGTTTTCTTGTCCTTCACTTTCCGGATCCTGTCCTTCTCCTGGAGCTTCTGACCGGTCTTCTCCTTGACCTCTTTCCGGATGTCATTCAAGAGCTGGACAAGGGACTTGTCTTGGTATCGTTCATCCGGATTTCTCCAGGTCTTATTGGTCGGAGTCATGTCCGCGAAAATCGAATAAATCTTGTTCTTTGACTTGTTCACCGCGTCAATATAAGCCTGGTCTCGGCCGTTTGTGTTTCTCGGCCTTATAGACGTTGCACTTCTCGATGTTGATGCCTGTTTTTGCCATATCAAAAATGATTCGGTTTTCGGCGGTTTCGGCGGATTCAAAAGGGCTGCCGTTTAGCCCTTTGTCCGGGGATGCAAGGGGTTGAAACTTCCTGCCGGTGGTTTCGGAGGCAGAGCCTCTGAACAGGTTGTTAGGGTGTCCCTAACCCTCGGAGAGCTCACTATAACCTTGCACAAATATATGAAGAAATTTCAGCTTTCAAAATTTATGTGCAAGGTTATGCTTTGCGTGGACCGGACCGGCGAGGAAATAGCTAATGTTTCAATTTAAGAAAAAATGGAAGGTATCTCTTCAGAGGTGCCTTCCATCACTAAAAATTACGAGACGCATTGAATTCAAATTGACAAAGATTCCGCCCACTATTTCATTGTTTTTAGTTGGCTCAAAAAACGAATGTCATTAAGTGGATCTCCAAGTTTTATGATAGCCCCAGTTTTATCCAAAACGAAATCATTTATTTCTCGATACTTTCTTTTTTTTAACCATCGATTTGTTGCGAGAAATTCGTTAGAATAATCAACAAACATTGGTTGAGTAAAGGGCCTTCTTTTTAACGCTTCAGATATAGTTTCCGGTGTATCTTCAGGACGCGTTTCTATTATAAAAAAATATGATATGTCCTTTCTCCCAATCATAGCAATTACATCGTTCCATTGATAAAGGGAACTCACACTACATTTCGTGCACTCTTGATTTCTAACAAGATGGATGAAAGTATATTCCGATGTGATTGAACAGCAATCAGGAAGTACTACACTCTTTTTTAATAGTTCTGGATAAGAACCTTTAGCAGAACATAGTATAGGAAAGAGTGAGAGTATTAAGATAATAAAAGTATAATGGGGAATAAATCCAAAGTAATTTTTAGGGGGCATTTTATTTGAGGAGATTTTCTATGCAGGTAAAAGACATAATGCATAATATTCCACTAAAAACGCAGCGAAGAATATCATACAGATTACAAGAAGAAGATTGCTTTGCTTCCCTATATAGTCCAACTCCTGAAAATATAGCACATAATCCCATAAAAATTCCTGTAAAGAATTTAGTTTGTAATGTAATCTTAGGGCTATCACTTAAAAAAAAGAAAACGAGAGAAACAAGACCCGCAATAAGGGCTGTATACGAGTATAAAATCGGTTTGGAAATTATACCGTTGATTTTTCGTGTAAAATATAGTTTCATTGGGCCATACAAAGGTTATAATCCGCCTGGGCATCATCAATTGCGCAGTAGTAAGCGACTACCACTATAGTTTCACCTATTAGCGTTGGTTCTAATGCTGCAGCAATCAGTTCGAGTGCGGCATTTCTTGTTGCTCTTTTCATAGCTTGAGCAAATTGTTTTTTACATACTTCAGCGTTTGCTTTTGTAGGTGTGATCACGTCAGAAAATTCTGTTTTTAAATAGTATGCAGCAGCGATACCTTTTATGAAAATATCTTTTTCCTCAGGAGAGAACAGAGGATCGGAGTCAACTTGCTTAAGTATGGAATGTTCGTCCCAGTTATTTACATTTTCAGGATGAGTATATATTTCAATGTATTTAAGATATTTTTCGTCAACACAACTAATATCTGGCGCGGAACTTTGGTCAAAAAGAGATGAACCATTATCTGATTTTGTTGGTGCAGATAATAACTGGTTGTTTACTGCGAGAGAGTATGCTTCTGCATAAGAAAGCATTTCTAAATACATAGAATCTGTTTCCTCTTCACAAGAAATAGAGTCTTTGTTACATCCAGCAAAGACAAAAACGGAAACGGCCAAAACGGCCGCGAAAGCAAGATAAACTTTTTTCATAAGCATTAGATTTTAGTGTTGCGCAAAGGGGTGTTTTGCTAATATATTAATAATCAAGCATTTACCCCTCCACGTGGTACTTTTAAATACACAAGGACATACTTGAGACATCTCAAATATAGCAAAAATTCAAGCAAAATGGAAAAGATGGAAAGACTTTTTACACGGCAATCCCAGTCTGAAGGATGTCCTCATAGAGAGGCGAAGGATGTACTTCCTCGATCAGGACTGGCTCGATAAGAGTATTCACGTCCATGGTGATCCGCCAGAGAGATGCGGGGGAGACGATGATCTCCGACGGCAAGACGATAGCCCTGCGCAAGGGAGACACCGAAGGCAGGTCCGTGTATGTCTACTTCAACACCGGGGGCGTCACCTCCGACAACTCCAACGACATCCTCCACACGGTCAACACCGCGAAGGACGACGGCACGCCGAAGACCGACGGATATCTCGTGAAGGGAAAGTCCTACGCCCTTACCTCCGATCTGCCGCTGTACGCGTACAAGCCCGGGGAGATCAAGCTTCACGAAGTTATATCGAGCTCAGAACTGCGAAGGTTGTCCGCTTCATGGGCTGTGCTTCAAAGGCAAGGGCAACAGAACCATAGATGTAAATGTCCGAAGCAGGCAGTATCGAGACCATGCGAAGGAACTGCTGACAAGCGAGAGGGGCCTGTATCACAGGAGCATGCGC
This sequence comes from Bacteroidales bacterium, assembly GCA_024401855.1. Classification (GTDB taxonomy): domain Bacteria; phylum Bacteroidota; class Bacteroidia; order Bacteroidales; family UBA932; genus Cryptobacteroides. The sequence continues at coordinate 81,101 of JAKSKH010000004.1, read as the reverse complement.
CCCGTCGAGCCGGAGGCCGTCTTCGGGCAGATCAAGTACGACGGAGGCTTCAAACGCTTCCGCTATCGTGGCAGTGCCCTGACCAGTGCGGAGTTCGCCACCGTGGCTATCGCCCACAACATAAAGAAGATGATCTCCGTGATGGATGCGGAACGGAACGGGCGAAGGCTGTCGCCTCCGAGGGACGTGCCACCCGCGGCACGGAAGCGGGTGCCGACATCCGCGGCCTGCGGAAGCAGGGCGTGATGGAGGCAGGGTCAAAAGAAGTCGGAGACTTTGCTATACGGCAAAAATCTCCGACTCTTTTGACTCCCAAGGAGGCGAGCAACCTCGCCGTGAAGTCGCATCCATCTACGAAGAAAGCGACCAATAATCACTTATTAGAGTCTCCTTCTTTTTCTGCTATTTAAAAATCAAACTATGTCCATTTTTGATACCAAGGTATTAAATAGTCCGGAAGATTTCAGGTTGACCACATCCCTCTATATCCTGGATTTAATTTACTCTTTGGTGGCGATATTGCCCTTTATTCTTAAAGCAAAGGGATTTTTTATGTTTGACATGTAGACAATTGCGGTTTTGTCAAATTTACCTAAGTAATCAGTATCATTAAAAATTAGAGTTACTTCTTTAATTTCTCCAGGGTGAATCAACTTCCTATCATATTTTACTGTCATGCACGAACATGAAGTGCAGATCATTTTGATATAGCAATCACTCTGAGTTATGTTTTTCAGAAGGAATGTATGAGTTAAAGGAATAGAAGAATCGGTTACTGTACTAAAATCATGTTCAACTTTGCTACATTCAAGCGCATTAGCTATTACATGCTTGTCATCTTGTTCATGTTGCGTTAAACAGCATATAGCCAATATGAGTAGAGAAACAAAAGTTTTGAGCATATCAAAAATCAAAGAAAGAGCATATGCAGAAAACAAGCAATGCAGCAAAGCTTATTATTTGGAAAGTGCTATGCTCTCTATACAGAGAAATATATTTCTTATCTTCTTTCTCTTTATCTTCCTCTTTTTCGAACTTAATTCTTTCCGCGATGCTAAAAACAGTTGCGCATAAAAAAATGAAAGCGTTTATTAAATATACCATTTTAGCCTACTTTAATCTGTTACTAAACAATATACAAAATCAGCGGCAATTAATACTTCTCCAACGTAAGGAATAGCTTTTGCAACCGCTTTGGTAGCTATTTTTTTTATAGTTTTTTTTACAGCTTTTTTAGCGAGCCCTTTTTCTAGGGCTGCATCAAGACCGATTGCTTGTAGAACACATCCACCCACGGTTGATTTTGTTTCAGGAACATCAAGATCCAATTCAGCAAGGCCCATTGCAACCCAAGTAATTCGAGGATCCTCTAAAGTTTCAAAATCTTCTAGACAATCATAACCATTGTCGGCAAGATATTTTATGGATTCTGCTAAAAGAGGTGCTATCATAATTCTCGCGTCCTCTTCTGAAAGTTCGCCAGATTTTGTAAGGGTAGGAGCAAGCGTTGCTAATTGTGCAATGTAGTCACTCGTTCCTACGACTGCTTCTGACGATTCTATCGATTCTAAATCAACTTCTTCTGAAATAGAATCTTTGTTGCATCCAGAGAAGACGAGGGTGCAAACAGTCAATGTGACTACGGAAGCAAGAAAAATTTTTTTCATGGGTTTAATTTTTAAATTGTGTAAAGGGGTGTTTTGCTAAAATATTATCAATTAAGTATTTACCCCCCCCCGTGGTACTTTTAAATACACAAGGACATACTTGAGACATCTCAAATATAGCAAAAATTCAAGCAAAATGGAAAAGATGGAAAGACTTTTTACACGGCAATCCCAGTCTGAAGGATGTCCTCATAGAGAGGCGAAGGATGTACTTCCTCGATCAGGACTGGCTCGATAAGAGTATTCACGTCCATGGTGATCCGCCAGAGAGATGCAGCGGTAGAAAGATAATCCCCATTGACACGAGGAACGACTACAGCAATGTCGATGTCGCTGTCCGGACGGGCGCAACCTTTGCTGTAAGATCCGAACAGGTACACCTTCGCTGGGCCTATTCCCCGCAGGGGTTGCAAGGGGGGGGCAGTGCTTTCCTTTTGTGCTTAAAATAAGGAAAACATCAGAAAAATTTCAGATAATGAAGTTGGTGACGAAGATGGCGATTATTGCCGGAGGCGCCACATAGCGTACAAAAGAATAGGCCGGATAGAGTTCCTTGCGGACAAGGGATTTATCCATTTTCCAACCGGCAAGATAAACGAACAGAAGAGCGCCGAAAGTCATCAGGAAATTGGAGGTGAGGCTGTCGCAGAAACTGAAGGCTCCGGAGAAGACTGAGCATACTGCACCAAGGACCCAGGTGAAGGCAAAAATGACTATCACAGCTTTTTTCCGGCTCATCTTTTTTTCTTCGGTCAGATAAGCCACTCCCACCTCATACATTGAGATGGAGGAAGTAAGGGCGGCCACCACTATTGTAAGGAAGAAAAGAACCGCAACAGCCCTGCTGATTATGGCAGAGCCCGAACCCATCTTCACGAAAATATAAGGCAGAGTCTCGAAAATGAGACCCGGACCGGCGCCCGGTTCAATACCGGCGGCAAAAACGGCAGGCATTATCGCAAATCCGGCAATAATGGCAAATGTCAAATCAAACACGGCCGTCCAGATTCCTGCACGCACAATCCCGCTCCTGCCTCCCATATAGGACGAATAGGTAAGGACTGTTCCTACCCCCAGAGAAAGGGAGAAGAAACCCTGGCCCATCGCATAGGCGAAGGTCCTTGGCGTAATCTGACTGAAATCCGGCCTGATCATATAGGAAATCCCCGGTCCCGACCCCGGCAGGGTGACGGAGTACGCAACTATTACCAGCATGAGTACGAAAAGGACGGGAATGGAAACCTTGTTGAATTTCTCTATTCCGGACTTCACACCTTCCAGAACAATGAAGGCGGTGAGGAGAAGAAAAACCGTATGACAGGCCAGAGGTCCCACACCGGAAGAGGTGAATTCGTTGAAAAAGGAAGACACATCTTCGTCGAAACCGGAGCAGATGGAGACAAACAGATATTCGACCGACCATCCTCCTACCACGCTATAGTAAGACAGAATAACCAGAGGAGTAATGACCGTAAGCAGGCCCAGCCACTTCAGCCTGCTGCCCGGGGCAATCTTCCTGATGGCCCCGAAAGTATTGGACTGAGTTGTCCTGCCTATCACGGACTCGGCGAAGAAAATGGGCAGGGCCAGGAAAAAGACGCAGACAATATATATGAGGATGAATGCGGCACCGCCGTTCTGACCGGTCATATACGGAAAGCGCCAGATATTGCCCAGACCTATGGCCGAACCTGCCATTGCCAGAACTGCGGCAAAATCACTTGAGAAATGTTCCCTGCCGAGTTTCATGCTACAGGATAAAGTTTGTTACAAGAATAACGGCTATGGCAATGGGAGCAATCCATTTTATCTGGAAATAGATGACATTGAAAAGCCTTACGTTCAAGGGCTTTGCACCGGCGTTTGTGATTTCTTCCCGGACATCCTCCTTCTTCATCACAAAACCTGCAAAAACAACAAAACAGAAAGCCAGGACAAGAAGCATGACATTGGAGCAGAACCAGTCAAGAGAATCGAAGACGGACGGTTGCAGGGAGCATACAATGCCAAGACCTCCGCACAGGACAAAGAGCAGGCAACAGCTCTTCTTCCTGGAAAGGTTGAACTTCTCTCCAAGGAAAGTGACACCGACCTCTATGAGGGAAATGCAGGAAGTCATGGCCGCTACAACGATGGCAAGGAAGAATATGAAGGAAACAGCGGCACTTATTACCGGAACTTCTTCTCCCATACTTGAAAAAATATACGGTACGCTCTGGAAAATCAGTCCGGGACCGGCCCCCGGCTCAATTCCAGCGGCAAAAACTGCAGGCATTATGGCAAAACCGGCAAGAATGGCAAAAGTAAGGTCAAATACCGCCGTACCGGCACCTGACACCACAATATCCTCTTCCTTATGCACATAGGAACCGTAGGTAATTATGGCACCCATTCCCAGTGAAAGGGAATAGAAACTCTGCCCGAGAGCATAAGCCATGGTTTCTCCGTTCACCTGGCTGAAATCCGGTTTTACAAGGTATTTAAGGCCTTCGGAAGCTCCAGGCAGGGTAACCGAATAGAAAATCATTACAATTATAAGGAAGAACAGTGCCGGAATAGATATCTTGCTGAACTTCTCGATTCCGGCCTTTACACCGTGAGCCACTATGAAAGTGCTGATTCCCATAAAGGAAAGATGCATTACAACAGGCTCCCAGCGGGAAGAGCTCATCTGCGAAAATACGGAGGTGACTTCGGAAGGGGACATCCTTACAAAAGACGCCGCACAGGACCTCAAAAGGAAGTCAAGCGACCACCCGCCGATGACGCAATAGTACGAATTGATAAGAAGAGGAACAATGACGGCAAGCAATCCCACAAACTCCCAAATACTGTGCCCGGGGTGCAGCTCGGACATTGCACTGAAGGCCCCTTTGCGGCTCCTCCTGCCTATTGTAACCTCAGTAATGAATACCGGAAGAGACAGCAGCAACGTAGCCAGCAGGTACATAACTATGAAGGCGGCCCCTCCGTGTTCTCCAACCATATAGGGAAATCTCCAGATATTCCCAAGTCCTATGGCAGAACCGGCCATAGCCATAATTACGGCAGTCCTGCTGCCGAATCTCTCCTTCTTTCCGGACATAAACTACTATACTACCAACCGTTAGATTACTTTCACTTTTTCACGTAAACCGAGAACCGGAACTCATATCCGGTCTCTTCATCCTTGAATGTTTCCGATTCTGATTCAAGTTTCCAGATACCGGGATCTATCTCAGGGAAGAAAGCGTCGGCCTCAGGAATCGTGGCGTTCACGTGAGTGATGTAGAGCCTGTCCATATTGTTGATGGCGGCCCGGTAAACGGAGGCTCCTCCCATGATGAAACTCTTCTCACAAGGTTCGGCGGCAGCAAAAGCCTCGTCGAACGAATTGGCGCAGATAACTTCGGGTATCGGGTCTCCTCCAAGGTTGAGAACAATGTTCTTCCTTCCCTTCAAGGGTCTGAAAGGAAGGGAAAAATAAGTGGTGCGGCCCATTATCACAGGGTATCCGCTGGTAACCTTCTTGAAATATTTGAGGTCTTCGGAAAGATGCCAGGGCAACTGGCCTTTCACTCCTATCTCATTGTTGGCGCCGATGGCGACTATAAGACACTTCTCCATAAACTAAACTGCTACAGGGGCTTTGATTGCAGGCCAGGGATCGTATCCGACAAGCTCAAAGTCCTCATACTTGAAATCGAAAATGCTTTTAACTTCGGGATTCATCTTCATCTGCGGGAGAGTTCTGGGCTGGCGTGACAACTGTTCCCGCGCCTGCTCCAGATGGTTCAGATACAGATGGGTGTCTCCTGTGGTGTGGACAAACTCACCGGGTTTCAGCCCGCAGACCTGCGCCACCATCATTGTGAGAAGCGCGTAGGACGCGATGTTGAAAGGAACTCCGAGGAAGGTGTCGGCGCTGCGCTGATACAGCTGGCAGCTCAGTTTTCCATCCGCCACATAGAACTGGAAGAAACAGTGGCAGGGAGGAAGGGCCATCCTGTCCACATCCGAAGGATTCCACGCACATACGATTATGCGGCGGGAATCGGGATTGTTCCTTATTGTTTCTATAACCTGGGACAACTGGTCTATGGAACGTCCGTCGGGTGTCTGCCAACTGCGCCACTGCTTCCCGTAAACCGGACCGAGATCTCCGTTTTCATCTGCCCACTCGTCCCAGATGCTCACCTTGTTCTCCTGAAGCCAGCGGACATTTGTGCTGCCGCTTATAAACCACAGAAGTTCGTATATGATGGATTTCAGATGAACTTTCTTTGTAGTCAGGAGGGGAAAGCCTTCCTGAAGGTCAAAACGCATCTGATGGCCGAAAATGCTTTTCGTGCCAACCCCGGTGCGGTCGCTTTTCTCCACTCCCTCATCGAGGATTTTCTGCAGAAGGTCAAGATACTGTTTCATTCTACTCCGAAGGCAAAGATAATGGCTTCCCTGAAGAGTTTTCCGGGTTTGAGAACCGTGGAGGGGAACTCGGGATTATTGGGACTGTCCGGGAAATGCTGGCACTCGATGGCAACTGCGTCATAATCGTGATAGATGCGGCCCCTCTTGCCTTCGGGACATCCCGTGAGATAATTACCGGTATAAATCTGCACTCCGGGTTGCGTGGTATAGACCTTGAGAACGCGTCCGCTGCTCTTGGAGTACAGTTCAGCCGCCTCCTGGATCTGTCCGGGCATATAACCGTCTATGCACCAGCAGGCATCGTATCCCTTTCCGTAGTTGAGAGCGGGGAAATCCTTCCTGATGTCTCTTCCGAGAGTCTTGGCATTGAGGAAATCCATGGGAGTTCCGGCAACGGCCTCGGGTTCTCCGACAGGGATAAGGGTGGCATCCGTAGGAAGATATTCGGAAGCGTTCAGCTTGAGATAATGCCTGAGAATATTACCCTTGCAGTTGAGATTGAAATACGAATGGTTGGTCAGGTTGACCACGGTCTTCCTGTCTGTCCTTGCCGTGAATGTCAGGCGGAGTTCATCGTTGTCGGACCAGTCATACCGTGCCACTACTGTAAGATTTCCGGGATAGCCGGCCTCTCCGTCAGCGCTTGTGTACTTGAACTCCACTCCTCCCTTGCGCTTGCGGGAATCCCATACCTGGTTCTGGAATCCGTCAGGACCGCCGTGGAGATGGTTGGGGCCGTTGTTCACGGGAAGGCTGTACTTCTTTCCGTCAAGAGAGAACTCTCCTTTTGCAATGCGGTTTGCATAACGTCCGGGGCACTTTCCCGCACAGGGGCCGTCCGCAAAGTAGTTTTCAGGCTTTCCGTAACCTATTACCACATCGCCGAGCTTTCCGTTCCTGTCCGGAACGTTGATTGACACTATGCCCGCTCCTATATTGCTGAGAACAACGGAGGATCCTTTGGCGTTGGTAAGCGTGTACCTGAAGATGGCCTTGCCATCAGCGGTCTTTCCCCAGATTTTTCTTTTGACTGACATATTGCTTCTCAATTTATATTTTCAAGAAAGGCAAGGACTTTCTCAGTGGGAGCGTCCTTGAAGATTACACGTTTGCCGGGCCCCAGAAGATAAAGCGACGGAATGGCCCTCACGTTATATATGCTGTCGTCCCTGATGACGAAATTATAATCATAACCGGTTATCCATTCGGAGGGGTAGTTGGGGACATATTCCCGCCATTTGTCCAGTTCCCTGTCTATGTAGATGTTCACCACCTTGAGCCTTCCGCTCTGCTGGAGATAATCAAGCCGTGGAGAGGCCTTGAGGCTTTCCATTATCTGACCGCAGGCGTGGCATCCCGGATTGCTGAAAAACAGGACAATATAGTCTGCATCCACCCCATGAAGGCTGTAGTTCCTGCCACGGATGTCCCTGAACCTGAAATCGGTGGCAACGGACTCCCGCGGATTAAGGGAGCACACCCTTTTCTCGAACTCACAACTTGTCCTGAGATTGTCCTGAGTATATGGGGAGTCCAGCATGCGGCTCACGAAAGTGCAGTACAAATCCTCGTCCCTGTAAGGGGAATCGGTTCCGTACAGATAGTCCGACATCATTTCTGTGAGCAAGAGATATATGTGCGCGGAAGTGTCTTCAGCGTGCCTGTGTTCCATTTTGTCGAAGAATTTCCCTATGTCTTTCCTTCCCTCCGCAAGAGGAAGGGATGAGACAATCTGAAGATACTCCGCCGTGACGCCGTGAAGATCGGCATTCGGAACCCCGAGAACGGCACTGGTGTCGGTGATGCCGCTGCCGGAGAAGAATGCGTCCCAGAAATGCGCACCCGCATAGGAAAGGACTTCCTGACGGTCTGTCAGCATTGCAGGCACCTCAAGTACGGGGAATTTCCTTGTCTGGGGAACATTCTGAACCTTCTTCCCACCGGAGCAGGACGACAGGAGAATCAGGGCAAGAGTGATATATAACAGTCTTTTCATTACGCGCTTAAAGGGTGTAAATATACTAAAAAATGTTAATTTTGTTTGAAAATGAGGTTCAAATCGGCAATAACCCTGATTGTATCGCTGTTTCTGGGAACAAGCGCCAATGCGCAGTTCTTCACCCAGGGGAGCGAGCCCTCGTCCGTGCGCTGGATGCATCTGGACTCTCCGAACTACAGCGTCATTTATCCGCAGGGGCTCGACTCGCTCGCGCGGGTCTATGCCCGGACACTGGAGGCGGCGCGGATTCCGGTGTCGTCCGGAATCGGGTTCGTACCAAACCAGAACTTCAAGCGGAGAATGCCTGTGATTCTTCACGCATACACTGCAGATGCCAACGGAATGGTCACCTGGACGCCGCGCCGCGCAGAACTTCAGACAGGCCCGTCCGCCTTCGCACCTGAAGCCTTTCCCTGGGAGATGCAGCTCTGCATCCACGAATCGAGACACGTCGCCCAGATGCAGTTCACCCAGGCAAAGCCTTTCGTCTGGTTGAGATACCTCACCGGAGAACTTGCCGCGGGCGCGCTGTCGAGCATATATGCAGGTCCCGCCTTCTTTGAAGGGGATGCCGTTGTGGCGGAAACCGCACTTTCGGCTTCGGGACGGGGCAGGACAGCCGATTTCCTGGAGTACTACCGCGTCTGCGCAGACCAGGGCGTCAGCCGCGATTACTGGCAATGGAGGTACGGCTCGCAGCGCCTCTATACCCCGGACCATTATACCATAGGATATCTTACGATGGCGGGAATGCGTACGGTGTACGACTGTCCTGACTTTACGGAACGCTACTTCGACAGAATACGTTTGCACAGAGGCTTCGCCTTCTGGAATCTGCAGAAAACCGTCAGAGAGGTGTCCGGGAAAAGCTTCAAGGAGACATTCGGGGAAATCTCGGAGAACTTCTCCGCCAGATGGAAGGCGGAAGCGGACGCGCGCGCTCCCTTCATGCCTGCCGACAGGGTCAGCCGCGAGCCCGCATCGTTCGAGGAATACCTGAAGCTCACCGGCGACGGGACGGACATTTTCGCAGTCCGCAGGGGGATGCAGTCAAGCGCGGAACTCACAGTCCTCAACGGTGGGAGGGAAAGAAGGATCTCCCGCTTCAGCCCGTCCACGTCTGTCCTGCGCTACAGCAAGGAGACAGGGCGTCTGTGGTGGAGCGAGATACGCCCCGACGCCAGATGGGAGCTGCGTTCATCTTCCGACATCCGCTGGTGCGGGAAGGACGGGAAGATGCATACGCTAACCCGCGGGAAACGTTACTATAACCCGTCCCCCTGCGGCGGGGAGCTGGCCGTCACCGAATATCCGACAGAAGGCGGCAGCCGTCTGGTATTCCTGGACGGGAACGACGGGAGCGAGCTGCGCTCGATTGCGGCTCCGGACGGAATGCAGATAGTGGAGAGCGTCTGTGCGGGCGGGAAAGCCTACGTGAGCGCCATCACAAGGGAAGGGTTCGGCATATATTCCGCCGGGGATTTCTCTCCCGTGGTAGAAGCGTCTCCGGTAAAGATAAACAGACTGTCCTCCGAAGAGGGACGCATCCTTTTCATCAGCGACCGCAACGGCGTGAACGAACTATATTCCGTCGATCCGGCCGACAGAAGCGTGCTGCAGCTGACCAACACCCGCTGCGGAATCGGGGACTACTGCTTCATGGCCGACAGCCTTTATTACAACGCTCTGCTTCCCGAAGGCAGACTCGTTTTCAGGACGGGAAGGTCCGACCTCCCGTCAAAGCCGGTCGATTTCTCGGAGAGGCATATGTATGAAGACGCCGGGGAACTTTCCGCACAGACGAAGGCGAAGGTACTGCCGGACAGTGTGTCTGTGACGGCGGAGCCGGCTCCATACTCAAAAATAGCGCATCTTGTCCGCCTGCACTCCTGGCTTCCTCTCTATTTCAATTACGACAGCGTAAGCGAGCTCTCTCTGGAAAGCATCTACAGGACAGCAGGACTCGGAGCCACGGCTTTCTTCCAGAATGACCTTGGGGACGCCTATGGAACCGTCGCCTACAACGCAAGGCCCGACGGTGGGAAGTGGAGGCACAGCGGACACCTTCAATTTACATATCAGGGGCTGTACCCCGTTCTTGACGGGTCTCTGGATATAAATGCAAGGAATGCCTTGAACTATAAGCTTGCTAACGACAAGGAAGGCATAAAGATGGAAAGCCGCAATTCCGGTTCGCCCTCCGTCAATTTTTCCGGGAGGATTTACGTTCCGCTCAAGTTCAATTCCGGAGGATGGCTGCGCGGAGCGGTTCCGCAACTGAGAGTCAACGCCTGCAACGACAGGTATGAGGGCAGGACCTTCACCACCCTGTCCGCAAGTCTCAGGGGATACACCATGCTCAGGACGCCGGAATCATGCATCTGGCCGCGATGGGGAATAGGAGCGGAAGCCGGATACCTTACAGAAGCCGGGATGAGTGACGCTTTCCGTCCCACCGCATACGCCCACGTTTACGGATATGTTCCGGGAATCGCTCGCACGCACGGAATAAAGTTGGCGGCAACCTCTGCCTTCCATACCAACGGCGCGCCGTTCTGCCGGGAGGCCCTCAACACGGCCCCGAGAGGTTTCGGATCTTCCGTGTCACGTTTTATCAGCACCTACCCTTCCCGCTCCATTATTTCTGTCGACTATGCCCTGCCTTTCGCATCGGTTGACTGGGGCGGGTTATGCCCCGTGGCTTATGTGAGGAACTTTGAATTCATCGCACATTACGATATGGCGTTCTTTGGCGGCAAGGCGGGACACGGCAATCTCTTCAGTGCAGGTGCGGACCTGACCGTGAGACTGGGGAATTTCCTGTGGGTTCCGTTCGCCACCCGCCTGGGAGTTTCCTTCAACTGGAACGGAGGCTCTTCGTTTGAGGTATGCGAGGCAAAGTACGGTGCAGGCCGAACAAGTGTGAGCCTGGTTTTCGGAATAGATTTATAGAGCATTGCTATATGAAAGAAATCAACAAATTCATGGCGCTTGCCATAGATGAGGCAAGGGAGGGTATAAACAAAGGGCACGGCGGGCCTTTCGGTTCCGTGATTGTAAAGGACGGTGAGATTGTGGGGAAAGGGCACAACAGGGTGCTCAAGAACAATGACCCCACCTGCCACGGCGAGATTGATGCCATACGCAAGGCGTGCTATAATCTGGACAGCTTCGACCTTACGGGCTGCGAACTGTACACCACAGGAGAGCCCTGCCATATGTGCCTGTGCGCCTGCATGTGGGCTAACATAAGCCGAGTGTATTACGGCTGCACCATCGAGGACAACGGGAAGATAGGCTTCCGGGACGACAAGTTCAACGGAATTTTCGAGGGTAGGGAGAAGCTCAAGGACTACCTCGTTGAACTTGACCGAGACGCCTGCCTTGAACTGTTTGACGAGTATCTCTCGCAGCAGCACAAAATATATTGATTATATATTTGCAACTGATGATAGTCCTGGACCATACTATGACCGCAGCATTGGGCGTATTCGCGCTTGTGCTTGGACGGTTCATTAACGGAAAGGTGAAATTCCTTTCCCGTATCTGCATTCCGGATCCGGTTACAGGAGGTCTGGCAGTGTCTTTCCTGAGCCTTGCACTGAAAGCTTTTACAGGGGTGGAGATTTCGTTTGACACTTCAATACAGGATATCTGTATGCTCATTTTCTTCACATCCATCGGTTTTCAGTGTGACCTGAGTGCAATAAAGAAGGGAGGGAAGCAACTCGTTGTTTTGATTGTACTGGTTGCTATTCTGATTATACTGCAAAATTCCGTGGCAATAGGAATTGCCTCCTCCATGGGACTCGACCCTGTATTTGGGATGGTCGCCGGTTCAATTCCCATGTGTGGTGGCCACGGTACGGCAGCAGGCTTTTCCGAACTGCTTGAGAGCCATGGCATAGACAATGCCAGGTCCATTACGATGGCAACCGCCACCTTCGGTCTGATCGCCGGCTCTCTTATCGGCGGCCCGATTGCCGGAAGTCTTATTTCCCGGAAACATCTGAGTCCCGGGGAAGGGGAATCCGGAAGCCTTGAGCCGGAAAAAGAAACCATAGAAAAGGAACTTTGTGAATCTGAAAAAATGAATAGATTCACTTTCGCGACTTTTGAAATTTTTATTGCGATGGGACTGGGATCCTTGCTCGGAAAATTACTGTCCGTGACCGGGATTTCCTTCCCTTCTTACTTTGGATCCCTCGTCTGTGCCATAGTATTGCGCAATGTAACGGACGCGGTTCCAAAATGCATAAAGATGCATTCTGCCGAGATTACAAAGATTGGTTCTGTATGCCTGTCATTGTTCCTTGGAATGGCAATGTGTTCGCTACGGCTCTGGGAACTTGCAGACCTTGCGCTTCCTCTATGCATTATGCTGATTTCCCAGGTTGTCCTCATGTTCTTTTTCTGCAAGTTCATTGCTTTTCCTTTGCTGGGACGAAATTACAGTGCAGCAGTACTGGTAGGAGGGGTGTGCGGATTCGGGCTTGGGGCAACGCCCAATGCAATGGCAAACATGGCCGCAATCTGCTCGAAGCACGGCTATACCAGCATCCCTTTCATTATTGTACCACTAGTCGGGGCATCGATTCTGGATATAATGAACATAACATTCATAAGCCTGTTCATCAGTTTTCCATGGCTTGTTCAGATTTAGAAACGGTTTTGAAACATCATTAGCTATTACAATATGGACATTACGAAGATAGATCTCTCCGAGTACCGGAAATCCGGCTCGGGAGCGAACGGATCCAGCTATGACTGCATAGCCGACAGTTCGGTGATGGTAAAACTCTACAATGCCGGATATGACACGAAAACGATTTTCAGCGAACTGGAGGTAGCGCGCAAGGTGTACGAACTGGGGGTGCCGTCGCCGGAGCCGGGCGAACTGGTCACGGACGGGGAGCGCATAGGCATACGCTTCCGCCGCATTGTCGGCAAGCGCAGCTTCTCGCGTATGCTCGCCGACGAGCCGGAACGCTATGATGAATTTGCCCGGGAGTTTGCCGGTGTCTGCCTGAAACTGCACTCAACAGAATGTCCCGACGGATACTTTCCGGACGCAAAACCTCAATTCCAGGCACTGCTGGATGCGGATGTATATCTGTCCGCCGGGCAGAAGGAGAAGGCATCGGCATTCCTCTGGAGCATTCCTGATGCCAGAACGGCGCTGCACGGCGATATGCATATAGGCAATGTGCTCAGCACCCTGCCGTCCGGTGCTCCTCTCTCACAACCGCACGACCTGTTCTTCATAGACCTCGGATACTTCTCCCGCGGCTGTCCCCTGCTGGACCTCGGGATGATGCGCTGCATATGCGTCACCAGTGATGATGATTTCCGAAGGAGAGAGATGCATATCGGCGAGAAGCTGGCCAAAAAGGTGTGGAGTTCCTTCGTGGATGAATATTTCGGCGGACGAATGTCGGTGGAGGAGGCGGATGCGCTGATAATGCCGTATCAGGCACTGAAGTGCTTCCTCGTTGAATACAATTTGAACGGATTCCTCCCGCCTAACTACGAGAAACTCGTGAAATCGGTGGAATGGTAAAAGTGATAAAGGTTACACCCCGCTGAACGAGCTGAAGCCTCCGTCAACGGGAAGAATCACTCCCGTGACGAAACTTGCGGCGTCGCTGCAGAGGAACTGGGCGGCACCGTTGAGTTCGGTTATGTCGCCGAAGCGTTTCATGGGAGTCTTTGCAAGTACCTTGATTGAACGGTCCGTATAGCTTCCGTCTTCCTTGAGAAGGGCTGCACGGTTCTGCTTACCGATGAAGAAACCGGGGGCGAGGGCATTCACCCTTATCTTCTCCCCGTACTTGATTGCCATCTCCTGAGCGAGCCAGCGGGTGAAGTTTGATACGCCTTCCTTTGCGGCACCGTATCCGGCCACACGTGAAAGAGCGTCAAAGGCCGCCATTGAAGAGATGTTGAGGATGCATCCGTAACCCTGCCTTGCAAAAATCTCGGTAAAGACGTGGCAGGGATATACCGTACCGTTGAGATTGAGGTCCAGCACCTTTGTCCAGTCCTCAAGTTTCATGTCCCAGAAATTCTGGTCGGGCATGACGGTGGCGCCGGGAACGTTGCCTCCGGCCACATTAATCAGTATATCAACCTTACCCCATTCATCCACCACTTTGGCGGCAATATTCGAAACGGCGGCGGTGTCCATCACGTTGCAGGCATAGCCTGAAGGCTTTCCGCCAAGGGCCTTGAGTTCCTCCACTACAGGCTCGACCTGTTCCGGCCTGTGCACCAGAGCTATCACGTTTGCGCCCTGTGAGGCGAAATGACGCGCAAGGGATCCTCCCAGGACGCCGGCGGCTCCCGTTATTACGGCAACCTTTCCTTCAACTGAATAGAGTTCGTTCATATATACTTAGTTTTTACTGTTTTCATCCGCAACGGCAGCCATCATTCCGGTCACCTGGCCCAGCGCCCACATGCGCCCGTAGAAGCCGTATCCGGGATTGTAACCGCCTTCCGCATCGCCCAGAATATCCTTTCCGTGGTCCACTCTCATCGGGAGATTCCTCCCCTCCTTCTCGAAGATGCGTATAAGCTCCACCAGATGCGCGCGTCCGGCGGTGTGCGGAGCCTCGATGAAATTGCCTCCGGGCAGGACGTCGCAGCTGCGCAGATGCACGAAATGCGTGCGCGGAGCAAATTCGCGGGCCATCGCTACAACGTCATTGTATGCTCCCGCAGACAGGGAACCGGCGCAGAACGTGAATCCGTTATGGAAATTGTCGACTGCTTTCAGCAGCCACCTTACATCATCTGCGTTGGTTACTATGCGCGGAAGTCCGAACACCCTGTCCATAGGGGGGTCGTCGGGGTGCACGCACATGTTGATGCCGTACTCGTCGCATACGGGCATTATCGCCTCGAGAAAGTATTTCATGTTAGCGCGCAGGCGTTCCGCCGTGAGGCCATCGTAGAGAGCGAGCAGGTCCTTGAACTTGCGCACCGGTTCCGCGTCGCCCTCGCTGATGTTTCCGTTCACGAAGCCCTGGGTCTTCACAATGATGTTCTCTACAAGCTGATGCCTGTCCTGTTCCGTCATTGTCCTGTCCAGTTCCTCAACCTTCCGGAGCACATCGGCGGAGTAATCTTTCTGCGCACCTTCACGCTGCAGGATCTTGACGTCGAAATAAACGAAACGGACGTAATCGAAATACAGTGAGGTGGTGCCGTCCGGCCAGGGATGCCTCAGGTCTGTCCGGGCCCAGTCGAGCACGGGCATGAAGTTATAGCATACCGTCTTTATTCCGCATCTGCCAAGGTTGGCAAGGCTGATTCTGTATTTTTCTATAAGGGAATCCCTTTCGGGACCGGCATACTTGATGGCTTCGCAGACCGGAAGGCTCTCCACCACGGACCAGCGCATTCCGTAGGACTCGATGTATTCCTTGAGGTCGCGTATGGCCTCTTCCGTCCATATTTCTCCGTTAGAAACTTCGTGCAGGGCTGTCACTATGCCCTCCACACCTATCTGGCGAAGCATTCCAAGGGTAATCTTATCCTTCTTTCCGAACCATCTCCAAGTCTTTTCCATAGACACTATTTCATGAATTTATACAACCATTCCTGATCTACGCGGATAAATCCGGCGGCAGCTTCCTTCAGAACGGGATTTCGGTTGACTATTCCGGCGCAGTCTTCGTAAACGTTGAATCCTATCTGCACCATCTGCATCTGTCCCTTGTCCGGATATGCAAGTGTAATCTCATGGTCGGCGCCGGTCATGTTGAGGAAGCGCAGGGAAACATCCTTGCCGAGTTCCTGAGCTGTCACGTATTTGCAGAGTTCCATGACCACGTCATCCAGCCCGGCATCAAAAATCTTGATTTTCTCTATCAGGGAGCCTGCGTCGGACACCAGTCTTCCGGTATATCCCTGCATCCCTTCCACGGACATGTCCCTGTCTGAAACGCATACCAGCAGTCCGGCATCGGGGTCATGGTAAAGAAGATTGTATTCGAGGAGTTCCCTGTGACCGCAGGACGGACACTCGTAAATGAACAGTTCTCCGCTGATGACTTTCTCCTTGAGTTCCGGATTGTCTCCCACATTTATGACCTGGGGGACTTCCGTTATTGAGACGCGGCCGCAGCCACTGCATTTGACTTCCGTTTTCATCCGAATACAAATCTACAAAAAATCCGTCATTCCTCACGGAACTCGAGCAAGTCTCCGGGCTGACATTCCAGGGCAGAGCACAATGCACTCAAAGTGCTGAATCTCACTGCCTTGGCCCGTCCTGTCTTAAGTATGGACAGGTTTGCAGGAGAGATTCCTATCTTTTCTGCAAGCTCACCGGAGGACATTTTCCTCCGGGCGAGCATTACATCCACATTTACTATTATCATAGACTATTCCGCTGTTTTTTCCTCTCCGGCCTGCTCCTCGACCTTTGCGGAATCCTCTCCCTTGAGGTATGAAGGGAGATTCATTCCGGCCATCTTGAAGAGGTCCTCCATAGGGGGAACGGATTTCATCATATTGGAAATGAAGTTCGCAGTGGCGGTTGTACCGTCTTTTGAACCGGCCCCGTCCCAGACGGTCACCTTGTCTATCTTGATTCCCTTCACAGCCTCCACCTGGGTCTTGACGAGATCGGGCAGTTTGTCTGCAATAAGCATAAGCACGGCTTTCTGGGGATCTCCGGCCGCGGCCTTTACCAACTGGTTGAAACCTTCGGCCTGCTTGGAGAGTATTTCAAGGGTACCGCGCGCCTGTGCGTCCATCTTGGCAAAGATAGCATCGGCCTGGCCCTTTGCCTCCCTGCGGACTTTCTCGGCCTCCGCCTCGGCGGCGATGATCATCTTTTCCTTCTCTATCTGAGCGGCAACGACAACGTTGGCCTGCTGGGTGGCCTTCTCCCTTTCGGCACGGGCAAGCTCGGCGTCACGCTCGGACTTGTATGCCTCTTCGAGGGCCTTTGCGGACTGCACTTTCTCGGCAGCCACAGCGAGTCTCTCGGCCTCGGCGGTCTTCTCACGGCGCAGGGCGTCGGATGCGGCTATCGCAATCTTGGAGTTGTTCTCTCCCTCGACGGCCTTTGCGTTTGCGTCCGCGGTGCGGATTCGGGTGTCTCTGGTGGTCTCGGCAATACGGATATCCTTGTCCCTGTCGGCCTCGGCCTTACCGATTTCTCCGTAGCGGTTCTGCTCGGCCACGCTCTTCTTGGCGTCGTTGATAGCCTTTGCTGCAGCCTCCTTGCCGAGGGCCTCGATATATCCGGATTCGTCCCTGATATCGGTTACGTTGACGTTGATGAGCTTGAGACCTATCTTGCGGAGCTCGGCCTCAACGTTGGTGCTCACGTTGGCGAGGAACTTGTCGCGGTCTGCGTTGATTTCCTCGATATCCATGGTGGCTATGACCAGACGCAGCTGTCCGAAAAGTATATCGGTTGCGATGTTGCGGATGTCATCTATTGAAAGCCCGAGCAGACGCTCGGCGGCGTTTGTCATGTTTTCCGGCTCGGTTGAGATACCTACCGTGAAGCGGCAGGGAACGTCAACGCGGATGTTCTGCTTTGAAAGCGCGTTGGTAAGATTGCACTCGATTGATATGGGGGTAAGGTCAAGGAAAGCGTAGCTCTGGAACACGGGCCAGATGAAAGATGCGCCTCCGTGGATACAACGGGCTGAAGAGATTCCTCCCTCCTTGTTTTTTCCTGTCTTACCGTAGATGACGAGAACCTTGTCTGAAGGGCAGCGCTTGTAGCGTTTGAGAATGGCGGCGAATGTTACCACCAGCACGAAAACGAGAATGAGGATAAGATAAAGTTCCATGTTTCTATATGATTAATGAATTTTTGGTTTCCACTAAAAGGGTTTGTCCGTCTATCACCTCCACAACTGTGACAGGGGTACCCGTGGGGATTTTGTCTCCGTCCGTGACGGCGTTGTACTCACGGACGGCGTTGTTTATGGTAATCTGCACCTTGCCTTCTCCGGCACGCTCGGCAGGTATGGACAGATAGGCTGTACCGTTACATCCCACGGCAGACTTGAACACATCTATGTTGCCGGACTGCTGCATGCCGCTGAGGAGTTTGAAGATGTACATCACGGCCGCCACAAGCCCGACTCCTACAAAAACTGAAATCACGAGCAAGAGACCGACCGAGTTTACGCTTTCCTGCAGGAGGATGGCGGACCATCCGAATCCGAGCAGGAAGTTCACCAGATTCCTGAAAGTGTAGAGATTGGCTCCGCTTCCCATTTCAGATGAGGAAGGGTCGTCGATACCGTCAACGCTGTCAATGCTGTCGAAGGCACCGTCGGCATCGGCTCCGAGAAAGGTCATAACACTTTGGATAACGAAAATCAGGGAGGCCGTCAGGGTTACTCCCCAAAGGACCTTCATAATTAGAGACAAAGATGTCCACCAAGCTGCCATATGTTTGCAAAAATTAATGTTACTTCTGCAAACATAATAATTATTTATTGAAAAACAATAATTTTTTATTTTTCTTACAATATTCTGTAAGTTTCACCGGCAGACATATCCTTTACCACAGGCTCAGGTCGGCCGGGAATCTGCAAGGACAGCTTTCCTCCCTTCTCCGAGAACACGCTTACGCCTGTGACTGCGCCTGATTCCATCTTTGCCGAAACCAGGAAGGCTCCGCGTGCACGCAGGTTTTCGAAACTGACATCCTTCCACTCAGAAGGCACGGCGGGGAACAGTTTTATTGTACCGGTATGGCTCTGCATCAGCATCTCCTGAAGGCCTGATGCGAAGGCGAAATTACCTTCAAGAGTGAAAGGCCTGTAGGTGTATCTGGACTTTCCACTCCGGGTCTGGTCTCCGTTCACGTGGAATGTGTTGGGGAGGCAGAAGCATTCGGCGAACGTACGAAGGGCCTCGGCTGCACCTTCTCCATCCATTGCACGGGCCTTGATATTGGCCAGCCACGAGTAGGAATATCCCGTCCACCAGTCGGGTCCGTTTCCGTCCAGCAATGCTATGGTTGACTTTATGATACCGCGGGCTTCCTCTCCATCGTTCCAGTCAAGAAGTCCGAGAGGGAATATTGACATGGCGTGGGAGAAATGGCGGTGGGAGACATTGTAGGGGAAACCGTGCGCGAAGGTGAGCGCACCGTCCTGAATGTCGAAATACTGCATCTGGGAAAGGCATTCCTCCCAGTGGGCACTTTCTGCATCCAGGCCCAGGGCTGCGGCCATTTCAGCACTGGCGTCAAACAGGAAACGCATCAGGGAAAGGTCGTAGTTGGTCATTGAGTGGAACCATGCCTGCAGGGAATTGTCGAATATCTCGGGACTGGTGCTCAGCGGCAGGACGCGATGCCCGGAAGCATCTATGAACGAAAGCTGCTCGAGGGCTTTGGCTACCTCGCTGGTGAAGGGGTATGCCCTGTCCTGCAGGAAAGCGGAATCTGCGGAATACTTCCACTGAAGGTAGAAATGCTGTGCCACCCATGCGGCCGTTGTGGGAGAGAAGGAATACTGCGGCCATCCTCCCATAGCGTGGCCGTCGAGAGTGCAGACTCCCGGAACAAGTATGCCTTCCACTCCGAAGAAATCGCGGGCATACTCCCTGAAAGCCTCCCTGTTATCCCAGAGATAGTTCAAAAAGGCCTCTCCTTCGGGGAGATGGTTGCCCGTGTATACGGGCCAATAGCTCAACTGTGTGTTGAGGTCATTGTGGTAGTCTCCCTTCCAGGGAGGGAGCAGTCCGTCATCAGCTGTCCATACGGCCTGGAGGGATATAGGGCGGGAGTCGGAACGGCTTGCGGAGCCG
This sequence comes from Bacteroidales bacterium, assembly GCA_024401855.1. Classification (GTDB taxonomy): domain Bacteria; phylum Bacteroidota; class Bacteroidia; order Bacteroidales; family UBA932; genus Cryptobacteroides. The sequence goes on along the minus strand of JAKSKH010000004.1, from coordinate 61,232 downwards.
AGCTTGTACATCTCATTGTCGTACTGCTTCTGCAGCACCATGTCCGGGACAGTGATGGAAGAGGCTTTCCAGAATTCATTCCAATACTCCATATGGGAGGCGAAGTCTTTCTTCAGACCGCGGGCAAGGGCTTTCTCCGTTTCCCCGCAGGCATCGGCTTTCCCATTTGAAGTGCCAACGCTCCATACACCGGCAAGTGTCTTTCCGCTGCGCTTCCACCTGACTGCCACATCGTAACTGAAATCTCCCCAACCTTTCTGATGATAGTTTATGCTGTTGTCTTCCTCAACGATTGTTCCCTGCTCATATCCCAAAGTGGAGACCTCGTGGTTGTCGAGCCCGTTCTGGTCTTTAGCTCCGGAAGAAACGGAATACTCCGGAGCGTCCAGGGACGGACGGAATCCGGCATCATCCAGCCCCTTGAACACAAACCAGCCTACGGGGGATGACGCATTCACGAATGTTTCCAGAGAAACTCCGCTTTCCCATTCCACACGGCAGAGGGCATCATGAAGATACAGTCTGACAGAACGTACCCTCCCGAGTCCTGCTGCAGGGAATTCCAGCGCCGCACAAGGGATCTTTGAAGGAGCGGGTCTGTTGCTGTACGCCTCATCGAACATATCCCAGAGACTCTTGTCATCTCCCTCTGCAACACATTTCTGCAGCCATCTGTAATTGAATCGGGCAGTATCTGCGAATTCCTCCGTGGGGCGGAGGTCCCACAGGTCGGAATGATCCAGTGAAAGCCTGATGTTATCCCCTTTCTGCCATACCAGTTCACCGAGTTCGGCATTGCCGAGCGGCACGGCCTCATCCCAGCTTGATGCAAGACTGTCGAAAAAAAGGTCGCTTCCGCCGGAAACAGGTTTCAAATCCGGACTGCAAGAGACCATCACCCCTGCAGCAAGAGCTGCAAAGGATACTAAAAGACGGCTTATTTTCATTTTTGAAGAAGTTTAGACGTTAAAAAGGAAGTGCATTATATCTCCGTCCTGCACTACATACTCCTTGCCCTCGATGCCCATCTTTCCGGCGGCACGCACGGCAGATTCGGTCTTGAGAGCCACAAAATCCTCATACTTTATCACTTCCGCGCGGATAAAGCCTTTCTCAAAATCGGTATGGATGACACCGGCCGCCTTAGGGGCCTTGTCTCCCTTGTGGATGGTCCACGCACGGCATTCATCGGCACCGGCGGTGAAGAAGGTCTGCAGGCCCAGGAGGTGGTACGCCCCCTGAATGAGTCTGACGACTCCGGACTCCTCCAAGCCCATTTCCTCAAGGAACATCTGCCTGTCGTCGTAGTCCTCCATTTCGGCAATCTCGGATTCGGTCTTGGCGGAGATGATGAGGATTTCCGCATTCTCCTCCCGGACGGCCTCGCGCACGGCATCGACGTACCTGTTGCCGCTGACCGCGGATGCGTCATCAACATTGCAGACATACATCACGGGCTTGTTGGTCAGAAGGAAAAGGTCACGTGCGATTGCCGCTTCCTCTTCGTTTATGAGCGCGACGCTGCGACAGGACTTGCCTGCGAGCAGGGCCTCACGGTAACGGGTGAGCAGGTCGGCCAGTTTGCGGGCGTCCTTGTCTCCCGCCTTCCCGGCTTTCTCGGCCTTGGCGAAACGCGCCTCAACCGTCTCGAGGTCCTTGATCTGAAGTTCCGTATCCACCACTTCCTTGTCGCGTACGGGATCCACGCTTCCATCGACGTGCACGACATTCCCGTCATCGAAGCAGCGGAGCACATGCAGGATGGCGTCGCATTCGCGGATGTTGGCAAGGAACTGGTTGCCCAAGCCTTCTCCGCGGCTGGCCCCCTTGACAAGCCCGGCTATATCCACAATATCGACGGTTGCAGGTATTGTGCGCTGCGGCTTGCAGATGTCTGACAGGACCTCAAGCCTCTTGTCCGGCACGTTGGTGGAACCGAGGTTGGGTTCTATGGTACAAAAAGGGAAATTGGCGCTCTGGGCTTTCCCGGAACTTACACAGTTGAACAAAGTGGATTTTCCTACATTGGGGAGTCCTACTATTCCGCACTTCAAAGACATATCCGTTTATAATAAAGTTATCAGTACATATATGAAATGAGCCACAATTCCGGCGACAAAACCTCCTATGGTATGTGACAGGATGGCTTTTCCCGTAAGTCTCCTGTATCCGAGGGTGTCGAGCATTGCTGTATGGGTGCTGAGATATCCGCTCCAGCACATTCCTATGGCAGTGCAGACCGCAATGGCATTGCCGTCCATCCATCCCTGGGCCATAAAATTGGGAACCAGGCTGAGGGCGGCACCTACCGCTCCAAGAGCCGTGATTGGGAAGGCGATCAGATGAGGGTCATTGAAACCGAACAGCCATTCGAATATGAAATTCACCTTGCCGGCAAGCCGGGGAAGGAGTTCAGTACCTTCGTATGCGGCTCCCGTATATGCGCCGGCAGGTCCGGGACCGAACGTAAAAATCATCACCAACGTGGAAATGACAAGCACTCCCGGTATGATGGCAAGCCCTATCTCCACTCCGGACTTTCCTCCGTCCAGTACCGCATTGAGCACTCTTATCAGGAGCGATTCGCCGCTGTTTTTCTCTTCTTCCGCCGAATCAATGACATTTTCTTCAACGGCAGGCTCATCCTTGTAGGAAGGGTTGGTCTTGAGAATGAAATGCTGCATCAGCCTTGTTGAGACAATGCAACCGCAGAATGCACCGAAAAGCCCCACGAAGGGCTCCCAGCTGAATCCCTGCCCGATCATGAAAACAATTACAAGGATGCCCATTCCGAATGCGGTCCCGAAGTTGGTCAAGGAGATGAACTGGTATTTCTTGAAGCAGGAGGCGAAACGCCTGTCCTTTGCAAGGGATATGATGGCAGGGTTATCTGACAGGAATGTCACTACCGCCCCCAGGGATGCCACTCCGGGAAGATTGAAAAGCGGCCTCATAAAGGGTCTGAGCAAACTTTCAAGCAGGGATACGACACCGAATTCCGTGAGTATGCGTCCCAACGCCCCGGTGATGACACAGATTGCCATCAGATAGAATACGGTGTTGAGCAGCAGGTCATGCGCCGTATGCATTATGGTATTGAGCATATTGGCTGTCCCCATCCTCATACCGAGGTACGTAAATAGCGCTCCTACGATAACCAGGCAGCATATTCCGCCTGTATATTTATTTTTTTTCTTCTGCATTTTTCCTGTAAATATGGAAGTTCCACTTTGCTCCTGCGGACGCGAGCGTGGCGTGTGCCGCATTTGAATTCTCTCTGTGTATCTGAATGTGTATACGTACGTCTCTGCTGCCTTTGACAGGGAAGAACTCGAAGCCTCCTCCGAATTTGACTCCTTCGTAAATATCACGGTCTCTGTCTGCAGTAAACTTGGCAAAAGCCGACAGTTTGGGAATTATCTGCCAATCCAGCCTTGTACAGGCCGTTGCGGAGTGAATCATACCGCTTCCGAAATTTGAGAAGCGGGCCCCCGACAGATCCACATAAGCAGAAAATCTGTCAAGCGTAAGTTTGGTTCCAAGACAGGCAAGACATCTGTATCCGCCGTTGAACTGCTCGACATTCGCCGAATAGAGGAAATGCAGAGGTCCGTGTATGCCGTTCCACATCAGATTATAGGAGAACATGCGGTAGTCGCCTACCTCTGCAAGCGGGCTTCTTGCAAACTGGAACTGCACGGCGTCCTTGCCATTCCTGAAATTATATTGTCCTGAAATTGCTATCTGGAAAGGGGACATATAGTTGTCTATGTAATATGTGTAGTAGTACACGTCTATCGGGAAAGCATCATACTCCCATGATCCTATGGCAAGAGGCATCTTGCCGAACTGAAAAGTCCAGGCTGGGTCGGGAGCATAGCGGATGAACATCTTGTCCGTGGCATTCAGGACATCCCTGGGTTCAATGGGCTTGTTGAGGTTTTGAAAGAAATTGAATGACCATTTTTCATTGAAGCTTCCGCTTACGGCCAGGCTGAGCCTCTCTGCCTTGAATCCGGTATTGCAGAAGCTCAACCTTGTTTCCATTCTCACATCCACATCCTGGGCATGCGCCCCGATGTACATGAAGATTGCAAAAAGCAGAACGGACAGTTTTTTCATCATGGTCGGATATCTTGCAAAGATACGCGTTTTTTTGTTGAAAAATCACGATATTAGTAGCTATGAAAAAGACTTGCACGGCACTTTTGCTCATTCTTTTTTCTATAAGCGCCTCCGCCCGGTGCGACTCCCTCCTGATTATGTTCTGGAACGTTGAGAATTTCTTCGACTACACAGACCAGGGCGGAGGCGGTTCGGACAAGGAGTTTTCTGTGAAGGGGCAGCGGCACTGGACTCCCAAGCGCTTTTATGCCAAATGCAACGGCATTGCAAAGACAATCCTGAAGGCAGGGGACGAATATGGCCGCCTGCCCGACGTAATAGGATTTGCGGAGGTTGAAAACGGATATGTTGTAAAACAACTCGTGAAGTCCACAATGTTGAGGAAACTTGATTATGGAATTGTCCACTACGACTCACCCGACAGCCGGGGGATAGACTGCGCCCTCATTTACAGGAAAAGTTCTCTGAAGCTGAATTCGTCCGAGCCCAAGCACCTGTATTACGAGGGTGGAAACATAATGCACACCAGAGACATTCTTCTTGCAGAATTCGATAAAATTGACGTTCTTGTAAATCACCATCCGTCAAAACTGGGTGAGGGGAGCGGGAATAAAAGGAAGACGGCTATGGACAGAATGAACGGGATTTGCGATTCGCTTGTATCTGAGGGACATCCAAGAGTCATTGCCGTGGGTGACTTCAATGACACTTTATGGCCGTCAGCCAAGGTCGGGACTCTCAAATACAAAGGAACGTGGGAAAAGATTGACGGATATTTTGCAAGGGGGAAGATGAAGATAAAGGAAAGTGTGTACGCAGACGAATGCCTGAGTACCCCCGACAGAGGATTCGGCGGGCAGAAACCCCGGAGAACCTACAACGGTATGAAATACCAGGGAGGGCTGAGCGACCATTACCCTATACTTATACAACTAATTTTTTAATCACATAATAATCATGAGCATGCAATCCAAAATTCACGAGAAATTCGTCTCGCTCTACGGAGAAGGCGGAGAAGCCTATGCTTCCGCCGGAAGAATCAACCTTATAGGAGAGCACACCGACTATAACGGCGGTTATGTTTTCCCCGGTGCAATAGACAAAGGAATCGTTGCGGAAATCAAGTTGAACGGAACTGACAAGGTCCGCGCATATTCACTCGACTACGATGCAGAAACCACCTTCGGCCTCAATGAGGAGGACAAACCGAAGGAGGCCTGGGCCTGCTACATCTTCGGAGTCTGCCGCGAAACCATCAAGAGAGGTGGAAAGGTTGAAGGCTTCGATACCGTTTTTGCCGGAGACGTTCCCCTCGGAGCAGGACTTTCATCTTCTGCAGCCCTTGAGAGCACTTTCGCCTTTGCCATCAACGAGATATTCCAGAATGGGATTGACAAGTTCGAACTCGCAAAGATCGGTCAGAGTACAGAGCACAATTACTGCGGTGTGAACTGCGGAATCATGGACCAGTTCGCTTCCTGCTTCGGCAAGGCCGGCTGCCTTATCCGCCTGAACTGCAAGACTTTGGAATTCAAGTATTTCCCCTTTGATCCCGAGGCTGCAGGATACAAACTTGTCCTTATTGACTCCTGCGTAAAGCACGAGCTTGCTTCTTCCGCTTACAATAAACGCCGCGCTTCCTGCGAAAACGCAGCGGCCGCCATCCGCAAGAATCATCCGGAAGTGGAGTTCCTCAGCGACGCAAAACGCGTGTGGCTTGAAGAAGTCCGCACAGAAATTCCCGAAGAGGATTTCCTCCGCGCAGAGTACGTGATAGGTGAAGTGCAGAGAGTCCTTGATGTCTGCGACGCCCTTGAGAGATCTGACTATGAGACCGCCGGCGAAATGATGTACCAGACTCATTTCGGAATGAGCAAGCTTTATGAAGTAAGCTGCGAGGAACTTGATTTCCTCAACAAACTTGCCCGCAAGATGGATGTCAGCGGTTCACGCGTGATGGGAGGAGGTTTCGGAGGATGCACCATCAACCTCGTCAGGAAGGAACTCTACCAGCCTTTCGTGGATGCGGCCGTAAAGGACTTCACCGCCAAATTCGGACATGAGCCCAAGATTTACGACGTGGTCATCTCCGACGGAGCAAGGAAACTCTAAGCGGATTCCTGACGGGCATCACATTATAGATTGCACAAAAGGCAGCTGTCGAGAGGCAACTGCCTTTTTTTCTTCATCTGCCAGAAAATAACTAAATTTGTTTATTCCATCCTGTACGATAACAACACACGACACATATGAAAAAAATCACACTGATTCTCGCCGTCATTACTATGACAATGGCTGCAAACGCCCAGGACGGCAACAGGTCCTGCACACTATGGTATGACCATCCGGCCACGGAATGGACCGAGGCTCTTCCTTTGGGCAACGGCCGCATCGGAGCTATGGTCTTCGGACAACCGGTCGAAGAGACCATACAGCTGAACGAAGAAAGCCTGTGGGCCGGATGCAAGGAAGACGGGAACGCCGCTTCAGCATCAGTGATGCCCGAGATACAGAAACTCCTCCTTGACGGAAAGGTGGCGGAGGCGGTGGCAATGTCCGAAAAAGAACTTCAGGGACCTTTCATGCGCATACGTTCATATCAGACATTCGGAGATCTCAAGCTTGACTTCGGCGATACCGGAGATGTAAGCGATTACAGGCGCCAACTTGACCTTTCCACCGGCATAGTCAAGGTTGAATACAGCTTGGGAGGGGTAAGGTTCAAGCGCGAAGTCTTCACTTCAGCTCCTGACGACCTCCTTGTCATGAGGTTGTCGGCGGAAAAACCGGGAACCCTTACTTTCAAGGCATCGTATCTCCGTGAGGAGAATGCCATAGCCTCCCCGCTTGACAACAATACGCTCAAGATCGAAGGACAGATCATCGACCTGCCTGACCAGTACGGCAGTCCGGAAGGCCTCCACATGAAGTTCGCCGGAGCCGTCAAGTGTATTGCCAAGGGAGGCGGCACGACCACGGTCAACAACTCAGTATATGTCAGAGGCGCCGATGAGGCGGTGATACTCGTGGCCATGAACACCGACTACAATTTTGAAAAGAGTGACTTTGACCGCAACATAGATCCGCTGGCACTCAGCACTAAACAGCTCGCAAGTGTGAATGGCATATCCTTTGACACCATGAAAGAGCGGTCCGTAGCTGAGCACAGCTCGATGTTCGGCCGCGTAAGCCTCTGCCTTGGCGATCAGACCCGCAGCCTTGTCTCTACGGACCAGCGCATACAGGACGTTAGGAACGGAGCCAGCGACCCGGCCCTGAGCGCCCTGCACTTCCAGTATGGCCGTTATCTGCTGATGTGCTCCTCCAGGCGCCCGGGCAGGCTTCCCGCCAACCTTCAGGGCATCTGGTGCAGAGACCTCATTGCGCCTTGGAACTCTGACTTCCATACCAACATCAACATTCAGATGAACTACTGGCCCGCAGGAGTCACCAACCTCGCGGAGACCGCAGAAATCTATTCCGATTGGATCAACACCCTTCACGAGCCCGGAGCCGTAACCGCCAGGAAGACATTCGGAGCTGAAGGATGGACTGTCAACCACCTTTCCAATCCGTTCGGACACACCTCTATCAGTGACGGAGTCGGCTGGGGAACACTGCCCATAGCCGGGCCATGGCTGGCTCTTGACCAATGGCAGCTGTACACCTTCACCTGCGACATGGACTATCTCCGCAACAAGGCATATCCGTCTATGAAGGGAGCCGTGGAATTTCTCCTTTCATTCATGATAGAAGACAAGGAAGGCCACCTCGTGACAGCACCTTCCAACTCACCTGAGAATGCTTATATCCACTCCGACGGGAACAACTATAACCTGACCTACGGTGCCACGATGGATATCGAGATAGCCTCTGAACTCTTCAACGCCACAGTGCTCGCCGCCAGGACTCTTGGAGTTGACGCCGACTTCGTCAGGAAGGTCGAGGCTGCCAGGGCCAAGCTTCCTCCAATCGTGATAGGACAGAGGTACAACACCATACGCGAATGGATAGAGGACTACGAAGAGAACGAACCGGGTCACAGGCACATGTCACACCTGTTCGGACTCTATCCGGGTACCATAATCAACGAGAACGATCCGGCCATATTCGCTGCGGCCAGACGCACCATCGAACGCAGACGCAAGTACAATGAGGATCCTGTCACACGCAAGGGATCATATACCGGTTGGAGCAGGGCCTGGATGGTCAGTTTCTACGCCCGTCTGAAGGATGGCAACGGCGCGTTGGAAAGCGTTGAGTGCCTCGACGGCGAGCTGACTCTGCCAAACCTCTTCAATACACATCCGCCTTTCCAGATAGACGGCAACTTCGGCGAATGCGCCGGTATTGCTGAGATGCTGATACAGTCCCACACGGGAGTTATCGACATCCTGCCGGCCCTGCCAGACAAATGGTCGGAAGGAGAATACTGCGGACTCAGGGCAAGAGGCGGATTCACTGTGGACGTTAAGTGGGAAGGCGGGAAGGCCGTCAGCGCTACCATAAGAAGCGATTCTGCAAAGAAGGCCGTGACCCGCATCAATGGCAAGGAGATCAAAGTGAAATTCAACAAGGACGGAGTCTGGAAGTTCGCTTCGAAATAATAATTCACATTTATTATAATTCGATGTTTTTCAGGAATTCGACGGATTTTCCCGCGTCTGTGAGCATGTTGCGGGAACCGTAATGCTCAACCGTGAACCACCCGTCGTATCCATCTTTTATCAATGAGATTATTATCTCCTTCATAGGAACCACGCCACTGCCGGCTGAGCTGTGGAACATTTGAGAATATGCGTTCCAGCTTTGCCGTATTGCTGCATGGCGAGGCGGGATTGTCAAAGTCTTCAACAAGAACGGAGCAGCATTCTCTGGATAGTATGTTTTATACAAACAGAGGATGACCTCTAAGTCCGACGGACTTTTTAGTCATCCTCCTAAATTATTTGATATCTGCTAGAAGAATCTTGCTCTGTTGTCCTTTACGTCTGCATTCTGCATCATGACGGGAAGGATCATCTGGGAAGCATACTGCACCTTCTGGCTTGCAGCCATTCTGGCATCGTCTTCAGTGTAGAATGAACCGGCTTTCCTGTCGGATACCTTGAAGACATAAACACCCATGATTCCATCTACAGGACCACAGATCTCTCCTTCCTTGGCAACGGAAGCGGCACCGAGTACAGCGGGCTCGACTGCTCCGAAATATCCGGCAGTAGAGAATGAAACAGCTGTCTGGTTGGTAACCGTTGAATTGAGAGCCTCGGCAACTTGCTCAAGAGTGGTAAGGCCTTTGATCTTCTCTGCAACTTCTGCCTTGGTCTTTGCCATAAGCTTGTCTGAAGTGAGCTTCTGTGAAATTGAAGAAGACACCTCGTTGACAGGTTTGTAACCTTCCTTATGAACTGCCTTGACAGCGGCAATGAAGAAGTAGTTGTTGTTGACGGTGATGATATTGGATGCCTTTCCGGCCTTATTGTCGAATATCCATCTCGTAACTTCCTTGGCCTGATCAATGGTTCCATAGGTGGAGGTGGCCTCGGTGATGTTCATTGAATGAGAATAAACCTTGGTTGAATCGAGGGCCTTCCTGTAACCTTCGTAAGTTCCACCTGCAATAGTGGCAAAGGTGTTGGCCTGTGAATAGAAGTTGTTGAATGTCTCCTTGCTTGCAAGGGCAGTCTTCTCGAGGATAGCCACCTGCTTCTTTACTACGGGAGCTGTCTTCTTGGAAACTACAACTACGTGTGAGCCGTACTGTGAGTTGATCACATAAGGTTTGCCAACCTCTGCGGTAATCACGGACTCGAATCCGGGAATCATATAGGTCTGGGTCATCCAGCCGATATTACCTATTTCTCCGTCAGTGGCGGAATTCTGGTCAACAGAATACTGTGCGGCAAGGTTTGAGAAGCTGCCACCCTTTGCGGCAACGCCTGCAAGACTGTCTGCGAGAGCCTTTGCCCCATCTCCCTGAAGAAGGATATGCTTTACATATACGGAGTCGGATATCATCTTGCTGTCCATAACCTTTCCTGCAAAGAATGAATTGCCTTTGCGGATTACGGGAGTGATGTCGTTACCGGCAAATACCGCGTCATTGAGTTCCTGGCTTATGGTGCTGAGTTCTCCGTCCTTATACCAGTATTCAGAAAGTGACCTCTCTGAATTCTTGAGGAGGAAAGTCTTCATATTGGAAGCCTCGGCGAATTCTGAATACGCCTTGTCCATTGTTTCTGCAGTCTCCTGAATGTCTTTTTCTGAAGGAACGACCTCGTATACCACATACTCCATGTCACGGCTTGCATTCTGCTTGAAGAAATCTTTGTGGGAGTTGTAGTAATCCTTGATTTCCTTGCTTGAAACGCTAATTGTGGAGTCGTTTGCCATGGGATAGGATGCCATTACATAATCGATGTTGGCAGTGGTGTTTCCGGAAACTACAGCGTCATCGAGCTGAAGGGCATTCTGATAATTGCTGCCTGAGAAGAGGGCCGCATATTTTGCATAGAACTCCTGGGTATAGATAGCGTTCTGGAGATAGTTCCAATATATGCGGAGCTGGCCGCTGTTGTCCGAGTCTATCTGCTGGATGAAGTTGACAAGATTGTCAACGGAGAAGTTTCCGTTTTCATCCGCAAAAGCGGGGTTGGACGCAATCATAGGGGAAACGTTGTTGCCGGTAGTAAGGTCAAGCATTTCAGCTTCGCCGACAGAAATTCCGGCCGCCTTGGCATTCTTGATGAAGAGGTGCTTGTCAAGAAGTTCCTGCCATGCAGCATCCCTGATCTGCGTCTGGGTCTGCTCGTTCTGTACGGAAGAGCCGGTGAGCATCTCATTGATTGTCGTGTACCTGTCTATATCAGCCTGAAAATCGGTGTAGGAAATTTTCTTTCCGTCGATGTTTCCGACATCATATTTTGCCGACATTGAATTGATGGCAGACTCGAGAGTGCTGGGATCAATTATGAAAGACAAAAGCGCGAGCGCAATGATTACGGAAATCACAACGCCGAACTTTACGCGAATGTTTTGTAAAACCGCCATTTTATCTGATTTTTTATATAATTATCATTTTGGGGTGCGAAGTTAGTTATTTTTTTGGAAAAGGTCCAATAAAATTCACAGAATCAATTAGAACGGCAGTAGTATCCTCCACAACTCTTCCATATCCGTTGAACGGCCTGTGAAGAATTGCATTCTTTGCATGGTCATCGGACCTCATGCCGTATCCCTGCATAAAACCTTTGGGAGAATACATCTTTATATAACTGTCTGTAAATATTTCACTTGTAGACTGATCCCAGTACAAGGTGTCCGTTTCCATCGTTTCCTGCTTGATGATGTTCTGGATTATGACATTCCCGTATGCAGACCATGTTTCCGTTCCTTCCCTTTTTCTGGAAACGTGATGGCTGGCGGCATCTGAAACTATTATCGTTTCAAGCAGACCTTCCTCCGTATAACCGTATACGGCAAGGCCTTTCGGGAAATAATCTATGGAGCAGGTGTCTTTTTCGTAATGTTCCATGACCTTTGCCTCCATTCTCATATTCACCTTCCCGTTCTGCGTCCGGACTGCGAACATGTCATCTACCGTCTGCAGCGGCGTCTCTTCCAGATTTAGTTTTCCGGCTTCGGCCAACCTGCCGCTGCAAGAAACGACAAAACTGGCAATCACGGCGGTGATTGCCAGCAGAAAAAATATACTTGACTTTTCTTTCAAACCTTACTTCACTGTGCGAACAGTGGTGGTAGCCCTCATACCTCCGCAGGAAACGGTGTATGACTGACCGTTCTGGATATCATACATGAACGCTTCTGCAGTCTGGGGGAAGTATGCACTGTACTGTCCGATGTAGCGGTTGGCCTCTTCTGTGAGGGAAGCGTCAGCGGCCTTTGCCTTTGCCATGTAATCGCAGGCCACCCAATAAGGTGCACGACGCTCGATTTCGTCGCCGCCGCATCTGGTGGCAGCCCAGATATTTGCAATGAGGAAATATGCTTTTCCTGAGAAAGCCTCATCCATTGAAGCGGCCTTTGAAGCATAGTCATAAGCTTTTGCGCTCTGTCCGTTCTTGAAGCAGAATGTTGCGAGCTCGTAGGTAAGTTCCGCATCTCTCTTGGCATCTGTCTCATCACTTGCTATGGAATCTTCCATATAACGGATGGCTTCATCAACGTTACCCTTTGCAGAGTGGAGCCTGTAAAGATAGTATGCGGATGAGGCGGAAGGGTTCATCTTGTTCATAGTGGTGACCGCCTTGAGGAAAAGATCGTTGTCGTTGCAATCCTCCGTGAGGCTCATTGTCTTTACAATGCTGGTTGCAAGCTGGAGATTCTCGGGATCGGCGTTATACCTGGGAGTATAAAGTTCGATGAGGTTTTCGCAGCTGGCTACCTTGCTGGAGGCAAACAGGCTTCCCATATCGGTCTTGACTTTCTTGACCTGCTCCGCTTCCGCGTCATTGCTTGTCTGGATTCCATCAAGGAATTCGCTGTTTCTCTGATAGATGTTGATAACCTCCTCTGCTCCGAGCTTCCCATCCTGATAGAGGGAGATGACAGTATTCATGTCAAGAAGCAGAATCTGGGGCTTTGCCTGTCCTTTGACTTCGGAAATGATATTCTCGAATTCAGCATACAGTCTGTCGGGATCATTCTTCAAATAGTTTGCAAGGTCAAGGCCCATGTTATTGTATGCAGTAACAGCATATTTTGGGAAGGCCTCAGCTCTTTTCTTGTAAAGCGTTACGAGCGTATCTACAAGGGAATTCCTGTACTCGACGTCCTTTGCATTCTTGGCAATAAGCCTCTTTACGAGGGTTGCGCCTTCAATAAGCATATTCTGGCTGGCCTGTGCGGGGCAGAGGCTGTAAGCCTTTCTCCAGCTGGGCAGAGCCTCGTCATAACTCTTCTGTTTGTAATACTCCTTGTAGTAGGAAAGATACTTGATGCACTCGGCACTGTCTGCACCATACTTGCCCTGCGCGAACAAGTTTGCACCGGGGACAACCATCAAGGCTGTCAAAATCACTAATGCTAATTTTTTCATATCTGAAGCTATATTGTTTCTAATCATACTGCGGTTTACGGAACCAGATATCAAAGATATTAAATCCTATTGATAAATTCACATATCTTTCACGAATTAAATTGGAATCCGTTGTTCCACGCTGTCCCAGATCGATACCGACAGAGATTCCGTTGTACCACCTGAATACCGGGAAAGTTGCTCCGAAAGTCAAACCCATGGCAGAAATCTTCTTTCCGTCCACCATGTAATATTCATCCTTGTAATAAGCACCACCCCTGTATGTCACTTTCTTCATATAGTACCTGATGTCATTTCTGTTGGGGGTGATTTCAAATCCAAGTCTGAATGACTGCGCAACCGAAGAGGAGAAAACGGAGGAAGTTGAAGAGGCCCTGGCATTTCCCATGAATCCGGGGGTGTTGTCAAAACCTGAATTTCTCCAGTCTGAACGCGTGTAGTCGAATTCTATCATCCACTTGTCTTCATACTTGTAACAGATGCCGACTCCTATCTCACTGCCGAAACGTATTTTCCCGGAACGGTCAAGAGTATCTGTCTTATGATAGAGGGTGTCCGTAACCGAAGATGCATCGGAATAACTGTAGTCCTCAATATATCCTTTCATCTTCGTGTTCATCGAGTATGTTGCACCAATCCCTACCGTGCTCTTTGCGCCTAACGTCTGCTCGTATTGAAGTCCGAACTTTCCTGAAACTCCATTCAGCTTAAGTTCGTTTCCGTTCTGAAACCCCTTGTATGCGGAATTCGAGAATATGCCATAATATTTCTTGCTGAGATTGCCGAAATAGTAATTGCATTGAGCCCCGAGGGAAAGTTTCTTCCAGAAAGTGACTCCGGCTGCGGCGAACACCTGATATATCGCTCCTGTTCCGGAAGCCGCATATGAAACATTCCCGGTCTGTCCGATTATATCCTTGTCCTGGTAGTCGAATGCATATCCGAACCCTGTGCCGCTGTAAGGCATTATACCAACCATCATCGCAGAAGACTTCCAGATAGGGAAGGACATTACACAATCATTGATATTGAACACATTGTTAATGCTCTTGTTTTCTCCCTGCCTGAAAAAGACATTGTTTCCGTAGAGTGAGAAATCGGCCATGAATGCCAGGGAGTCCCTTGCAGTTACGGCTGCCGGGTTCGTTATATTTATAAAACGGTTGTTCCTGTTGGCAATTCCCACTCCTGCCATTGTCCTGTTGTATGCGGTCCCGGGCGTACTTAAATCTCCAATTCCATAAAGGGAATACGGAGAATACTGGCTGTTGGCCTGAGCTCCGGCAATAAAGGCAATCCCGGAGAATATCATAACGGATATCAATCCCTTAAAGATTCTTCCTGACATAATCATCTGTAATTATCGCCAATCCCATCAATACGAGATTGCTTACGACAAATATTGAATTTTTGAGTTTCTTGGCAAAATAAACGGCATCTCCTCCGGTAAATACAATGATATTCTCCGGACGCAATCTTGTATAACCCTCAACTTCAAACACTATGCCTGAAATCACTCCGGATTCTACGGAAGACACTATGGAGTCCCCTTCCGGCTTGACAATGTCCGGGGTGTCGACCAAAGGAAGAGTCCGCGAATATCTGTTCAGAGCCTTGAACCTTGTTCGGCATCCGGGGGAGACATTACCGCCGAGATACCTTCCCGTGGCACTGAGAAAATCCACCGTAAGCGTTGTCCCGAAATCGAAGACCGTGCACGATTTGTTCTTGAAAAGATACGTCGTGGCTATGATATATGCCGCACGGTCATATGTAAGATATTCGGGAAGATTGTATCTCAGAAGTTCACCTGTATGGTTTTTGTCCAGAATGATGAGGTGGCCGCATTCATTCCTGAAAATTTTCTCCTCTTCTTCCGTTATGTAATTGGCCGATGCAATGGTAAGCACTTCAGGTTTTTCCTTTTCAGTGAGAGACAATATGAATTCCATCCTTCTCTCTCCCTGATACCGGAAAGTTTTTCCGAGAACAGTATTCTCGGACCAGGCTGCCTTAATTGCAGTATTGCCTATTTCCACTACCAGATTTCCCATCTAAATTCAGTTAACCTGCAAAATTACAAAATTTATTGTAACTTCTGTAATGCAGAATATGCAGCCTGTAATGAATTGATATTACGCGCTATCAATTTCAATCTGCTCTCACTCTGCTTCAAAGTGAACATTCCTTCATGAACATTGACTTTTTCAAGTATTGATGAAAAAACATCTGACTTGTAAAAGGGAGAGAGTGAATTGGAAATGAAAAAGCATATAAGCAGGCCGTTCTTTATTATCACTTTTTCAAAACCAAGTGATTCTCCTGCATTTCTGATCTTTACAACACTGAAAAGGTTTTCAAGCTCCTCGGGGAATGCTCCGAACCTGTCTCTGATTTCATCGGCAAACCTGTCTATCGCCTTATCGGAGGAAAGAGCGTCGAGCTGGCGGTATATCCTTATTTTCTCTGCAGTGATATTTATGTAATCATCCGGGATATGGGCAGTCCGATCTGTTTCTACAGTACAATCCACATTGAAGGAGTGACCGGAATCCTTGCGGATAATTCCCGTTTCAATTCCCAATTCTTCCATTGCTTCCGACAATATTTTCTGATATGTCTCGTATCCCATATCCATAATGAAACCGCTCTGCTCGGCACCCAGAAGGTTTCCTGCTCCGCGAATGTCCAAGTCCTGCATAGCAATGTTGAAACCGCTGCCAAGGTCAGAAAACTCCTCTATCGCCTTCAATCTTCTCCGCGCATCGTCCGATATGCTTACAAGAGGCGGTACAATAAGATAGCAGAATGCCTTCTTATTGGATCTTCCTACCCTTCCCCTCAATTGATGCAGATCGCTCAGGCCGAAATTCTGCGCCTGATTGATTATTATCGTATTGGCATTGGGAATATCAAGTCCGTTTTCTATTATAGTGGTACACAGCATCATGTCGTAATCGCCCCTGATAAAATCCAGCATCCTGTTTTCCAGCTCTCTGGATTCCATCTGACCGTGAGCCACACATATTTTCATATCAGGAACGAGCCTGTGCAGAATATCATATATTGAAGGCAACTGTTCAACCTTGTTATGAAGGAAAAACAATTGTCCTCCTCTGTTCAGTTCATAATTTATTATGCTCTTTATCTCATTCTGGTCGAACAGTATTATTTCAGTCTGGACAGGTATCCTGTTGGATGGAGGAGTGTTTATAATGCTTAAATCCCTTGCACCCAATAAAGAAAACTGCAATGTCCTAGGAATTGGGGTGGCTGTAAGCGTCAGTGTGTCAACGGATGACTTTATTTCCCTGAGTTTTTCCTTTGCAGATACTCCGAATTTCTGCTCTTCATCTATTATCAACAGTCCGAGATCCCTGAAAGAGAAAGAATCACTCAATATTTTATGTGTACCTATCAGAATATCTATCTGCCCGTTTTCAAGTTTTTCCTTGATCTGACTGATTTCCCTGGCTGTCCTGAGCCTGCTTACATAATCAATGCTGCAGGGCAGGTTCTTCAATCTTTCTCTGAAAGTGTTGAAATGCTGCAGGGCAAGTATTGTAGTAGGAACAAGCACTGCAACCTGCTTGCTGTCAGCCACCGCCTTAAAGGCGGCACGAATCGCTATTTCCGTCTTTCCGAATCCTACATCACCGCAAACAAGCCTGTCCATCGGGCAGCTGTCTTCCATATCTCTCTTTACAGCTATGGTTGCAGATTCCTGATCAGGAGTATCTTCGTACATGAATGAAGATTCAAGTTCCTGCTGGAGGTAAGTGTCTGCAGAAAACGCGAAACCTTTTGAAGCCCTTCTTTTAGCATACAGACGTATAAGATCCTTGGCTATGTCTTTTACCTTGGATTTGGCACTGCTCTTCAATGCAGCCCAGGATTTGGAACCGAGTTTGTTTATCTTTGGAACATCACCGTCCTTTGAACGGAATCTTGATATCTTATGCAGAGAATGAACAGATACAAAAACGACGTCACCGTCTTTGTAGGTGATTTTCACTACTTCATTCATTCTTCCGTAATCATCCTTTATTCTCACAAGGCCACCGAAAATTCCAATGCCATGGTCTATATGAACTACATAATCACCTATGTTGAATGAATTCAAGTCATTGATTGTCAGCTGTTCATTTTTCTCTACAGATCTCCTTATATTGACTCTGTGGAATCTGTCAAAAATCTCGTGGTCGGAATAACAGCAGACTTTATCATCAGCATCTATGAATCCGTTGTGGATGTTGCTGTTTTTTATGAATTTAGGAAGCAGACCTCCATTCTGACTTATTATTGAAGATATCCTGTTTAATTGAGATTCCTTCTCGCCATATATATATACCTTGAAACCGTTCTCTATCTTCCTTGTGATATCTTCAGTGAGCAATTCAAAATTCTTGTTGAATCTGGGCTGAGGGGAAATATTGAAATCTACCGGATCCTGGATATTTTCAGAAAGCGGAATATCTATGAAAATTCTTTTGAAAGAGGATAATTTGTCATAAAATCCGGCCTCCTTGTACATATCACAGGAATCAAGCCACATCAATGTTTTTTCCGGCAGAATATCGAATATACTGGTATCTTTGCTTTCAGAAGAAAGGTCTGAATATATGACTGCCTCATTTTCCTCGCTTTTTGAAAGTTGTGTATTACAATCAAAAACGTTTATCTTCTCTATTTCATTTCCGAAAAATGAAATCCTGTAAGGAAAGTTGAAGGAAAATGAAAATACATCTATAATGGATCCTCTGACAGCGAACTGTCCGGGGGATGAAACGAAATCAACTTTTTCAAATCCCTTTTTTAAGAGGGAACTGCATATTTCTCCGTAAGGTATTTCCTCACCTTTTTTAAAGGAAATAACAGATTCACCTATATCTGAAATGCATGGGATCTTCTCTTCAAGAGCTTCAGGATAACTTACAACAAATACGTTTTCATCCCCACCTTTCATTATTCTGCCTATTGCAGAAGTACGTTGAACACCCAGAGAAGACTTATAATTGCTTCTTTCAACATTTTTTCCTGATTCCGGAAGATAGAACACCCTGTCTCCTTCAACAAGGTTATACAAATCAGCACAGCAATATTCAGCTTTTTCCTTATCGGGAAGTATTATGAAATTGAAACCATCCTTACTGCTTATTTCACTTACGACAAACCACCTTGCAGAAAGAAACAATCCCTTACAATATACTGCTTTTTCTGACTGTATTCTATTTTTAAGTATTTCTAATTTACTTGAACTTATCAACATCAATTGAAAATTAACTGTTAAAAAGCGGTTGAAAAATGTGTTGATTCCATTTATTTTCAAGTTTAAAAGTAAATCACCCTTTTTTTAAACCTGAAATAAGCAATATAATAAACAATGTTTAAACAAATAATATTACAATAAATTATTGATTTATAATTTGTTGATTATTTATTAACAAATAAACTGCACTAATAATAAAATCAAAAAATAAATTAAAAAAACTATATTTGTATAATAATTGTTTCTGACGATATGCCTGAATTCGACCCTCATAACACAAACGAAGGCAAAGATAAGGATTTAGAAGGAATAATAAGGCCTCAGGAATTGGGAGATTTCACAGGACAGAGTGAAATTGTGTCCAATTTACGCGTATATATAAAGGCTGCTAAATTAAGGGGGGAGGCTCTTGACCATACTCTTTTTCATGGTCCTCCTGGTTTGGGAAAGACAACTTTGGCACACATCATAGCAAATGAGATGGGTGTCAATATGAAAATAACTTCAGGACCTGTTCTTGACAAGCCTGGTGATCTTGCCGGACTTCTTACTTCTCTTGAAGAAGGAGACGTACTTTTCATAGATGAAATTCACAGATTGTCTCCCGAAGTGGAGGAGTATCTTTATTCCGCAATGGAAGATTATGTAATTGACATAATGATAGACAAAGGACCGGGAGCAAGATCTGTAAGAATTAATCTGAATCCTTTCACGCTGGTTGGAGCAACTACAAGAGCCGGATTGCTGACAGCTCCGTTGAGGGAGCGTTTCAGCATCAATTGCGGTCTGGAGTATTACGACAAGGAAGACCTGAAGAAAATTGTAAAGCGCAGTTCGTCCATAATGAATGTAGGAATTGATGAAGAAGCTGCGAGTGAAATAGCCTTAAGAAGTCGTGGAACACCAAGAATAGCCAATGCTTTGCTTAAGAGGGTGAGGGATTTTGCCCAGGTTGTAGGAAATGGGGATATAGATTTGTCAATTGCAAGATATGCTCTTGACAAGTTGAAGATAGATAAAAGAGGGCTTGACAGTATTGATAACAAGATATTGAAAACTATAATCAATAATTTTAAAGGAGGTCCTGTAGGAGCTAACACTATTTCAACCGCAATAGGGGAGGATCAGGGCACTTTTGAAGAAGTTTACGAGCCTTTCCTTATAAAGGAAGGTTTTATAGCCAGAACCCAAAGAGGAAGGATAGCCACGGAATTATCTTACAAGCATCTTGGACTCGATGGATATAAAGGTGATTTAAACACGCTGTTTTAACAAGTAATAATATATTATTAAGTATGTCAGAAAAATTAATTTCAAAAATTCCGGAAGGACCGCTCGAACAAAAATGGACGAAGCGTAAATCTGAAATTCATCTGGTTAGTCCCAACAACAAGAGAAAACTTGAAATCATTGTTGTTGGAACGGGATTGGGTGGAGCATCTGCAGCCGCTTCTCTTGGAGAATTGGGTTATAATGTAAAGATTTTCTGTATCAGTGATTCTCCACGTCGTGCTCATTCCATCGCAGCTCAAGGTGGTATAAATGCCGCAAAGAATTATCAGAATGACAATGATTCCGTTTACCGTCTCTTCTATGATACTATCAAGGGTGGAGACTATCGTGCACGTGAAGCTAATGTATATCGCCTTGCTGAAGTAAGTGCTTCTATCATTGATCAGTGTGTTGCTCAGGGAATACCTTTTGCACGTGAGTATGGTGGATATCTTGCAAACCGTTCTTTCGGTGGTGTACAGGTAAGCCGTACTTTCTATGCTCGCGGTCAAACCGGACAGCAGCTTCTTCTTGGTGCCTATGCATCTTTGAATAAAGAGATTGCGGCAGGTACCGTAAAGGCTTATCCGAGACACGAAATGCTTGATCTCGTTATTATAAACGGAGAAGCCAAAGGTATTATTGCGCGAAATCTTGTGACCGGTCAGTTGGAAAGATTTGGAGCTCATGCCGTTGTTATTGCTACCGGCGGATACGGTAATACCTATTTCCTTTCAACCAATGCCATGAATTCCAATGGTTCAGCTGCTATGCAGTGCTATAGGAAAGGGGCATTCTTTGGAAATCCATGTTTTGCACAGATACATCCTACATGTATTCCTGTACATGGTGATCAGCAGTGCAAGCTTACTCTTATGAGTGAATCGCTTCGCAATGATGGTCGTATCTGGGTTCCTAAAAAGAAAGAGGATGTTGAGAAACTTCGCAATCACACCATCAAGGCTTCTCAGATTCCTGAAGAAGACAGAGATTATTATCTTGAGCGTCGTTATCCGGCTTTCGGAAATCTCGTTCCACGTGACGTTGCATCACGTGCTGCAAAAGAGAGGTGCGATGCCGGCTTTGGTGTAAATGAAACAGGAAAAGCTGTATTCCTTGATTTTTCAGAAGCAATCAACAGACTTGGTCATCAGAAGGTAGCCGAACGTTACGGGAATCTTTTCGAAATGTATGAGAAGATAACAGCTTCTTCTCCTTGGGAGGAGCCTATGATGATTTATCCTGCGATTCATTATACCATGGGAGGTATTTGGGTCGATTATGATTTGATGACAACAATTCCCGGTCTTTATGCTATTGGAGAAGCCAATTTCTCTGATCACGGTGGAAACAGATTGGGTGCATCCGCTCTTATGCAGGGTCTTGCTGACGGTTATTTTGTTCTTCCCGTAACAATTGGAGATTATCTTTCCAAGAAGTTCGCTGAACCGAAGACTGATGTAAACGCCAAGGAATTCAACGATGCTGAAAAAGCTGTTCAGGAGAGAATTGACAGACTTTTTGCTATCAACGGTAAGGAAACTGTCGATTCAATTCACAAGAAGCTAGGCAACATCATGTGGGATTACGTTGGAATGGCACGTGATGAAGAAGGGTTGAAAAAGGCAATTTCTGAAATCAAGGATCTCAAGAAACATTTTTATGAAAATGTAAAGGTTCCCGGAAGTCAGTTTGAGTTCAACCAGGAACTTGAAAAAGCCTTGAGGCTTGAGGATTTCTTCGAGATTGGAGAACTTATGGCCCGTGACGCATTGAATCGCTCCGAATCATGTGGAGGTCACTTCAGAATTGAAAATCAAACCGACGAAGGAGAGGCAAAAAGGGATGACAAGAATTTCATGTATGTTTCCGCTTGGGAATACATGGGACATGATGTTGATCCTAAACTTCATAAAGAACCTCTCAAATATGAATTTATTGAAGTCAAGACCAGAAATTATAAAGATTAATCAGAATGGAATTCAATTTAAAAATATGGCGTCAGAAGAACGCTAAGACCAAAGGTCATTTTGAAACTTATCATATTTCTGGAATTGAAGAAGATGCTTCTTTTCTTGAAATGCTTGATATTTTAAATGAGCAGCTCATAAGAGAGGGATGTGACCCTGTCGCAGTTGAACGCGGTTGCCAGAGCAGTGGTCCTGTTTCTTTCGATCATGATTGCAGGGAAGGTATTTGTGGAGCTTGTTCACTCTTTATTGATGGTAGGGCTCATGGTCCTGACGATCATGTGACTACTTGTCAGCTTTTCATGCGTCATTTTAAGAATGGTGCAACTATTACCGTTGAGCCTTGGAGAAGTGCAGGTTTCCCTGTTATCAAGGACCTTGTTGTTGATCGTACAGCTTTTGATAAGATTCTCCAGGCTGGTGGGTTTATTTCCGTCCGCACAGGTGCAGCTCAGGATGCCAACAATATTCTTATTCCCCATGACAGGGCTGAAGAAAGTATGGATGCTGCAGCTTGTGTAGGTTGCGGAGCTTGTGTTGCCACTTGTAAGAATGGTTCTGCCATGCTTTTCGTTGCTGCGCGCGTAAGTTCTCTCGCTCTTCTTCCTCAGGGTCGTCCTGAGGCCAAACGCAGAGCCAAGGCTATGGTTGCCAAGATGGATGAACTGGGATTTGGTAATTGCACCAATACTCGCGCTTGTGAGCTTGAATGTCCAAAAGGCATTACCGTTGCTCACATTGCAAGATTGAACCGTGAATTCTTGAAAGCAAAGTTCAGTGACTGATTACCATAGGAAATTATTGAAAGGATAACGTCCTGCATGAATCTCCGCGACCATCTTGTAGATGTCGTCGCGGAGTTTTTCTATTCCGTCTTTCTTTAAAGCAGAGATAAATATACATGGTATTTTTTTATCATTTGACCATTTATATTTTATTTCTTCTATTGTAAGATTCCTTTCTTTCTTTGGCTCTAACGAGAATTCGTCAAATTTTTCCTCTATGTAAGCGTCGGTCTTGTTAAATACCACATAGACAGGTTTTTCACCGGCATTTATCTCCTTTAGGGTTTTATCAACAACTTCCATCTGTTCTTCATATTCCTTATGGGAGATATCCACTACATGAACAAGTATGTCAGCTTCTCTGACTTCATCCAGAGTGCTTTTAAATGCTTCTATGAGCTGTGTAGGAAGTTTTCTTATAAATCCTACCGTATCGCTTAACAGAAATGGTACATTTCCTATCACAACTTTCCTCACTGTTGTATCGAGAGTTGCAAATAATTTATTTTCAGCGAATACATCGGATTTTGAAAGCAGATTCATCAATGTGGATTTGCCGACATTAGTATAACCAACTAATGCTAATCTGACAAGTTGACCTCTGTTACTCCTTTGTGTTGCCATTTGTTTGTCAACTTTCTTTAATTCTTCTTTCAGCTTAGCAATTCTTTCTCTTACTATTCTTCTGTCTATTTCTATCTGTGTTTCTCCCATTCCCCCTCTTGTACCCACTCCTCCTCTCTGTCTTTCCAAATGGGTCCACATACCTGCCAGTCTTGGAAGCATGTAGTTGTATCTCGCAAGTTCTACCTGCATTTTAGCGTATGCAGTTTTTGCCCTTTGTGAGAATATTTCCAGGATCAGACTAGTTCTGTCTATAACTGCTGAACTTTTGACGACTTTTTCTATATTTCTCTGTTGCATTCCGGTAAGTTCGTCATCAAAAATCACGTAGCTTATCTGGTTATTTTCGCAATATTCTGCAATTTCCTTCAGTTTTCCACTTCTGATATATGTTGCATTGTCCGGTTTGTCCATTCGTTGAACAAACTTCCTGTCTCCCACCGCACCTGCCGTTTCTGCCAAAAATTCAAGTTCTTCCAGGTATTCTATTACCTTCCATTCTTCATCTTTCTGTTTTATTATTCCAACAAAAACAGCTTTTTCTATTTTAACAGGATTAGTTTCAAACATATTTTCTTTCAATTGCAATTCAAAAAAGGCCATCCGGTTAGGACGGCCTTTCTTTATTTTTTGTTTTTTTTATCTCAGCTGGAATATTACAGGGAAAGTATAGGTAACCTTTACTGCACGGTCTCTCTGCTTTCCAGGAGTCCATTTCGGAGAAGATGAAACTACTCTGACTGCCTCTTTGTCAAGTGATGCGTCAACTCCACGAAGTACTTTTACATCTGAAATTGTTCCATTGGGATTAACTGTGAACTGCAGCATAACTCGACCCTGTACACCATTCTCCTTAGCAATTTCCGGATACTGAAGGTTCTGAGCAACCCATTTTGAGAATTCATTTGCGTCTCCTCCCTTGAACTTGGGTTTCTCTTCAACCAGCTGGAAAGGAATTGCTTCCTCTTCAACGGCCTCTTCCTTTACTTCCTCCACGTAATCCATAACCTCTACTCCGAGATCATTGCTGTCTTCCAGATTGATGATATTGTCATCTACGTTGATGTTATCATCCACGATATCAATCTGGTCTGAAAGAATAGGGATTTTGGGTGCTTCCGGTGGAGGTGGAGGTGTATCCTGTGTAATTGGAATGATTTCCTCCTCTGCCACCTCAGTGTTCTCAGGCCCCAAAGAAGACACTACTTTATCTTTGCTTGTCCATTCAAATGCTCCAAGTGTGATAAGCAGCGCTACTACGAAACCAATCTCTACAAAAAGTAGTCTTTTATTCTCAAGACTTGCCTTTTCCGATTTCTTGACTTCCATATTTTGGTTATTTAAATAATCAGTTTGGGTAACAAATGTAGAAATAATATATTTTAATTCCAATATTTTGCTTTAATAGTTGTAGATTTGTCAACAATTTTAAGTTCATAATTTATGGTCAGGTACTTTATTGAAGATATCTCTTTCAAATTCAACAAAAAGCGCTTTACGAAACTCTGGCTTGAAAACGTTGCTTTAAATGAGGGTAAAACTCTTGGAGATATTAACATCATTTTCTGTTCTGATCCTTACATTCTTGATGTAAACCAACGCTTTCTTCAACATACTTATTATACCGACATCATTACTTTTGACTATTGTGAAGGTGATATTCTTTCAGGTGACCTTTTCATAAGTATCGATACTGTAAGAGACAATTCCCTTTTCTATCATACTGATTTCAATGAGGAACTTAACCGTGTTATTGTTCACGGTATTCTTCACCTCGTCGGTTATGATGATCATTCGGAATCAGACATTGCGATTATGCGTTCAAAAGAAGACCAGTATCTCCTTCTCAGAACTTCTCTCTTTTCATGTCAGTTATAACTAATGGAAAACAATTTTGACATTATCGTTGTTGGTGGGGGGCATGCCGGTTGTGAGGCCTCCATGGCGGCTGCCAACCTTGGCAAGAGTGTTCTCTTACTCTCCATGGATTCTTTGGGCTATGCTAAAATGTCTTGTAATCCAGCTGTTGGTGGTATAGCTAAAGGTCAGATAGTCAGAGAAATAGATGCTCTCGGTGGTTATACTGGCATTGTAACCGACAGCTCAACTTTGCAGTTCCGTATGCTCAATAAGTCCAAAGGTCCTGCAATGTGGAGCCCCCGCGCCCAGTGTGATAAACTTGCATTTTCATCCAATTGGAGAAAAATTCTTGTAAGTAACTGTAATATAACGCTATATGAGGATATTGCCTGCTCTTTTCTCATTGAGAATCAAAAAATCCTTGGAGTACGTACAGTTTCAGGCCTTATTTTTAAATCTCGGGCAGTTATTCTGACGGCTGGAACCTTTCTTTCCGGTAAATTATTTATTGGTACCCAGTCTTTACCTGGAGGAAGAATTGGTGAATCCCCTTCTTATGGTTTGACCGAACAACTTGTATCTTTAGGTTTCTCAACAGAGCGGATGAAAACCGGTACTCCTCCTCGCATTGACATCTCTTCTGTTGACCTTTCGAACTTGCCTGTACAAAGTGGAGATCAGAATCCCGGACGTTTCTCTTTTCTTGATATTCCTTCCTCGGTTCAGAAGAATAATAACCAGATGCTTTGTTATGTTCTTCACACTAATCCTGCCGTACATGAAATTTTAAAGTCCGGTTTTAATCTGTCTCCTCTTTTTACCGGTTTGATTCACGGAAAAGGACCCAGGTATTGCCCAAGCATTGAAGATAAGCTCCGCGTTTTTCCGGATAATGATGCTCACCAACTTTTTCTTGAGCCAGAGGGCAGATCCATCAATGAATACTATTTACAAGGATTTTCTTCTTCTTTACCTTATGATATTCAGATTGACGCTCTTCATCATATCCATGGATTAGAGAATGCCCGTGTATATAGACCTGCCTATGCCGTAGAGTATGATTATTTCGATCCAACTCAGCTAAGAGCAAGTTTACAATCCAAAATTTTTTATAATCTGTTTTTTGCCGGACAAGTTAACGGTACTACAGGTTATGAAGAAGCCGCTGCTCAAGGGCTTGTTGCAGGAATTAATGCTTCACTTTTTCTTGACTGTAAAGATCCATTCATTTTGCGTAGAGACCAATCATATATCGGTGTCTTGATTGATGATTTAATTTCAAAAGGTGTAGATGAACCTTATAGAATGTTTACTTCTCGAGCCGAGTATAGGATTTTGCTCAGACAGGACAATGCGGATCAAAGGTTGACTCCTCTATCATATTCCATTGGTTTGGCAGACAAACATCGTCTCGAACTTCTTGAACGGAAATACTCTTCCGTTGATTCGCTGCTGTCTTTATGCTCGAGCAAGTCCATTAAGCCGGATGTTGCAAATCCTATCCTTTCTCCTTTTTCCACTTCTATCTCCGAATCGAAAAAGCTTATTGATCTTGTTTCAAGACCAGGTGTTGCGCTTAATTCTTTTCTTCCTCATGTTTCACGTGGAACATTTCCCGATGATGTAGTGGAGAGCGCCGAGATTGCTATCAAATATAGAGGTTATATTGAGCGCGAGCTTCAACTTGCTCTCAAAATGAAAAGACTTGAGAATTTAAAAATTCCGGACAATTTCAATTTTTCCTCACTGTCCGGTTTGACAATCGAATGTAAACAGAAATTAGAAAAGTATAAGCCTGCCACTATTGGGCAGGCCTCTCGTATATCGGGTGTATCACCTTCTGATATTTCTGTTCTTCTTGTTTATTTCGGCAGATAGAAATGTTCCCCGTGGAACGCGCTAAAGAATCTTAAGTGCATTCTTTATAATCTCTTCAACTTTTATGTTGGGAGATTCCTTTAATATACGCTGGAGTGCTTTTGAAATGTTGGGTTTGGAGAACCCTAGCATCAGCAGTGCGCTTGTGGCTTCTTCTGCGGCAGCGTTTGAGTCGTTGTGGAATAATACCTCTGCCGATGAGCTTGAACCTTTTACTATTTTATCCTTGAGTTCAAGTATCATTCTTTGAGCGCTCTTAAGGCCAATTCCTTTTATTGACTTGAGCTTGTTAGTATCTTCAGATAGTATGCATTCCTGAATTTCAGATGCTGACAGGGATGACAATATCATTCTTGCAGAAGACGCCCCGATCCCGGACACTCCTGTGATCAGTTGAAAAATTTGTCTCTCTTCCTTGCTTCCGAATCCGTAATCTACGAATGTTCCGTCCCTTTGGTTGATTTGACGTTGAAAATAAACGGTTGCCTGCCCTTTCCCCTCTAAAAGAGAGTATGTCTGAAGTGAAATTTCTGCAGAATATCCTATCCCCTGATTCTCGATGACGACCATCGTAGGAGACAATTCCTTGACCTGTCCTGTAATGTAATCTATCATAACTGGACAAAAATAAACATTCTTATAGAAAATTAGCTATCATTTGTAAAGAATTATACCGATAATTTGATTAAGTTTGTAGTATGATATATGGTTAAATCTAGGTTCATATTGCTTTCGGCTCTGCTGCCTTTTGTCTGCTCCTGCAGCATACAAAAAGTACTGACTTCCGAGAAATCCGAATATATGTCATCGGAAGAGATGGAACAGAGATACAGTCCTGAAGGACATCTTGAGTCCATAATATGCAAGTCTTCTGCCGGAACAGGACCTTCTGAAAGGAGAATGCTTGTATACTTGCCGGAGGACTATTATTCCACTGAGAAACGATACCCGGCATTATATATTTTTCATGGTGCCAGAGGCAATGAAACTTCCTGGATAAAAGACGGTAATATCCTTCATTCTTCTGACAGTCTTGTCTGCTCCGGCAAAATGCCTGCATCTATCATAGTCATGACCAATATGAATGAATATGATGATGATCAGGATGCATTTCAATCACGTTTCAAAAAACCTATTGAATCTTTCTTTGAGACCAATGGAGTGGTTGAGTCCTTTTTCGTTAAAGACGTGGTTGAACTTGTGGACAGTCTGTACAGGACAATTCCCGACAAAGGACATAGAGCGATTGCCGGTTTGTCGGTAGGTGCCATGCAGAGCATCTATATCTCCGCAACATATCCGGATGTGTTCGGATATGTCGGTTTGTTTTCTCCCATGTTCAAGGCCCCAATTAGGCACAGCATGTACTCTGATTTCTATAAAGATTTGAAACACAAACAGATAGAGCAGTTTTCGCAAGCACCATCTATATACATGATAGGTATCGGCAGATCGGATTTCTTCTATCTTCATATGAAGCATTACCGTCGGTATCTTGACAATTGCAATTACCCTTATCAGTATGTGGAAACCGGCGGAGGGCATAACTGGACAAACTGGAAGGTTTTCTACGTTGAATTTGCGCAAAAGATTTTCAAGTAATTTTAAAAATAACGATATGAATGAGTTCAATCCGGAGAATTTCAAATTGAGGGAAGGAGAGTATCTGCCGCTTGTGGGTATAGATTACCCGGTGGATGATCCCTATAAGGGGCTGGTGCATTTCCGCAAAGTCAGGGACTTGAAATTTGATGAATCATATCCCTTTCTGGACGACTCGTTCGCTTATAGGATTCAATGGTGTTTCGTGAACTGTTTTGTCGCTTTCGGTGTTTTGTTCCTTGCCAATAAAATCAAATTCGGAATAAAGTACAAAGGACGGGATGTCCTGAAAAGATATAAGAAGGAATTCAGCGACGGGTTGGTCTGCGTGAGCAATCATTGTTTCCCTTGGGATGCCGCGGCCATTTGTCAGGCAACACGCCATACCTTCTGGATTCCAATGCTGTCGGAACATTTCAACAGCAGGAACGGCTGGCTGCTCAGACATTTTGGAGGAATTCCTGTCCCGGATGATTTCGGAGGGCTCAGAAAATTCAATCAGGCATTCGATACAATCCACGAAAGGAAAGAGTGGATCTTGATTTTTCCGGAAGCGCGTAATTGGAATTTTTATAAACCCCTGAAGCCTTTCCGCAAGGGAGCCTTCTCGATGGCATATAGGTATAATTGTCCAATTCTTCCTGTAAATATCTCATACAGAGAGAGAAAGGGTATCTATAAACTCTTTGCTGACCCTAAGGTCCCTCTGCTTACGCTTACTTTGGGTGAACCTATTTTCCCGGACAGTTCAAAACCCAGGAAAACAGAAGTTGACAGACTTTTAAGGGAGTCTCACAAAAGAATATGTGAGATGGGAGGAATAATTCAGAATCCTTGGCCTGCATATTGGGATGAAGAATAAGGCGGTCATATTTGACCTTGACGGAACATTGTACGATAATTCGTCTCTTGCTTTCAGGATGGTGCTGAGAGACTTGCGCCATTTGTCCCTTTTGAAGGCGGAACGCAAATCAAGGGAAGAGTTGTCCGGCAGGTATTTCGGAGATTCCGGATTGCTTTACCGCGCATTGTTTGAGCGGATGTCTGTAATATCAGGATTTCCGGTAGAGAGGGTTGAGAACTGGTATTTCACTGTGTTCATGCCAGCTATGACGCATATTCTCGAAAAAGGATTTCAAGCCCGGCCATGGGTGCTGCCCTTATTGGCGGATCTGCGTTCGAAAGGTATAAGAACAGCAGTTTTCAGTGATTATGATTTTGCTCAGCAGAAATTGTCCGCGATTGGAATATCTCCCAATTGTTTCGATTTTGTTACTGACGCTTTTTCAGAAGGCGGTTTCAAGCCTTGTCGGGAATCGTTTGAAAGTGTGGCAGGCAAATTGAATGTCAATCCATCGGAAGTCATTGTAGTCGGAGACAGGCCTGAAAAGGATGGAGCCGGCGCTATGGCCGCCGGTATGTTGTTTCGTAAAGTTAACGGCAATGAATTTGAATTATAGACTGATAAACAACCTCGTCTGGGCGGGAGGTTTCGGCGAAATGCAGAAATTACGTGCTGCATGCAGCTTCCCTGAGAGTGCTCAGGAAAAGACACTGAGGAATATATTGGCAAGCGCATCGGAGACGGTATACGGGAAAGAGCATCATTTTTCTGAAATAATATCGGCAAAGACGGATGCGGATATGATACAGCTTTTCCGCAGGAATGTTCCGCCTGTTGAATATGAAGACCTCAGACCCTATGTGAAACGGATGATGTCCGGAGAGGCGGATGTCCTTTTTGCCGGGAAACCGGTGTTCTACGCAACTACGTCTGGAAGCACGGGCGATCCAAAATACATCCCGTTCTCCCAGACTTACAAGGAGAACGTATATGGGAGAATGTCCCGCCTTATGCTTTTCATTTTCAGGAAGTTCAGAAAACAAGTCTTCTCCGGTTATCTTTTTTCGGTGGTTGGCAAGGCTGTTGAAGGGAGGACTCCGGACGGAACCGTTTACGGATCTGTATCGTCGCTGATGCAAAGAAGCGCTCCGAAATTCATGAGGGATATTTACGCGGTTCCGAATGAGGTTTATGAGATAGAAGACTACGGGGCGCGCAACTATACTTTGATGCGTTT
Source organism: Bacteroidales bacterium (assembly GCA_024401855.1). Taxonomy (GTDB): domain Bacteria; phylum Bacteroidota; class Bacteroidia; order Bacteroidales; family UBA932; genus Cryptobacteroides. The sequence goes on along the minus strand of JAKSKH010000004.1, from coordinate 30,708 downwards.
TGCCATTGAAAAGAACGTCACTCTGTGGGTCGCGCCAAATCCCAGTACGGTGCTTGAACTGCAGAACAATGTTGACCAATGGCTTGATGATTTCATTGAGGATATAGGAAACGGAACGTTGAGCGACAGAATTCCCGTTCCGGAGGGAATAAGGGCGGCTTTGAAAAAATATCTGAAACCGAACCCTGAAAGGGCTTTTGAACTGCGCCGCCTGCAAACGATGAACGAGCGTGTTCTCCCCAGACATTACTGGCCGGAACTGCAGATTGTGAGTACTTGGAAATGTGGAAATACCCAGATCTATCTAAAAAGAATGAGTCAGTTTTTCCGTTATACTGTCTTTCACCAGGAGCTGGGCTATTTTGCATCTGAATGCCGTGCCGGACTTACTTTGGACGGCAGTAATGAGAGTGTTCCGATGCCTCATATGCATTTCTATGAATTCAAGAGGGAGAAGGATTTGAAAGATCCTGAAGCACCTTTCCTGCTATTGAACGAGTTGAAGGAGGGAGAAAGATACTGCCCGTTTATCACTACTGATTCAGGACTTTACAGATACAATATGAATGATATTGTGCAGGTGTCATCTCCATATTTGAACACTCCGAGGCTGCATATGGTCCAGAAAGTGAACGGAATTGTCTCGATTACCGGTGAGAAACTTTATGAGGATCAGTTCATCAAGGCTGTGGACATGGCGCAGGCCGCTACAGGAAAGACTTTGGTTTATTATTCGGGATATGTAAATCTTTCCGAGTCCAGGTATGACTGGTATTTTGAATTCAAGGACAGAAAGATCAAGCAGAAGGATGCTGAGGCTTTTGCTAAGATAGTTGACGATAACTTAAAGAATCTCAATATTGAATATGAATCTAAAAGAAACAGTTTTCGTCTGAAGAATCCGGCTGTTTTCCTTCTGGAACCAAATACTTTTGACAAATTCAAGGCGTATATTCTTGGAAAGACTCACAGGGATGCTTCCAGATTCAAACCGAATGTTCTGGCTCAGAACGAGGAGATTCACAATGTTATCAACAGGTTCATACTGCGGAGGAAGAAAAGGTAGAATTTGTTATTTTTGCATTCTGTATGGCATCGGAGCATTTTAGAAAGCAGTTTCCTCAATTGGGTGAAAAGGTATACGGGAAGACTCTTGTATACCTGGACAATGCCGCCACTTCCCAGCGTCCGCTGCAGGTGCTGGACAAATGGGAGGAAATGAGTTCCCGCTTCAATGCCAACATTCACAGGGCCGTACACAGACTGGCTGATTCGGCCACACAGGAGTATGAATCAGCAAGAGATGCCGTTGCAGGCTTCCTTAACGCATCCAGGGATGAGATAGTGTTCACCTCAGGCACGACGATGTCCGCCAATATGGCCGCCTTTATCTTTGGAGAACGTTTTGTGTCGGAGGGGGACGAAATAATAGTCACCGAGGCGGAGCATCATTCCAATATTGTTCCATGGCATATGATGTGCCAGCGCAGGAAAGCTGTTTTGAAGGTCCTTCCTGTTGATGAGTCGGGGCATCTTGACGTTGCGGCTCTGGATGACCTTATTTCTGACAGGACGCGCATTGTCTGTGTTGCCCAGATTTCGAATGTTCTCGGTCTCAGGAATCCTGTGCGCGAAATCTCCGATATATGTCACAGGCGGGGATGCCGGATTTTTGTGGACGGTGCGCAGGGTGCCGTGCACGAAAAAACCGATGTAAGGGAACTGGACTGCGATTTCTATGCCTTTTCCGGCCATAAAATATATGCGCCGACAGGAACAGGCGTCCTCTATTGCAAAAAAGAACTGCTGGAACAGCTGCCTCCGTATATGGGCGGGGGAGAAATGATAGAAAGTGTGAAGTGGTCCGAAATCACTTACACGCGCATACCTCACCGTTTCGAGGCCGGTACCCAGAACTTCAACGGAGTCCCGGCGCTGAAGCCGGCCCTGGAAATTGCACGTGAGATGCGGGAGGACTCCTCAACGACGGAGGAGCAGCGAAGGATTACGAAATATGTGTATTCGTCTCTGATGCGTGACCCGGAAATCAGACTTTTCGGCGTGCCACGGCACTTGGAAGAGAAGGTTCCGCTTTTCTCTTTCTGTGTCCGGGGAGCGCATCATGAAGACATCGCGCTGATAATGGACAAAATGGGAGTGGCTCTCCGTTCCGGACAGATGTGTGCCGAGCCTTTGATGGACAGGTTCGGAGTCACGGGAATGCTTCGGGCCTCGTTTGCTCCTTACAATACTCTCGCCGAGGCGGAATATTTTGTTGAATCGTTGCATAAGGCGATAAAAATGATAAAAGGATGAATACTTTGGAAGAAGCCAAGAGGCAGGTTACGGAAGATTTCTCCCTGTATGAGGAATGGCTTGACAAATATGAGTATCTGATAGAACTCGGCAAGAATCTCGAACCCTTCCCGGAAGAGCTGAAGACAGATGACAGGCTCATCAAGGGATGCCAGTCAAGGGTATGGCTGGACTGCAGGAAGGAAGGGGATACACTTTACTTCAAGGCTGACAGCGATGCCATCATAACAAAGGGAATAATATCGCTGCTGATAGGCGTTTATTCCGGAAGAAGGGCAAGTGAGATAGAGGAGGATGATTTCTCCTTCATAAATGACCTTGGCCTCAGGGAGAACCTCTCCCCTACCAGGGCCAACGGACTGGCATCAATGATAGAAACAATCAGGAGATATGCAGAACAATGATATCCTTACTCCGGAGGATGTGAAGGAACTTGCTCCTCTTTACGAGGATGTAGTCCTTGCCATCAAGCAGGTGTATGATCCGGAGATTCCGGTCAACATATACGATCTGGGACTGATTTATGAATTGAACATCAACAAGGCCCGTGAGGTTTACATCAAGATGACATTCACCGCCCCCAACTGTCCCATGGCCGATGATGTTATCGGCGAAGTCCAGCACAGCGTTGAAAATACCCCCGGGGTCACTAAATGCAGCATAGAACTTGTTTTCGAGCCTGCCTGGGATCAGAGCATGCTTTCGGATGAGGCCCGTGTGGCTCTTGGATGGGATCCGGAATGAGAACGATGAAGCGCAGCCTGTATCTTGCCCTCGGCACCAACATGGGCGACAGGGCGTCCAATATGGAAACGGCCCTTGCCCTTCTTGAAGAAAGGTTCGGACCGCGGTCCGGGATGTCGGAGGTGATTGAGACGGAAGCCGTGGGCTTTGACGGCCCTCCGTTTCTGAATTGCATAGCGGTTTTCCTATGCTCGGATTCCCCCTCGGAGGTGCTTGCCGCATGCAAGGCGATAGAAAAGCGTATGGGGAGGAATGACTCCCCGGAATATGCCGCAGATGGCTCAAGGATATACCACGACAGGGTCATGGACATAGACATCCTTATGTACGGAGACATTTGTGTTGACACCCCGGAACTTACGATACCCCATCCTCAGATTGAAAGCCGGGCATACATTAAAGAACTTTTATTAAATTTGTAAGATTTAAGATATCAAACGATATGACACAGGAAGAATTATTCAAGGTGCTGGTCGCACATTGCAAGGAATACGGGTTCATATTCCCGTCCAGTGAAATTTATGACGGACTGGCAGCAGTCTATGACTACGGTCAGATGGGTGTGGAACTCAAGAACAACATCAAGCAGTACTGGTGGAATGCGATGACCCGCCTCAATGAGAATATAGTCGGAATAGACTCCTGCATCTTCATGCATCCGCGCATCTGGGAGGCGTCCGGGCACGTGGGGGCATTCAACGATCCCCTGATAGACAACAAGGACTCCAAGAAGCGCTACCGCGCCGATGTCCTCATCGAGGACTATCTCGGCAAGATAGAAGAAAAAATGAACAAGGAGGTAGAGAAGGGCCGCAGGAAGTTCGGTGAATCTTTCAACGAAGAGCAGTTCCGCGCCACGAATCCCAACGTCCTCCGCGAAAAGGCCAAGTATGACGAGGTGCACAACCGCTTCATGAAGGCCGAGGCGGAGAGCAATTTCGACGAGTACCGCCAGATAATCATAGACTGCAATATCGTATGCCCTATCAGCGGAACCTGCAACTGGACGGATGTCCGCCAGTTCAACCTGATGTTCAGCACTTCCATGGGAAGCACTGCTGATGGAGCGAATACGATATATCTCCGTCCGGAGACCGCACAGGGCATTTTTGTCAACTACCTTAACGTCCAGAAGACAGGGCGTATGAAGATCCCTTTCGGAATAGCCCAGATAGGAAAGGCCTTCCGCAATGAGATTGTAGCGCGCCAGTTCATTTTCAGGATGAGGGAGTTCGAACAGATGGAGATGCAGTTTTTCATCAAGCCCGGAACCGAACTCGACTGGTTCAAAAAATGGAAGGAACAGCGCATGAAATGGCACGTGAACATTGGAATGGGAGCGGAGAACTACCGTTTCCACGATCATGAGAAACTCGCGCATTACGCAAACGCGGCCACCGACATCGAGTTCAACTTCCCCTTCGGATTCAAGGAACTGGAAGGCATTCACAGCCGTACCAACTTCGACCTCGGCAATCATCAGAAGTTCTCAGGCAAGAAAATCGAGTACTTCGACCCCGAGGAGAATGCATCCTACACTCCGTACGTCGTGGAGACATCCATCGGTGTGGACCGTATGGTGCTTGCAGTGCTCAGTCACGCCTTCAAGGAGGAAAAGCTTGAGAACGGAGAGACCAGGGTTGTGCTCAGCATTCCCGCTCCCCTCGCTCCCGTCAAGGCCGCTGTGCTTCCTCTCGTAAAGAAAGACGGTCTGCCGGAACTCGCCCAGAAGATAATGAACGACCTCAAGTACGATTTCAACTGCCAGTACGAGGAGAAGGATTCCATAGGAAAGCGCTACCGCAGGCAGGATGCAATCGGAACTCCGTTCTGCATCACCGTTGACCATGAATCCCTCACCGACAACTGCGTTACCGTCCGTGAGCGCGATACAATGGAGCAGCAGCGCGTCCCCATCGCCGAGCTTCGCGCGATGATAGACAGGAAGGTCAACCTGAACAACCTCCTCAGGAATCTGTAGCGGATGGAAGAACATACATTCGCGGAATTAGGCCGTGTAGAGGCCGTCAGACAGCTCTTCGAAGGTACGGGATACCGTCCTTTCGGAGAGCCTCTCCATTTTGAGGCGAAAAGCGGGGAATACGTTGCCTGCGCGTCCAAGACTCTGCTTGAGGGTGTGGATTTCAATCTGGTTTATTTCCCCCTGAAACACCTCGGATACAAGAGCGTGATCAAGGCGACGGGGGAACTGTATGCCGTTATGGCCCGTCCGCGTACACTTTCCGTGGTTCTGGGCGTGTCTGCAAAATTGGATTACTCCCAAATCAGGGAACTGTGGAGCGGCATCGTGGCTGCGGCCAAAGAACACGGGTACGAGTCACTGAGTCTTGAACTCCAGCCTTCAAGGAACGGTCTGGCCATAAGCATAGCCGTTTCCGGCGCATGCCCGAAACTCACCGGGGTGCGCAGGTCGAAGGCGCACAGCAAGGATCTGATCTGTGTGTCGGGCCGTCTTGGGGCGGCATATTTCGGACAGCAGGTCCTTGAGCGCAAACCCGATGAACTTGAGAAGTACAGGATGATGGTGGGAGAATACATCAAGCCCGAATTAAGCCCTTCCTTGGTCTCTCAGCTCGAAAACGAGGAAATATACCCGTCGTACGGTTACTTCGTCGAAAACGGCCTTTCTGATGCCATTCTGAGGCTTTCCAGAGACTCCGGATTCGGAGCAAAGATATATGCGGACAAAATTCCTTTCGAAGGCAACAGTTTTGCGCTCGGGAAAGAACTTGACATAGACCCGGTATCGGCCGCCATGAACGGCGGTGATGACTGCCGGATTCTCTTCGTCATTCCCATATTGAGCCTTGAGAAATTCAGAAGGGAGTTCCAGACATTCGACATAATAGGACATCTGGCACTGCCGGATGTCGGTTCAGTTCTTGTAACTCCGGACGGGCTGGAGCACCCGCTTACATCCCAGGGATGGTGATTTCATGTATACCGGCGAACGCACCCGTGGAAGGGAAGAGCAGCGCGGGCGGAACAAAAGTTTTCAGATCTTGAAACCGATTCCGAACTCCATCATTTCCGCCTGGGAGAAGAAGTGTGTCTTGCAGCACATTGACAGAGTGAGGTCGGAAATCTTCGGGAAACTGTATTTTATTCCTATCCTCTGGTAGGAGTGCCGTGGAGACTGGCTCGCTCCCACTCTGTTGAAGAGGTAAATTCCCACACAGCCCCATATTGCGAAGTTTCTGTAGTGGAAATTCTGAATGGCTGAAATACCGCAGGAGAACGGGGAATACTTGTGATTGTTGACGGCATCCGGCCCTATAAGAACGGTTTCACAGTCTTTCAGACTTGTTATCCAGTCTTTAGATGAGCAGAACAAGTCAAGGCCAAGTCCGGAAGAAAATTTTCTTGCATAGCGCCAGGTGGAGATGAAAGACAGAAAATATTTGGGAAAGGCGTTGATTGTAGAGACTTTCCTGCCGGGGTCGGGTTCCATCTTATTATAAACATCCCATTCCTCCACGCATCTGTTGACCCCACCTCCTGCAAGGATCTCGAATTTGAAGCCTTTTTCAAAATCATTCTCCGTTATGGCGGGTGCCTTTCCTTCATAGGGGCTTTCAAGGTAATACTTTGCCGAGACGGATGCCACTACTTCGTTGATTCCGCTGTTTGGATATGTCAGTTTACCGAATGAATGATGCTTGAACCTGAGGTTTGCGCTGAGTTCGAACTGTGAGACGGGACGCCATTTGAGGAAGGGTGACCCACCGATATCGAAGGTAACCTTGGAATTGATAATCTCATTCAGCGGATTGTTGCAGGGGTCGTACTTGTTGTTGCTCAGTCCGAGACCGAACTGAATTTCGTATCCGAACGAGAACTTCCGGGTCTTGACTATATCCCTTTCCACGAAACTGTAAATGTCCAGAATGTTGTTCAGGTGGGATGTTCCCGTATATTTCAGGGCGTGGAGGTTGGAATATCCGATACCGAACCCTATTGTCGGGAAATTGTAGTCGATGGCGTAGGAACCGGCATCTGCCGGGTTGATACCGTAGCCTGCGCGGACATCCCAGGAAGGGAAAAAACTGGAGCCCAGCATTCCCTTGAGCTCATCATTAGCAGGAATAAGGTAATCCGCCCCTCCGCTGAATGAAAAAGACCATCCCTTGTTGCTGTAAACGTTTTCTTCCGCCCCGATGATAAAAGTATGTGAAAAGGCCAGAAGAAAGAATAGAATCAGTCTTTTCATGCCTTTTTGCTTATCTGATACTGGATGCCGGATTCTGAAAGGGCGTTCAGAAGTTCAGTGCAGACATTCACTGCATATTTCTTGGATTTGAATGTAAGATTGTACCCGTTCTCCCTGTCAAGCAGTTCTATGTCAAGTTCCGTGGATCCCTTGTATGATTTGAGAATACCCGTCAGCTTTTTCCTGAAACCGGAGGGTATTTCCCTGGAATCCAGATTGAGCTGGAGGTTGGCTATATGTTCCTGTCCTATATTGCCGAGGAGAGATATCTTTTTTATCTTGAAACCGTAGGGAGAGGTCTTGCCCTGGGCCCTGTCTTCGGCTTTCACAAAGTACCTTTCCGCTATCTCCCCTTCTATGAAAATCTGGGAGTGTAGCTGCATATAGGGCAGATGAGCTTCGTAATCCTTCCCGAAAAGGGCTATCTCATATGTTCCGCTGAAGTCTTCCAGCAGGATAATCGCCCCCTGGGAACCTGTTCTTGTGGTTCTTTGCCTGATATCTGTAACTATGCCCGCTATGGCCGCCTGGCATTTGGTCTTGCTCCTTTCACATTCGTCTATCTTTGCCGGGAATTCCGAAAGCTTTGTTGCGAATGTATCGAGTTCGAACGCAAACTTGTCGAGAGGGTGGGCAGAAAGATACATGCCGACGTATTCCTTTTCCTGCTGGAGGATACTGAGCGTGTCCTCTTCTCCGGAGAATACGGGCATCTCGGGCCGGACAGGTTTCATCTCCTCAACTTCTCCGAAGAGTGAGTTGGAACTGTCCATCTCGTCCTTGTGGAAAAGGTCGGCATAGCGGATCAACTCGTCTATGAACAGTTCCCCGTTCTTGCACGGAGTGAAGAATTGCGTGCGCCTGTAGCCGAATGACAGGAAGGCTCCGGCACAGACCAGTGTCTCGAGAGCCTTGCGGTTGACGTTCCCGTCCATCCTTTCCATGAACTCGAATACATCCTTGAAAGGGCCTCCCGCTTCCCTTTCCCGGATAATGGCATCGACCACGTTGTCTCCGAATCCTTTCAGTCCTCCAAGGCCGAAACGGACATTCCCGTCCCTGTTTACCGAGAACTGAGCATCCGACTCGTTGATATCCGGATTGAGGACTTTGATTCCGCCTTTCTTGCAGTCCGCCATAATCTCCTTCATCTCCTCCATGTTTGAAGCGTTCTGCGTGAGGTTCGAAGCCTGGAATTCTGCAGGATAGTGCGCCTTGAGCCAGGCGGTCTGATAACTTACCCAGGCATAGCAGGTGGCGTGGGACTTGTTGAAGGCATATTTTGCGAAGGCCTCCCAGTCTTTCCAGATTTTTTCCAGCATTTCCTGCGGATATCCGTTCTTGAGGGCTCCTTCCATGAAGGAAGTCTTGAGCGAGTCGAGCACATCCTTCTTCTTCTTTCCCATTGCCTTGCGGAGCTTGTCCGCCTTGCCTTTGGAGAATCCCGCCAGTTTCTGGGAGAGAAGCATCACCTGCTCCTGATATACGGTTACGCCGTAGGTTTCCTTGAGATATTCCTCCATGTCGGGGAGGTCGTACTGAATCTTGTCGGGATCCATTTTGCCGGCTACGAAATTGGGGATATAATCCATCGGTCCCGGACGATAAAGCGCATTCATCGCTATGAGGTCTTCGAAGCGTTCGGGATGAAGCTTTATCAGCCATTCCTTCATTCCTCCGGATTCAAACTGGAATATGCTCTTGGTGTCTCCTCTTCCGTAAAGGTCATAGACCAGAGGGTCATCTATGGGGATTTTCTCGATGTCGAAGTCCGGATCTCCGTTCACGGTCCCGAATCTCTTCTTTATCAGGTTGATGCACCTGTCTATTATGGAAAGAGTCCTGAGGCCGAGAAAGTCCATCTTCAACATTCCGACATCCTCGATCTTTGTTCCTTCGTATTGTGAAACCCATACTTCCTGCCCCGTGGCCTTGTCCACACCGAGTGAGATGGGTATGTAGTCGGTCAGGTTTCCCCGCCCTATGATCATGGCGCAGGCGTGTATTCCTGTCTGACGTATGCAGCCTTCAAGCTGGAGAGCGTATTCCAGCACTTCCCTTACCAGCGGTTCACCGTTCTCATACTCATTCTTGAGTTCGGGGACGTATTTAACACAGTTTGCAAGAGTGGGCTTGTATTCCGTATCCTTGACGGTGAAAGGACGGTCCGGAATCATCTTTGTAAGCCTGTTCGATTCCGGGATGGGCAGGTTGCTTATTCTGGCAACATCTTTCACGGCCAGTTTTGCCGCCATTGTGCCGAAGGTGATGACGTGCGACACATGGTCCAGCCCGTAATGCTCCTGTACGTACTTGATTACGCGGAACCGGCCCTCATCGTCGAAGTCTACATCTATATCGGGCATGGAAATCCTTTCGGGATTGAGGAATCTCTCGAAAAGAAGATCGTAGCGGATAGGATCAAGATTTGTGATACCAAGACAGTACGCAACCATGGAACCGGCGGCAGAACCTCGTCCGGGACCTATGGAAACGCCGTTCCTTCTGCCCCAGTTGATAAAATCCTGCACTATGAGGAAGTAATCCGGGAAACCCATGTAGGATATTGTCATCAACTCGAAATGGAGCCTCTCGGATTGAACCTTGTCCAGCGTTTCTCCGTAGCGTTTCCTTGCACCCTGACAGGCCAGATGGCACAGATACGCTACTGAATGGCAGAACTCCCGGCCCCTGTCTTTCTTTTCAAGAATATTGCCGTCGTGGTCTTTCCTTATTTCGTAGCGCCCGTTCTCTATTATGTCGGAATATTCCTGAAGGTGGCTGTCTATGTCGGCAAGGAATGCAGGGTCGATTTCGAATTTGGGAAGTACATGGCCACGGTCAATCTCGTAGCGTTCCACCTTGTCCAGAATTTCCAGGGTGTTGGAGAGGGCCTCGGGATGGTCCGGGAACAGGGCGGCCATTTCTTCCTCGCTCTTCAGGTATTCCTGCTGGGTGTATCTGAGCCTTTTTGGATCATCTATCGCGGCGTTGGTGGTAAGGCATATAAGTCTGTCGTGTGCAGGACCGTTCTCCTTGAGCACGAAGTGGACATCGTTTGTGGCAACTACCTTCACCTTGTGCTTTTCCGCCAGCTTGAAAATCTGCGAGGTGTATTCCTTCTGCTGTTTGTACAGGTCGAGGGACATTCCGGGAATCTCCGTCCTGTGGAGCATTACCTCAAGGTAATAGTCGTCTCCAAAGACGTTCTTATGCCATTCAATGGCCTTGTCAACCCCGTTCTCGTCCCCTGCAAGTATCTTTTTCGGAATTTCTCCGGCCATGCAAGCGGAACAGCAGATAAGTCCTTCGTGATATTTCTCAACTATTTCGTGGCATACCCTCGGCTTGTCATAGTATTTGCCCTCAAGATGACCTGTGGACACTATTTTCATGAGATTCCTGTATCCGTCGTAGTTCTTTGCAAGAAGGATGAGGTGATAGTATGACCTGTGCTCATTGTCCTTGAGCTTATGGTCATAATGTTTTGTCACATAAATCTCACATCCGATGACAGGCTTGATGTCCGGAAATTTCCTGGCGGTGTCGCAGAAATCCTTCACTCCGTACATGTTTCCGTGGTCTGTTATGGCTATTCCGGGCATTCCAAGCTCATGCGCTCTGGCGAACAGCTTTGAGATATCGGACATTCCATCCAGGATGGAATACTGTGTATGGACATGAAGATGTACGAAAGACATAATGCAAATATAATCAAAACAAACAAAAGACGCCAAGCTTTGGACTGGCGTCTTTCGTCTGTTTACCGTAATCCGGTATTATTTCTTTGCTGTTTTTGCTGTAGCTCTTCTGGCAGAATCGAACATGATTGGAGTACCGATCATGATTGATGCGTAGGTACCGATGCAGATACCGAGGATGAGGGCTACTGCAAGACCTCTGATGGACTCACCGCCCCAGATTGCGATGGCAACCATAGGAAGGAGGGTTGATACGGAGGTGTTGACCGTACGTGTAAGAGTCTGGTTGAGGGACCTGTTCACGGAAGTCTTGAAATCATCGTTCGGGTGCAGCTGGAGATTCTCACGGATACGGTCGAAGATAACCACGTTATCGTTGATGGCGTATCCGATGATGGTCAGGATGGCCGCAATGAAGGTCTGGTCAACGTCGAGGTTGAACGGGAGGATTCCGCTGAACAGTGAGAAGAATCCGATAACGATGATTGCTGTGTGTGCAAGTGAAACAACACCGCCGAGACCCCATGTCCAACCCTTGAACCTCCATGCTATGTAAGCAAAGATTATAAGGAGGGCGAGGAGTACGGATATGACGGCGGATCTCTTGATATCGTTTGCGATGGATGCACCGACCTTGTCGGAAGAAATGATTCCGTAAGGATTCTCAAGCGTTGAGGTGAACTCCGCAAGAGTCATGTTGTTCTTGAAAAGTCCCTTGACGGCCTGATAGAGCATGCCTTCAATCTCAGTATCGACCTCTGAAGACTCAATGTCAACCTTGTAGGCTGTGGTGATCTTCATCTGCTGGTCGTTACCGAACTGCTTGACCTCTGCGGATGAACCCTTGATAGTGGGGTCTGCAGCGGCTGCGGCCTCGAATACGTCATTGACAGCAGCACGTACGGACTCGGCCGTGACGGGCTGGTCGAAGCGTACGACATAGGTACGGCCTCCGGTAAAGTCAACACCATAGGTGAATCCCTTGAAGCAGATGGAACCGATGGCGATGAGGATGAGGGCTCCGGATATGATGTATGAGTACTTGCGTCCTCCGATGAAGTTGATGTGTGTATTCTTGAGGAAGTTCTTGGTCAAATTGTTCTCGAACGTAATGTTCTTGCCTGCCTTCACGCGGTCTTCAAAGATGAGACGGGTGATGAAGATAGAGGTGAGGACAGAGGTGATGATACCGATTACGAGGGTCGTTGCGAATCCCTTGACAGGACCGGAACCGAACAGGAACAGTACAAGACCGGTGAGGAGAGTGGTTACCTGACCGTCGATGATTGCTGAATAGGCGTTGCTGTAACCGTCGGCAATGGCCTTTCCAAGACCCTTGCCTGCCTTGAGCTCTTCCTTGATACGCTCGTAGATAATCACGTTGGCATCAACCGCCATACCCAGTGTAAGCACGAGACCCGCGATACCGGGCAGAGTGAGGACTGCTCCGAATGCCGCAAGAGTTCCGAACAGCAGCACTACGTTGGTAAGAAGCGCGAGATCGGCGGCAATACCTGCTCCCTGATAGAAGAAGAGCATGTATATGAGAACCAGAACGAATGCGATGATGAAAGAAATGAGACCGCTGCGGATGGATTCAGCACCGAGTGAAGGTCCTACAACCTGCTCCTGGACGATTGTTGCGGGAGCGGGAAGCTTACCGGACTTGAGCACGTTGGTAAGGTCGGTAGCCTCCTCAACGTCGAAGTGACCGGTGATTGATGAAGAACCTCCGGTGATTTCGCTGTTGACCGTAGGATATGAATAAACGGTACCGTCGAGAACGATTGCAATCTGCTTTCCGATGTTCTCTTTAGTGAGGCGTGCCCAAATGTTGGCGCCTTCTGCATTCATGGTCATTGATACTCCGGGTTCACCTCCGCGCCTGTTGTCATAGTCGACACGTGCATCTGTGACTACGCTGCCGTCGAGGGGAGCCTTTCCGTCACGGGATGACGCCTTGATGGCGACGAGTTCGAAGATGTTGTCTGCAGTCATGAACTCTGAAGGCTTGACGGACCACATCGGACGGAACTCCGCAGGGAAAAGGTCAGCTATCTGGGGCTCATTCAGATACTTGTTGATCTGGGCGGTGTCGGCTGCAGCGGCATAACCTATGCAGGCGGTACCCCTGCCCTGGCTGGGCTGAAGGAGTGCAAAGAGAGGGTTGGCGGCCTTGTATGCGTTGAAGTCGGCTTCGCTGGCATTGTCGCTGTTGGCTGCAATCTCTTCGGCAACGAGATCCTTCTCTCCTTCTTCTGCGACATTCTCTGCGGCAGGAGCCTCTGTTTCAACCTCCAGTGTCTCTGCGAGAACGCGGTTTGCTTCAACGAGGTAAGGATAAATCTCCTGGTTGTCGAATGTTGTCCAGAATTCGAGGGAAGCGGTTCCCTGGAGGAGTTTGCGGACACGCTCAGGCTCCTTTACACCGGGAAGCTCGACGAGGATACGTCCTGTGTTTCCGAGTTTCTGGATAGAGGGCTGCGTTACACCGAAACGGTCAATACGGTTGCGGAGAACATTGAATGAGTTTGCAACTGCACTCTCGGCCTCTTCCTTGATGACGGCGGTAACCTGCTCATCAGTTGATTCGGGCTTGATGCGGTCGCGCATTTCATATGTTCCGAAAATCTGGGAAAGCCTCTGGCCACCTCCTACTTCCTTCCAGGCCTCTGCAAAGAGGGTGATGAAGTCTGACTGAGAGTTGACGCTGCGCTCTTTGGCAAGAGAGAGGGCCTTGAGGAACTCGGGAGACTGATTGCCTCCTGCAAGTGCCTTTACAAGGTCTTCCAACTGCACCTGCAGCATTACGTTCATACCTCCCTTGAGGTCAAGACCGAGGTTCATTTCCTTTGCCTGAACACTCTTGAATGTCTGTCCCATGAATACCTTCTCGGATGAGATGGAATCCGTGTACCTGCGGCTCTCGTTCTTCTTGAGAGAATCAAGATAGAAGGCACGCTGATCAGCGGGGACAACGGCGAATGCGGGGGTCTGCTGGATCTGTTCCGCAAACTTTTCCGCTCTTTGTTCAGCTTTGTTCTGCTGTACTCTTGTCACAACTGTGAAAGACAGCTGCCAGATGCAGGCGAGGATAAGAAGAATAGCTACAAATCTGATTGCTCCTTTGCTTTGCATAAATATCGATATTAAAAATTACTTTCCAAAATAGTTCGCAAAGATAGCATTTTTCTTAAAAGAAAGAAATTTTACGCTCCATTTCAAGTAATTGTTCTTCCATACTGGTCAGAAGTTTATACTGTGCGCGGGTCCTGACAAGGTTGTGGTCCGGACTTTTGATTTTGTAGTAGGTGTCTCCGTCTATGTAGTCCATGAGGAAACGGAGCACCTGCTCGTAAGTGATGTAGATGCCGCTGAATGCCAGATATTCCAGTTCCGCGGGAGCAAGAAGCTCCTTCATTTCCTTGAGATAGCCCTTCATGTAGGCCTCGAACATGTCCATGCTCATCGAAACCTTGCCGAGGTCGGGGTCGTCTTCTGCTCCGGTGTTCGTATATGAACGCAGGGCGTCTCCGGTGTCGTTGAGAAGGGTGGAACTCATCATCGTGTCCAGGTCAATGGCGCACAGAAGCCTGCCGGATCTGGAATCGAAGAGGAAATTGCTTATCTTGGTGTCTCCGTGGGTAACCCTGACAGGGATGGTTCCGTCTTCGTAGAGTTTCCAGAAGGAAAGCATCTTCTCCCTTCTTGACTCAATCCAGGAAATCTCATTTCCCAGTTCCCTGACACGCCCGGCAGCGTTGCGCTCCAGGCTTGCATCCCACTGCTTGAAACGCCAGCGTATGTTGTGGAAGCCCTTGATGATTTCCGTCAGGGAGCCGTCAAAATCGGCCACCTGTCTGTGGAAGGTGCCCAATCCGAGTCCTCCCTGATACGCCCTGTCCGGGCTGTCGGCCCTGTCGAAGCTCATGGAGTCCTTGATAAAAAGGCACATAGCCCAGAAGTTGCCGTCAGAATCCTTATAATACAGCTTCCCGTCTTTCGTGGGGATTACGGTGAGAGTCTCGCGAAGAGGGTCGGACACTTTTGCCCTGATGTGCCGGCTTACCCTGTTGATGTTGTCCATCATTGCCGGGACATCCGGGAAAACGATATGATTCTTGCGCTGGAGGATGTAGTCAGGCGTAGTCCTGTCTTTGAGAAATACTGTGTAGGTGTCGTTGATGAAACCTTCTCCGAGGGGTTTGACAACGGCGGCTTCGCCTTCTGTGGCAAAGAACGCGGCAATGGAAAGAATGTCGGTCATTAGAGTTTGTAGTAGCCTGAAAGGAGACGGGAGAACCAGCGGGCCGGAAGTATCCTTTTCAGAATGGTTGATGAGTATTGTTCGAACGTCGATATGACGTATGAGTAACGGGGATGACGGCAGGTGACTATCCTGCTTATCCTGGAGGCCAGGAATTCCGGTTTGAGACCGTTCGTCTCATCGTGCTCTATGCTCCTGAGGGATTCTGCGTAGGAAGGGTAGGCTACGAAAGCCTCCTGCCGGTCCACACTTTTGCGCATTGCGGTGAAGTTGGTGGAGAAATCTCCCGGTTCTATCACCACCACGTCAATCCCGGAGGCCTTCAATTCCATTCGGAGAGCCTCGCAGTAGCCTTCTATGGCGAATTTGGAGGCGGAGTACAGTCCCTGGAAAGGAAGTCCCATGAGGCCTCCTATTGAACTGAAGCAGATAATCCTTCCCGCCTTCTGCCTGCGCATCACGGGGATGACGAAGTGAAGGAACCTGACCATCCCCATCCAGTTCACGTCCATCTGACGGGCCGCGTCTTCCAGTGAACAGAACTCCAGAGGTCCGCCTATCCCCATTCCGGCGTTGTTGATGAACACGTCTATCCGTCCTTCCTTCTCAAGTACGGCATCCACTGCCGACCTGCAGTCTTCTTCGTTGCAGGCGTCAGCCCTGATGTAGGTGACTCCGGGCAGAGGGTCCGTGTCGCGCCTGTGGGTACCGTAAACCTTGTGCCCGTCGGCGGAAAGCCTGCAGGCCATCGCTTTCCCGAATCCGGAAGTGATGCCGGTGATGAGGATAACCATAACTTATTCTATTATGCCGAACTCCTTGAAGAGGACGGAGAGTTTCTCCACAGCCTCGTCCACATGTTCGTGGGTGTGGGTGGCCATCAGCGCGAAGCGTATCATCGCATCGTTCTCGGGAACGGCCGGAGCCACTACGGGAGTGACGAATATTCCGACTTCCATAGCCTTGGTGACTATGGCCATGGCCTTGGTGGAGTCGCGTACGAACAAGGGGATGATGGGGGACTGGGTGCGTCCGATGTCGAATCCCCTGTCTCTGAAGGACTTCTGGGCGTAGCGGGTGACATCCCACAGATGCTCTATCCTTTCAGGCTCTTCCGTAAGGACGTCGAGAGCCCTGGACACGGTGGCCACGTTCGCAGGAGGCATTGATGCGCTGAACATGAGCGAACGGGCGGAATTCTGGATGAAGTTGATGAGGGTGTGGTTGCCGGCGACGAATCCTCCGATTGAACCGAAGCTCTTGGAGAAAGTTCCCATTATGAGGTCAACCTTGTCGGTGAGGCCGAAATGGTCTGCGGTCCCTCGTCCGTCCCTGCCCACAACTCCGAGTCCGTGGGCGTCGTCCACCATGATTTCCGCATTGTACTTCTCACAAAGTTCACAGATCTTCGGCAGATTGGCCAGATCTCCCTCCATTGAATATACTCCGTCAACCACGATAAGTTTCGGGGCGTCCGGAGGTACCAGGCTCATCTTGTGCTCCAGCACTTCCATATCGTTGTGGGGGAATTTGAGAACCTTGCTGAAGCTTAGACGGCTTCCGTCTATTATGCAGGCGTGGTCAAGGGAATCGAGGAAAATGTATCCGTCACGTCCTCCCAGACAGGAAACGACGCCTAGATTAACCTGAAAGCCTGTGCTGAAAGTCACAGCCTCCTCCTTTCCTACAAATTTTGCGAGTTTCTCTTCGAGGGCCAGGTGGATGTCGAGAGTCCCGTTGAGGAAACGGCTTCCGGAGCAGCTTGTACCGTATTTCTTTATTGCGGAGATGGCGGCTTCCTTAAGCCTTGGGTCATCGGACAGACCGAGGTATGAGTTTGAACCGAACATAAGGGCTTTCTGTCCGCTTGCCATTGTGACAACAGGATCCTGCCCGGATGAAATGGGACGGTAATAGGGATATATCCCCTTGTCCTTCAAGTCCTGCGGGGCCGTGAATCTGGCACAGGACTCATCGAGAATCTTAGTCATTTCTCAAAGGTTTTAGTTTTAATCGTGGGGACAAATATAGATATTTTCTAAAAAATGCGTACATTGCAACGAAATTGTACTGAAATGAAACCTGAAGTAATCAACGCCATCGATGCGATTAACGTCACCCTCAATGCCGGGGGAATGAATGCAATCAACATTGTTCTGGCATTTGTGATGTATGGAGTAGCGCTGGGAATCAGACCCGGAACCTTCGTCAAGGTGTTCACACAGCCCAAGTCAGTAATTCTTGGAGTGGTCTGCCAGCTGGTACTGCTGCCTCTTTTCACCTTCTGCCTTGCTCTGGCATTCGGTGATTCCATATCATGGACCATGGCAATGGGAATGATACTCGTAGCTTCCTGCCCGGGCGGAAACATTTCAAACTTCATGTCCAACCTCTCTAAGGCAAATGTTGAACTGTCCGTCAGCCTTACGGCAATAAGCACTGCCCTGGCTGTGTTCATGACCCCGTTCAATTTCTGGCTGTACGGTAATCTTTACCTTCATTTCACGGATGTGACCGAAGAGGTGCCGACACTTGTCATCCCTCTGTGGGACGTCTTCAAGACCATCTTCATTCTTCTGGGTGTTCCTCTGGGACTTGGAATACTCACTTCCCGTCTGCTGCCCAAGTTCGCAATAAAGATGAAGAAGCCTTTCCAGTGGTTCAGCATCGTGTTCTTCGTAGCAATGGTAGTGCTGTCGTTCATTGGCAACATCGATGCATTCCTCAAATGCATCAAGTACATATTCCTAGTTGTACTCATTCACAATGCGGTATGCCTCTGCGTGGGATTCTTCACCGGAACGATTTTCAAGGTTTCCAGAAAAGACCGCAGGACGCTCACCATCGAAACGGGAATCCAGAATTCCGGACTGGGACTGGTGCTTCTTCTGGGAACATCCCTCTTCGCCAATTTCCCGCCTCATGGAGGCATGCTCGTGATTACTGCCTGGTGGGGAATCTGGCATATCATCAGCGGCTTCACCGTATCTTATCTATTTAACAGGAGCAAAAAATCTTGAAAGAGAAAATCTGGCAGAAGGATGTGTGCTATACCATCCTCCGCGCGTACACCAATGCGTGCGCGCGCACTTGTTTCAGAAAGATGAAGTTCAACGGCCTGGAAAAGATTCCTGCGGAGGGGGCTCTCATCTTTGCATCCAACCATTGCTGCACGATGATGGACCCTATGGTTCTCTGCTGCAAGAGTGTGGAGCCCCTGAGTTTCGGCGCCCGCGCGGACATTTTCCGCAAGCCTCTGGTGGCCAAAATTCTGAGATTTATAAAGATGGTGCCTCTTGCACGTCCTCATGACGGCAGGGAGGCCGTTCTTGGCAACAATGCCGTCTTTGATGAAGTCGTGGATGTCATAGAGCACGGGGTTCCCTTCTGCCTTTATCCGGAGGGGACGCATTTCCCGGGATATGAACTGCACAGGCTTAAGACGGGAGCGTCAAGAATAGCCCTTCTGGCAGCTGAGAATTATCCGAAACCCGTGTATATCATCCCTACAGGCCTGATATATTCCGACTTTTATGATTTCATGGCAGATGTGACCATCAATATAGGAGACCCGATAGAGGTGCACAAAGGAGACACCCCTCCGGAGGTCACCGCAAAACTTACAGAGAGGATGACGCCTCTCATCTATGAACCGGAAAGGAAGCCCGTTACAGGAAAGTGGTGGAAGAGGATACTTGCTCTGCTTTCTCTCCCTCTTTTTGCACTGTGCGCGGCGGCAAGCAGTCCTATTCTCATTCTGACAGCCATTCTTGCCAGAAATCTCGAGGACAGGGCCTGGATAAACACGGTAAGATTCGGCTGCCGTTACCTGTTCTTTGTACTGTGGCCTTTCCACTGCGGGTTCTTCCTTCTTCTGAACTTTTATAAGAAATTGATATGAAAAAAATTATTGCTGTTGCCATTATGGCGGCGACAGTCCTGAATGCCTTTGCAGGCAACAAGACAGATGAAAACGGACAGATTATCAAGACAGGATATAACATCGGACCGCTCCCGGCTCTCGCATACGATGCGGACAAGGGTTTCCAGATAGGAGCCGTGCTTCAGCTGTTCAATTATGGAGACGGCCACAATTATCCGAACTACGATTCCAAGGTATATCTCGAGGCTTCTTATTTCACAAAGGGGAGCCAGTTGTATCAGATCAGGTATGACAACAAGGAACTCATTCCGGGAATACGCTGGTGCTCGGCATTCAGGGCCAATATAGACAAAGCCTATGATTTCTACGGGTTCAACGGTTATCAGTCATATTACGATTATGGAAGAGTGGCTTCAGGCAAGGCAGGAGATGCCTTCCTCTTCACTCCTTTCTACAGGATGCGCAAGAACGAATTCCTCTTCAAGACCGAATTCCTCGGGGAAATCACTGAGGGTTTAAGGTGGGAGGCAGGAATATTTGCAAATTATATAAAGACGGGAAGCATAGACAAAGGGAACATAAACAAGGGCAAGTCCGAAAAACAGGAATTTCCCGAGGAATGCCCCACACTCTATGACATTTACAAAGCTTCCGGAGTACTCAGTGAGGAAGAGGCGGACGGTGGATTCTCAAGCGGAATCCGTGCCGGACTGGTGTATGATACCAGAGACAAGGAAGGTGCTCCTTCAAGAGGAATATGGGCGGAGGGGCACATTACAGCGGCTCCGAAGTTCATATCCAAAATACCCTACTACCGTTATTCCCTTACATGGAGGCATTATGTGCCCATTGTGAAACAAGATGTCCTTACTCTGGCATACCGTCTGAACTATGAAGGAACTTTCGGCAGTTCAGCTCCGTTCTATGCCCTTCCTTATATGACGCAGATGGGGGAAAAGCCCGATCTTGAGGGAATGGGAGGATTCCATACGGTCAGAGGAATCATGAGGACCAGAGCCTATGGCCTTGATATGGCGACATATAACGCTGAATTGAGATGGCGCTTTGTTAAGTTCAATATCGGCAAACAGAACATAGCCCTGGCTTTCAACTTCTTCAGTGACGGAACCATGGTCACCCGTGGCAGGGATATCAGCGCGTTGAAGGAGTCCGTGCTTTATCCTGCGAAACTCAAGGGACAGACAAAGGATACGCCGCACATCACGTTCGGAACAGGTTTCAGGTTCATCATGAATGAGAACTTCATTGTTGCGGCGGAATACGGAATGCCAATCACACACCTGATGAAGAACAGTCCTCTTTACAATCAGGACGGTACAGGTGCCTTCTACGTGAACGTAGGTTATCTGTTCTAGGATTTCCTTGCGGAATCTACAGCGGAAGAATACATTGCAATCAGTTGCTCGATAGACTTGTGAATGTCATATTTGAGCACCGATTGCGCGTATTCTTGCCCCATCTCCAACCTTTCCTGCGGATGCTCTATCCACCAGTCTATACGCTCGGCCAGGGCCTTGCAGTCCCTTGCGGGGAAAGTGCTTCTTGAATCGAGGGCGAACTGCGCCGTTGCGGAAAGCCTGGCTTCCGCAATTACAGGAACCGTTCCCTCCCTGAGAGATTCTATGCAGGAGAGACCTTCCACTTCCACCGGTGCGCAATGAATATACAGATATGCTTTGCTGGAGTATGCTTTCATCTCTTCGGGAGAAAGGAACATGAACTCGGGCTGATATTTCAGTATCCCTTCACTGACAAGTTTCTCCGCCTGCTTTCTGAGTGCCTTTTCCTTTGGTCCCTTTCCGGCAAATACAAGCTTTATCCTTTCTGAATAGCGTGAATGCCTCATGGCCCTGAGCAGGGTTTTCTGGTCTTTCTCAACAGACAGACGTCCTATGCTGAAGATAAGGTATGGATCGGTCTGGGGTTCGTGCACATCAATGGGGGATTCAAATCTCATTCCGTTGGGGATGAGGTGCAGCCTGGCCTTGAAATTGAAATCCTGAGCCCTTTCCAGAACATTCCGGGTAGGGCACTGGACATCTGTGCATTTGTCAAAGATGAGAGCCTGGGCAGCTTTCAGTAGAATCGCATTCGCTCCTCTTGACCATCCCAGGAAAAGGTGACTCAGAATGTTCTCGGGATGGAGATGGTAGGTGCTTACGCACGGAACCCCCATCTTTTTTGCCATTCTCGCGGCTCTCCACTGAATGGTGAAAGGTTCTTCCAGATGCACTACATCCGCCCACTCCAGCGCTTCTCTGGTAAGTTTCGCGTCGTAACGGGCAAAGCAGAAGGTCATCTTCTCAATGAAAGGCTGGAAAATGGGGAAATGGAACTTCTTCAGAACATATTCCGGCTGATATCCCTTCCTGTTAGGATTCTCCATGGACATTACCCTGACTTCCACACCGGCCTGAAGAAGATACTTCACAGTCGTTCTTGCGGACGAACACAGACCGTTGCCCTTGCCGAACATGTTGTTGATGATAAACAGAACTTTCATGGTCAGTCTATGCAGATGATGGTCGTTTCCGGCGTCCCGGGAGCTCCTTCAACGGATTTGTAGGCTATGTATTCGGAAGTTCCGCCATCAAAGAAGAAATTGCAGGACCACATCCCCGCGAAGACCCCGTTCGCAAGGGTTGACTTGACCTTGAAGGCATTCTTTCCCTCAATCTTTTCGGGTCCCTTGTCCGTTGCGCTCATTACGTAGAACTTGAGATCCCTCGCACCGAAACATTCATATTTGAACGAATTGCACCCTTTCAGAGGACCGTATCCGTTCATTTCTATCTTCTGATACCAGGGATTCCCCTTGCTCTTTTCCTTCCTGTTGACTTTATCGCCTTTGTAAGTGCCGGTGATTATATAATAACCGTTCTCCATGGATATTCTGACATCCGTGCCTGCAGATTTGTCAACCAGCCTCCATTCTGTGGTTTTTCCGTCGGCTCCGCTTGTATAGTATTCAGTCTGACTTCCTGTTTTGACGATGTTGCCATCCCATACTATGGATGTTTTCTGCTTTCCGCATGAGGAAGTGAAATTCCTGACCCTGGCGGACGCCGGGCAGAGGATAAATGCGGTTAGAGCAAGACAGATTAAAATACGATAACGCATATTTCTGCAAAGATACGAAAATTAACCGATATTCAATGCCACCGTCATTGCTGTGCTCCATGCCGCCTGGAGGTTGAATCCTCCTGTAACGGCATCAATGTCGAGAATCTCTCCGGCAAAATACAGTCCGGGTATCTTCCTGCACTCCAGTGTGCTGAGATTGACTTCTTCAAGGGCCACGCCTCCGCAGCTTACGAATTCCTCCTTGAAACGGCATCTCCCTTCTATGCTGTATGGATCGGCGGTCAGGGCGCAGGCAAGTCTGTTGGTGCCCTTCTTTCCAAGTTCAGACCAGCGCCGGTCTTCACTGAGACCGGCTTTATGCAGGATGTGTTTCCATAACCTCGAGGTAATCCCCCCGGGATGCACGCTTGCCAGCTGTCTGCCCCTGTCTTCATTCATTGCCGACCCTATCCATTCGCGTGCGGACTCTTCTCCTTCTCCCAGCCAGTTGATGATCAGAGGGGCGCGATAAGCATTGTCCGCCAGATAGCGTGCGGCGTATGAGGAGAGCTTGAGGGTGGCGGGGCCGCTTATTCCCCAGTCGGTTACAAGCAGCGTCCCTTCCGCTTTGAACGCGGTTCCGGGGATGCTGAGCCTCGTGTGCTCCACAACGTTGCCCATCAGGGAGGTGAGCCCGCCGTCATTTATCCTGAAGGTGAAAAGGGAGGGGACAGGCGGAATGCAGTTGATCCCGAGTCCGTCGAGCGGCCTGATTTGTCCTCCTCCGGCGGTGAAGACAACTTTGCATCCGTCTTCCAGGAATTTCCTTATATCGGAAACTCTGCTGTTGGTCACAACCCGGACGCCGAGTTCGGACATCAGCCTTTCAAGGGTGTGGACAATCTGCATCGCATCCTGCGATTTTGGGAACACGCACTGGTCTTCCTGCACTACGCAGGGTACTCCTTCCTTGAGGAACCAGTCCATGCAATCCTGCTGGCTGAACAGCTTGAGAGCACGTTTCATGACGGCTTCTCCCCGGGGATAGACTTCCTTCAGGCTGCTTACCTGCGCGAAGGAATTGGTGAAGTTGCACCGGCCTCCGCCGGTTACAGCCACTTTGGCAAGAGGCGCGGGACCGGCTTCGTAGATGACCACTACGGCATCGGGACGCCTGCGCTTTATCTCTATCGCGCAGAAGCACCCGGCGGCCCCGGCTCCTATGATGCAGACTTTCATGCCTGCAAATATAGTCAGAATTCTATATCCTTGCCACGGTAGAAATCAAGGAGTCTGGTTTGGTAGAGGCATTCGTATCGTGCCTGCAGATAGGTTGATTCTGCTTCGAGATAGCGGTTCTTGGAGTCGTTGTACTCTGTGATGTTTGCCTTTCCGTTTTCATATTTCTCCTTGGTGAGTTCGAAGGCCTTTCCGGCGCTGGAGGCCGCTTCGCGGCTGCTTTCCTGTCTGGTCTGGGAGGCTACTGCATTGTAGTATGCCTGCTGGATCTCCTTGTAGAGTGATTTCTTGGTGTTCTCGAGCTGCAGTTCCTGGTTTGTGTGAGACAGCTCGGCCGACTTAACGGAGTTACGGGTGGAGAAACGTGAGAAAATGGGAATGCTCAAAGACAGACCTATGTATTGGCTGAAGTTGTTCTTGAGCTGCTCCCCGAAGGTCTTGTGTTCGTATCCTGAAGAGGTGTAGAAGTTGGATCCCAGGCCTCCGGAAAGTGAAAGGCTGGGAAGATAGGCTCCCTTGGCCTTCTTTATTGCCGTGGCCGTATAATCCAGACGGAGTTTCTCCGCGAGGATGGATGACTTGACCTCAACCGCCTCTGCGTAGATGTCCTCGGGATTGAGCAGGAGTGTGGGCTCGAGGTCGGCAGGGTCCGGGCATACGACGGAGAATCCTTCCGGGAAAGGCAGTTCCAGCAGCTGGGTCAGGTCAAGGATGGCGATGGCCCTGTTGTTTGATGCCTGGGTAAGGGAGAGCCTGCTCTGCGCAAGCGTCGCCTGCTGGGCCGCCACGTCGGCGGAACTGGCCTTCCCGTTGATGTTCATAGCCTTGAGGCGCTCGAGCTGCAGCGAGTCTGTCTGCACCTGTCTGCGGGCCACCTGCTCCAACTCCTGGGTATAGAGTATCTCCACGTAGGCCTGGGCCACGGCCACCCTGATGTCGTCCTTTGCCTTTTCCAGGTCTTTTGTGGCGGCGGCCAGGTCAAGCATGCTCAACTTTATGCCGTTGCTGATGCTGAATCCCTGAAAGACGGGAATGTCTGTTCCGAGGGAGAACGATGTGGAGGTGGTGTTGGTGTTGGCGTAGGTGTTGTCTGCCGTCAGGCCTCGTCCGAAGGAAAGATTCTCCGATGCGGAGGCTCCCAGGGAGGGAAGGCGTCTGCCTTTGGCCGTGTTGAGGTCGAGCTCCCTCTGCTGTACGTTGATGCTGTTCTGCTTTATGGTGATGTTGTGCTCGATTGCGTAGTCTATGCAGTCGCGAAGGGTCCAGCTGCCGGTCTGAGCCGATGCGAGGCTGCACAGAAGAAGTCCTGCCAGTGCAAAGTGTCTCATATTATTCCTCCTTTATGATTTTTGTTCCGCGCACCTTGTCTCCCTCTTTCAAACCGCTGAGTATCTGTATGTTGACGCCGTCGCTCAGACCGGTGGTGACGGGAGTGCGGTTGTATTTGTCTTCGCCCGTCTTTATGTAGACGAAGGTGCTGTCTCCCTGGAATTCAAGCGCGCTCTCAGGGATGCTGAGCACTTTCTCCGCCCGTTCGAGGACGATTTCTGCATTGGCGCTGTAGCCTGAGCGTATCATCTTGTCTCCCTGTACGCTCACCGCCGCCTTTATCTGGAACTGGTTGGCTCCGTTGACTTCGGTGGCCTTTGGGGAGACGTATTCCAGCGTGGCTTCGAGGGAGAAGTCCTGGATGGCGCCTATCCTGATGGTGAGGGGCATCCCTTCGGAGAGAAGGCCTACCTCGGTTTCGTCTATCTTGCCGTCGAAGATGAGGTCCTGCATGTTGGCTACGGTTGCAACGGTTGTACCGTCATTCATCGTGTTGGCCTGGATTACGGAGTTTCCGACCTTTACGGGAATGTCGAGGATGAGTCCGGTGATGGTGGAGCGCACAAGGGTGGAGCTCCCGGTTGCGTTGGATGAGGAAACACCGTCCCTGATTACTTCGAGTGCATCCTGTGCGGCGGCCCTTTCCTCCTTGGCCTGGTTGTAGCTGTTGAGAATCTGGTCGTATTCCTCTGCGCTCACGAGGTTCTTGTCATAGAGTGCCTTCTCCCTCTCGTAATTGGTCTTCGCCTGCTTGAGGTTGATTTCCGCAAGACGCACGCGGCTCTGCGCGGAACTCAGGGAGTTCATGTCGGGGATGACCTTGAGCTTGGCTATTATCTCGTTCTCCTTCACCTGCTCGCCGGCCTCCTTGCAGAGCTCCGCTATGATTCCGTTAATCTGGGGCTTGATGGCCACTTCGTTGCGGGGAGTTATCTTGCCCGTGACGACGGTGGTCTTCTGTATGTCCTGCAATGTGGCTTCCAACTCATTGAATTTCTCTACCTCGGGCTTGGATTTCTTGTAGAGGAAAACGAAGGTTCCGGCAAAGAGAATTGCAATCAATGCAAAAATGATGTACTTGACGATTCTTTTCATATATGTCTTTGTTTTTTATTATTCATCGCGCATGGCGTCAACAGGTTTTATCTGCATGGCCCTGACGGCCGGTGCGAGTCCTGCAACCACTCCGAGCAGGGCAAGGAGGGCCGCCGCCGCTATGGCCGTCCAGAAATTGATCTGGAATGTGCTTTGCTTCGTTATTTTTTCCACTGTCTGGAGAACCAGCACGGAAAATACTATTCCGGCGCTGCCCGCCATAAGGGTAAGGGAGATGCTTTCCATGATTATTTGGGAAAGGATGTCCTTGGGAGTCGCTCCTATTGCCCGTCGTATTCCTATTTCGGTGGTGCGCTCCTTTACCGTTACCATCATGATGTTGCTCACCCCTATCGCTCCGGCGAGTATCGTTCCAAGACCCACAAGCCAGATAAGGAAGTTGACGCCCTTGAACAGATTGTCCATTATCGAGAAAACCTGTTCCGTGTTCAGATAGAAAAGGGCCTGCTTGTCCGTAGGGTCGAAGTAGTGCTCCCTTGCGAGAATCTGGCGTATGCGTTCCTCCAGGGAGGACATGCGTATGCCTTTCTTTCCGGTGAGGCAGATGATGTCTATGTAACTGCCCCTGTTGTATATCTTCCGGATGACCGGGAGGGGCACCGTCGCGGCCTGGTCGGCATTTCCATTGATGCTGATGTTCCCGGAGTTGAAGTCGACTCCTATTACCTGGTAGTAGGCGGTGCCGAGCTTGATGAAGGAGCCGCAAGGATCTCCCCCTTCCGGGAACAGGCTGGTGTAGATACGTTTGCCTATCACGCAGACCTTGCGCTCGAGAAGGACGTCGGTGCTGTTGATGTAGCGCCCGTATTTCAGCTTCGGAGATTCGATGTTGGCATAGTCGGCATACACCCCCTTGAGGGAGCAGCTGGCGGTGCTGGTCCCGTATTCGGCCGTGATGCCCCATTCGCTGAGGACGGGCGTCACCGTTTCCAGTTCCGGAACCATCTTCCGGAGCCTTTCCACATCCTTGTAGGACATGTGCCACCTGCGTCCCTCCTTGAACCCCTTGCAAGGTTTTGTGGTTGCGCTTTCCCAGACGATGGCGGTATTTGTGGCAAAGCCTTCGAAGTTCTTCAGCAGCATGGACTTGAGACCCTGGCCTCCGCCTATGAGGGCAAGCAGCATGAAGAGTCCCCAGAATATTCCGAACCCTGTAAGGAGGCTCCTGCTCCTGTTGCGTACAAGAGAGTCGGCTATTTCCCTGTATGTGTCTATGTCCAGTCTCATCAGTTTGCGTTCAATGCTTCAATGGGTCTTACTTTCGTTGCTTTCCTTGCCGGGAAGAAACCTGCTATGGTGCCGGCTATTATGAGAAGCAGGGTCGCCTCCAACGCCACGTCCACTCCTACGGTGGGGTTCTTCAGAAGCTGCATCTGCATTCCCATGACTTCGGTGACATTATGCCCGGCAGTAGCATCCAGAATCTCGCACGCGACCATTCCCAACACCATTCCTATGTATCCGAAGAATGCCGTTATGACAATACTTTCGGTTATTATCAGTTTGCTGATGTCCCCTGGAGCCGCCCCTATGGCTTTCCTTATCCCGAATTCGTGGGTGCGTTCCTTTACGGTGATGAGCATAATGTTGCTCACTCCAACGATTCCTCCCAGAAGGGTGAATATTCCCAGTACCCAGAGCGCGATTGTCAGAATGCCCGAAGCTTTGTTCATCTGCATGTTCTGGGTGAAGCGGTTCCATATCCAGATTGCGCTCTCGTCATCCGGAGCGGCGCGGTGAAGTTTGTTGATGATGGCCTTGAAGTTCTTCTCGAAGGCTTCGTTCTCCTCTTCCGTCTCCAGCCCGTGGAAGGTGAAGGTCAGGTCGTCTATCTCCTTGCCCTTCGCGTAGATGGTCTTGACCGTGGTGTAGGGGGCGTAGAAGAGGTTGTTGTCCTGCATCTCGTTGGCTCTCACTATGCCGACTATCTGGAATTGGAGATTGTTGATTTTTACGCGTTTCCCTATTACCGAAGCCAGATCGACTTTTTCCCCGAAGAGAATCCTGATCATGTTGTCCGGGAGGACAACCACCTTGCGCTGGTCGGTGATATCCTTGTCGTTTATGAATCTTCCGTGGGTGAGGGGTATCTTCTCCATCTCCATTCTGGCCGGGAAGTTGCCTTCTATGTATCCTCTGACGTGTTTTGTGCCAAGGACTACGGTGTCACTCGCTCCCACGGTAGATGCAACCTTGTCTACGATTCCCTTGAAGTTCTTGCCTCGGGTTACCTCTATGTCCTTGTCGTCAAGAACGATGCGGCGCCCCTGCGCGAGTCCGTCATAGGGCTTTGACGTCCATCCTCCTCCTACCATCATGCTGTTGGTGGCGAAGGTCCCGCCCTGTTCGCTGAAGGAGTTCAGCAGACCGTTTCCGGCGCCCAGCAGCACTATGAGCATGAAGATGCCCCAGGAGACGGCCAGACCCGTAAGGCAGGTCCTGAGCTTGTTACGCCGGACGGACTCCCATATTTCTACGAAAAGGTCTTTCATCAGTCATTAACTATTAGTCCGTCGCTGATATGTATCCTGCGGTCTGTCTGTGCCGCCACGCCTGAATCGTGGGTGACTATGACCATTGTGATCTTTTCCGTGCGGTTGAGTTCCTTCAGCAGGGCCATCACCTCTTTCGAAGTCTTTGAGTCGAGCGCTCCCGTAGGTTCGTCCGCAAGGATTATCTGGGGATGTGTTATGAGGGCCCTTGCAATGGCCACCCTCTGTTTCTGACCGCCGGACATCTCATTGGGGTAGTGCTGCGCCCAGTCCCTGAGTCCGAGTTTTTCCAGATACTGCATGGCGAGCTCGTGGCGCTTCCTGCGGGGCACTCCCTGATAGAAGAGGGGCAGTTCCACGTTTTCCACGGCAGTCTTGAACGAGATAAGGTTGAAAGACTGGAAGATGAATCCTATCATCCTGTTCCTGTAGGAGGCGGCCTGCTTTTCCGTCAGGTTCTTGATAAGGGTCCCGTTGAGGTGGTAGGTTCCGCTGTCGTAATTGTCCAGAATGCCGAGGATATTGAGCAGAGTGGATTTTCCGGAACCGGACGCACCCATGATGGAAACGAACTCCCCCTGTTCGATATTCAGGTCTATGCCCTTCAGAACGTGCAGAGGCTGCCCGTTGTTATAGGTCTTGTTTATGTCTTTCAGCTCTATCATAATGTGTTTGTAAGTGTATCACTGAACTAATACACTGCAAAAATATTGTTAATTTTTTTAATCTGCAATATATATTCAAAAAAAATGCCGTATATTTGCAATCCCGTTTGACAAAATGTGGTAAGACTGGAGAGGTGGGTGAGTGGCTGAAACCAGCAGTTTGCTAAACTGCCGTACGGGTAACCGTACCACGAGTTCGAATCTCGTCCTCTCCGCTGATTATTGCCCTACACGCATATGTGGGGCTTTTTCGTAGAAAGTGGACCGAAAAGTGGACCACTTTTTCTCGTTTTTCGGCCTATTTTTACTCTATTCTCTCGTAGTCTCCAGCACTATTTTTTATTGCAAACTTATGGGAATATATAGCGAACTAAGCGAACTATCCCCATTACATGTGCCTGTGATGGTAATTTTAAGGTTTTGATAGTGCGCTTTTTGTCCGAATTAGTTCGGAATATCTTTGTCAATAGAAGGTGTCAAGTGGAATAATATGCTAAGGCTGGAGAAACTGCAAACCGGGGTTGCATCTCTGCGTCTCCGGTTGGATTTTGTCACTATCCCACTCGCAAGCAAGTAAAAGAAAAAGGTGTGGGATTCATGACACGTAGATACCGCGAAGATAGGTATTCTTTTCTGAAAACGAATCAGAAATCCAGAACGTATATGTAATCGTTCATATAGAATCCCTTCCCGATGGGGAAATCTCCCTGCCGGTCACGTGTCATTCCGATATGTTCGTAGAAGCCCACCGACGGGTTTTCCCTGTTGACGTTGAGTTCTATCCGGCATCCGCCAGGATTCCATTCGTGCAGAAGAGTCCTGACAAATTCGAACATCTGCCAGCCGAGTTCGGAATGCTGGTATTCGGGCAGCGCATACAATTTCTGAAGGTGAAATCTCCCACGTCCGTCTGCTGTCTTCCCGTCCGCTTCAAAGGATACGTAGCCAGCAGGGATGTTCCCGCAGTATGCGATATGGAAGGCCTTACCTGGAGCCTCAATCCGCTTCCGCAGACTATCCTCGGAGTACATCCAGTCCATCATATACTCCATCTGCCCGGAGGAAAGAATGCCGGCGTATGTGTTTCGGAAAACAACTTCTGCCATCCCTTGGATTACGGGGATGTCTTCAACCGAAGCGGGACGTATCGAGAAGTTTGGCATATTGCTGAATCTGCATCTGCCCGCAAATATAATCCATTTACTCCAATAAGCGGTCTCCATTGGCGCGGAAAGCCGTTTCGCTTAATATGCATTAAGCGAAACGGGCCTTATGCTCGGGGACAAGAAGAGAATTATAATATCCTCTCGACAAAAGTGAAATTATATGAAGAATCTAGACAAACTGTATGTCAAAAAAACCGCCAATTTGCCAACATTTGCATAAAGATTAGATCTGCCATTCCAAATTTGTGGAACGCTGTCCCACAAATTGAGTTGGGGCCATTACCATACCATATGCCGATATATCGGCAAGATTAAGGTATCACCCCTTTCTATCCTTTATATATAAGTATAGCGTTGCCCTGCTAATGCCCGTTGCTGTGAGGATGTCCTTGATAGGGATATTCTTGGCATCATACATCGCCAGAGCCTGCTGGATCTTCTTCTCATCAGTCTTCGGCCTGCCTCCGAGTCTTCC
>JAKSKH010000039.1 GCA_024401855.1 Bacteroidales bacterium | reverse complement strand
GGCAGCTGCCGCTTTTCGAATGCCCGACTGGATTTCCAGCCGGGCATTCTTTTTTTTTAATTTTTTCATTCAATTTATTCCGGAAAATAATATATTTGTGTAATTAACTATTTTTACACTAAAACATACTGATATGTCATCAACAGAAATTTCCAGGCGTTCGTTCCTTAAGACAGGTTCTGCCGCCGCCCTTGGTCTTGCCGTAGCACCCAACATGCTCGCGAAAGACAAGAAAAAATCAGCTCCCGCACCTCTGAACCGTAAACTCAAGATTCTGGCAGTAGGTATTGGTGGACGTGGCGCTTCTGATCTTGCAGAACTTGAGACAGAGGAGATCATCGGTCTTTGCGATGTTGACTGGAACTATGCAAAACATATCTTCGAGAAATATCCCAATGCAAAGAGGTACAAGGATTATCGTGTGATGTTCAAGGAAATGCTTCCTGAAGCAGATGCAGTCATGATTGCCACAGCCGATCATACCCATGCTGTGATTGCAGCCGAGGCCATCTGTGCAGGCAAGCACGTATATTGCGAGAAACCTCTTACTCTCACCGTATACGAATCCCGTCTTCTCACCAAACTTGCCGCCAAGTACAATGTTGCAACCCAGATGGGTAACCAGGGTGCATCCGGCGAAGGTGTGCGTAAGATCTGTGAGTGGATCTGGAACGGAGAAATCGGTGAGGTGACAAAGGTTGAAGCTTTCACGGACCGTCCTATCTGGCCGCAGGGACTCAACCGTCCTGAGGAAGAGGACCCCATCCCCGACACTCTCGACTGGGATAACTTCGTAGGACCCGCTCCCATGCGTCCTTACAACAAGATATACACCCCTTGGAACTTCCGTGGCTGGTGGGATTTCGGTACAGGAGCTCTCGGTGACATGGCCTGCCATATTCTCCATCCTGTATTCAAGGGTCTCAAACTCGGATATCCTACAAAGGTTCAGGGCAGCTCAACCCTTCTCCTTACCGACTGCTGTCCTACAGCCCAGACTGTGAAATTCGTATTCCCTGCACGTGACAATATGCCCAAGGTGGCAATGCCCGAGGTGGAGGTATGGTGGTATGACGGAGGTATCAAGCCTCAGCGTCCCGCAGGTCTCCCTGCAGGAGTTGACCTCAATGATTCAGGCGGTTGCGTAATCTTCCACGGAACAAAGGATACCCTTATCTGTGGTTGCTACGGTGTTCGTCCTTATCTTCTTTCCGGACGCAATCCTGAGGTTCCTCACGTTCTTCGTGAAATCAAGACCTCTCACCAGCAGGACTGGGTACGCGCCTGCAAGGAAGATCCTTCAGTACGCGTAAAGAGTGCATCTGACTTCAGCGAGGCCGGTCCTTTCAACGAAATGGTTGCAATGGGTGTCCTTGCAGTTCGTCTCCAGAGCCTCAATATGGAGCTCGAGTGGGACGGTGAGAAGATGGAATTCACCAACATCCCCGAGGATGCTACCATCAGCACCTGCATCAAGGACGGCTTCACAATCCACAACGGACATCCCACGTTCAACAAGGACTGGACCGAACCTGTAAATGCAAGGGAGTATGCAAAGAGCCTTATCAAGAAGGTTTACCGCAAGGGCTGGTCACTTCCTGACATGCCGGAAGACTAACAGATCGTTTTTAATGATATAAAATAATGAAAAAGACTTTATTGTTTGTAGCAACTATGGCTGTATGTCTTTCAGTTGCATCGTGCGGAGGAAACAACGGCAAGAAAGCCGCGACTAAATCCGACGTGGAGGAGCAGAATGCTGTTCCCGAATATACCGTTGTTGAAGCTCCTCAGGTCGATCTCGCCGAGTTCCCCAAGGATGAGGAAGGTTTCATCACTATCTTCGACGGCACTTCATTCAAGGGCTGGAGAGGATACGGAAAAGACCATGTTCCCTCAAAGTGGACAATCGAGGACGGTTGCATCAAGTTCAACGGAACCGGTGGCGGTGAAGCCCAGCAGGGAGACGGTGGCGACATCATCTTCGCCCACAAGTTCCACAACTTTGAGTATGAGTTTGAGTGGAAAGTCGAGAAAGGAGCCAACTCCGGTGCTTTCTATCTTGCTCAGGAAGTTACCACCAAGGACGAGAACGGAAAGGATCAGTATGAGCCCATCTACATCTCCTGCCCCGAGTATCAGGTTCTTGACAACACCAATCATCCCGATGCAAAACTCGGACATGACGGCAACCGTCAGTCAGCATCGCTCTATGACATGATTCCTGCGAAGCCCCAGAACCAGAACCCCTACGGAGAGTGGAACAAGGGTAAGATTATGGTTTACGAAGGAACAGTCGTTCATTATCAGAATGACGAGAATGTTCTCGAGTATCACCTGTGGACTCCCAGATGGACAGAAATGCTCCAGAACAGCAAGTTCAGCCAGAAGGACTGGCCTCTCGCATTCGAACTTCTCAACAACTGCGGAGGTGAGAAGCATGAGGGATACTTCGGATTCCAGGATCACGGAGACGTTGTCTATTTCCGTAACATTCGCGTTAAGGAACTCTAGTCATGCGTAAATTAGCAATATTCATAATGGCTTCTGTTGCATTGGTATCCTGCTCCACCACCAAGGAGCAGGAGCCTGCAAAGAAGGAGATCGGTATCGAACTCTATTCTGTAAGGGAACTTATCGGCAATCCTGAGCTCTATGCCAGTAACCATGAGTCAACTCTTCAGGCTATCGCCAGTTACGGCTATACTGCTGTAGAAGCGGCCAACTACAATGATGGCAAGCTCTACGGAGTTGAACCCGAGCAGTTCAAGGCTGATGTGGAAGCGGCAGGTCTCAAGGTCCTTTCTTCCCACGTTGTCGAGTATCTTGATGACGAAGAGATTGCCAGCGGTGATTTCTCAGCCAAGATGGCTTGGTGGGAGCAGGCTGTAGCCGCACACAAGGCTGCTGGAATGAAGTATATGGTTGCCCCCGGTATCAATATCCCCGAAACTCTCGAGGGTCTGAAGGTTGTCTGCAACTATATGAATGCCATCGGAAAACTCGTAAAGGAGAACGGTATGAGCTTCGGCTATCATAACCACTCGCACGAGTTCGAAGAGGTTGAAGGCGTTCCCGCTTACGATTTCATGATTCAGAACACGGATCCCGAGTATGTCTTCTTCCAGATGGACGTTTACTGGGCTGACAATGCAAGGGTTAGTCCCGTGGCTTATTTCAAGAAGTATCCCGGTCGTTTCACCTGCCTGCATATCAAGGATGTGGCGGAAGTAGGACAGAGCGGAAAAGTTGGATTTGACGCCATTTTCAACAATTTCGACATTTCCGGAACAAAGGATATCGTAGTTGAGATGGAAGGTTCAAGTTACGGAGATATCCTCCGTACCTGCAGGGAGAGTGCAGAGTACCTCATTGCAGCTCCTTTCGTCAAGTAAAACCGCTTTACAACTGAGAAGGTCGGGATTGTTCGCATGAGCAGTTCCGACTTTCTTTTATTTTTTTAATATTTCTTGTGGCGAATTAAGCAAATATTAATAACTTTATGTCCCAAAATGTGGATACGGGTTCTTCCGGTTCTGAAAGTATTTTGGAAATGAAAAAAGTTATAGTTTTAGGCTCCGGTGCCCTCAAGATAGGGCAGGCCGGGGAGTTTGATTACAGCGGAGCTCAGGCCTTGAAGGTGCTTCGTGAAGAAGGAGTCTCTTCTGTTCTTGTAAATCCCAACATCGCTACTGTTCAGACATCGGAAGGTATCGCAGACAAGATATATTTCCTTCCCGTAACTCCGGATTTCGTTGAAAAGGTCATAGAAAAAGAGAAACCGGACGGTATCCTTCTTTCTTTCGGAGGGCAGACCGCGCTTAACTGCGGTGTGGAGTTGTATAAAAGCGGATTCTTGAAGAAAAACGGTGTGCAGGTCCTTGGAACGCCGGTTAGCACAATAGTGGATACGGAAGACAGGGAACTCTTCGTCGAGAGGTTGGATGAGATAGGGATCAAGACAATACGGTCTCATGCCGCTGAGTGTCTCGAAGATGCCCAAAAGGCTGCGGCAGAGGTGGGATATCCGGTAATCATCCGTGCGGCTTATGCTCTTGGAGGCCTTGGCTCGGGATTCTGCGACAACGAAGCGGAATTGATAGAAACAGCTACAAAGGCATTTTCGTTCTCTCCTCAAGTCCTTGTTGAGAAGTCCCTCAAGGGATGGAAGGAGATTGAATTCGAAGTTGTCCGTGATGCCTCGGACAAGTGTCTTGTTATCTGCGATATGGAGAACTTCGACCCCCTTGGAATCCATACCGGGGAAAGCATTGTCGTAGCTCCTACCCAGAGCCTTTCTCCTGCAGAGCTTGATTACCTTCACGAGCTTTCAATCAAGATTGTCCGTCACCTTGGGATCGTCGGCGAGTGTAATATTCAGTTTGCCTTCGCCCCGGACGGCAGCATGGACTACCGCGTGATAGAGGTGAATGCCCGTTTGAGCCGTTCTTCCGCCCTTGCATCAAAAGCAACGGGATATCCTCTTGCATTCGTAGCCGCAAAAATAGGATTGGGATACAACCTTTGTGACATAGCCGGTGCTGACAAGGCTCCTTCTGTGGACTATTGCGTATGCAAACTGCCCCGATGGGATCTTGCCAAGTTCCATGGTGTGTCACGTGAGATTGGAACCAGCATGAAGAGCGTCGGTGAAGTTATGGCCATTGGCCAGACCTTCGAGGAAACAATACAGAAGGGCTTGCGTATGATTGGCCAGGGAGCCAA
This sequence comes from Bacteroidales bacterium, assembly GCA_024401855.1. Taxonomy (GTDB): domain Bacteria; phylum Bacteroidota; class Bacteroidia; order Bacteroidales; family UBA932; genus Cryptobacteroides. The sequence continues at coordinate 5,231 of JAKSKH010000039.1, read as the reverse complement.
TGGCTTTGTATGCAACAAGGCTTTCAAGGTGTCTGACCTTGATCATGCTCTGACACATCCGACCGACACCAGAATTTTTGCAATAGCGGACGCTTTTGAGGCCGGGTATTCCGTGGACAGGATAGCGGAACTCACAAAGATAGACAAGTGGTTCCTTCAGAAACTTTTCAATATAGAAGAGACATACCGCCGTTTGGAAGAGATAGGCTCTATAGAATCTTTGGACGTGGATCTTCTGGAACTTGCCAAGAAACAGGGCTTCTCCGACATCCAGATTTCCCGCGTGCTCAAATGCAGTGAAGCTGATGTGCGCAGGAAGAGACAGACGGCAGGAATGCGTCCTTTTATCAGGAAGATAGAAACGCTGGCATCCGCTTCAGGGAAGAAGAGCAACTATCTTTACATGACGTACAATGCCGTGAGCGACAGTATTGAACTGGAGAACCAGGGCAATACCGTCATCGTCCTCGGCTCGGGTGCATATAGGATAGGAAGCAGCGTCGAGTTTGACTGGTGTAGCGTAAACGCCCTTGCCGCCCTCCGTTCAAGAGGCTACGAAGCGGTAATGATCAATTATAATCCCGAAACAGTGTCTACGGATTATGATGTATGCGACCGGCTTTATTTTGATGAGCTCAGTTTTGAGCTCGTAATGGAAATCTGCGGACTGGAAAAACCCTATGGAGTTATTGTCAGTGTTGGAGGACAGATTCCCAATAATCTGGCACTTCCTTTGTCTGTTGCCGGAATACGGATACTCGGAACGTCTGCTGAGTCCATAGACTGTGCGGAAGACAGAAATAAATTCTCCTCCATTGTGGATGAACTTGGAATTGACCAGCCCCGCTGGAGTGAGCTTACCACAAAGAGGGATGTTGAGAAATTCGTTGATGAGGTAGGTTTTCCCGTTCTTGTCAGACCTTCTTATGTGCTTTCCGGAGCCGCAATGAATGTGTGCTACAACATGGAAGACCTCTGGAAGTTCCTTGAGATGGCGGTAGATGTTTCGTGCGAACATCCTGTAGTGATAAGTTCCTTCATGCAGAAGTGTAAGGAGATTGAGTTCGATGCTGTCGCTGACGGTGGAAAGATACTTGTACACGCCATTTCGGAGCATGTTGAGTTTGCCGGGGTTCATTCGGGAGATGCTACCATGCAGTTCCCTCCTCAGAAACTTTATGGTGTCACTGCGGCCAAACTCAGGAAGATTGCCGGCAAGATTGCCGCCAGGCTTGACATTACAGGACCTTTCAATATACAGTTCCTTGTCTTCCACGGGAAGATCAAGGTAATAGAATGCAACCTTAGGGCGTCCCGCAGTTTCCCGTTCGTGTCAAAGATTCTCAAGACCAATTTAATAGATCTCGCAACGAGGTGCATGCTTTCCGAACATCCTGACAAGGTTGCCACTGATGCGTTTGAACTTGAGTATGTCGGCGTCAAGGCTTCGCAGTTCTCATTCTCACGTCTTGGTCAGGCGGACCCGGTGCTCGGTGTGGATATGGCTTCTACGGGAGAGGTGGGCTGTATAGGCGATACCTTTGATGAAGCGTTGCTCAAGTCTATGATTTCCGTCGGGCACCGCATTCCCAGGAAGTCTGTGCTCATCTCGTCCGGAAATGCCATCCAGAAAGCCGATCTGCTTCCTGCCTGTCAGATGCTTGCCGCCAAAGGCTATACCATTTATGCTACGGCAGGTACGTTCAAGTATCTTACGGAGAACGGAGTTCCGTCCCTGCGTGCTCTTTGGCCGAATGAACTTGAGTCCGGAGAACCTGAAATTTCGGGTGTTCCGTGTGCGACGACACTTCTGGCCGAAGGCAAGGTTGAACTTGTAATCAATATCCCCAAGAATTTCACCTCCGGGGAACTCACCAACGGTTACAGGATGAGAAGGGCTGCGGTAGACTACAATGTTCCTTTGATTACCAACAGTCGCCTTGCAAAGGCTTATATCCGTGCATTCTGTCAGTACGGAATGGATGATCTGAAAATCAAGAGCTGGGATGAATATCAGCTTTAGGCTGATGTTTCTTCCGGCTCTTCATCGGATTCTTTTGCTTCAGGACGAACTACCAGGATTGAAAGCTCATACAGAAGGAAAAGGGGCAGGAACACGATGCTGAGAGTGAAAGGATCTCCGGAAGGTGTTATCAGCGCCGCAAGTACAAGGAGCACCACTACGGCATAACTGCGGTAATTCCTGAGCATCGTTTTGTTTATGAGTCCCATCTTGGACAGTATCCAGGCTAAAATGGGGATTTCGAACACTATTCCCATCACGAACACTATTCCCAGGAAATTGTTCATATAGGAATTGAGGGAAATCTGGTTGGTGATATGCTCACCCACCACGTAGCCCGTAAGGAAGCGGAAGGTAAGCGGGAAAACGCTTATGTATCCTACAGCGCATCCTGTGAAGAAAAGGATTGTGCCCATGAAGAAGGCACGTCTGACGCCTTTTTCCTCGTTCTCATAGAGCGCGGGCTTCAGGAATGACCATATCTCATAGATAAGGTAGGGGAAAACCAGTACCAGTGCAAGCCAGAAAGATGTGCTTATGTGGGTGAGGAACTGGCTTGCAACGTTGATGTTGATTATGTCCACCTTGAAATCGGCGGAAAAATCGGGAACCAGCGCACCGCCTCCCTTTCCGAGGGATGCCAGCCACCTGTAAACGAAGAAATCGGATGTGGTGGGTCCGAGGATAAAGCTGTCGAAGATATGTGGCATGGCGATGAAACAGGCCACGATAAGCACGAAAAGCGCTATCGCCACGCGAAAAAGAGACCATCTCAATACTTCAAGATGGTCCCAGAAAGTCATCTGAACTTCTTCAGGAGCTGCCATTTGAAAGAATTACTTCTTGGAGGCGTCTGAAGGCTTCTGAACCTGGTCGTCTATTCCCTCAATCTGTTTCTCCACATCATCCATACCTTCCTTGAAGCTCTTTACGCCCTTTCCAAGGCCTTTCATGAGCTCGGGAATCTTCTTGCCTCCGAAGAGAAGAAGAATAACAAGGGCAATGATAATGATTTCACCTGCGCCGAGGTTCTGGAGGAATAAAAGATTATGCATATACGTTCAATTTTGTTTTTACTATTATTACAAATTTACGTAAATTTGTGAAATTTCATAGACGAATCAACTAAATCTTTATAATTATTATGATTTACACAAAAGAAGTGCAGCAGATGTGCTGCGTTGCAAAAGGCGCCAACCACGCCAATGCACCTATTCCTGAAGAAGGGAAATGGGTGCATGCAAAGGAAATAAAGGACATTTCCGGTCTTACTCATGGAATCGGTTGGTGCGCCCCCCAGCAGGGATGCTGCAAATTGACTCTCAACGTCAAGGATGGTATCATCGAGGAAGCTCTCGTAGAGACTCTCGGTTGCTCAGGTATGACTCACTCAGCCGCAATGGCATCTGAAATCCTTCCCGGCAAGACCCTCCTCGAGGCTCTCAACACCGATCTCGTATGCGATGCAATCAATACCGCCATGCGCGAGCTTTTCCTCCAGATAGTTTACGGGCGCACTCAGTCCGCATTCTCCGAAGGTGGTCTTCCTGTAGGCGGATCTCTTGAGGATCTCGGAAAGAATCTCCGCAGCCAGGTCGGCACAATGTACGGTACAAAAGCAAAGGGCAGCCGTTATCTTGAGATGACGGAAGGATACTGCACCAGAATGGCGCTTGACGCGAACAACGAGGTTATCGGATACGAGTTCGTCAACCTTGGCAAACTTATGGATGCTCTCAAGGGCGGTGCAACAGGCCCTGAGGCTATAGAGAAGGCAAAAGGCACATATGGCCGTTTCGCTGAGGCAGTTAAATATATTGACCCCCGTAAAGAGTAAGAGACTATGGCACTTTTTGAAAGTTATGAGCGTCGTATTGATCAGATCAATGCCGCTCTCGCAAAGTATGGTATCAAGGACCTCGATGAGGCAAAGGCCATTTGCGATGAAAAGGGTATCGATCCCTACAAGATGTGCGAGGATACACAGAAAATCTGCTTTGAGAATGCAAAGTGGGCTTATGTAACAGGTGCCGCCATCGCTATAAAGAAAGGTTGCAAGAACGCTGCAGACGCTGCCGAGGCAATCGGTGAGGGTCTTCAGGCATTCTGCATTCCCGGTTCGGTAGCTGACGACCGCAAGGTTGGCCTCGGCCACGGAAATCTTGCCGCAAGGCTTCTCCGTGAGGAGACTGAGTGCTTCGCATTCCTTGCAGGACATGAATCATATGCTGCCGCTGAAGGTGCTATCAAGATTGCTGAAATGGCAAACAAGGTACGTCAGAAACCCCTCCGTGTCATCCTTAACGGACTCGGAAAGGATGCAGCCAAGATCATCAGCCGCATCAACGGTTTCACCTATGTAGAGACAGACTTCGACTACTATTCCGGAGAGGTTAAGGTCGTTAACGAGACCAGATATTCCGAAGGTGTGCGCGGTGGAGTTCGCTGCTATGGTGCCAATGATGTACGCGAAGGCGTTGCAATCATGTGGAAAGAGGGAGTTGACGTTTCCATCACCGGCAATTCAACCAACCCTACACGTTTCCAGCATCCTGTTGCAGGCACATACAAGAAGGAGCGCGTGCTTGCAGGCAAGCCTTACTTCTCCGTAGCATCAGGCGGTGGTACCGGACGTACCCTTCACCCTGACAACATGGCCGCCGGCCCTGCATCCTACGGTATGACCGACACCCTCGGCCGCATGCACTCAGATGCTCAGTTCGCAGGTTCTTCATCAGTTCCCGCACACGTCGAGATGATGGGCTTCATGGGTATGGGCAACAACCCCATGGTGGGCTGCTCAGTGGCTGTTGCAGTTGCTGTAGCTCAGGCAATGAACAAGTAATCAGGAGATTACAATTTTTCTAGATAAGTCCCTGTAACGGAAGTTACGGGGACTTTTTTGATGTATTATGGTGAGTGATAATTGTCCGGAATATGGCTGATACCGCTTGTGTTCTTGAGGTACAATCGCTGTCTTTCCGGTTAGTTGAAAAGGTGTGAAAATGCAGGAAATCAAGCTATAATTACAACCTGTTCACAGCCATTTTTCAAAAACTCAAAAATGGAAACAAAATACGATTAAATCCTTGTTGATTAAAGAATTGCACGAATGAAAACTTCGCCGCATTCAATATTCATCCGTCTGCGCGGATGAATCAAGGACGCCAATTCATAATAGAGAAGCGTTCTTTTTAAAACACCTTGC
>JAKSKH010000038.1 GCA_024401855.1 Bacteroidales bacterium | reverse complement strand
CGGCGACAATGATATCTGGCAGCCCTATATTGTTGATGAAAAAGATAAAAAAGATAAAAAAGATAAAAAAGATGAAAAAGATGAAAACAACATATTATTGCTCACACAGGATAAGGATGAATATCATTTTCTGAGGACAAACGATTTTGCAGCAAGAATTGCAACCTACAACGAGTTGGTTAAAGTGAATGCCGACCTGCTGAATTTGAAACCGTGGTCTTTTTTCCTGACAGAAAATCATAGATAACGATATATATGAAGATGCAATCGAAAATAATAATCCTTATTGCCGGCGTGCTGCTGGCAGCCGTAGGGTGCAACAAGCAGGAGGAGTTCGATTCCGAAACTGCGGGGAAGGGCTCTGTCAGCCTTGAAATCGCGGAAGTGAATCCGGCAGGCCTGCTGACGAAGGCCGTGGTGGACGGAGAGACGTTCCCGCAGGACGGGCATATCGGACTGTTCCTATTCAAAGATGAGAACGCACTCACGGGATTCGGATCAGATTATAAAAATGTAAAATACTCATATAATTCACAGAAAGGAAAGTGGACTGCGAGCCCGTCAATCAAGGTGGGCAGCACCCCTGGATATCTGTTCGGCTATTATCCATACGTGGACGACAAATCGACAAATATAAAGGGGATAGAAATATCGTCATCGTTCAACGGGGACGATGTGATGTATGTCGCCAAGCAGGATCCTGTCACCGACCAGACTGCGGGCAATGTGACCATTACGATGAAGCACGCCCTGGCGAGGGTGGCCATTACCGTAGTAAACAAGGGCTACACCGGAGACGCGAAACTTCAGAGCATAAAGTTTGAGGGTGCTGAGATAGCATCAGAAGGCACTCTCAACGCCGTGAACGGTTCCATTACTGCCACCAAGGCGCAGGCCGTGACTTTGACCGTTCCCAGTGAGAAACAGCAGATTTCGGCAGAAGGCACAGTTTTCGAGTGCCTGCTTGTTCCTTCTGCAGTGGTGGCGAGCAAGCAGTCCGTGAATCTTTCCCTTACAATAGACGGACAGACGAAAACGGTCAATCTTGACATTATCTTGGCCAGTGACGTGAAGTCCAGTATTGAACTCAACCTGGATGATTCCGGACTTTCGGTTGCGGCAAGCGTCACAGCAGACAACAGTCAGGTGGTGGAGGTTAACGGCCATAGGGTGACGGTCGCAGTAGAGAGTGATGTCCAAGGGGACATACTGGTCAATGCATACGAGGATGCCGGAACCGTAAAAATCAGGGCCATCTCGATAAGCGGGAGGCAGCTCATTTGTACAAGGGATGACTCCGGCACCGTCTCTTCGACGACTTCAGGCGACTTCTGGGAATTCACGATTGCCGATATCAAAAAAGACTTAACAGCCACTGTAGATTGGTTGAGATCAATCTCGGTGAAATCGAAGCCTGCTTGGGCCGGGACAGTCACGGGAACGGGGTTGTATGCCAAAGGTACCGACCTTACAATTACGGCCACTGCCAATGGTGATTTTGCAGAGTTCATCGGATGGGTGGACACTGCCGCTCCGACCGATACGATAATGGTAAATCCGTATACTTTTAAGGTATCAAAGGATGCTTCCTATGTTGCAGTGTTCAAGTACATTCTGGTGGATGCTTTGACCGGCTTGTTCACCGTGGACGACGGAAAACAGGTGAGATTCTCGAAAGGGAACCTGTGGTGTGACGGTACGGGAGAAGGATATACAGACAACAAACCTGTAATAAAGTCCTGGGGCCTTGAGACAAACCAGTATGCGACCACACCGGATACAGTGGCCGTAAGGGAAATAGGGCATATCTCACATTTCTTATGGTGTAAAACAGCAGAGCAGGCTGTATGTCTGGCGAATGAAGACTATACAGAAAAAGATACATTGTTCACGGAAAAGCCGGACTTCGCAATAGGAGGAATCAATGCATGGCGCACCCCTACAATGGCCGAGTGGAATTATCTTGTCAATGAAAGGAAAATGAAAGACGGAATGCCAAGATATACATTAAAGATTGATAATTCTACGCATCAATTAATAGGCATTGAATTAGAAGGGAAAACCTACTATGGTATGTTCATCTATCCTGACGATTACAACGGGTACGAGGTCGGGACAACAGGCGGCCCGGACACTTGGGCTGAAATCGATAATTCAGGGATTGTGTTTCTTCCGGCTGCCGGCGGGCGTAATAGGTATAAAGATTTTACGGTGTTTAATGTCAATAAAATAGGTGGATACTTGTCCAGTACTCTGGACAGTACATATCCAAAGCAAAGATCCCGTCAACTATGGTTCAATCAGTCCGGAGTGACGAGCCTGTACCTTCAGAAGCAATTTGATGCTTATTCTATCCGTCTCGTTATAGACCTTCAGTAAAAATACAGGCAGTACAGGCTCTGCAACAACGCAGGGCCTGTGTTGCATCTACCATGCATCCTGTAACTGAAATCCCCGGTGCTCCTTGATTAGATTGGAGAACCGGGGATAACTCTGTTGTACCATCTTTGCGGGGTGTGGGATGGTCGATGGCGTCACGGGCCATCATTGCCCTCAAGGTATTCGATTATCCCTTCGACGTGGAGGTCGGTGATGGCTTGTCTGGCTTCCCGGGTCTGGAGCCAGCCTGCTCAAAAATTTGACGACATATGTCAAAGTCGTTTTGTAAAGCAGTGTGTATTAAAGCTTTAAACCGCAAAAAGTTCACAGTACGTCCAAATCATCGTTATGCAGGGATGAACTCGATAATCAGCCAACAATATTGTAAAATATTGGCAGTTTTGCCGAAAAATGATGATTTCGCCATAAAATTCGCAAAATCTTGGCCTTTCCCGAAAAAATATAAAATGGCAGCAGACACGGGAATGCCGTCTACACCAGAGAGCGGACGAGGGATTCCCTGTCACCGGGAAGATAGTCGATGAGAGGGACTTCTATCATAGTGTAGCAACCGGGGGCCTGCTTTACGACGGCGCGGGCGGCCATCACGAGGACCTGTCCGGTGAGGGCGGGATTGTTGATGCGCATATTGAATTCCATCTTCTGCCCTTCAGTGATACCGGAAGCGCCTTCCCTTACCAGATTCACGCCATGCATCAGGCTGTTGACGGCCTCCACGCTGGGGACCTGCTCGACATCGGTCCTGTCATTCACGAAATAGGGGTCGGACTTGATTGCGGCGCTCACCGCTTCAAAGTCGGCGCCGGGTTCAAGTTCCACGTAAACCTTGCGGTCGTGAACACCTTTCCCGGCAGGCAGAGTCATACTCAAGGCATCGCGCACTCCGGGTACGGACTTGGCAACCACGGAATGGCCCATTGAGCGGCCGGGGCCGAAATTGGTATAGGTGACTCCCTGGGGAGCCATTCCGCTCAGCAGGGCACGGATGACGGAATCGGTGCCGGGATCCCATCCGGCGGAAATTATGCTGGCGGCGCGGCCTTCCTTCGCGCTCCTGTCCAGAGCGGTGCGCAGGTTCCAGATTTCACTGTGGATATCGAAGCTGTCGACAGTGCATATTCCCATCGCAAGATACTTCTGCGCATTCTCCTGCACCTTGCGTGAAGGCGTGGAAAGAATGGCCACGTCCACCTTCCCCAGTTCCCTGATGTCGGAGCAGACCCTGCGTCCCTGAAGTTCGGGGATGCCTTCGGCCGAACCGCTGCGGCGGACTATGCCCGCACACTCCATATCGGGAGCCTTGTCGAGGGCTTCAAGGGCGAATCTGCCTATATTCCCGTATCCTACTATGGCCGCCTTAATCATATAAGATTCAAATCTTTAAGGGTTTTCTGCATAATCTGCACGGTCGAGGGCGTGGCGTTGCTCAGAGGCAGCCTGACCCCGCTTTCCATCAGGCCCATAAGAGCCATGGCAGCCTTGACCGGAATGGGATTGCTTTCCACAAAACAGTTCTTGAAGAGGGCCTGGAGTTTTTCGTCCGTTGCGGCCGCAGCATCGAAGTTTCCTTCAAGGGCGGCGGAGGCCATCTGCGCAACAAGGGCGGGAGCCGCATTGGAAGCAACGGAAATCACTCCGTGAGCGCCGTGGCGCATCATTTCCAGGGTAAGGTCATCGTCTCCGCTGAGCACAGCGAAACCTTCGGGAGCGTTTTCCAGAATCTGATAAACCTGCTCGAGCTTGCCCGAAGCCTCCTTTATGGCAATCACGTTGGGGCAGTCTTCAGCTATGCGCCAGCAGGTCTCGGCAGTCATATTGGCACCGGTCCTGCCGGGAACGTTGTAGATTACAATGGGCTTGGTGGAATGCTCCGCTATTGTCTTGAAATAGAGATACTGACCTTCCTGGGTGGGTTTGTTGTAGAAAGGGACCACCACCAGCCAGGCATCCACTCCGTAAGGCTCCAGCAGAGCCATATTGGCGAGAGTGCCGGGAACGGAATTGGACCCGCATCCCACCAGCAGGGGCCTGCCCGCACTATGGCTGCGGGTGATTTTGAGCAGTTCGACCTTTTCATCGGAACTCAGGGTGGGGGTTTCCCCGGTAGTGGCCAGAGGCACAAGGAAATCCACTCCCTGGCTGACCTGACGGTCTATCAGGGCGGCGTAAGCCGTATAATCCACTTCCCCGTTATGGAAAGGGGTCACCAGTGCGGTACCGCAACCTTTCAGTAACATAGCTTTTATTTAATTATCATTTCCTTGAAGGAGTGCACGCCCTTCAGACCTTCCGTCATCTCGGCGGCAAGCACCGCGCCCTCGGCAAAGCCCTCGCGGGAGAAGGCCTCGTGCGATATCTTGATCTTGTCGACGTCGGACTTGAATTTCACAACGTGGGTGCCGGGAACCTCGCCCAGTCTCAGGGAGGTGATGTCGGGCTTGACACCCAGCTTGTCCTGTACTATGGCGGCAAGGGTCTTGGCCGTCCCGCTGGGAGCGTCGAGCTTGTGCGCGTGATGGGTCTCCTCGATGTGAGGTATGTAACCGTAGGTGCGGAGACATTCGGAGAGTTTCTCGACGGCAACGAATACGGCGTTCACACCCAGCGAGAAATTGCTGGAGTAGATCATAGGAGTACCCTTCATATAGAAGTAGCTGATGACGTCGGTACTGATGTCCTCCCAGCCGGTGGTTCCGATTACGGCCGCCTTGAAATTGTCGGCGATGGTCTTGTAATTCGCCTTGAACGCCTCGGGGGTGGTGAAATCGATGCAGACGCATTCCTTCGCTACCTCTTCGGGTACGGAACAGATGTCTTCGGAAGCCTCAACGAGTGTGATGCCACGCTTGAGCAGCACGCCCTCTATCATATGGCCCATTTTGCCATATCCGCTGATAATTACTTTCATATCTTGTCAAATTTTTAAAATATCGTTAATCACTCCGCCCGCCGCCGTCAGGGCTCCTTCACCGGAACCTCTGAGCACGAGAGGATGGGTAATGTTCTCGCTTTTGATGATTGTGACGTTCTCTGTGCCGCTTATCCAGTAGAAAGGGCTGTCCTGCCCGACAGGTTTCATTTCGATGGAAGCGCGATAGCCTGTGGGACTGCCCGCGTCCCTGCTGACAGACGCCACGAAACGCTGCCTGAGATTCTGCGAAGCAAGCCTGTTCTCCTCCTCGACGAATTTCCACTCGTTTTCCTGAAGGAGTTCGTAAAAGCGGTCCAGGGGACAATTGAAATATTCGGGCCCCAGCACGGGGGTGATGCTGACATCGGAAGATTCCAGGGGGATGCCGGCTTCGCGGGCCATTATGAGCAGCTTGCGCAATGCGTCCTCTCCGCCGAGGTCACTGCGGGGATCGCTTTCCGTAAGCCCGCTGTCCTGGGCCTGCCTGAGCAGGGATGCAAAACTGCTTCCTTCCAGAGCATCGTACTCCGTATATATATTGTTGAGTGTGCAGGAGACCACAGCCTCCAGCGAAATCAGCTTGTCGGAGCTGTTGGCTCCGCTGGAAAGGGACTCCAGAATGGGCATCGCCGCGCCCACTGTCGTGTCGTAGGAGAACTTCACTCCGTTCTCGCGGGCCGACGACTTGAGCATCACATATTTGGAATAAGGCACGGCAAGCGCCCTTCGGTTGGAGGAGATGACATTTATCCCCTTCTCGAAGAAGCTTTCATAAATGTCTCCTATGCTCTTGGACGGAGTGCAGTCGACAAACACGGAACCGCGCGGAGCAAGTTTGCGGACGGCCTCGAAATAAGCGCTGTCGGAGGCATCCTGCCCGCAAGGGAGTTTCTCTTCGATTCCTGCAACGGAAAAACCTTGCAGGTCAATGATATAATGGGAACTGTCGGATACGCCGACTATGCTTATGCTCTTGCCCGTACGGCGTTCGATTACTTCGCCGCTCCGCTCCACAAGACGGACCAGAGCCTTTCCCACCGCACCGTAGCCGGCGATGAAAAGCTTGATTTCCTGCACTGAAGGGTTCTCGAAGAACTCCGCGTGCAGAGCCGCACTCGCAGCCTTTTCCTCTGCGGAAAGCACGTTCACGTATATCAGACGGCCCTCGTCCGAACTTTCCACTCCAAGAATCCTGATTCCCGCCTCGTTCAGCGCCGGAGTGACCCGCATTATGGATTTTTCTTCGCCTACCGGACCTTCGCCCACAAGACACAGGCGGCAGTTTTCCCCTTCGGACACTCCCGCCAGTCCCCTCCACCCTCCTATCCTGTTCTCCGGCAGATTCCCCACCAGAGTTCCGGATGCCTCGGGATCGAAGGTGTTGAGGATACGGAAGGCTATGCCGGCCTCCATAGCCGGACGCACGGTCGGCGCATAAAGCACCTTCGCACCGTTCTCGGCAAGCAGACGCGCTGCATTGTATGAAAGGGCCGGGATTGTCCTGGCGGCAGGGACTACCTTGGGGTTGGTGGTCATTATGCCGGGAACGTCCGTCCATATCTGCAGGTCGGAAGCGCAGGAACCGGCCGCGTAGAGCGCGGCGCTGTAATCGGAGCCTCCCCTTCCGAGCGTGCATACCCTGCCCTGGGCATCGCCCGCTATGAATCCGGGCGCCACGAAAATGTCGCAGTCGGCCTGCACCGCCCCGGCGATATTTCTGAAAGTGGCGGGCTCGTCGCCGCTCACGATCAGTTTGCGCGAATCGAGCCAGACGGTCCTCCGACCTTCGCAGCTGAGTTTCCTTTCAATGATTCTGGTCGAGAGGATTTCACCGTATGCCTCGACGGGACCCTCTCCAGAGGCCATTTCCTCAAACAGGGAACGGATTTCCTCTTCGGCCTGAGCCTTCTGTTCACCGGTAAAGAGCCGGTTTATTATGCTGAGATGCTGTTCAAGCAATGCGGAAACATCCCCCTCTCCCCTGCCGATTGCTATCAGGGCAGCGGTGCAGCCCTTGATGGCGGAGCACACCAGTAGCACCCTGTCATTGAGGGCCGCAGCCTCGACGATGTCGAGAACCTTGGAGATATTTGTAGCATTGGCGACGGACGAACCGCCGAACTTGAGAACCTGCATCCGGAATTACTGTTTTCTGGTAATATGGGCCCCGAGCGCGTTCAGACGGGTATCGATATCTTCATATCCGCGGTCAATCTGCTCGATGTTGGCTATTTCCGAAGTGCCGGAAGCCGACATGGCCGCCAGCAGCATTGCTATACCGGCGCGTATGTCGGGCGACGACATCCTGCCTGCCTTGAGGCGGTGGCGATGGTCGTGCCCTATGACCACGGCGCGGTGAGGGTCGCACAGAATGATCTGGGCACCCATATCTATCAGCTTGTCCACAAAGAAGAGACGGCTCTCGAACATTTTCTGATGAATCAGCACACTGCCCTTGCACTGGGTTGCCACTACCAGCATCACACTCAGGAGGTCCGGGGTGAGGCCGGGCCAGGGGGCATCGGCAAGAGTCATTATGGAGCCGTCCATAAAGGAGTCTATCTCATAGCTTTCCTGGGCGGGGACATAGATGTCGTCACCACGCTGCTCGAGTTTTATTCCGAGACGGCGGAAGCATTCGGGAATTATCCCGAGGTTTTCGTACGACACGTTCTTGATGGTGAGGGCGCTGCGGTTGATGGCGGCCATACCTATGAAGGAACCGACCTCAATCATATCGGGCAGAATCGTATGCTGCGTTCCGTGCAGCTTTTCCACTCCCTCTATGGTCAGGAGATTCGAACCGATTCCCTGTATTTTCGCTCCCATGCTCACCAGCATCCTGCACAGCTGCTGGACATACGGCTCGCAAGCGGCATTATATATGGTAGTGGTTCCCTTTGCCAGCGAAGCCGCCATCACGATGTTGGCCGTACCGGTGACTGAAGCCTCATCCAAAAGCATATAACTGCCTTTCAACTGCTTGCTTACCAGACGGTAGGCCTTGAGGAACGAGTCGTATTCGCAGTCCGCGCCGAGCTTTATGAATCCGTCTATATGGGTGTCCACCCTGCGGCGGCCGATCTTGTCTCCTCCCGGTTTTGCGAAATAGGCCTCTCCGAAACGGGAGAGCAGAGGTCCCACTACCATCACCGAGCCGCGCAGACGCGCGCACTTCTGCACGAAGTCCTCGCTCTTGATGTACTCGCGGTCAATGCCCGCCGATTCGAAACTGTACTTTCCCTTCTGCTCCCGGACCACCTTCACGCCCATACCTTCCAGCAGGGCGAGCAGATTCTTTACGTCCAGAATTTCAGGAATATTGGAAACTGTGACCTTTTCGTCCGTCAGAAGGACTGCGCTGATAATCTCGAGAGCCTCGTTCTTGGCTCCCTGGGGAACGATGCTTCCGTGCAGGGGCAGGCCGCCTTCTATTATAAATGAACCCATACGCTTATTATATATGTACCACCTCGGGATGCAATTCAACGCCGAAGCGTTCCCTGACAGCAGAGATGATACGGTTTTCCAATGTAAGGACATCCTGAGCGGATGCGGTGCCGCTGGCATTGACGATAACCAGAGGCTGCTTTTCATATACGGCAGCGCCACCCTGTACGGCTCCCTTGAAGCCGCACTGCTCTATCATCCAGGCGGCGGGAACCTTGATCATCCCCCCTTCGAGAACAAAATGGGGAACGGTGGCGTAGCCCTCGCAGATTTTCGCGAAATGAGCCGCGGTCACCACCGGATTCTTGAAGAAACTGCCGGCGGAGCCGATTTCCTTCGGATCCGGAAGTTTTCCGTTGCGCAGGGCAATAACGGCCTCTCTGACCTGGGTGGGAGTTTCGGGCATCACGCCGCCGAAAGATTCGGCCAGTCCCTTGTAGGAAAGGTTGGGTCTGGGTTTGCGGCTGAGCCTGACAAGCACTCCGGTGACGATATACCGCCCGTCGCTCTGCTTGAAGAGAGAATCCCGATATGCGAATCCGCATTGCGGAGTCGGGAACTTGACCATCCTGCGCTCCACCACATCGTAGCAGCTCACACCGGTGACTACATCCTTCATCTCCGCACCGTATGCACCGATGTTCTGGACGACGGACGCGCCTATCTCCCCGGGAATCAAAGAGAGGTTCTCCATTCCCCAGAGCCCGTGGCCGCATACTTCGGCAATGAAATCGTCGACGGTGACACCGGCGCCCACCGCTATGGGAAGGTCATCCATACCGAGGTCGACGTATTTGGTGTATTTGATGGCCGAATGCAGCACCGTACCCGGGAAATCACCCGTAAAGAGAATGTTGCTGCCTGAACCGATGCTGAGCAGAGGCTTGGGAAATTCGTCCCAGGGCATCTGTTCGAGATCCTTCGGAGAATCGTATTCAACATAAAGGGCACACACAGCCTTCATACGAAAGCTGTTGTGTGCACTCAAATCATAATTTTCAAGCTTCTTTATCATTCACTGTAGATTTCAGACAAAGTTCATCCATCTGAATCCGGTCAATCATCGAAGGCGAGTCAATCATCACGTCGCGGCCCTGGTTGTTCTTGGGGAACGCGATGTAGTCACGGATTGTCTCCTGTCCTCCGAACAGGGCGCACACGCGGTCGAAACCGAATGCCAGTCCTCCGTGAGGGGGTGCTCCGAACTTGAAGGCATTGATTATGAAGCCGAACTTGTATTCAGCCTCCTCCTTGCCGATGCCCAGCACTTCGAACATACGCTGCTGCATTTCCGCATTGTGGATACGGATCGAGCCGCCGCCGAGTTCCGTGCCGTTGAGAACGAAGTCGTAAGCATTGGCGCAGACTTTCTCGAGGTCTTCCTTCCTGTCGGAATAGAACAATTTCTCGTGTTCCGGCTTGGGAGCGGTGAAAGGATGATGCATAGCATAGAAACGCTGGGTTTCGTCATCCCATTCGAGCAGGGGGAAATCCACTATCCACAGAGGCGCGAACACCTTGGGGTCACGATATCCCAGACGGCCGCCCATCTCGATGCGCAGGACACCGAGCTGGGTCTGAGTCCTGCGTTTGGGTCCGCAAAGAATCAGAATCAAGTCTCCCTTGGAAGCGCCGCACTGATCCGCTATTCCGAGCAACTGCTCCGGAGAGTAGAATTTGTCAATGCTTGATTTGACACCTTCCTCTCCAAGTCTGACATAGACCAGACCCTTAGCCCCGACCTGGGGACGCTTGACCCATTCGGTAAGTTCGTCAATCTGCTTGCGGGTATACGAGGCGCAACCCTTCGCGCAGATTGCTCCGACATATTCGGCAGAATCGAACACTCCGAATCCGTGGCCCTTCACCGCGGAAGTGATCTCGTGGATCTTCATGTCGAAGCGGATGTCGGGCTTGTCGGAACCGTAGTTGTCCATAGCGTCGTACCAGCTCATCCTGGGCAGCGGATCGGGAATCTCGATTCCGAGGGCCCCGCGGAACATGCTGCGCATCATACCCTCGAAGGTATTGAGCACGTCTTCCTGCTCCACGAAAGCCATCTCGCAGTCAATCTGCGTGAATTCAGGCTGGCGGTCAGCGCGGAGATCCTCGTCGCGGAAGCAGCGTACAATCTGGAAATAACGGTCGTATCCGGCCACCATCAGCAGCTGCTTGAATGTCTGGGGAGACTGGGGAAGGGCATAGAACTCACCGGGGTTCATCCTGGAGGGAACCACGAAATCCCTGGCGCCCTCAGGGGTGGACTTTATCAGGTAAGGGGTCTCAATCTCCATAAAGCCCTTGGAATCCAGATAAGTCCGGATTTCCTGGGCCAGACGGTGGCGCAATGCCAGCGCCCTCTGCAGAGGAGGACGGCGCAGATCCAGATAGCGGTATTTCGCCCTGATGTCCTCCCCGCCGTCGGAATTCTCCTCGATGGTGAAGGGAGGAGTCTGCGCGGCATTCAGCACTTTCACGGAGGCTACCTTGATTTCAATGTCGCCGGTAGGGATCTTGGGGTTCTTGCTCGAACGCTCCACCACCTCTCCTTCGACCTGAATCACGTATTCCCTGCCGTACTCGACAT
>JAKSKH010000037.1 GCA_024401855.1 Bacteroidales bacterium | reverse complement strand
TATGGTGTATCGGGACTAGTCGTAATATATTGCAGGGCTAAAGCCGCAAGGTTTTGGGGCAGATTCAGATACGAGAAATGCCCCTCACGTGTGTGAGAGGCATTTTGAAGCGGTGCGGAAGGGGTTCGAACCCTCGACCTCCGGCGTGACAGGCCGGCATTCTAACCAAACTGAACTACCGCACCATTCGTGCTTGCCTGTTGGAAAGCGGATGCAAATATAGCACTTATTTTAAGTTCTGCAAAATTTTTTTCACTTCATCATCAATCTTCTTATCTTGGCCGAGTCTTGAAGCAGTTCCACGAAGGCTTCTGCGCTCTTCTTCCTGTAGCTGTCTTTCAACCAGTGGACGCATCCTTTCATTCTGGAGTCTATGTGTTCCAGCGGAATAGCAATCAGGTTAGGCCTGTAATAGACAGCCAGGCTGGAAAGTATGGAGAAGAGATTGGAGCTTTCTATGAAGTCCAGGATAATGTTGGGTTCGTTGAGCTCAACCCTTACGTTGAAGTTCGTTGTGTCTATGTTTACGAACCGTTCGAAAGTCTTGCGTGACTGCAGACCCGCTCCCGGGAGTATCATACCGTGTTTTCCCAGATCGTTGATGGTCAGGGAGGCCTTGCCTGCAAGAGGGTGGTCCTTTCTCATTACTGCGCTGAGCCTTGCCTCGAACAGCTCTTCCGAGACGATGTCCTCGCGGTATCTGGCCGGTTTGAATGCGAGAATAAGGTCAACTTCTCCGCGGTCCAGCATGTCGAAGAGTTCGGAGGCGGTTTCATAGTGCACCTTGAGGTTCACGTTCGGGTATTTCTTGAGGAATTCCTTTACTGTGTCGTTCATCAGCTCGGCGAAGGAATGGGTGAGGCCTATGTTCAGGGAACCGGCGAGCATCTTTCTCAGGTCGCTGATGTGAACTTTGCAGTCTTCGGCCTCTTTCAGGGTCTTTTCCGCGAGAGGGAGAAGTTCCTGGCCGGCCTCGGTGAGAGCCACTTTGTGGGAACTTCGCGTGAAAAGCGGGGAGCCGAGTTCGTCTTCCAGAAGCTTTATCTGCTGGGATATCGCTCCCTGAGTTACGAAAAGACGCCTGGACGCTTCTGAAAAACTCAGGTTGCGGGCTACTGCCACAAAATATTTCAATTGTCTGAGTTCCATACCGGATACAAATATAACAAATTTGACAAAAGGCACGCCTGGTGCCGGAATCGCCAGACGTGCCAACTAAAACCAACTAACCGTAAAACCTGCGCTACCATTCACTATTCGCATCCTTCTGATGTACCCAGATCAGGTCTTCGGTGTCGTAACCGCGCCGCTCGGCTTCTGTAAGGATGGATGCCATGGTTCCGTCGGGAACACTGGGCATTCGTGAAAGAATCCACAGGTATTTTCCGGATTTGGAGCCTACCAGGGCATATTCATAATCCCTGTCAATCATAAGCACCCTGTAGTCTGAGTAGAAAGGCCCGAAGAATGAGACTCTCAGGAGCCCGGGATTGCCGACGGGGTCGGGCACGAATGCCTTGCCTTTGGTCTGACGGAATTTTCCATCCTTCCATCCCGTGTTGCAGACCTGGACCGTACCGTCATCATTCAGTGTGTACATCGCGCGCACGTCTTCCATCCCGCGTTCGAAGCTGTGGTCGAATCTTGCAATCTCGTACCAGTCGCCCAGATAGGATTTGAGGTTGAGCCTTGTCACGGGTGTGTTGTCTACTTTCTGTGCCATGACGATAAAAGGGATTAATAACACTAAAATGGTTAATATCAACATCTTTTTCATGGTTTCACTGTTTTAGGGGTGAAGCTTTGTTGTACTTGCGGCCTGCCAGCCGTCCGTCTATTTCATTGAGGATACTGAAATCGTCTCCTGCCGCCTCCAGTAGCTTGACCAGGTCTTCCGCGCTGCGCTCTTCCTCCACCTGCTCATCCACAAACCACAGCAGACGGCTCATTGTCTCGAAATCGTCTTCCTTCATTGCCATTTTCATGAGGTTGTGAATCATGGCGGTGACGTCTTTCTCGTGTGAGAGAGTGTCGCGGAACATTTCCAGCGCATCCTTCCACTCCAGAGGTACCCTGTCTATCGCTTTCAGCTCCACTTTCTCTCCCTGTCCGTTCAGGTAGTTCTGGAAAATTCTGGCGTGGTCCTGTTCTTCCATCCATTGTACGAAGAACCAGTTTGCGATCCCCCGGAGAGCCTTTGCCTCGGCGTCCATGGACATTGAGAGGTAGAGATATGCAGACCAGAGCTCGGCATTGATCTGCTCGTTTATGGCTTTTCTCATATTCTTTGTAATCATAGCTTTGTTATTTTTAAATTGTTTGTCTGTCAGCATCTGCACCTGGAGCACTTCTGCGCATCCATTTTGCCCCGCAGGTCAAGTTTCCACAGCCCGTGAAGATTGCAGAATGCGTAAACTGCCACCGGCTTTTCATTGCAGATGCATATGTCGGCAAAGGGCTTGCCCG
The DNA here is from genome assembly GCA_024401855.1 of Bacteroidales bacterium. Taxonomy (GTDB): domain Bacteria; phylum Bacteroidota; class Bacteroidia; order Bacteroidales; family UBA932; genus Cryptobacteroides. The sequence continues at coordinate 9,179 of JAKSKH010000037.1, read as the reverse complement.
TGGGGTTCAGATACCTGATTATGTTTCCATTTTCCGTTTCCACGAAAAGGAAATCGATGTGATGTTCGGGAGTCATGGGATGTGGCTCCGTACCCACCTTCACGCGCAGGGAGCCGCCGTCAAGGTGTTCTATGGCAGGCAGGTGCTTTTCTACCATGGCATCCACGGTTTTAGGCACGAGTTCGATCATCTCTTCGCCGCAGCAAAGAGGAGTAACGCCGCTGTCTACTACTTTTACAACAACGTTACCGCAGTGTTTGCAAAAAAAGAATTTTGTTTCCATAACTTTGGTTTGTTGAGTTGTTAATTGTTCGATGCAAAAATATATCCGCGAAAAGGCATCTATAAGTTTTTGTAATACTTTTTCAGGATTGTTGATATTAGAAAAACTAATAAGTTGACCGTGTCTGAAAAATGATTATCTTTACATAATTTATTTATGTTTTTCTGAATTTGTCCGGAGATGTTATGAAATTGAGCGGAACCGTAGTTCACGGAAAGGGAAAGGGCCGGCTTTACGGGATGCCCACCGCGAATCTCCGTCCTTTTGATGGGGAGGCGCTTCCTGCGGAGGGGGTATGGGCTGTGGAGGTCCTGCTCGACGGACGGACATACCGGGGTCTGACGAACGTGGGGCCGCGTCCTACTGTAGATGACAATCCCGCTCCCACTGTGGAAACGATGCTGCTCGATTTTGATGAGGAAATATACGGGAAAACCCTTACCATTACTTTTCTGGAAAGGATTCGTCCCATTATGCGTTTTTCCGGACTGGATGCTCTCCGCCGTCAGATTTCGCTTGATATCGAAAAACTTGAAAAATTAGAAGAAATATGAATTACATCAAGAAAACCTTCCGTGCAGCGATGGCTCTGCTGAGCCTCGCCGTCTTTGCGGGATGCGCCTCCGGTCAGCCGGAAGCTCCGGTAAGCGTGCTCATAGTATCCGGCCAGAACAACCACAACTGGCCTGTCAGCCATGTGGCGCTTCAGAACATCTTCAACTCTTCCGACCTTTTCCGGGCGGATGTTGTGCTTTCTCCTGCTCAGGGAGAGGACATGAGTGCGTTCAAACCCGATTTCGACAGCTATGATGCCGTGGTTCTCGACTACAACGGCGACCCCTGGCCCGAAGAAACCCGCAAGGCTTTTCTGGAATATGTGCAGAACGGGGGCGGTCTTGTCATCTACCACGCCGCCGACAACGCTTTCGCGGACTGGGACGAGTTCAACAGAATCATCGCCCTGGGCGGATGGGGAGGACGGGACGAGTCTTCCGGACCTTACTGCTACCTGAAGGACGGTGAACTTGTCCGCGACTATGACACTCCCGGGCCCGGTGGACATCACGGTCAGCAGCGCGAATACCAGATGCACTGCAGGAACGCCCACCATCCCGTCACGGAGGGCCTTCCGGACAATTGGCTCCACGCCCGCGACGAGATGTACGACTGCATGCGGGGGCCCGCAAACATCGGTTGTCTGCTTTATTCCGGAGCTACCGATGAACTTACCGGCGGATCCGGTCGCGAGGAGCCTCTTGTATTCACCGTCGACTACGGCGATTCCAGGATTTTCCACATTATGCTCGGACATGCCGGCGAAACTTTGGAAGATAACCCTGCAATGCAGTGCGTCGGATTCCGGACGCTCCTGCTCCGTGGCACCGAATGGGCTGCAAGAGGCGAGGTTACGCAGCCTGTTCCGGAAGATTTTCCTACGCCTGATTCCGTGAGTTTGGGAGATTGAGCCTAATTAAATTTTGCATTCATGAATATAATGCTTAACTTTGGCGAGTTTATAGTTAAAAACATGAAGAGTTTTTTAAAAATTTTCCTTTCAGTCCCGGCGTTGTTTATTGCAATAATTTCTGTTAATGCTCAGCAGTTTATAACTGTGGACAGCCTTGATACTCCTTCTCATCATTTCGTAAGGGAAGACGGCAACAGGAATGAAAATGGTACAGTAAACCGCGGATCATATCTTACAAACCTCTGGTATGACAACTGGACCTTCGGAATAGCCGGTGGAATTCAGGCTCTTTATGCCGGTGGAAACCGTGGAATGGCACCTACGGGAGATTTGGAAGTCACCGTTACAAAATGGGTGACTCCCACATTTGCGGCACGCCTTGGTTATCAGGGCTTCAATCTCAGGGAAAGAAGGGTTGAGGCTAAAGTGCTTGACCACTATCAGCTGAAGCATGAGGGAGATTACAATTACTTCAATCAGAAGTATTTTCATTTTGATCTGATGTTGAGCCTCACCAATCTCATAGATGGATACAAGGAGAGCCGTCTGTTGAATGTAATTCCTTATATTCACGGAGGTTACCTTTGTCTGGCACATCCCGACTATGCTTATTTCGCACCCAAGAATAAAAGCGGTGAATTCGTTTGCGACCGTGAAGCCGCGATAGGCCCCGGAGTCCTTTTGAACTTCCGCGTATCCGATCACTTGGGCATATCCCTGGATTTCCGCGACGCTTTCCTGAGCGCGCGTTATCATGACAGGCAGAAAGGCGGTTTCGCCCAGATTCCTTCTGTTGCCGTAGGTCTTACCTATACCATCAATAAATGGTACTGGTTGCGCGAGAGAACAAATGTTGCCCCTCTTGTTGAAGGCTATTCCGAGGTTCAGACAGCGTTGGCCGCCGCCAATGCCGCCAATGCCGCGCTTGCCAAGCAGAACAGGGAGGCAAATGATAAGTTGAAGGCATATCAGGATGATGCTGAGGTTCAGAAAATAGAGTTAAAGAAGAAATATGACACCGAGTTTGCAAGACGTCTTGCCGAGGCGGAGCACATCATTTATTTTGACATAAACTCTCCTGTATTGACCCAGCCGGAAATTGTCCGTTTCGACAAGTATGTGGATGAGACTCTCAAGAGAGAATCCAATCATGTGTTCTACATCACAGGTAGTGCGGATAAGGGAACCGGTAACGAGAGAATCAATATCAGGTTGAGCAGTGAACGTGCCCAGGCTGCAAAGAAATATCTCATAAAGAAATGCCACGTTCCTGAAAGTCAGGTGGTGATCAAGGCTACCGTCATATCTGACAAGCATGCTGACGGTCGCTTTGACAGGTGTGTTCTTCTGGAGTCCGAGTAAGAATAGCCCTTCGTAAAAATATTGATGTTCAAGCATTTACGGTGTTTGAACATCTTTTTTTTGCATGGGGGGGGGTAAATATTGAAAATTTTTATTAAATTTGCTTGATTTATACTTGATTAGTAGTAGTTGTTGTGACTCGTAGGATAGAAAATAAATTGTCCGGGAAAAGGGGAGCGCAATTTGTGCTCTTTCTTGATGTTATATTAAGTACTCTGGCTTCTTTCTTTGTACTGCTTTTTTTCAGGTGGGCAATCAAGGTCGTACCGGGTTTTTCCACGTATGTGGTTAAAATTCTATTAAGTTCTTTCCTGTTGTCTGTTCTTGGAGGAGTAATATCCAGGTCATATAAAATCATCATACGATATTCCAGCTTCCGCTCCGTCATCAGTCTGGCTCATGCAACTCTGTATAAGGAAGCCGGTCTGTTAGTCCTGATGCTTCTGGGCTTTTTCGGAAACATTCCGTTCAGGGGGGCTCTTATTTTCTGTGCCGCCGATTTTGTGCTCACGATTTTTGTGGTTGTTGCCTTCCGCGTCCTGGTTGTCGCTATTTTTGAAGATTTGAACCGGGATAATCTGGAAGTCAAGGTGGATTGTCTCAATGTGATGGTTTATGGCACATCGGAAAAATCGGTTGCTATGGCTGCCCGTCTGGAGCAGAGCACACATTATCAGGTTCTGGGTTATTTAACTCCGAACAAATCTCAGGAAGGACTTGTCCTGCTCAATCATACTATCTATCATTTCCAGGATACGGCACAGCTCATTGAACTGAAACGGAAACTTGGAATTGAAGGAATCCTGTTCCCACGGGAAGAAGATGCGGAGAAAGAAAAGGATTCTCTTGTTCCAATGGCTATCAAATGCGGGTTGCATATTCTTACAACGCCCAGGATTGAGCAGACCACTTTCGATGGACTTTCCCGCCAGACTGTGCTCGAAATGTCCGACTCCGATTTCATTCCTGACGGAATGAGCGCCCTGGAACGCCAGATAAAGCGTGTCGTGGACCTGTTGCTTTCAGCCGTTTTGATAGTATTTTTCTTTCCTTTGTTCATAATATGTGCCGTTGCGGTCAAACTCCATGGCGGGCCAGGGCCTGTCTTGTACAAGCAGGAGAGAATAGGACGTTTTGGAAGGCCTTTCAAAATCTATAAGTTCCGTTCTATGCGTATGGATGCTGAATCTGACGGAATTCAGCTTTATGCCGGTGATGACGATCCACGTCTCACAAAGGTCGGGCGTTTTCTGCGTGTGCATCACCTGGATGAGCTTCCACAGCTGTTCAATGTTTTCAGGGGGGACATGGCTTTCGTGGGTTACCGTCCGGAACGGAAGTATTATATAGACAAGATAATGAAGGAGGATCCCCGCTATTATTATCTTTTCCAGATCCGCCCCGGTGTTACCTCTTACGCCACATTAAAGAACGGATATGCGGGTGATATGCAGAAGATGCTCCGCCGTCTGGAATTCGATCTTTATTATCTGCGCCATCGCAGCGCGTGGTTCGATATCAAGATTCTCGGACTCACTTTTGTCAATATAGTATTCGGGAAACATTTTTGATTTTTCCGGTCTTTTGTGTTTCAGATTTGTCATTTATGCCATAAATGACTAAATTTGAATTGAGTTTATATTGCCGTCAGATCTGTGACTGGCAAGGGCGAAGCCTTTTTTAATCATATTTTATGGAAAATAACTGGGACATTGTAATCAAGCCAAGGGAAAGGCTTCTTTCCGTTGATCTTGGCGAGATATGGCGGTACAGGGACTTGTGCTCCCTTTTTGTGAAGAGAAATATCGTTACACAGTATAAACAGACTATTCTCGGACCCCTCTGGTACGTCATTCAGCCTGCTCTGACTGTGGTAATGTATATGGTCGTGTTCGGAGGAATAGCGGGCATACCCACCGATGGGGTTCCCCAACCTTTGTTCTACCTTGCCGGCGTATGCATGTGGCAGTATTTTGCGGATTGCCTGAATTCCACGTCAAACACTTTTGTGAACAATGCAGGGATTTTCGGAAAGGTGTATTTCCCCCGTCTGGTTTCTCCTCTGTCTGATGTAATCAGCAATTTGCTGCGTTTCGGCATTCAGTTCGGTCTGTTTGCGGTAGTGTATGTCTGGTACATTTTCAAGGGAATTCCCGTGAGCCCCAACTGGTATGCGCTGCTTTTCCCCGTGCTGGTGATAATGATGGCCGGTCTGTCCCTCGGATTCGGTGTGCTCATCAGTTCGATGACCACAAAGTACAGGGATTTGCGCATCCTGTTCACTTTCATAGTGCAGCTGTGGATGTACGCTACGCCTATAGTATATCCTCTCAGCCAGGTCAAGGGCAGGGTACTGGCCGGAATTGACCTTTATACCCTGATGCGAATCAATCCGGTCACCCCCGTCATCGAGACATTCAAGTACGGTTTCCTGAATGCGGGAGAGTTTATAGGCTGGGGTTGGCTGGCATACAGCTTTTTGTTTATGATTGCGCTTCTCTGCTTCGGAGTTGTTGTCTTCAACAAGGTTCAGAAGAGTTTCATGGACACGGTATAAAAAACAGATTATTATGGCAACAGCAATAGAATTTGAGAATGTAGGAAAGCAGTACAGGCTTGGACTTGTCTCCACGCAGACACTCAGCCACGATCTTCAAAGGTGGTGGACGATGAACGTCCTGCGCAAGGAGGATCCCTATCTTCGGGTGGGGGAGACCAATGATCGTTCCGTGAAGGGGACCTCAGATTATGTGTGGGCGCTGCGTGACATCGATTTCAAGGTCGAGCAGGGCGACGTTGTCGGCATCATCGGACGTAACGGCGCCGGCAAGAGCACGCTGCTGAAGTTGCTCTCCCGCGTGACTGCGCCGACAACGGGAGCCATCCGCGCCCGTGGCCGCATCGGCTCCCTGCTTGAAGTAGGCACCGGCTTCCATCCCGAGATGACCGGCCGCGAGAATATCTTCATGAACGGCGCCATACTCGGTATGACCAAGTCCGAAATCGCCTCTAAACTCGACGAGATAGTCGATTTCAGTGGATGTGAACGCTATCTCGACACCCCTGTCAAGCGCTACTCCTCCGGAATGATGGTCCGTCTCGGCTTTGCCGTCGCCGCCCACCTGGACCCTGAAATCCTTGTCGTTGATGAGGTCCTCGCCGTCGGCGACGCCGAGTTTCAGAAAAAGGCCATCGGCAAGATGAAGGACGTCTCGCAGGGCGAAGGCAGGACTGTGCTGTTTGTGAGTCATAATATGGCGGCGGTGAAGAATTTGTGCAAAAATGGTATTGTTTTGCGAAACGGCATGGTTGCATATTCGGGTTCTAGTTTCAACTGTGTGGATTTCTATTTGCAAGACTGTTCAGATTTGAAGAGGCCCTATTCAATATATGCCAAAGAGGAGACTGTTGATAAGTCTAAAGAGGTTGTATTTCTTTCGATTTCGTTGAAAGATATGAAGGATCAGATTAAAAAATCTGAGAATATTTCTTTTGAATTTGATTTATTTTCAAATGCGTCTATTGAAAATTGTCGCATCAATACTACAATTTTTACTATTGATGGTACTCCAATAGGAGGTGTTTCTAGTGATAGTTTTTTTTCCACAAGCATCAACCAGCGAAAAAAGGTGACATTATCCCTTCATGATCATCATCTCGTTCCGGGTAAGTATTATGCGTCTTTTTCTGTTGGTATCGGAAATTCTTTAACAGGCCAAAGAGATTTTGAAGTAGTGCAACAAGCAGTCGTTTTTTCTATTGTATCCGATAATGAAGAGGGTAGCGTTGTCCAGTGGAGCAAAAGTTGGGGTAATATGTTATTCCCGTATTATCAGGAAGTTATTTATTAGTTTTTCCATGTCGATTAATGATTATTGCAATGAGTAGAGTTTTAGTTACCGGAGGCGCCGGATTCATTGGTTCCAATCTGTGTGAACGTCTTATACGTGACGGACATGACGTAATATGCCTTGACAATTATTTTACTGGGAGTAAGGATAATATCAGACATCTTATCGGTCATGACCATTTCGAACTGGTCCGTCATGATGTGACTGAGCCTAATATTGTCGAGGTTGACGAGATTTATAACCTGGCCTGCCCTGCATCTCCGCCATATTACCAGTATGATCCTGTCAAGACGATTAAGACATCGGTTATGGGGGCTATCCATATGCTGGGATTGGCACAATCCACAAAGGCGAAAGTACTTCAGGCTTCCACTAGTGAAATATATGGAGATCCTATGGTACATCCGCAGGTGGAAGGTTATTGGGGGAATGTCAATCCTATCGGTATCCGCAGTTGCTATGACGAAGGAAAACGTTGTGCCGAGACTCTGTTTATGGATTATCACCGTCAAAGCAATGTAAGGATAAAAATCATACGTATTTTCAATACTTATGGTCCCAACATGAACCCGGAAGATGGTCGCGTTGTGAGCAACTTCATTATGCAGGCGCTACGAAACAGGGATATAACAATTTATGGTTCAGGATTACAGACCAGGAGTTTCCAGTACATTGATGACCTGATTGAGGCGATGGTGAGGATGATGGCTACCGGAGATGATTTCACAGGCCCTGTCAATATCGGCAATCCCGGAGAGTTTACGATGCTTGAACTTGCTCAAAAAGTAATAGATCTTACCGGTTCCAAATCTAAGATAATATTCAAGCCGTTGCCGTTGGATGACCCGAAGCAGAGACGTCCTGATATTTCTCTTGCGAAGGAAAAACTTGGTGGGTGGACTCCTGTTGTAAATCTGGATGATGGCTTGAAAAAAACAATAAAATATTTTGAAAAGTTTGTATAGCTGGTTATTGAGTTATGAGAAAATGGTTTGTAAATAATCTGATACGTTTCTGGTATATGCTTTCCCGTAGGAGAAAGAACAGACAGACAAGAAATGTTGGTAAAATAGCATTGTTTTACAGAATTTGTGATTTCGGCTACAATAAAGTCAAGCCTGAATTTATCACAAAGGAGAAATGCCTGATGAATGCCGTTAAGGCATTCCCACACGAGCAGGTGGAATGGATTGTCCTGGCAGATAACGTATGTGAAGATACTTATCAGATGATACTGAAATATGTTCCTGCCGATAAGGTGGAAAGGGTTAATGTCGGACACGGTGCAGGGACATTCCGAATGGTTTACGAAAAGGCTCTTGAACTTCCGGATGATACTTTGGTCTACTTCCTTGAAGATGATTACCTTCATCTACCGTATTCCCTCGATAATTTGATTTCCGTCGCCCGTGCAAATCCGGCTGACTATTTTACGCTCTATGATCATCCTGACAAATATGTGAACGGCTACAACCCGGGCGTTCGTGACGGTGGTGAAGTCTCCAAAGTTTTCTTCGTTAAGAACAGGCATTGGAAAAAGACAAATTCCACAACAATGACTTTTGCCTCATTCGTGGATACTCTGAAAAGGGATAAGGCTATATTCTGGCGTTGGACAGATACAAGGCATCCGTATGATTTCCAAATTTTCGTAGATTTGGCTTTGTTCTCAAAAGCTTATCTGGTGAGTCCGATACCTTCGCTTTCGACTCACGGCGAGACATTGTTTCTTGCCCCGGCGATCGAATGGCATAGTATAAACCTTAACCATGGTGGTAATTAGCTCATTACCAGTAAAATGGGAAAAGTTGCAGAAAGATGACAGCATTTCCTTTGATTAGTGTGGTTGTCCCGAATTACAATCATGCAAGATATCTTGATCAACGGTTACAGTCGATACTCAATCAGACATATAGGAATATTGAGGTTATTATTCTTGATGACTGCAGCACTGATAATAGTCTTGAAGTAATCTCAAAATATACTTATGACCCACGAATTGTATCCGTAATAGTTAATGAAAGGAATTCCGGAAGTACGTTTCTTCAGTGGGATAAAGGATTGCGCGAGGCAAAAGGCGAATGTGTCTGGATTGCAGAAAGTGATGACTATTGCGAGTTGAATATGCTTGAAGAGTTGGTAACGGCTTTTAAAAAAAAGCACTCCACATTATTGTCTTATTGTACTCCGGAATTATTCACGGACTCAGGGAAGA
>JAKSKH010000036.1 GCA_024401855.1 Bacteroidales bacterium | reverse complement strand
CACGAGGTGAACGTGAATCTGCCACTACAATGTGGAAGAATGCGAAATTCTTCTTACCGTGGCGCTGTAAACGAATTTTAACAGCCATTGTGAATCTGTTTTTAAAAAGTTAAACCTTAGTATGTTCCTACCCGAGGAACGAGCGGCAAAGTTAAGGAAAGTTTTTATCTTTGCAAATGCAATAATCTAATTTTTAAGCAAATGAAGAGATTGAAGGTTATTCTTACGGCATTTTTCCTGTCTGCGTCCGTTTTTGCTCAGGACAATCTGAACGAGAGGGCGGACAACATTCTGGGCGAATACCACTCGGTATACAAGCAGGACGAGGGACGTTTTGTCTTTACAAAGAATTCTGACGGCACATATGACTGCACCACAACATGGAGCAAGAACAGCGTGGACCCTGCCACGGGCAAGAAATATCTGGATGTGAAGAACCCGGACAAATCCCTGAGGAATACTCCCTGTGACCGCATCAAGATTATAAAGGGACTCAGGTACAATGCAGAGAAAAAGCAGTGGGACGACGCCAGGATATATGACCCCACCCGCGGCATCACGGCAAAGGTCACGGTGAAATTCACTTCCGACGGCCGCCTCAGCCTGAGAGGTTCCGTGCTCGGCATAGGAGAAACAGTCTATTGGAACAAACTGTAGCATGTCTGCATCTGCAAGATATTTCAACCCGGAAATGAAGATGGCGCGGCTGATAGAGACCGACCACCATCTTCTGACGGTGCTCTCGCGTCTGGGAATCAGGGGCGGCTTCGGGGAAGGCACCGTCGAGAAAATATGCACCGACAAAGGGCTGGACCCCGGCACCTTCTCCCTCCTGTGCAACGTGTATTCCTTCCCATCCTTCGAACCGGAGGCGGAGCAGCTGCGCCGGGGACGGATAAACGACGTGCTCCGTTACCTGCACCAGTCTCACGATTACTACGTCAACAACGCCATCGTTACGCTTGCATCCAACCTCGAGACGCTGATAGAACCGTGCAAGGACAATCTCAGGCAGATTATCTGGAAGTTCTTCTCCGATTACAAGACAGAACTTGAGAAACATTTTGAATACGAGGAGGGAAACGTGATTCCCTATGTGCAGAATCTGATGATAGGGCGGGCCAGACCCGGCTTCTCCATAGACAGTTTCGAGGAGGACGATACCAGTATTGACGAGTCTCTGTCCGATTTGCGCAGTCTTGTCCTCAAGTCCCTTCCCGCGGAGTGCAACGATACCCTTCGGACGAAACTTCTCAACTTCATCTTCAACCTCCAGCGGGATCTCACAAGGCACAGCCTTGTTGAAGACAAGCTGATGATTCCCATGGTCAGGCTTATCGAGGACCCTCATTCCGCATACGGCAGGACGGATTCCACCACGGAGGAGAGCAGGGAGCGAGCGGACGAACTTTCCGAGCGCGAAAAGGAGATTCTCGTCAGCGTAGCCCGCGGAATGCTTAACAAAGAAATAGCTGACAAGCTGGACATCTCCATCAACACTGTCATAACACACCGTAAAAACATCACCCGCAAAACCGGAATCAGAACCGTGGCCGGCCTTACGGTTTATGCCATACTCAACAATCTCATCGATATCAATTCCGTAAAGTAATGCTTGCTCTTGAAGTACCCGGAGGTTATGACAGAATCCTTCTTCACTCCTGCTGCGCCCCCTGTTCCGGAGCCATCATAGAGTGCATGCTGCAGAACGGACTGCGCCCCACTGTCTTTTTCAGCAATTCCAACATCTTCCCGAGAGACGAGTACGAACTCCGCAGACAAGAGATTGTACGCTATGCGGCGGAATTCGGACTGGAGGTGGTGGATGATGATTACGGACACGGTGACTGGCTGCAATGCGTACGGGGATTGGAGCGTGAGCCCGAACGCGGAGCCAGATGCCTGGAATGCTTCCGTTTCCGCCTTATACGGGCTGCAAGGTACGCGGCTGAAAACGGATATCAGGTTCTGACCACAACCCTGGCATCGTCCAGATGGAAAGACCTGGACCAGGTGAACGAAGCCGGACAGTGGGCGTGCGATCAGACGGGAGGGGCCGTGCTGTGGTGGGACCAGAACTGGCGCAAGGGTGGGCTGCAGCCCCGCCGCTCGGAAATAATACGCGAGCAGAATTTCTACAACCAGAATTTCTGCGGCTGCGAATTCTCAAGATAGGATTTATACAGACACGTTCGATTATGATAAGAATTCAAGAAGAAACTTCACGATGCCTGCTGTGCATCGATGCGCCATGCACCAAGGTCTGTCCCAAAGGTATCGACCCTGCACGGGGGTTAAGGGCAATCCGTTTTGACAATTCGGCTGAAGCCGGAAGATGGCTCACGACGGAGTGCGCGTCCTGTGACGCGCCCTGTCAGGAGAAATGCATCCATCCTGATACTCCCATACGCATACGCGAAGTGTCCGCCGCACTCAATGCCGCCGGCACAGCGCCGGTCGCGGACTCCGCACTGCCGGATCTTTCCATAACATTCTGCGGCATAAAATGCGAGAGCCCTTTCTTCCTGGCATCCTCCGCCGTCTGCACCAATTACGAAATGATTGCCAGAGCCTTCGATCTGGGCTGGGCGGGAGTTTGCTTCAAGACCATAACATACTCTGAGATAAAGGAAGTTTCTCCCAGATTCGATGCCGTGCGCAAAGGTGGAGCCCCCTTCATAGGGTTCCGCAACATGGAACAGCTGAGCGAAAATACGGCCAGCGAGAATTTCAGCATAATCCGCAGGCTGAAGGACAGCTATCCCGACAAAATTGTGATTGCCAGCATAATGGGAGAAACGGAGGAGCAGTGGGTGGAACTTGCCAAGGGAGCTGAGCAGGCCGGTGCCGACATGATTGAACTGAACTTCTCCTGCCCTCAGATGAAATACGCAGGAATGGGGTCCGACGTCGGCCAGAACCCCGAGTTGGTGATGTATTACTCCTCCTTTGTCAAGAAGGCCGTAAAGATTCCCGTTCTTGCCAAGATGACTCCGAATATCACGCACATCTCACAGCCCGCGATGTCCGCCTACTTTGCAGGATGCGACGGAATTTCCGCCATCAACACCATCAAATCCATCACTATGGATGAAAGGGCCATGGTCAGCGGCAAGCGTACCATAAGCGGTTACTCCGGCAATGCAGTCAAGCCCATAGCCCTCAGATACATTTACGAAATGGCCTCGAACCCTTTTCTGAGAAAGGGGAACGAAAGGCTGCAGCTCAGTGGAATAGGAGGTATAGAGACCTGGCGCGATGCCCTTGAATTCATTCAGCTGGGATGCCGGAACGTACAGGTCTGCACATCAGTGATGCAGTACGGCTACCGCATAATCGATGATCTGAAACTCGGTCTGCAGTCCTATATGTCGCGCCGCGGAATAAGGAATCTCAACGAGCTCGTGGGAAGCGAACTTCATACCGTATGCAACGCAAACGTCCTTGACAGAAACACGAAAGTGTTCCCCAAGTGGAATTACGGCAAGTGCACGGGATGCGGCAGATGCTATGTAGCCTGTTCGGACGCGGGTCACCAGGCAATCTCGTTCGGAGATGACCGCAAGCCCCGCATGAACGGAAAGAAATGCGTGGGATGTCACCTCTGCCGTCTTGTCTGCCCCGCCGAGGCGATAGGAATGGCTGAAAGGATGAAATAAACTCCATTTGCAGTAAAATTATTATTTTTGTACTGCATAATGGACGATTTTCTCAAAGACATAACGGCGCAGGAGTACAAGGAAGGTTTCGTGACTGAAATCGAGCAGGATTACGTGCCCGCCGGTCTCAATGAAGATATCATCCGGACCATTTCCGCAATAAAGAAAGAACCGCAGTGGCTTCTTGACTTCCGCCTGGACGCCTTCCGCAAATGGCAGAACATGAAGGAGCCGCGGTGGGGGCATCTGGATATGCCGGAAATCGATTATCAGAACATCATATACTACGCCGCCCCCAAGAAAGACAGTGACAGGCCTTCGGAGATAGACCCCGCGCTTATGGAGACCTTCGACAAACTTGGCATCCCCCTCAATGAAAGGGAGGCTCTTGCGGGGGTAAGGCCGAAGGAAGACAGGCAGGTTGCCGTCGATGCGGTATTCGACAGCGTGAGCGTGAAGACAACTTTCCGCAAGGCTCTGGCAGACAAGGGCATAATCTTCTGTTCCTTCAGCGAGGCCGTGCAGGAGCATCCGGACCTTGTAAGGAAGTATCTCGCAAGCGTGGTGCCCTCGGGCGACAATTTCTTTGCGGCCCTCAACTCGGCTGTGTTCTCCGACGGGTCGTTCTGCTACATCCCAAAAGGCGTGAAATGCCCTATGGACCTGAGCAGCTATTTCAGAATCAACGCGAGCGGAACAGGACAGTTCGAGCGCACCCTGATAATTGCCGACGAAGGTTCGCAGCTCAGCTATATGGAAGGCTGCACCGCACCGATGCGTGACGAGAACCAGCTTCACGCGGCGGTGGTTGAGATAATTGTGGAGAAAGATGCAGATGTGCGTTACAGCACCGTGCAGAACTGGTATCCAGGCGACGCGCAGGGACGCGGCGGAATCCTCAATCTCGTCACCAAGCGCGGGATATGCAGGGGAGAAGGCGCGCATCTGAGCTGGACCCAGGTCGAGACGGGTTCAGCAATCACCTGGAAATACCCGAGCACCATCCTGAAGGGAGACTACAGCACATCGGAGTTTTACAGCGTGGCTCTCACGAACAATTACCAGCAGGCCGACACAGGCACCAAGATGATACACATAGGCCGGGGAACCAGGAGCCGCATAGTCTCTAAAGGAATCAGCGCCGGGCACAGCCAAAACTCCTACAGGGGGCTTGTCCGCATGAACCCCGGGGCGAAGGGGGCCCGCAATTACTCCCAATGCGACAGCCTTCTCATAGGCCCGCTCTGCGGGGCGCACACCTTCCCCGTCATCAGGAACGGCTGCCCTTCGGCGATAGTCGAGCACGAGGCCACCACCTCCAAGATCAGCGAGGACCAGATGTTCTACTGCGGGCAGCGCGGCATACCTCCGGAAGAGGCCGTGGGGCTCATCGTGAACGGATACGCCAGGGAAGTGCTCAGCCGTCTTCCAATGGAATTCGCCGTGGAGGCTCAGAAACTTTTGTCAGTCTCTCTGGAAGGGGCGATAGGATAAGATTATGGAAATGCTTGAAATAAAGAACTTGCACGCCGGCATCGAAGGGAAGGAAATCCTGAAAGGGGTTGACCTGAGCGTCGGCAAGGGAACAGTACACGCCATCATGGGGCCCAACGGCGCCGGAAAGTCCACCCTGAGCGGGGTTCTGACCGGGCGTCCGGACTACAAGGTGACCGGAGGAAGCGCCTTCTATAACGGAAAGGACCTTCTTTCGATGAGTCCGGAGGAACGCTCCTGGGCGGGACTCTTCCTCAGTTTCCAGTACCCGATAGAGATCCCCGGAGTAAGCATCACCAATTTTATGAAAAGTGCGGTGAACGCGCGCCGCAAGGCCCTGGGACTCCCGGAGCTCAAACCGGCGGAATTTCTCAGACTTCTCAGGGAGAAGATGGCTTTCGTCCAGATGAAGAGCGAGTTCGCAAAGCGCGACGTGAATGTGGGATTTTCCGGAGGCGAGAAAAAACGCAACGAGATTTTCCAGATGGCAATGCTGGAGCCATCTCTCGCCATTCTTGACGAGACCGACAGCGGACTGGATGTTGATGCGCTCAAGATTGTTGCGGACGGGGTCAACGCCCTGCGCAATTCGGAGCGTTCATTCATAATAATCACCCATTATCAGAAACTGCTGGAATATATAAGGCCCGACGTGGTGCACGTACTCAAGGAAGGACGCATAGTAATGACGGGCGGACCCGAGCTGGCGGACAAAATCTGGAAGGAAGGTTTCGAGAGCATAAATGGATAAGGTTTTTGTCATAGGACGCGATGCGGTTCCGGAAAGGGTGCATCTGCAGGCGGGCGAAAAGCTCAGATGGACCCTGCTGTATGATGATTCGCTCTGCGATTCATCTGCGGTTGCCGTCAGGACGGAGATAGAGCTCTGCGGCCCCGGTGCCGATGCCGACATTGCGGGCTTGTACCTGTGCAGGGGCGATTCTGTAATCGACTTTGACATCACCGTCAGACACAGCAGCGGAGGATGCACGTCACGGCAGCTTTTCAAAGGCATGGCAGGAGGAAATTCCAAGGCAGGTTTTGACGGGCTCATATACGTTGCCCCGGATGCCCAAAAGACCAAAGCCTTCCAGGAGAACCATACAATACTTCTGTCCGATACCGCACACATCCGTACGCAGCCGCAGCTTGAGATATATGCCGATGATGTGGAATGCTCCCACGGAGCCACCACGGGCTACCTCAACCCGGACGAGCAGTTTTATATGCGCTCCCGCGGCATACCGGAAGATGAGGCCCGCAGGCTTCAGATACTTTCTTTCATCTCCCCCATCCTGCAGAGGCTTCCGGAAGAGACAGCCCGCGAAATAGAGGACAGCTTATGATAACTTATCCGAACGTCAAACTCAATCTTGGCCTGAACGTGCTGAGGAAGCGTCCCGACGGATATCACGATCTGGAGACTCTCTTCCTGCCCTGCAACGCATTCAGCGACATCCTTCGGATTGATGCCGTTGCGGGAGAGGCAACCATGGAAATAGAAGGTGGAGGCTGGGACCCTCATACGGACCTTTGCTGGCGTGCCTACAAACTGCTGCGCGACGCCTTCGGGATTCCCCCCGTCCGCATCCGCCTTACCAAACGCAGTCCCGTCGGTGCAGGGCTGGGCGGAGGCTCCGCCGATGCGGCATACGCTCTCTCGATGATGAACACGATGTTCTCTCTGGGGCTCTCCCCGGAGGTCCTGGCCGGATATGCTTCCGAACTGGGTTCAGACTGCGCGTTTTTCATTTATAACCGTCCGATGATGGGAGAAGGCAGGGGAGAGATTCTGACTCCTTTCGACATCGACCTGTCTTCCTTCGAAATCCGGGTGGAGATTCCGGAAGGAGTTTCTGTAAGCACGAGGGAGGCCTACGGAGGAATATTGCCCCAAATTCCGGAACTGCCGCTCAGGGATGCTCTTCGCCTGCCTGTTGAGCAATGGAAGGACACTGTCAGGAATGATTTCGAGACCACGGTGTTCCGCTCCCATCCGGAAATAGCGGAGCTTAAACAGAGTTTTTATGACGAAGGGGCTGTGTATGCGGCTATGTCCGGTTCCGGTTCCTCCGTTTTCGGCATTTTCAGAAAATAGTATGAAGACCGTATTGTTTGTACATGGAGTCGGAGGCAGCGAGGACGGATACGAAATGGGATATCTGAGAGAATTCCTCGCTCCCTACGATGTCCGTGTGGTGGTGAAGGACTATACCTTTGACCCCGATAAAGCCAGGGCGCAGATTCTTCCGTGGGTGGAGGAATACCGCCCGGATCTGATTATAGGAGAATCTCTGGGAGCGTGCTATGCAATGCTTCTTGGAGGGGCGCCGCATCTTTTCATCAGTCCTGCAATCAATGCTCCCAAGGCTTTCTATATTCACAGAAAGTTGAGCCGCGTACCGTTCATGCAACGTTTTTATGAAAGGATTCTTGATCCTGGGCAGCCTCCGGTAAGGCAGAAGATAGACTGCAGTCCGGAGTCTCTTTCCCATTTCCGCAATCTCCGCCGGGACGCCCTGGAAGCTTTTGCCCGCCTGTCTCCGGACGAAAAGCCCTTTGCATTTTTCGGCACCTGGGATATTCTTGTGTATCTGGGATTTGTGAGCCCCTTTACGTGGCGCAGACTTTTCGGGAAAGGAAGTTTTGCAATTCACCGTTGCGGGCATGTAATGAACCGCGAACAGGTCAGGACTCTCCTTCTTCCCAAGGTGCTTGAGATTTTGGGGATTGGCGGAAATTGATAAATTTGCAAAAAACAGACACAAGAACATGAACAGTTTCGGAAGGATTTTCAGAGTTTCAATATTCGGCGAATCGCACGGAGAGAAAATAGGAGTTGTACTTGACGGAGTGCCGGAAGGCCTGGAACTGTCAGAAAAGGACTTCGCGGAGGACCTGGCGCGCAGGGCATCCGGAGCAAAGGGCACGACCGCAAGGACGGAAGGCGACGAGCCGGAAATCCTGAGCGGAGTATTCGAGGGACACACCACAGGAGCCCCGTTGTGCATCTGCTTCAGCAACAGCGACGTCCGTTCACAGGACTACGCGCAGTTCGACGCCGTCCCACGCCCCGGGCACGCCGATTACGTCGCATCCGTCAAATGGGACTGGAACAACGATCCGCGCGGAGGCGGACATTTTTCCGGCAGGCTCACCGCTCCCGTCGTTGCGGCGGGATGCGTGGCAAAGAAAGTCCTTGAGGGGATGAAGTTCGATGCCCGTCTTGTGGAGATAGGAGGATGCTCCGACCCCGCCGGATGGGACAGTCTGCTCGATCAGGCCGCCGCAGAGGGGGACTCCCTCGGAGGAGTGGTGGAATGTACCGTTGAGAACGTTCCCATAGGTCTGGGCGAGCCCTTCTGGGATAGCGCCGAGGCCCTCATAGCCCACGCCGTATTCTCCATCCCCGGTGTAAGGGGAATCGAGTTCGGAGACGGATTCAGGGCCAGTGCCATGAAAGGCTCCGAGCACAACGACCCTTTCGGCCCGGAAGGTCCCGTGAAAAACGGCTCCGGAGGCATCAACGGAGGCATCACCAACGGAGCTCCGCTGAAGTTCCGCGTTGCCGTGAAACCGACGTCCAGCATCTCCAAGCCGCAAAAGACCTGGAACTACGCCGAGGAGAAATGGGATACGTTAAAGATAAAGGGACGCCACGACGTATGTTTCGCCCTGCGCGTCCCCGTAATCGTCGAGGCTATGACCGCAATTGTCCTTGCCGACCTTGTATAGGCAGAGTCTTATTTCTTCAGCTCCGCTATTGCCATGGACATCTCTGTCCACACCATATCCAGCTCGGCAAGCTGGCATCGGCCGCCTTCCGTGATGGTATAGTATTTTCTCGGAGGACCCTGCATCGACTCCTCCCATCTGTAAGACAGCATTCCAAGATTCTTCAGACGCGCAAGAAGAGGATATGCGGTGCCTTCCGCTATGATGATGTTCACATCCTTGAGCTTCTGGATGATCGAAGAGGCATACTCATCTCCCTTGCTTAGAATAAGGAGGATGCTGTATTCGAGCACGCCCCTCCGCATCTGGGTCTGATTGGTTTCCGTCATTTTCTCCATAGGCGTCAGCGTTTGGTGTCAGGATACTTTCTCATATTCTCAGCCGTGCAGGGGATTCCCCTCAACTCACATTTCTGGCTTGAGGTATATGCCTTGGGAGCAACGATGCAGACAATGAGATAAATCCATAATCCGGCAGTTCCGCAGATAAGGAGCACCAGCGCGAGAATGCGTATGATGGTTACATCCACATCAAAATAAAGGGCCACACCGCTGCACACCCCTGCAATCTTGCTGTCGTCGGTATCGCGGTAGTACTTGTGTACAGGCCTGCCGTAACTGTCGGTTGCATAGCTTGTATTATCGGAGGCGGTGTCGTATTCCGGAAGACCGACCTGGCGGACAACTTTCTCCACCAGATCCAGGTCAACCACTTCGCGGCCCCCCATATTTTCGCGCAGCAGGTCCGCTATTCTCATTTCCACCTCATCCATAACATCTTTACTGTCCTGGGTCAGGCTTGAGGAATAAGCGTTGAGATAACCTTCAAGACGGGCGTAAGCATCGACTTCAATGGAGAAATTACGGCCACCAAGGCCTGCAGAAATTGTTTTTTTCATTTTGGTTCGTATTATTGACGGCACAAATATATGTATTATTCCAATACCTTGCAATACATAGTACTAAAATAATAAGAATAATTTGCGGTAAAAGGTATATTATTATAAGAGCCCGTTGAAACCCGGGAAAGACTTACCCACACAAGCCTCGTCATCAATCTCTATTGGAGCATCCGCTCCCAGCCCTGCAACCTTAAGTGCCATCACCATCCTGTGGTCGTGGCGGGAAGAATATTTTCCGCCTTTCAGCAGCCGGCCGCACAATATCCTGGAAGAGAGGGACTCTCCGCATATCCTCATTGTATCTCCCTCGACGGATGCCTCAACGCCCATCTTCCCAAGCATCTCCAGTATGGCGTCGGCCCTGTCGCTTTCTTTGCCCGAGAGCCTCTCGACACCGCATATACGACTCTCCCCGGAGCAGAAGGCGGCGAGTACGGCAATTATCGGGAAAAGGTCGGGCGCGTGGTTCAGATCGGCCTCGAACGCCCTCAGCGGAGCCTTGCGGACACAGACGCAGGAGGAATCCTCAAGCTGGGACACACAGGCCCCCGCATCCACCAGTATGTCGGTGACGGTTATGTCTGCCTGGAGCGATTTCATGTCGAGCCCCTCTATCTCCACGCTTCCGAAAACGGCACCCGCTACCATCAGGTTGGCGGCGGCGCTCCAGTCCCCTTCTATATCGAAGTCCGCGGCCCTGTAGCGCTGTCCTCCCCTGATGTTGAAGGTTATTCCGCTGCAACAGCTCCAGTCCTGCATCTCAAGCATCTCCGCATCGCCCTCCATTTCCGTCCTGGTATGCACCCCGAAATGACGCAGCACATCCAGGGTGATGTACATATAAGGGATGCTCTTGGGTTCGCTTACAAATATGGTGGACGACCTGGTACAGAGGGGAAGAGCCATCAGCAAGCCGGAGATAAGCTGGGAACCGCTCTGGCCGGATATCTCGGCTGTTCCGGGGATGAGCCGGCCCCTGACTTTAAGAGGGACCGAGGGTTCCTTTACTATGACGCCGAAGGCCGCCATTATCTCCGCAGCACCCGTAAGAGGCCTGCGCAGCAATGTCCCCTCGCCGTCAATGGTGACGTCATTCCCGTTCAGGACAGACATAAGGGGAATCATCAGTCGCGTCAGAAGCCCGGATTCTCCGGTGTGCAGCCTTTCTATCTCAAGCGCGTTCTCTACAGGTCCCGCCCCCCTTATTGTAAGCGAGCCTTCGCCTCTTGTGATTTTTGCTCCGATGGCCTCCGCTACCCTGATGGCCGATTCCGAATCGGCGCAGGGCGTATATCCGCGAAGATGCGAAGTTCCCTCCGCGAGAGCGGCCGCTATGATTGCCCTCTGCGCGAAACTCTTGGACGCGGGCATGCGAAGGCCTCTGCCGGAATATGGCTTGCGAGCGCCGTAAACCAGCTCGGACATCCGGCCGAAAGTCATCTGGCCCGGAGCCGTGCATTCCTCGCCCGAAATGGAAGCATAAGTGAAAGGGGCACCGCGTTTCAGACATTCGATTCTGCTCCGCCTGCCGGGGTCTCCCATTCCGAATGCAATGAGCCTGCCTTCCATGGAATCAATCCCTTCAAGAATTACGCTGTACAAGCTCTGGAGGCGTGCGCAGTCTTCCTCGGTGTTGCAGGCCGTCACTATCTTGGCCACATCCGCACCGTAGCGGAAGCAGCGGGCCAGCGCCATCTGAAGGACCTCATCGGAAGGGGTAAGGTCAAAATTATGATAAGAACGGATGAGTTCAACCCCGCAGCTGTTTGCCGCCTTCTGTATTGATTTGCTTACATTCACAGGAGCGTCTATCTCCAGGTCAACGTATCTTGCTCCCGCCTCGATGGCAAGTCTGAGCAATCTCTGAGCCCTGCTTTGACCGGCCTCCGCAATCCTGCAGGTTGCAATCAGGGGTGTGTCGGAATTTGCAAACAGATCCGATATCTCTTCCTCGGAAAGGGGGCATCTGTCCAGACGTATTTCCGCCATCTCCACCCCAGGATCCGACAGTATCTCAAGGATTTGTGAATAATTCCCGTTCTGGACACTTGTGCAGATCATAACGACTTAATGATAACTTTCCCTATCTTTTTGATGTACACAAAGTTGATCTTGCCTCCCTCTGCCTTCTTGTCCTGTTTGACGGCTTCTTCCAATTCCTTTTCGGAGCATGGGAGTTCCGTAGGAAGGCCGCAGCGGATAAAATCGTTCCTGATTTTTTCCGCAAGGCCGGGCCGGCATATTCCGGAATCTTCAGAAATGCGTGCAGACTCCACAATTCCTATGGCTACGGCTTCTCCGTGAGTGTAGGGATTCTCGGCATTGTTCCTGCGCTGCCACCATTCTATTGCATGACCGTAGGTGTGGCCTAGATTCAAGACCCTTCTCTTCCCTTTCTCATTGACATCCTTTCTGACTATGGAGTCCTTTATTCCGGCGGCCGTCTTGATTATGGAAGAGTATCTTTCGGGGTCGAAAGGTTCCGAAAAGACATCGACGGCCTCTTCATAACGTCCCTTTTCATTCTTGATTATGAAGGTCTTGAGCACCTCCGCCGCACCGGATTTCAATTGACGTTCGGGCAGGGTTCTAAGCACGTGCGGATAGATGTAGGTGAACTCGGGCTGACGTATTGTTCCCAATATGTTTTTATAGGAGTCGAAATTGACTCCGGTCTTGCCGCCGATTCCGGCATCGACCATTGAAAGAAGGGTGGTGGGAACGTTTGCATAACGTATCCCCCGCTTGTATATGCTTGCGGCGAACCCGGCAACATCCAAAGTTATTCCACCTCCTACAGAAAGCAGGAATGCATCTCTTCCGGCTTTCTGGCTCATAAGCCAGGAACAGATTTCAAGCACCGTGTCTATGGTCTTGTAATGTTCTTTTGCCTGGATTTCATACATCGGTCTGCCTGCGGCTATCTTTGTTGCAAATTCCTTGACGTTGGCGTCGTAAACGACAAAAACGGCCCTGTACTTAAGCAGGTTGATCCTCAGATTCGTAAGTCCTCCGTGTACTTTTATGTTTCCCATCAAGAGGCGAAGATACGGTAAAAATTTGATAAATCGTGAAATTCAGTTACCTTTGTAACGCGTGACTCAAACTGCCCTGATGGCGGAATTGGTAGACGCGCTGGACTCAAAATCCAGTGTCCTTAAAACGACGTGCCGGTTCGATCCCGGCTTGGGGCACGATCAACCCTCATAGAGTGAAGTCTATGGGGGTTTTTCTTTCTCAGGACCTTAAATTTGGACACATTTGGACACAAAATCTTCCAAACAGGGATTGGAGCATAAAAAATGAGGCCACTTTTGGAGGCCTCATCTCACATTAAAAGTTCTATCAAAACAGTCCCTCATCAGAAGCACTTGCAACATTATCTGCATACTCATCCAAAGATAGTTTGATGTAATTATTAAAGGTCTTTTCTTTCTTATGACCACTCACATACATCATTTGACCTGTGGCAATAGGATGCCAGCAGCAGGAAGAGCAATGCTGCGATTTTTTTCATTCCTTGTTTCCCTTAAAGATTAAGCCAGTTGCGTTCAATGATTACTTCCATGCCTGCTCCCTGTCACACAGGGAGAGAGCAATGAAAAGGCAGACTGGTACGGCGGAGAGCAGCAATAGTGCAAGGCTGGAATAACTGACGGAAAAATTCAGAACCCGTAAACCAAGCTTGAGGCAGAAATCGACACCGGAAGTCGGGGCAAGCAGGACTATGGCCATGATGATTCCGCCAAACAGCACCCCAACAAATGTAGCGGCAAGCACAGTGACCCTGGTCTTGCGGGCATTCTCCTCACATATCCTGTGAAGCGTTTCCATTGATTCGAGTTTCTTTGACAACTCTTTTATGTAGCGGTCCTTATCTCCCAGATCCGGGGTGAAGGAGTCGAACAGTTCTTCAGGTGTCATTTTCATTCCAAATCCAATAATTCCTTCAGTTTGTTTCTGCCTCGCATGAGAAGCAATTTGAGGGCTCCCGGGGAGCAGCCCATGATATTGGCTGATTCCTTTACGGAGTATCCTCCTATGTAATGGAGCAGAATTGCGGTACGCTCTCGTTCTGATATCTTATTCAAGGCTTGATACAGACCTTGATATTTGAAGTTGTCGTCCTCTACAGAAGCCTCCGGTATCCAGCCGTCTTCACCGATGACGGTGAAATGCACATTCGAACCGGCCCGTTTCCCTCTGTCCAGATATGTGTTGTAAGCGATTTTGAAGAGCCAAGTGGAGAACTTGTATCTCTCTTCAAAAGTAGGAGAACTCAAATACGCCTTTACAAAGGTGTCCTGGGCAATGTCCTCCGCCTCTTCCCGATTTCCACAACATAGAGTAATCAGGAACCTTCGAAGCGGTTCCTGATTACTCCTGACAAGTTCTATGAAGCGTTCAGTGTTCAATATCCCTGATTACTTCAGCTGCCCTTTGCCGATAAGTTTCTTTGTGTAAAAGAATACCACAAGAAAGGCAAGTCCGACAGCAAGAAGAGCAAAAGCGACTATACCAAGGAATATGATTCCGTCTTCATTTATATCCATAGAATAATGCAGAATCAAGGCAGCAAAAACAGCTGCAAATAGTCCAAGGAACAGAAGGATGCAGGAAATCATTAGAAGCGACACACTCTTCTGGGCATATGTCTTTTTGACCGGAGACAGTTTCGCCAAGAAATCAGCCATATTCAATGACGGATCCTTTTCAATTGCCTTCTTTGCAAGATCGGCCGACATTTCAAATTTTTTGTTTCTTGCCTTCAGGCAGATCCAGACTACAAGGGTAGGCATGATGGCAAAAACAGCTGTTTTGGTCAGAGCTTCGGTAATGGAATACCATGCGACGGTTTCTAAAATCATCATATCAATATTGCTTTTCGTTTTACACCTTATTTAACGACTGTAAAGTTAAAAAGGTTTCATGGCAGAAGATACCATTAACGCATCTGGAACGTGATCGGAATGGTCAGACACTGAGACACGGGCTTACCTTTGGCAGTTGCCGGCTCCCATTCAGGAGATTGCTCGATAAGAGATACAACAAGGTTGTCAAGCTCCTCGCAAACGCTTTCCAATACTTTGACGTCCTTGACCACACCTTCGTCATCGACAACGAACGACACTTTCATCTTTCCAACGTGCTTGCACCCTTTCGGGCGGGCGATTCTCATGTTCAGCCAACGAGAGAATGATTCCATTCCCTCTCCCTGGAACGTAGGCATGGTATCCGGCTTGACCATATACATCGGTACGGCTTCATCGCTGTCTCTGTAGCTGATTACAACGATTTCGTCCAGCTCCTGAGGCCGTTTCATAGTAATGACAATGACTCCGTTTGCACCCCGTTCTCCGTATTTCTCTTTGGCGACGGCATCCTTGAGAATTTCTATGCTGCCGATGCGGTACTGTTCGATTTCGTCAAATTCTGCCTTTGTGATTTCACGTTCTTCGCCCCAGACCTGGCGCACGATGAACAATGGTGAAGAGTCAGCTTTGCTTGCAAGCGTTGTGATGTTGTCAGAGTTTTCGTTAACTTTGTCAATAGGTTCATTGACCGTTTTTGCCTGAAGGCCGATGCACAGGCAGACAAGCGGGAGCACATAGAGTGCCCGCAGTCCTCTTGACAGAGGAGATTTTGATTTTGACATCATAGTAAAACGATTTTTAAGGATACTGTGATTAAAGCTGT
>JAKSKH010000035.1 GCA_024401855.1 Bacteroidales bacterium | reverse complement strand
GTGCGGGTGAAGGGACTCGAACCCATACGCGCAAGGCACCAGATCCTAAGTCTGGCTTGTCTACCAATTTCAACACACCCGCGTAAATGCGGATGCAAATATACTACTTTTTGCCAATTTTTGCGAAATATGTAAATTTGCCACCATGGCAGACAAGAAAGCGATAAGGGCACGGATGAAGGAACTGGAAAAAGAGTTTCTGGCCTCCGGCAGGGCCGAAGAGGAAACGGCTCTTATCTGGAAGAGCGTTGCCTCGGACGATGCCTTCATCAAGGCAGGGACCGTACTCATCTATATGGATATCAGAGGCGAAGTTCCCACCGGCAGTTTCATGGAGCAATGGAAAGGCAGCAAAAGATTTGCCATACCCAAAGTGAATGGAGAGCGGCTCGACCTCTGCATCTACGATCCAAGCAGACTGCGTGAAGGCTACAGGCAGATACCCGAACCGTCAGATGACGCGGAATGCATAGACCCTTCGGAAGTGGATTTCGCGCTGATTCCCGGAGTGGCCTTCACCCGGGAAGGGGCCAGGCTCGGACGCGGAAAAGGCTTCTACGACAGGCTGCTCCCCTGCCTCAATTGTCCTTGTAGCGGGATAGGATACTCTTTCCGTTGGATCGACGGGATTCCTTGCGACCCTTGGGACTTTCCTTTGAACCATCTGATCTGGCCCTGGAACTGCCAAGGGAATCAATGAATTTGGAGAATACGGTCTCACCCTTAACCTCCTCATAAACAGGAACTGGAGGCACAACGGAAGTGGCCCGGAGGACAGAATCGATCTCTGCGCTGAGTTCCTCGTTTTCGCGGTCAAGCTGCATCTGGAATTTCAAGGAATCCACGACGGCAATCTCCGACAGGCTGAGTTCCTCCGTACCGGATGTGGAAGCATCCTTCTGCCAATGGCGGTTCCGCATATAGCTTCTCAGACCCATGACATCCTTTGCGCCATTGGAGAATATATCCCTTATGGAAGTGGCGATGTTTGCATGGAGGGAATCGAGTTCCTCCGTATAGACAGGCACATTCCTGCTCTTGTACTTGGGAGCACAGAGTTTGATGACAGGGTGCTGTATCGTTCCTGTCAGATTGACGCCCAGCCTGAGAGGAAGAGGAGATTTAAGAATGGAAGCGTGATAGTTCAATGACTCATCGAAGCCCTGGGTTCCGGACAGCGCAAGTTCATACCTGTCAACGGCCAGAATGAACGGGAACACCTCAAAGCGGCTGTCATGAACCAGAGCGCTAAGATAGAGATTCTCTATATGCCCTATGTCCTTGTTCCTGAACATCAGGGTATTGGTCATCTTCCTGAGGTTGGCGGCATCCGTAATGTTAAGGTCCTCCCCGCTTATCCTTATCATTCCGTCTATGGAAGGGAGAGAGACACTCATGTCGCGGTTCAGCCTGCAGGTGGCTGCGGCATCGCAGCCCAGGCGGCCCTGGAACGACTTGAGGACAGGGAATATCGAATCTACCGCAGGCATCAGCTCAATGATGCGCTCGGCAGATACTTCACTGAGTTCCAAATCCGCACCCATGGTCATATTGTCGAAATCCGGGGTGGAAAAATATCCGCTCAGATTGAGATTTCCCCTGTTGGTCTGGGCTTCGGCATAAGTGAACTGCAGCGTACGGTCATGAAGGGTAAGCGTGGCGGTCAAGGGACTGACCTCAACGGGGGTCACCTTTACGCTGTCCACGTTCACGCTGATATCCATTGAGAGATTTGACGGCAGTAGCATCTCCTCAAGGGTAATCGTCTGAAGCTTGGCATTCTGCAGGGTATCTACAACCAGACTTTCGTCGGTCTCACTCTTCATCACCGTATCCTTGGGAGTTTCCATTCCCAGATTGATGGCAGCGAGAATCTCGTTGACATTGATTTTCTTCGACCTTATATCAACACGCGATTCGAGGAAGCCCCTCCTTCTCAGGGCGCGTCCAAGTCCCCTGACGTAGCCTTTCATGGCGACGTCGGAACTGCCGACGCTGGCGGCAACCGTATCCACGGTAAGATCCTCCCCGTCGAACAGCGCATTGAGAGAGCTCAGCCTCATGCGCAAAGGCAGATACGGCGTAATGACCATTCCTCTGTTCATCTTCACGAAGGCATCGGGCTGCCATTCCTCAAGATAGCGGGAGAAGGTGGAATCCAGGGCAATGTCTATGTCTCCGGCAGACTTCCTTCCGTGTATCGGAATCCTGCGCAGCGATGACGAATCCAGCACGGCACGGACTCTTTTCTGCACAGAGACGCCGGCATCCATCTCCCTGACGAACACACGGTTGGCTCCCGATTTCAGGAAAAGGTTGCGGCTGCGGTGGTTGAGCTGCAGGCGGGGTACCATTACGCCTCTGGACTCAAGTTTGAAGAATTCGCCGCGGTTGCACATCTCCCTCACACGCATCTGCAGGTTCTTCCCCTTTCTTACCCTGGCACTGTCAACATCCACGTCAAGCATCAGCCCCCTGGCCCCGGAGTAGAACTCCACTGCGGTCCCGAACATCCCTGCCGTAAGAGTGTCGGAAGGCAGGGCGCACAGAAGCCTGCCGCTGGAAAGGTTGCCGGAAATAGAGGAGTTTTCGAAAGTCATGCTGTCAAGGTCCGACTTGCAGCCGTAGGCCCTGGCATCGATGGAAATCACACCCCTCGCCCGCAACAGCGTGTCAAGATTGAGGATTTTGATGATATTGTAAGACTCCAGGTCCGCCTTAACCTTAAACGCCATTTCAGGGTTCACGCCCAGCAAATTCTCAACGGCTCCGGCCAGGTCTATGTCCAGACCTTTCATCCTGGTAAGCAGTCTTGTAACCTCGGCGGTTACATACCTGTCTTCAGTCATTGACCCGTTGGCCTGCAAAGTCACTTTCCCGGAAGTTCTCCAGGGTTTGTACTCAACATAACTTTCCGGCAGATCAATGCTTGCCTCCACTGCCGGCAGCCTGCCCCCGGAAGAGGAATAGACACCGCGGGCCCCGGCCTCCAAAGTCATTCTGGCCGTCGTGCTTACCGTACTGAGGTCCTTAGAGACAATTCTGCCGTACTCGGCGGCAAGTTTATCGAGAGGAACATCCCTTACAACCAGTTTCAGGTCCATGGGGATACTGTCACGGAAAGCCGAAAGCTCCCCTTCAAGATGAAGCGGCACGTGCGCTACGTTGGCATCGAATGCAGGAATACGGAACGCGTATCCTCCGTCCTTGGGGTCAAAGCCTATGTACGAAGACAGGGTCAGCGGAACGTTGAAAGTTCCCTTGGACGGAATGTCCACCACAGCGTCAGACACAAGATCCACGCTGAAAAGGCCGTTCCTTCTCTGTCTGACGACCAGGCTGTCCGCACAGAAACTGACGGAATTATCCCCAACAAAACCTTTGAACGCCAAAGAATACGCCCCGGACTCCAGCGAACGCAGGACGGGGTTTCCTCCGACGGTCCTGAACCGGCCCTGCAAGACAAGGCTCCCCATCGATGCATCAAGGTACACGGAAGACTCCGGCATAGTGACAACCACAGAAGAGGTATTGTCTATCAGGACCTTTTCCAGATATATCCAGGGGATGGAAAGTGAAGATGAATCGGCATCATCCTCCTCGGCACCCGCCTTGAAAACTTCCATGTTGGAATGGCCTCCGGAGTATGAATGCAGGAAAAACCTTGCACCGGAAAGGTGTATGTCGTCCACGCTGATTCTGGCGACAAGCAGATTGTGCAGATTGGTCCTTATGGAAAAAGTGTCGAAACTCAGGAGAGTGTCGGCCTCTTCTCCGCGCCCGGCATCGAGAAAAGTCTCCCGTCCCGCCACCAGCGTATCGTAAACGGCGAACTTGCCGTGCGGATAAGTGACACTTACCGAGTCCATGCTTATCCGGACGAACGGGAAGGATTTCAGGAAACTGACATCGTATCCGGAATAGGAAAGACTGCCGTCAATCTTTTCCGCGGCCAGCCTGTCAATCATATGGCCGGCCCTGCCGGAACTCACATAAAGACGGACCCCCACAACCGTCAGGATATTCAATGCCAGAATGGTGGCAACCACCCAGGCCAGTATGCGGAGGACCTTCTTCAAAGCGGTATAATATTAAAGTCCGAGTTTCTTGAAGAAATCGTTGCCCTTGTCATCCACGAGGATGAATGCGGGGAAATCCTCGACTTCAATCTTCCAGATGGCCTCCATGCCGAGTTCGGGATACTCCACGCACTCTATGCTCTTGATATTGTTCTGGGCAAGGATGGCGGCGGGGCCTCCGATAGAACCGAGATAGAAACCGCCGTGCTTCTTGCAGGCATCCGTAACCACCTGTGTGCGGTTACCCTTTGCAAGCATAATCATTGAGCCGCCATGATCCTGGAACTCATCCACATAGGGGTCCATACGGTTGGCCGTGGTGGGGCCCATCGAGCCGCAGGGCATTCCTGCGGGAGTCTTTGCGGGACCTGCATAATAAACGGGATGGTTCTTGAAATAGTCGGGAAGGTCCTCACCGGCGTCGAGACGGGCCTTGAGCTTGGCGTGAGCTATGTCACGGGCAACTATTATGGTTCCGTTCAGGCTGAGACGGGTACTTACCGGATACTGGCTGAGCTGCTTGCAGACCTCCTTCATCGACCTGTTCAGATCCACCTTCACAACCTCACCCTCACCGGCATTGCGGAGTTCCTCGGGAATGAGTTCGTAGGGCTTGTCGTCCATCTTCTCTATCCATATACCGTCGGCATTGATCTTCGCCTTGATGTTGCGGTCTGCGGAGCAGCTGACGCCGAGTCCTATGGGGCAGCTTGCACCGTGACGGGGCAGACGTACCACGCGTACATCGTGAGCCATGTATTTTCCTCCGAACTGGGCTCCGAGACCTATCTTGTGGGTTTCTTCAAGAAGCTGCTTTTCAAGCTCGACATCGCGGAAGGCGCGTCCTGTCACGTCTCCCGAGGTGGGAAGGTTGTCGTAGTAATGTGTGGAGGCGAGCTTGACGGTAAGAAGATTCTTCTCTGCGGAAGTGCCGCCTATCACGAAAGCGATATGGTAAGGAGGGCAGGCCGCCGTGCCGAGGCTGCGCATCTTCTCAACAAGGAAGGGAACAAGGGTGCCGGGATTCTGGATGCGGGCCTTGGTCTCCTGATAGAGGTATGTCTTGTTTGCGGAGCCGCCTCCCTTGGTAACGCACAGGAATCTGTATTCATCTCCCTCCTCTGCATCGATATCTATCTGCGCGGGAAGGTTGCACTTGGTGTTGACCTCGTTGTACATGTCGAGGGGCGCGTTCTGGCTGTAGCGCAGGTTCTCCTCCGTATATGTCTTGTAGACTCCGAGGCTGAGGGCCTCCTTGTCGTCGAAATCGGTCCAGACCCTCTGGCCTTTCTCTCCGTGGATGATGGCGGTTCCGGTATCCTGGCAGAGAGGGAGCTTTCCCTTTGCAGAAACTTCCGCATTGCGGAGGAAGGTGAGAGCCACGTATTTGTCGTTTCCGCTGGCGTCAGGATCTGAAAGGACCTTGGCCACCTGCTCGTTATGGCTGCGCCTGAGAAGGAAACTTACATCCCTGAATGCGGTGTTTGCCATCAAAGTGAGAGCCTCGGAGCTTACCTTCAAAATCTTCCGGCCTTCGAACTCTCCTGTCGATACGAGTTTCTCCGATCCGGGAATCTTATAATACTCTGTTGTGTCTGTTCCAAGCTGGAACATGGGTGCATACTTAAACTCTGCCATATCAATTGTTCATTAGAAATTCTTTCATGAAAGTGTTGAGATCTCCGTCCAGGACGCCCTGGGTGTCGGCCGTTTCACATCCTGTGCGGAGGTCCTTGACCATTTTGTAGGGGTGAAGCACGTATGAGCGTATCTGCGAGCCCCACTCTATCTTTTTCTTCTGACCCTCAAGCTCGGCCTGCTTCTCCTGACGCTTCTTCAGCTCTATGTCGTAGAGCCTGGACTTGAGGATGCGCAGGGCGTTCTGCCTGTTGTCCTGCTGGGAACGGGTTTCAGTATTCTCCACGGTGATTCCCGTAGGGATGTGCCGGACGCGCACTCCGGTCTCGACCTTGTTGACGTTCTGTCCGCCGTGTCCGCCCGAGCGGAAGGTGTCCCACTCTATGTCGGAAGGATTTATCTCTATGTTTATGCTGTCATCCACGAGAGGATATATGAAAACGCTGCTGAAAGTGGTCTGACGCTTGCCCTGCGCATTGAAAGGGCTGATACGCACAAGCCTGTGGACTCCGGACTCCGCCTTCAGATACCCGTAGGCATAATCTCCCTCGTAGCTGATGGTGCAGCTCTTGATCCCGACCTCGTCGCCCTCTATCTGCTCCGTTACGGTCATCTTGTAGCCGTTGCGTTCGCCCCAGCGCATATACATGCGCATGAGCATTGCGCTCCAGTCGTTGGCTTCCGTTCCTCCGGCTCCGGAATTGATGGTGAGCACGGCACCCAGATTGTCTCCCTCCGCGCCGAGCATATTCTTGAGTTCCAGGTCCTCAACCTTGGAAACGGCATCTGCGAAGGCCACATCTATGTCCGACCCTTCGGGATCAAGTTCCTGAAGAACCTCAACGTCATCCACTGCAGATTTGACAGCATCATACGCGGACACCCAGGCCTTTACGAAGCTGATTTCCTTCAGGAAAGCCTCAGCCTTCCTGGGATCGTCCCAGAAATCGGGAGCCTGGCTCCGCATCTCCTTCTCCTTAACCTCGTTTCTCCTGGCGGCAATAGCCAGACATCTCTCGAGGGTATCCACCCTCTGCTTCAAGTCGCGTATTTGTTCCTGCGTTATCATAACCCACAAATTTAACAATTTCCATTGAAAAACATTATATTTGTATCTGTATGGCTGTAATCGGCATAATGGACTCCGGTTCCGGAGGTCTTTCGGTATACAGGGAGATTGCAGGAATTCTCCCGGGGCACAGATACATCTACTATGCAGACAACGCCAACTGCCCCTACGGAACAAAATCACAGGAATTCATAACCGGACGCGCCGACGCAATCACGGAGCATTTCCTCAGCAAGGGAGCCGATGCCGTGGTGATTGCCTGCAACACAGCCACAGCCGCCGCGATAGCGCATCTGAGGGCGAACTATGACATTCCCTTTGTGGGAATGGAACCGGCCGTAAAACCGGCGGCCCTTGGCACAAGAAGCGGAATCATAGGCGTTCTTGCCACAGCCGGGACCCTGAAGGCTTCCAAATATCTTGACACCAGAGACAGATACTCCGGAGGCATAAAGGTGATAGAACACGTAGGGGAAGGTTTTGTGGAACTGGTGGAGAATCTTGAACTCGAAGGCCCCCACGCCGAGGAGGTTGTACGCAACAGTCTCCAGCCGCTGATAGATGCGGGAGCGGACACCGTGGTTCTGGGATGCACGCACTACCCTTTTCTTCTCCCCCTGATGAAAAGGCTCGCCCCGAAAGGAATCAGATTCATAGACCCGGCGCCGGCCGTCGCACGGCAGCTGCAAAGAGTATTGGCAGCGAAAGGATTGGATGCCGCCGGAAACGGAAGCGGCCTGGAACTGGAAAGTTCAGCCCCAAGCCGTTCTCTTGCCGTTCTGGCGGAAATCAGTAAATAAGATATTTCTGCGCCGTTTCGCGGAACACCTCCACGTCCTTGCGCCAGTAGTCCGCTATATCCTGGACTTTTATGCCCTGCATGAAGGTTTTTGACACGAAATCGCTTCCGCACACCTTGTTGAACATGGACAGCCTGTCTCCGGCAGTCGGGAAAGGATTCTTTCCGTAAAGTTCATATACGGCCTGCATTACATAGAACTGCGTGAGGGTTATCTCCGCCTTCTCATAATCGGTATAGAAATACTGTACCCCATGCACCATCCTGCCGGCCAGACGTCCGGAGATGGGCTTGTAATGTATGGTCCTCCAGGCCACTCCCGGGACGTTGTAGCTGTCAAGTTTCTCCTTGAGCCTGTCCGCATCAACCCATTCCTCCGCAAAGGTGCCGAAAGGAAGGGTATAGCCTATCCCGATGTTGAGATAATTGTACAGCTCCCCGCAAAGCCCCGCCGAAGGATAGCCTATGGCGCTTTCCGCATAGGGGATATTGGGAGAAGGCAGAATCCACGGAAGTCCCGTATCATTAAAGAGCATGTCACGGGTCCATCCTTCCATGGGAATGACGGTAAGGTCGCAGAAGGGCGGGTCCTCCTTTCCGCTCTGGCCGCGGTTGAGCCCCTCCCCGTTTATCAGATTCGCCAGTTCCCCAACGGTAAGGCCATATATGTACGGAATCTTGTACTGACTTACGAAAGAATGGAAGCCGTTCTGCACGAGCGGGCCTTCTATCTTGTTGCCTCCCAGAGGGTTGGGACGGTCAAGAACAATCACCGGTATGTCCAGCGACGCGCAGGTGCGCATCACAAGCCCGAGCGTGGAGATGAAGGTGTAGGAACGGGTTCCCACGTCCTGTATGTCGTACACCATCACATCCACTCCTTCAAGCATCTCCGCCGTAGGCTGGCGGGTGGCGCCGTAGAGGGAGAATACAGGAAGACCTGTGGACTCGTCAACGCCGGATTCAACTTTCCCTCCCGCATAGATGTCGCCGCGTATGCCATGTTCCGGAGCATACAGGGCAACAAGATTCACCTGGCGGGCCTCATTCAGGATATCCACGGTGGAACGCAGCCGGCTGTCCACACCGCTGGGGTTTGTGACCAGCCCCACGCGTTTTCCCTCAAGGATGCGGAAATCCGTGTCGCGGAGCACTTCAATGCCCGTTTTTACCTGCGCCGATGCGCAGATTCCTGTCACAAGCGCCGCCGCGCAGACAAAGTGACGAATAAAGTTGCCGTACAACATATCATTACGAGTATAAAGAATCCCACATAACCCAGCGACTGCTGGAGATAACCGGCAACAGCCCCGGGCAGCAGCATGGAAAGCGCCATGAAGCCGGTACAGATTGCATAATGAGAGGTCTTCAAGGGCCCCTCGGCAAAACGTATCATATACATTGTATATGCCGTGAAACCGTAGCCGTAACCGAACTGGTCAAGCACCACCAGAGCGCCGATCAGAAGAACTGATGCCGGCCGGGCGGCAGCCATGTAAAGATACACCCCGCACGGGAGGGCAAGGCTCAACGCCATGGGCAGCATGCACTTCTTAAGGCCGGCACGGGATATCTGGAGGCCTCCAAGGATTCCTCCTGCAAGCAGCGCTATCACTCCGGCGGTGCCGTAGACTATACCGAACTCAGACTTCCCCAGCCCCAGGCCTCCCGCCTCAACGGGATCGCTGAAAAGCGGATACAGCATCTTCACGGAGAGAGCCTCCGGCAGACGGAAAAGCAGAAGGAAGGCTATGGCGAGCCACACCCCGTCCCTGCGGAAGAACAGGGCGAAAGCCTGGCCGAACTCACGGAAGACTTCGTCCGCCTTCTTTCGGCCCTGCATCACGTCTTCAGACGGTCTGGGAAGACGGAATGAATGATAGACGGTGACCGATGCAAGAACGGCCGCGCTGACGAGCAGCGTGAGCGTCCACGCGCGGGATACGTTCCCGAGCGATTTCTCGAACAGTCCGGCGAGCACCACAAGCACCCCCTGGCCGAACACCATCGCTATCCTGTAGAAAGTATTTCTGATACCGACGAAGGCGGACTGATTCCTGGTATCCAGCGCTATCATATAATAGCCGTCCGCCGCAATGTCATGCGTAGCGGACGCGAAAGCGGCTATCACGAAAAACACCAGCGTCCCAACGTAGGCGGAAATCTCGCCCGAAGGGTTGCGCGGAACGCATAAGGCGACGGCGGCGAGAGTCAGCGCCATCAGCGCCTGCATAGTCACGGCCCACCATCTCTTGCTGCGGAAAATGTCCACGAAGGGGCTCCAGAGAGGCTTGAGCATCCACGGAAGGCTTATCAGACTGGTCAGAAGAGCAAGCGAGCCGTTGCTCATCCCAAGGTCCTTGTACATCACGAGAGAGATGGTATTGACGATGAAATACGGCAGTCCCTCCGCAAAATACAGGGTCGGAACCCAGGTCAGCGCATTATTGTTCAATCTTTGCCCCACGATAGTAATGTTCAAGAATCTGTTTGTAACTGTATCCCCTGTCCGCCATCACTGCAGCGCCTATCTGGCAAAGACCCACACCGTGACCCCAACCACGGCCCTTCAGGATGAACGTGTCGCCGTCGGTTTCAATTTCGAAAGCGGAGCTCTTCAGGTGGCTGCCGCTCAGCGCGCGCCTTACCGCCAGTTCCTTGCCTATTACGCCGGATTTGAGAGTTCCGTTTATTTTCAGATATTTTATGCGCCCGGAAGGCCCTCTCTCCACAGGTTCCAGAGAAATTATTTCTCCGTAATCCTCTCCGGTCCGTTCAGCAACAAGCCCGGACAGTTCCTTCCTCGTGTATCTGACCTCCCATCGGTAGAAATCGCGTGTCTCCATGTCGTAATCGTTGAGCACCTGAGAAAGGACAGCCGCATCCTGACAGTCGCAGAAATGCTTTCCACCGTCAGAATCCTCAAAAGACTGAAGGTAAGCCGGGTCTTCATCCTCCCAGCAAGTGCTGAAGAGCTCGGTCTTGCCGCCGCAGCACTTTGAATAGCGGGCATCGCATATCTCGCCATTGTATCTGAGAACCTGCCCCCAGGTTTCATCGATTGCCTTGCGTACGTTCACGCCCACAGCCATCGTAAGACCCTGGTAGCGCTGGCAATGGTCGTCGGCGCAGACATCGTACGCCTCGTGCGCGCTGTGGTCCTCCACCCTGCGCATTACCCAGCTCCGGGATATGACGGCATGGGCCTTGAGAAGCTCCGGCGATGCGGACGACTTCATCTCGGAGGAAATCACGCTCAACAGATAATTCTCCATTCCCACGCGGTTTACCGCCGTTATCCTGTCTCCCTCCACTATGAACTTGAGCCCGCCGGCATACTTGAGGGTGCGCTTCCGCTGCCAGTGGAAGTCTATTCCTATGGTGACGTCGTAAAGGATGAACGAAGCCTCGTCGAAGAGTGTCGAGCGAGTGATGGAATCGAAGTAAAGTTCATCGTACAGCATCCCGTTGTACGCTATGCGTCCGTCGTGCCAGACCACCTTCTGCGGGCCGGCCCCGTCGGATATGATTTCGAACACTATTTCGCGCGCGGACATTATGCCCACATCGATCTTTGCCTCCCTGCGGGTCAGACGGCGGATTATCATATCCTGCTCCCCGTCGGATATGGTCACCTCCCTTATCATGCATTCCAGGTGTCCGGCGGTGACCTTCCTGAAATCCTCCTCGAAAGGTGCCACGAATATGCCCATCATATCGGCGGCGCCGGGACTGATTGACAGATGGTCCCCGCCGGTGGAGAAGTAATGATGGGAGCGGAACTCCGAACGCAGGACCACAATCGTGCGGTATTCGCCGTCCTTGCAGTATGCAAAGAGATTGAAGCGGGGTTCTATCTCGCCTTCGTTCCTGTCCGTGCAGTCCAGAAGGCGGTAGAAAAGCTTGGCGAGCGACTTGGATGTAGTGGCCTTCAGTACGAATATTCCGTTTGCGTAGGCGGGATAGCGGTACAGACGCGCATCCCTTTCACGGGCGAGGGCTTCGCCTGGGTTGTCCAGGAATTCATCCGCCGCAACCTCAAGCGGCATCATGGAACGCGGGCAGGCCTGGAAATGCAGGTGGTCCGGGGCGGAGGCTCCGCTGCAGGGACCGTTGTAGAAGACGGTGTAGTCCGTGTGCAGCCTCGCGAATTCGAGCATGTCCGGAAAATGGTGCCATATAGCCTGGGGTATATGCTCCTGCCGCACTATCACAAGATGCTTCGGGAAAATGGGAAAGGGATTGACCTGGATGTTGTACATCCGTCCCTTCCTTCCCTCGAACTTGAGATGGAACTGTTCCGCAGGTCTGTTCCCCGCACAAAGGAAGCAGGGTCTGGCCGCAATGGATGCCGGATCGGTCTTGGCAGTGGAAGAGGCCACGCGCCCGGGGTTGAACTGAACGGTGCAGCGCATCCCGTTCACCGTCACCTCCTTGGTCATTACAGACTTGAGGGCCCGGAAATTGGCTGAGGCCAACGGCCATACGGACAGCTGATCCTGTATGAATTTACTTATATTGTCCATTATCCTAAAGCAAGGCAAGCAGTGATTGGCCTATCATGCGGAATTCCGACTCGAAGTTCGGTGTCAGAATTCCTGTTCCAATGCTGCGGTTTATTTCATCGAAGGACCAAAACCGTCCTTCGGACACTTCATTCAAGTCCGGCACCGGCTTGAAATTTCCGACTGCCGCGAACACATTCACAAGTTCCCGCTCCCGTGTGGATTCAAACACATACGACTTCAGGAAGATGGGATTGAAATCTGTGAGTCCTAGTTCTTCGGAGGCCTCCCGGCAAAGTGCCTCAATCAGGAATTCTCCGTAAGTCACGTGTCCGCCAACGGCCGTATCCCAGAGTGACGGAAGGAAGTCCTTGGTGTCGCTTCTCTTCTGCAGGTAAAGCCTGCCCTCCCTGTCTATGATGTGCAGGTGAACCACCGGATGCAGAATCTCGGAGGCGCCGTGAAGGAACTCCCTCGGGGCCTGTTTTATCACGTTAAGGTTCACGTCAACCACCGGCAGCATCTCGGACGCCTTTGAATAGGAACATCCTCTGATTACAGGAGCCGGGGAGCTTGGATATATCAGATCTTGCATCAGTAATTGATTATCCTGAGTTCTTCCGTTGAATACAGTAAGGAGTCCACGAAATCCGGGGCCAGCTCGGCGGTTATGAGGAAGGCTTCCAGCAGGACTATTATCACGGAAAAAGCTATGACTGCCCACATCCACCATTTCATCCTGAACTCTGGCTCGTAAGGGGCCATTGGCTCAGACTCATCGTCTGCCGCAGGTTCAGGCTCGTTATCTGCCGGCTGTTCCGGTTGTGCCGGCTGTTCCGGTTCTTCCGCTTGTTCCGGTTCTTCCGCTTGCTCCGGGTCTTCAGGTTGTGCGGGCCGGAAGAAAGGCGCTCCGATTGTCACCTCCTCATCGTCATCAAGAAGAACGTGAGTCTTCAGGGAGACCGCCGGAAGGCCCACCCCCTCGGGATAAATGTCGAGGTTTTCATCCGCCACAAAGAAAACAGTATTGTTCTTTGTCATGCGCAAGCGTCCAAGACCCGGGAAAGTTATGGATTTCCTGTCTTTGAGGACTTCCTTGAGTTCCAGAAGAAAGTTTAATATATATGTCCTGGAAGTCTCCTCGTCCAGATTGTTGCTCTCCGCATACATCCGGACCAGAAGGTTCTCCTCCATGCACGACGGATAAAAGAACAGCCTCCTGTACGGGGGATTGATTGTAAAGCCCCTGTCCGAAAAAGTCGCCGGGGCAACGTCGGCCACGAAGGTTCCCACTCCGGGCAGTCCCACCTGGTCGTTCTCCACGAGCAGATCAAGAATCATATCAGACAACAATCTCACGTCCATATGTCACAAATATAGCATAAAAATATTTAAAAAGTTTTGCATAATTCAGTTTTTGCAGTATCTTTGCAATCCCAATCGAGGAGATGGGTAATAAATTCCTCTTTAGCTCAGTTGGTTAGAGCACCTGACTGTTAATCAGGGGGTCCTAGGTTCAAGTCCTAGAAGGGGAGCTCCAAAAGCGGACGACATCTGTCGCCCGCTTTTTTCGTCCCCTTCCAGGACCTCATATTCTCAGACCCGACTATTTTGCGAATCGGGGTAAAAAAGACTCCATTCTCCCCCGATTTTCAGCCATTTCGGGGGACAAATGGCCGTTTACAACCCCGTTTTCGTCAGCAATGACGAACACAAAGTGCGACCTTCAGGCGGCGACTCCTTCGGTCGCATCGCTCCCTTCCTGCGTCGCGGCGGCTGATGCCGCCTTTGCTTCGCTCAAATAATCAATTCGACAAATGGGAATTCCGAACCCCCTGAATAAATGTATGAATGTCAGTAATATACTCGTCAGGGGAAGTTGATAAGGCCATTATATGCCCACAGTCGTATTCCACAACCTTTATCTTTTCATTCAATGAGGGAATGTTCTCCTTCGGGCAATTCGTATCCTTTTTAGCAGATACAATAAATGTCGGAATATCAATAGGGACATCATTGAATTCGTATCCTTCGGGCAATTCTATTCGCTTCCCCTGCTTGTCCATGTTTGAAACAAAGGAATGAGGATTGCCTACATATCCATCAAGAATTGCCGCAGATATATTGGAATGAGGGTACTGCTTCAAGTATTCCTCAATCACAAGAGTTCCCATTGAATATCCTATCAGCACCACCGATTGTTTTCTGTTTTGGTAAACTCTCTCAACAACGGCTTTGAGGTCTTTCACATATTCAGTATAGAAGAGCCTCTCACGTTTTGCCTCAAAGTCAGAGCTCTCACCAAATCCCCGCCAATCGAACATCCATACATCGTAATCCAAATAGTTCAGATAGTAGGCAAGGTTTGACCAATATCCCATATTCCCAGCATCCGAATTTGCGATTATAATCGGGGTGGCTCTTTTGGCGTGTCTTTTTGCTGGGATATGCCAAACTGATAATGTTGCACCGTCTTCCGTATCAACGGATAGTGTTTTGTATCGCAATCCATATTGGCTTGGAGTATATTGGTATGTCCTTTCTGGATTGATTGCAAGTAGGTTATTGCAGGACAGAAGAAGGGCTATCAGGACGGATATAATCTTGCTCATTGCAATTTATCTTTTATTGAACGGAAGTTCTTCTGGCGACTGGATATAGTCGATAGCCTTTTCTGACGTAACCACGCTGCGGCCGAGACGTTTCTCAAAGTCTTCCTTGGCAGTTTTCGCGACTTCCGCACCTTCTTCCGCGACGACGGCATTCTGAACGAGGCCCTCGGGGTTGCGCTCCTTGCTCAGCTGAGTGGCAGACTCTTCCGCCAGCGCATTAAGTAGGAGCTCCATATTGGTCATATTGTCACGAAGGTTCTCCTTCGTTAGCCCTTTAAGGTGTTTGTACTCCTTGGTGGAGAGCCCGCTCCAAGTCTTGGACATCAGGTCGGTCAGAAAAGCGAAATCAACTTCCTTTGTTACCCCTCCCCTCTTCCATTCATCGGTAAGTCCCTTGCGAATTTCAATGGTCTTGATCCTCCTGGTAATCCATGCCTCCGAATACCCCAGCCTCCTGTAATCGGCAACAGCCTGGTCAATGCTTCGCTCAGGGTCTATCGCCTGATCAACGCGTTGAGCGGCGACCTGTGCCATCCAGACTTTGAACGGCTCCGCTTTTGAAGAAGGGATTGACTGTATGATACGGAAAATCTGCTCAGCAGATGCGGCCTGTGTCAGATATTTCTTGCCATCGGCAGCCACCATTTCAGTAGGGGTACAAATTGTACCCCACCTGGAGTTCAACTCAGAATCACGCAATCGCATCTTCTTAATATATTGCTTAGGATCTGCGCTATCCGTCAATACTTTTACAACGTCAACGATAGAGAAATACCATTTCTCCTCGTCCTCATTCCATGCAGTCCTGACTTTCAAGCCCTCGAACTGCTGCATCATTTCTGTATTTCCCATAACATTAAAACTTAGTCTTGTAAAGATAATGATTTCCTATCAAGCCATCAAGCCAAGCTTTATTATTATCAATGAATTTAACAACCTCTTTGAGCCCATCCCAGAGGTTCAATATTTCGAACATCAGGGGAGCAAAAAGGTCGAGATGTGGTTTTGCCGAACTTGCGTGACAATCGTATTTTATCCAGCAAAGTCATCACTATAGCAATTAATCGAGAATTATTATTCGGACTTGATGTCAAGCTGGAGTTTGTCTTTGGCATTTGCTGGAGAAATCACTTTGTTTCCAGTCCTCTTCTCAATGTTCAGACGAGCATCCTTGGCGACGTCACCGCCTTCCTTTGCTATCGCCTTGCTTTCAACAAATGTCTCTGGTTTACGAGACTTTGAAATCGCTGTTGTGGTGACTTCTGCAAGCATATTCAAAACCAACTCCACATTGGTCATATTGTCCCGAAGATTCTCCTTCTTCAAACCTTTCAACTGCTTGTAATCACGAACTGACAATCCGCTCCACGCCTTTGTCATCTCGTTAGTAAGAATAGCATAATCGCGCTCTTTTTCTATCCCCCTGGCCTTCCATTCATCGGTAAGTTCTTTCCTCATCTCAATAGCTTGAAGGCGTTGATTTATCCACCCTTCCGTATATCCTTTGGCGCGATAGTATTCAGCGCCTCTGAGGATAGCCTTTTCAGGGTCTGCGATTTCATCAACCCTTTCCGCACCCACCTGTGCCAGCCACATTTTGAAAGGCTCGGCCTTGGGTGATGGGATAGACTGAATGATTCGAAGAATCCCTTGTGCATCTGAGGATTGAATCTTTCTGGATTTTCCGTCCAGACCTCTCATCTGAACAGGGGTACAAATTGTACCCCAGTTGGAATTGAGTGATTCATCTCTGGCTCTCATCTTTTTTATGTACTGTTTCGGGTCAGCACTATCAGTTAAAGCCTCAACCACATCTGAAATGGAGAAGAACCATTCTTCCTTCTCCGCATCCCAGGCGTATCTTATACGCCTGTCTTCAAACAACTTGATTTTATTCTCCATAATGTTAATTATTTTGTTCGGTAAAGATAATCTTTTCCCATCAATGCATCAAGCCAAACTCTATTATTATCAATGAATTTGACGACCTCCTTGAACCCCTCCCAGAGGTTCAATATTTCGAACATCAGGGGAGCTTCAAGAGGTCTGCAGAAATCTGCAGACCTCTTTCCGTTTTTAGGGGACTCTGCCCCCCGCTTACCCGCTCAATGAATGGCGACAT